>NZ_CALROT020000004.1:0-235982 GCF_943369875.1 Vulcanococcus limneticus LL
TCGATGGTCACCGCCAACCGCTTCTGGAGCCAGATCTTCGGGATCGCGTTCTCCAACAAGCGCTGGCTGCACTTCTTCATGCTGTTCGTGCCGGTGATGGGTCTGTGGACCAGCAGCATCGGCATCATCGGCCTGGCCCTCAACCTGCGTGCCTACGACTTCGTGTCGCAGGAGATCCGCGCCGCTGAGGACCCCGAGTTCGAGACCTTCTACACCAAGAACATTCTGCTGAATGAAGGTCTGCGCGCCTGGATGGCGCCGGCTGACCAGCCGCACGAAAACTTCGTCTTCCCTGAAGAGGTTCTGCCCCGTGGTAACGCTCTCTAATCCCTCCCTCTCCGGGATCGGCGGGAAGGATCTCGACTCCACCGGCTATGCCTGGTGGTCGGGTAACGCCCGTCTGATCAACCTCTCCGGCCGCCTGCTCGGCGCCCACGTGGCCCACGCTGGCCTGATGGTGTTCTGGGCCGGCGCCATGATGCTGTTCGAGGTGAGCCACTTCACCTTCGACAAGCCCATGTACGAACAGGGCCTGATCCTGTTCCCCCACGTGGCCACCCTCGGCTACGGCGTGGGTCCCGGCGGTGAGGTCACCGACCTCTACCCCTTCTTCGTGGTGGGTGTGCTGCACCTGATCAGCTCCGCCGTGCTCGGCGTGGGCGGTCTGTATCACGCCATCCGCGGCCCCGAGATTCTGGAGAACTACTCCGCCTTCTTCTCGCAGGATTGGCGCGATAAGAACCAGATGACCAACATCATTGGCTACCACCTGATCCTGCTGGGTGTGGGTGCGCTGCTGCTGGTGTTCAAGGCCATGTTCTTTGGCGGTGTCTATGACACCTGGGCCCCCGGTGGCGGCGACGTTCGCCTGATCACCAACCCCACCCTCGATCCCGGTGTGATCTTCGGTTATCTCACCCGGGCCCCCTTCGGTGGCGAGGGCTGGATCATCGGGGTGAACTCGATGGAAGACATCATCGGCGGCCACATCTGGCTGGGTCTGACCCTGATCTTCGGTGGCATCTGGCACGTGATCACCAAGCCCTTCGGCTGGGTGCGTCGTGCCTTCATCTGGAACGGTGAGGCCTACCTGAGCTACAGCCTGGGCGCCCTGAGCTTCATGAGCTTCATCGCCTCGGCCTACATCTGGTTCAACAACACCGCCTATCCTTCTGAGTTCTACGGCCCCACCAACGCCGAGTCCTCCCAGGCCCAGAGCTTCACCTTCCTGGTGCGTGACCAGCGCCTCGGCGCCAACATCGGTTCGGCCATGGGCCCCACCGGTCTGGGCAAGTACCTGATGCGCTCCCCCACAGGCGAGATCATCTTCGGTGGTGAAACCATGCGCTTCTGGGACTTCCGTGGTCCCTGGCTGGAGCCCCTGCGTGGTCCCAACGGTCTGAGCCTCGACAAGCTCCAGAACGACATTCAGCCCTGGCAAGTGCGCCGCGCGGCTGACTACATGACCCACGCCCCCAACGCCTCCCTCAACTCCGTGGGCGGCATCATCACCGAGCCCAACTCGGTGAACTTCGTGAACATCCGCCAATGGCTGGCGTCCACGCAGTTCGTGCTCGCCTTCTTCTTCCTGGTGGGCCACCTCTGGCATGCCGGCCGCGCCCGCGCTGCCGCCGCTGGCTTCGAGAAGGGCATCGACCGCAAGGCCGAGCCCACCCTGGCCATGCCCGACCTGGACTGATCCAGGCCGGTTCCCAGCCCAACGGACTGGGATCATCCACAACGGCCCCCGCCACCAGCGGGGGCTTTTTCATGGCCAGCCACCGCCAGTCCACGCCCAGCACGCCCGCTCAGAAAGAGTTGGTCATCCCTGCGCAGTCGACAGATGGAATCGGGATGCATCTGCCGCACCGATGCTGTTTAGGTTGCCGGCATCCCACTGGAGACCACCATGGCCTTCCCCGCCCTGCATCAATGGCCCCGTCTGCTGCGCAGGATGGCTGCTGGCGCTGTCGCCCTGCCCCTGGCCGCCGCAGCCCCCGCCCAGGCCGAGGACCAGGGCCTCTCTTTTCCACACAATGGCGTGATCTGTGATCGGGGCAGCAAGATCTGCTACGACAAAAATGGGATCTCTTATTTTCAAACCCGCAGCCGATTCGGCTGGCGCGCCGAACAGGACCTGCGCCGCCAGCTCTCCGGTCGCCCCTGGCCCAACCAGCTGAGCTTCAGCAGCGGCGAACTGTGCGAACTGCAGCGCCAGGTCTGCTGGGATGACGGCTGGAAGCGGCGCAACGTGAGCTACCGCCTGAGCCGCCAGCTGTTCGGCAGCAACTGGAACGGCAACGCCTGGAGCCATGGCAACACCACCTGGAACAACGGGTCCTCAACCAATGGAAGCTGGAATAACGGATCGTCGAATAACGGAAGCTGGAACAATGGGAACTGGAGCAACGGCAGCTGGAACAACGGCACCAACAACTGGAATGGCGGTAACACGCTCCCAGGCCAGCAACTCAGCCGCTGCGAGCTGAGCCAGCGGGGCCAGCCATTGTTCCGGGGTACGTGTGGACTGCGCCAGCGCACCATGTCCGATGGCACCGCCTACGTGGTGGAACTCAGCGACGGCCGCCGCTATGCCTTCCGCAACCGCCAGGGCCAGCTGGTGCTCAATGACGCCGCCAATGTCTGGCCGGCCCAGTTCTACAGCCGCGGCAACGATCTGATCTTCCGCTGGGCTGATCTGCAGCTCATGACCCAGCCCACCTACGACTACGGCTACGGCACCGGCGCGAACCAGCGCCCCCTTCCCTGGAGTCAGACCCCCACCAACCAGTTCCTCCAGGATCTGTTCAACAACCTGTTCCGCTGAGGCCGATGGCCCGCTGGCTTCAGCCGAGGGGCTGCAGCCAGCGCCGCAGCAGCGGCAGGCTCAGGCCGATCACATTGCTGAAGCAGCCCTCGATCCGCTCCACCGTGAGGCCGCCGATCCTCTCCAGGGCAAAGCCACCGGCGCAGTGCAGCGGCTCCCCCGTGGCCACATAGGCCGCGATCTCGGCCGGGCTGAGCGGCGCGAACTGCACCAGGGTGGTGACCGTGGCCAGGAGCGCAGCCTGGCCTGCCCCTGGGCCCATCAGACAGTGGCCGGTGTGCAGCTCCCCCCAGGACCCGGCCATGCGGCGCCAGCGCGCCATGGCCTCGTCCGGGTCGCGGGGTTTGCCGAACACCTCCCCCTCGAACACCAGCACCGAGTCGCAGCCGAGCACGGGCATGCCGGCGGCGGTGTCGGGCACCCCGGGGCCCTGGCCCGCCGCCTCCTGGCGCTCCAGATCGGCCACCACCGCCGCCTTGGCCTGGGCCAGCCGCTGCACCAGCCGGGTGGGATCGGGCTCCTGGATGGCCTCCTCATCGACGCCACTCACCCGCACCCGGTGGGGGATGGCCGCCTGCTCCAGCAGCCGGCGGCGGGCGGGGGAGGCGGAGGCGAGCAGCAGCACGGCCGGCAGCGAGGGGATAGGGCGGGAGGCCTGGATGGGGCCGAGCAGCCACGGGCTTCGATCCTGGGCCATCACGGGCCTGGGCCATCGCGGCCCGGCACCAATGAGCCAGGCCCCACGCGGCGCCAGCGATCAGCCCTCACGCCAGCCGCGCTCCGGGTCAGCCGTCCGGGAGAATCGGCCCATGGATGGCAGCCTCACCGATCCCCGCTCCCTGGCCCGGGCCGCCTCGGCGCTGCGCTGCCTGCCCCTGCGGCGCGCCTTCTACGAACGGGTGGCCGTCGAGGCGATCAGCAGCGGCGGCCTCTGCGACCACCCCGAGCGCGGTCGCTACTGGTTCCGGCCGCTCACACCCCAGCGCGCCGAGGACCACCTGATCTGGCTGATCCGCCTGGGGGTGCTACGCCGCGAGGTCGATGGCCAGGGGCTCACCGAGCGGGTGCGGCTCACCCCCATGGGCCGGCAGCTGCTGGGTGAGTGGCCGGGCGAGCTGCCCCGGGCGGGCCTGGGGGAACGGCTGCTGCACGGCCTGCGCCGCCGCCGGCCGCGCCTGTGACCGTCACCCCAGGCCTGCCCCCAGAACCACCCCCACCCCGGCCCACGCCGCTGATGGTGCTCGGCACCAGCAGCGGAGCCGGCAAATCGCTGATGACGGCGGCCCTGTGCCGGGTGCTGCGCCGCCGCGGCGAGACGCCCCTGCCGTTCAAGGGGCAGAACATGAGCAACAACGCCTGGGTGGATGGGGCCGGCGGCGAGATGGCCTACAGCCAGGCCCTGCAGGCCTGGGCGGCGGGCCTGGAGCCGGTGGCGGCCATGAACCCGGTGCTGCTCAAGCCCCAGGGTGATTCCACCAGCGAGGTGATCCACCTGGGCCACTCGGTGGGCAGCGCCCGCGCCGAGCACTACTACCGCGACTGGTTCCGGCCCGGCTGGCGGGCGATCCGCACGGGGCTGGCGGAGTTGCAGGCCGCCCACCCCCAGGGGCGTCTGGTGCTGGAGGGGGCGGGCAGTCCGGTGGAGGTGAACCTGCAGGCGCGGGACCTGACCAACCTGCGCCTGGCCCAGTTCCTGCGGGCCCGCTGTCTGCTGGTGGCGGACATCGAGCGCGGCGGCGTCTTCGCGCAGCTGGTGGGCACCCTGGCGCTGCTGCGGCCGGTGGAGCGGCCCCTGATCCGCGGCCTGCTGATCAACCGCTTCCGCGGCCGCCGCGAGCTGTTCGATGCCGGCCGCGACTGGCTGGAGCGCCACACGGGCGTGCCGGTGCTGGGGGTGATGCCCTGGCTCGACGAGCTGTTCCCGCCTGAGGACTCCCTGGATCTGCTGGAGCGCCGCGGCCGCAAGGGCGAGGCGGAGCTGGAGATCGCCGTGCTGCGGCTGCCCTCCCTCAGTAACTTCTCGGACCTCGATCCCCTGGAGGCCGAGCCCAGCGTGCAGCTGCGCTGGATCCGTCCCGGCGAGCGCCTGGGCCAGCCCGATGCCGTGCTCGTGCCCGGCAGCAAGCAGACCCTGCGGGACCTGGCGGCGCTGCAGGCCAGCGGCCTGGCGGCCGAGCTGCAGGCCTACCTGGCGGAGGGGGGCCACGTGTTCGGGATCTGCGGCGGCCTGCAGATGCTGGGGGTGGCGCTGGAGGATCCCGATGGCCTGGAGGGCGAGGGCGGCCCCACCAGCCGGGCGGGCCTGGGGATGCTGCCCCTGCGCACGCGCTTCGGGGCGACCAAGGCCCTGCGCCAGCGCCGCAGCCGGGCGCTCTGGCCCCCACCGGGGGACGGGGGCGACCTGCCGCTGGAGGGGTTCGAGCTGCACCGGGGCACGACCGAACTCCTCGACGACGCAGCCCCCTGCCAGCCACTCGCCGCCGACGCCGCGCTGGGCTGGTGGCGCCCCGCCGACAGCGGGCGGGGCGGCCTGGTGGCCGGCACCTACCTGCATGGCGTGTTCGAGGACGGGCCCTGGCGGCGCCGCTGGCTGAACCTGCTGCGGCAGCGCCGCGGCCTCTCCCCCCTGCCGGAAGCCGTGCCGCACCACAGCCGCCAGCGGGAGGCGCTGCTCGACCGCCTGGCCGATGCCTTCGAGGCCCATGTGGATCTGGGGCCGCTGCTGGGCTGAGCCGGCCCCACGGGCCGGTACCGGAGACTGGCTCCATCGAGGGGAAAACAGCCGATGCCGGAACGGCACAGCCTGGAGGTGATCTGGCCGGACGGGCGCCGCAGCCAGGTGCAGCCCGGCCAGGACTGGCTGCAGGCCGCCGCCGAGGCCGGCTACGCCATCCCCACCGGCTGCCTGGGGGGCAGCTGCGGCGCCTGCGAGCTCGAGGTCAACGGCCAGCTGGTGCGCGCCTGCATCGCCACGGTGCCGGCCAGCCCCAGCGGCCGGCTCCTGCTGGAGATCGCCGTGGATCCCCACTGGTAGACACCCCACGGGTCGGCGCTGGCTCTCGGGGCCGCCGGCGCGCTGCGATGCCAGGCCCGAGGGCCAGCCTCAGGCCTGAATCAAGCCCCCCCCGAGCAGCACCTCGCCGGCATAGAAGACGGCCGCCTGCCCCGGCGTGATCGAGAACTGGGGCTCGGCAAACTCCAGCCGGCAGCGGTGGGGACGCTCGGCGGCATGGTCGGCGTCCGTGGGGGGCAGGGGGGTGAGCAGGGCGCGCTCGGGGCCGCTGCGGTAGCGCACCTGCACCTCCAGCTCGAGCTGGGCGGTGGGCGGCTCGATCGACACCCAGTTGATCGCACCCACCACGCAGGTCGAACGGGCGGCCTCGGCGCGGGGCGCCACCACCACCCGGTTCATGGCGCCATCGAGACGCACCACGTGCAGCGGCTCGCTCCAGGCCACCCCGAGGCCCTTGCGCTGGCCGATCGTGAAGTGCTCGATGCCGTCGTGCTGGCCCACCACCCGGCCGTCGCTGAGCACGATCTCCCCCTGGCGAGGCGGCAGGTAGGCATCGAGGAAGGCCTTCATGGAGCCGTGGTGGTCCGCCAGGCAGAGGTCCTGGCTCTCAGGCTTCTGGGCGGTGCGCAGGCCGTGGCGCTCCGCCTCGGCGCGGGTGTCTGGCTTGGTGAGTTCGCCCAGGGGGAACACCAGCCGGCCCAGCACCGCCTGGGGCAGGTCGTAGAGGAAATAGCTCTGGTCCTTGCGGGCGTCGAGCCCCCGCAGCAGCTGGTGCCGGCCGCGGCCATCTCCCGGCACGGGCAACGGATCACCGGCGTCGGCGTGGCGCACCCGGGCGTAGTGGCCGGTGGCGAGGCGCTCGATGCCCCGCTCCTCGGCCGCCCAGCCCAGCATCGGGCCGAACTTGACCTCCCGGTTGCAGCGGGAGCAGGGCAGGGGCGTCACCCCGGCGCCGTAGCCCTCCACCAGGAAGTCGACGATCTGACGCTGGAAGTGCTCGCGGAAATCCACCACGTGGTGGGGGACCCCCAGCTGCTCGCAGATGGCGGCCGCATCCACCAGGCCCTCGGCGCAGCAGGCGCCCTTGCCGCTCATCAGCCAGAGGGTGAGCCCCTCCACCGCCCAGCCGGCCTCCACCAGCAGGGCCGCCGTGAGCGAGCTGTCCACGCCGCCGGAGAGGCCCACCACCACCCGGTGCTCGCCCGGCCAGGCCCGCAGGCGCTCGATCGCCGCGGCGCCGGCCGGGGTGGCAGCCGGGGAGACGCCGGCGGGCGCGGGCAGCGGCGGGGCGGAGAAGCGGGCCAACGGCGGCGGGGTGCTGACCCCGGGGGGACAGGACGGACTTTCTCCCCATCATGGAGCCGGGTTGCGGACCCCTGGTCCCCGCCCCGGCTCCACACCTCGCCTCCACACCACGGCTCGACGGCCCGGACCAGCGCCCAGGCCCGGGTCGAGCCCTCCCGGTCCTGCCGCCGCGGCCCCGCCTGCCCATGCCCGACCCCGCTCTCCCCCTGCTCCAACCGCCGCCGTGGCCCGGCCGCGACGCCCAGCATCTGCTGGTGAGCTCCCGCCAGATGGCGGCGCTGGAGGAGCAGCTGTTCGCGTCCGGCCTGCCCGTGGAGGCCCTGATGGAGAAGGCGGCCCTGGCCGTGGGCCGGCGCCTGCTGGAGCAGCACGCTGGCCTGCTGCGCCGGCACGGCGCCCTGGTGCTGGTGGGGCCCGGCCACAACGGCGGCGATGGCCTGGTGATCGCCCGCGAACTGCACCTGGCCGGAGTGGCCACGGCGATCTGGAGCCCCTACGAGCGCCACAAGCCGCTCACAGCCGGCCATCTGCGCCACGTCCAGTGGCTGGGCATCCCGCGGCTGCAGCGGCCGCCCGATGCCAACGGCCCCGAACTCTGGATCGATGCCCTGCTGGGCATCGGCCAGGAGCGACCGGCGGGTGAGGCGATCGAGACCCTGCTGGCGGCCCGGCAGCGGGAGCGGCCGCAGCGGCTGGTGGCGGTGGATGTGCCCACCGGGCTCTGCGCCGACAGCGGCCGGCCCACAGGGAACCAGCCCGCCTGCGCCCACACCACCTACTGCATCGGCCTGCTCAAGCAGGGGCTGATCCAGGACCCGGCCCTGGCCTGGGTGGGCCGGCTGGAGCGGATCGAGCTGGGCCTGCCCGCCGCCCTGCTGCAGACCCTGCCGGCCGACCAGCCCCTCGCCCTGGGCGCCGCCGCCGTCGCCACGACCCCCCGGCCCCGGCCGGACCCGCAGGCGGCCAAGTACGGCCGGGGGCGGCTGCTGGTGCTGGCGGGCAGCCCGGCCTATCGGGGGGCAGCCCAGCTGGCGCTGCTGGGGGCCAGCGCCAGTGGCTGCGGCAGCCTGCGGGCGGGCCTGCCGGAGGCGGTGGCCGCCGGGCTGTGGGCGGTCCAGCCCCACGTGGTGGTGAGCGCCAGCCTGGGCAGCAACGGCCAGGGGGGCTTGGATCTGGCGGCCCTGGATCCCGCGCAGCTGGACGGTGCTCTGCAGCGGCTGGATGCGCTGCTGCTGGGCCCCGGCGTCGGCCCAGGCAGCGGGCCGGCAGCCGCCGCGCCTGGAGCTGGGGAGCCTGCAGCCGGCGAGGCCCACCTCTGGGCCGCGCTGCAGCCGTTTCCGGGCCTGCTGGTGCTCGATGCCGACGGGCTCAACCGGCTGGCAGCCGGCGGCGGCTCCGTTGGAGGCGCGGGGGCCGACACGGCCCTGTCCTGGCTGCAGCAGCGGGCCGGGGCCACCTGGCTCACCCCCCATGCCGGTGAATTCGCGCGCCTTTTCCCCGACCTCGCGGAGCTGCCTCCCCTGCAGGCGGCCCCTGCCGCCGCCCAGCGCAGCGGCGCGGTCGTGCTGCTCAAGGGGGCCCGCAGCGTGGTGGCGGCCCCCGATGGTCGCCGCTGGCAACTGGCCCAGGCCAGTCCAGCGGCGGCCCGGGCCGGCCTGGGCGACGTGCTGGCGGGCTACGCCGCCGGCCGGGGCGCCCTGGCCCTGGCGGCCGGCTGGCCCGCGGATGCCTCCCTGCTGGCCGCCGCGGCCCTGGAGCACGCCCAGGCGGGCCTAGCGGCGAGCCGGGACCAGGGGGCAGGAGGGGCCACGCCGATGGCCATCGCCGCGGTCCTGGCCCACGGCGCCCGCCATCACGCCAGCGACGCCACCACGCCCTTGCCCGACGAGTAGCGCCGGCCCCAAAGGCAA
This sequence comes from Vulcanococcus limneticus LL, assembly GCF_943369875.1. Lineage (GTDB taxonomy): Bacteria > Cyanobacteriota > Cyanobacteriia > PCC-6307 > Cyanobiaceae > Vulcanococcus > Vulcanococcus limneticus_A. The sequence continues at coordinate 9,056 of NZ_CALROT020000004.1, forward strand.
GGCTTCGGTATTCACTGACACACGGATGCAGGCTATAGCGTGAGTCTCAACACAAAGCATGTGGTTTTAGGAATAAAAGCTGAAGGGTTGTTGAAGCAACAGCGTGCCAGCGCCAATCCATAGGAGATTTCCTAATCTTCCCTGGTGCGGACTCATGACGGCCTCCAGCCTCTCCGCCAGCTCCAGCACGCGGCGCCGCAGCAGTGACCCGATCAGTTGGTACCTCGCCACCATCGGCCGCGTCCCCCTGCTCACCCCCTCCGAGGAGATCGAACTCGGCAACCAGGTGCAGGCGATGATGCGCCTGGTGGAAGAGCAACGCGGCGAGGGCAACTACAGCGAGAAGGAGCAGAAAACCATCCGGGTCGGACGCCGCTCCAAGCAACGAATGATGAAGGCGAATCTTCGCCTGGTGGTGAGCGTCGCCAAGAAATACCAGGGCAAGGGCCTGGAGTTGCTCGATCTGATTCAGGAGGGCTCCCTGGGGCTGGAGCGGGCCGTGGAGAAGTTCGATCCCACCCGCGGCTACAAATTCTCCACCTATGCCTTCTGGTGGATCCGCCAGAGCATGACCCGGGCGATCGCTTGCCAGTCGCGCACGATCCGGCTGCCGGTGCATCTCTCCGAGCGGCTGAGCACCATCCGCAAGGTGAGCCTGGAGCTGGCCCACAAGCTCGGCGCCATGCCCAGCCGCCGCGAGATCGCCGAGGCGATGGACATCCCCATCGACGAGCTCGATGCCCTGCTGCGCCAGGCCCTCACCACCTCCAGCCTGGATGCCCCCGTGAACGGCGAGGAGGGCCGCAGCTTCCTGGGCGATCTGATCGCCGACAACAACGGCGCCGAACCCCTCGACCAGGTGGAGCGCAGCATCCACCAGGAGCAGCTGGGCCGTTGGCTCACCTACCTCACCGACCAGGAGCGCCAGGTGCTGGAGCTGCGCTTCGGGCTGGAGGGCGAGGAGCGCCACACCCTCGCCGAGATCGGCCGGCTGCTGGATGTGTCGCGCGAGCGGGTGCGCCAGGTGGAACTCAAGGCCCTGCGCAAGCTGCGGCACCTGACGCGCCGGATGCCGTCGTCGATCTGATCCTGCGGTCTGCATCGGTTCAGAGGAGCAACACCCTGGTTCAGCGTCCCGGCCCGACCAGGCTCGGGAACAGCAGCCCTGCGATCAGACGGCAGAGCAGGTCTTCCAGGCCCTGACTCTGGGACGGCCACCTGGCGGTGGCCTGGAGCCCATCCAGCAGCGACAGGGTCCTGCGCAGCAGATCCAGCAGGTGGGCTGAGCGGCCACACAGGGGCCCCAGCTCGAGGGGCTGCTGCAGCACAGCCAGGTCCAGGGTGGGGGCGTCCACTTCCTCCGCCATCACCAGCGCCATGGCGGCCAGACGCTCGGGCCGGGCCGTCACCACCAACCCATTGGCGTCAGCCAGTTCACAGCGGTAGGCCTCGCCGGGCAGGAACAGCCCGGGCTGCTGCGGACTGTTGCCATAGACCGCACCGTCCAGCTCCACCCGGGCCCGGCCACCGGACGACAGCAGCAGGGTCACGACCTCGTGGTTGTCCACCTCAAAGAAGAAGGACGAGCCCAGCCCGACGGAAACGCCAACTCCACCCAGCCGCAAGGACGCCGTCTTGTGGGCATAGTCCTGGCCATCGGCCAGGGGGTAGGCCTCCCTGACGGGTAGACAGGGTGCCACCCGGGACCCACAGTCCCGCGCACTGGAGGTCAGCACAGCCAGCGAATTCAGGGCCGCCAACGGAGTCGACTGAACCCTCAGGACCTCACTCATCCCGCCCAATCTGTAGCAAAGGCGACAAAGAGCTGCGCCCTTTGCATGGCCTGCAGCATAGACAGGCACCCAACGGAATCGCGCCGATTGACGTTTGCACGACACAGCCATGCCGGCGCCACGAAACTCCGGACTTCCGTAGTCATCGATACCGGCGTTAGCACCAATCCGCGGATTTCACTCCCTAGGATGCATGCAGGATTTCGAACGGCATGCTGGCGCCAGACACCCTGGAATCCCTCGACTCTCTCATCTGGTTTGGATCCGGGGAACAGGCCGCGCACCACTGCCACTGCAGCCAGAGCGCCATCTCACGCCGCGCGACGCAGGCCGCAGCCAGGCTGGGAATCAAGCTCAAGAAATGCGGGAACGCGTGGGACACGGTGCCCCACTCCCAGCTGCTCAGGCTGGAGAGACATGTGCATCAGCTGTATCGATTTCTCAAAGCGAGGCGACTGCGGCTGGATGCGGACCACTGGGCGGGGCAAGCCATTCTCCTGGACCTTCCCGAGGCCTGGATCAGCGGCCCCCCTGGACGCATCGGCATCGAGAGGCCGCTTCATCTGCTGCGGGAGAGGATCATCGACGCCTGGATCTCCTGCACCCAGGCCGACCTGCCCGACCAGGAGGATCCCCATGTCATCGCCTTTGAGATCGCCACCATGCCGCTGCACATCGCGGGCGGAACCAGCCATCCACTGGCCGGTGAGACGGGACTCTCCACCAACGATCTCATCACCTATCCCTCGCTTGGTCTCCATCTCGCGTGCTATCCACGCTTTGGACAGCTCCTGGCCCAGAAGGGACTGTGGAAGGACACGATCAGCATGGATCCCTATCAATTCCATGACTGGGAAGGCCGGGTGACCCAGAGCCTGGCCACCATTCCCGTCAATTCACTCTCCACGGATCTCAGCCAGGGCCTCAGCGTGCTCGACTGGCCAACGGGCATCAACGACTGCCTGGCACTGATCGTGCGTCGCGATCTGTGCGAGCAGGCCGAGATCCAGCACCTGCTCGACCAGCTGCGCCGCCGTGCCCAGGCGATGGCCAGGCACAACGGCGAACTCACGGTGCGGCTCTAGCCTCAACCCTGTGCGCCGGCACACCCCGTGAGGCCCCCCTTCGTTTACCACCCGGCCTACTCGGCACCCTTGCCCAGCAGCCATCGCTTTCCGATGGCCAAGTTCCGGCTGCTGCACGATCAGCTGCGACAGCAAGGCCTCGCCACGGCCGCGCAGTTGCACCAGCCCCTGCCGGCCCCCAGGCGCTGGCTGGAGCTGGTGCATGGGCACCGCTACCACCAGGCCTTTGCCCGGGGCGAGCTCTCGGCCGCGGAGCAGCGCCGCATCGGCCTGCCGGCCACCGCGCCCCTGGTGCGGCGCACCTGGCTGGCGGTGGGGGGCACGGTGCTCACGGCGCGGCTGGCCCTGCGCCATGGGCTGGCCTGTCACCTGGCCGGCGGCACCCACCACGCCTTCCCCGACCATGGCAGCGGCTTCTGCATCTTCAACGACGCGGCGGTGACGGCCCGGGTGCTGCTGGCCGAGGGGCTCGTGCAGCGCCTGATGGTGGTGGACCTGGACGTGCACCAGGGCGATGCCACCGCGGCGATCTTCGCGGAGGAGCCGCGGGTGTTCACCTTCTCAGCCCACTGCGCCAGCAACTTCCCCCTGCACAAGCAGCGCAGCGACCTCGATCTGCCCCTGGCCGACGGCCTCGAGGACCAGGCCTACCTGGCGGCCGTCGGGGACGTGCTGCCCGACCTGCTGGACCAGCAGCGCCCCGAGCTGGTGCTCTACAACGCCGGCGTGGACCCCCACCGCGGCGATCGCCTCGGGCGGCTGGCCCTGAGCAGCGAGGGGCTGCTCAACCGCGACCGCCTGGTGCTCGATGCCTGCCTGCGACGCGGCATCCCGGTGGCCACGATGATCGGCGGCGGCTACGACGACCTGGCGCCCCTGGTGGAGCGCCACGGCCTGGTGTTCCGGGCGGCGTCGGAGCAGGCCCGCCTGCACGGGCTATGAGGTCCGCGGTGGGGCCGCAGCCGGCGGTTCAGTCTTCTGCCCAGATGTAGCGGGTGAGCTCCTCGGGCTTGGGCTCGGGGGCCGCGAGGGCGAACTCCACGCAGTCGGCCACCTCGGCGTCGATCTCCTTCTCGATCGCCTTGAGCTCCTCGGCCGTGGCCAGGCTGTGCTCGATTAGGTGGGCGCCGAGGCGCTTGATCGGGTCGCGCTGGGCCCAGAACTCCTTCTCCGCCTCGGCCCGCAGCTCGTCGGGGTCGGCCAGGGAGTGGCCGCGGAAGCGGTAGGTGAGGCACTCCAACACGGTGGGGCCCTCGCCGGCGCGGGCCCGCTCGATGGCCCGCTGGGCGGCACCGCGCACGGCGAGCACGTCCATGCCGTCCACCTCTTCGCCATGCATGCCGAAGGCGGCCGCCTTGCGCCAGATCTCCGGATCACTGGTGGCGCGGTTGTGGTCCATGCCGATGGCCCACTTGTTGTTCTCGACCACGAACAGGATCGGCAGCTTCCACAGCGCCGCCATGTTCAGGCACTCATAGAACTGGCCGATGTTGCAGGTGCCGTCGCCGAAGAAGGCCGCCGTGACGGCGTCGCTGGAGGCATCACCGAGGGCGTCGCGCTTGTAGCGGCTGGTAAAGGCGGCGCCGAGGGCCACGGGGATGCCCTCGCCGATGAAGGCATAGCCCCCCAGCAGGTGATGTTCCTTGGAGAAGAGGTGCATCGAGCCGCCGCGGCCCTTGCTGCAGCCGGTCTCCTTGCCGAACAGCTCGCTCATCACCTCGCGGGCCGGCACGCCGCAGCTGAGGGCGTGCACGTGGTCGCGGTAGGTGCTGCAGAACCAGTCATGCTGCATCTTCATCGCCTTGATGACGCCCGTGCTCACGGCCTCCTGGCCGTTGTAGAGGTGCACGAAGCCGAACATCTTGCCGCGGTAGTACATCTCCGCGCACTTGTCCTCGAAGCGCCGACCCAGGGTCATGTCGCGGTAGAGGAGTAGCCCCTCCTCCCGCGACACCGTGGCGGGGGTGGAGGGGTAGAGGTTGAGCAGGCGCTCGGCGTGCAGGCCCACGGCACTCGCGTCGCCGGAGCAGGCGGGGGCGCCGCTGGCCGCGAGAACGTCGCTCGCGTCCGCGCTGGCGTCGGCCTGACTGGTCTTGGCCTGGCTCATGTCTGCCTGGGTCATGTCGGCCGTCCTGTCGCGGGAGCCTGATGCTGGGACCGACTGTACGGGGTCCGGCCACCGAAAGCGGTACCGAAAGCCGCCACGGCGGCGGTCAAAACCGCTGACCCTGCCTACAGTCACGCCTCAGAGAAGGGCCCGGCTTGGAACTGCCGATCGACCATTTCCGCCTGCTGGGGGTGAGCCCGGCCACCGATGGTCAGACGGTGCTCCGCGCCCTGCAGCAACGCCTGGACCGGGCCCCCGACCAGGGCTTCACCCACGAGACGCTCCAGGCCCGGGCCGACCTGCTGCGCAGCAGCGCCGACCTGCTCAGCGACGACCGGCGCCGCAGCGCCTATGAGGCCGAGCTGACGGCCCTCAGCGCCGAGGGCGAAGCCGGCAGCGACGGTGCCCAGACCGGGATCCCGGCCCTGGAGATCCCCAATTCCAAGGAGGTGGGCGGCCTCCTGCTGCTGATGGAGGCGGGGCAGCCCCAGGAGGCCTTCGAGAAGGCCAGCCGCGGCCTGCAGCCGCCCCAGGCGCCGGCCCTGGGCAGCAGCCGCGAGGCCGACCTGGCGCTGCTGGCGGGGCTGGCCTGCCAGGGCGCCGCCGAGGACTACCGCCAGCAGCGCCGCTACGAGGCCGCCGCCCGCGTGCTGCAGCAGGGACTGCAGCTGCTGCAGCGCATGGGCCAGCAACCGGAGCAGCGCCGCCGGCTGGAGCTGGCCCTTGATGCCCTGCTGCCCTACCGGGTGCTCGACCTGCTCAGCCGCGACCTCTCCGCCAGCCTGGAGCGCAACGAGGGCCTGCAGCTGCTGGAGCAGCTGGTGCGGCGCCGCGGCGGCCTGGAGGGCGAGGCCGACACGGCCTTCCCCGCCAGCGAATTCCAGCCCTTCTTCAAGCAGATCCGCCAGTTCCTCACGGCCCAGGAACAGGTGGACCTGTTCAGCCGCTGGGCCGAGGCCGGCTCGCCGTTGGCGGACTTCCTGGCGAGCATCGCCCTGACGGCCTCCGGCTTCGCCCGGCGCAAGCCCGAGCGGCTGCAGGCCGCCTACGAGCGCCTGGCGGCCAGCGGCCAGGCGGGGGTGGAGCCCTTCCTGGCCTGTCAGCAGCTGCTGCTGGGCCAGATCGAGCCGGCCCAGGCCCTGTTCGAGCAGGGGTCGGACCCGGCACTGCGCCAGTGGGCGGCCGAGCAGGGGGAGGAGCCCCTGGCCGGCCTCTGCGCCTACTGCCGCGACTGGCTGGAGCGGGAGGTGCTGCCCGGCTTCCGCGACATTGAGGCCGATCCCGACCTGGAGGCCTGGTTCGCCGACCGGGACGTTCAGGTCTACGTGGAACAGCAGGACCGCCGGCGGGCCCGCAGCGCGCCGCTCCACCCGCCGGACACCGCGGCGGCTGCAGCCGCCGGCGCCCCGACAACGCTGGACAGCCTCGACACGCTGCCCCAGTGGCCGGGAGACCCCCTGGCCAGCGGCCTGGTGGAGCCGAGCCAACCCGGAGCCCTGGCCGATCCCCTGGAGCCGGAGCAGGACGAGGAGGACTGGCCGGATCTGGGCCTGCGCTGGCCGAGCCTGGCCTGGCCGGACCTGCAGCTGGGCGAGCGCTGGGCCCAGCTGCGCGGGTCGGCCGCTGAGCTGCTGGCCGAGCGGCCCAGCTGGGCCCTGCCCCTGGCGATGGCGGTGACCCTGGGGGGCGTCGGCATCGGTGGCTGGCTGGCCCTGCGGCCGAAGCCCGAGCGCGGCCAGCCGATCCCGGTGCTGCCCGCCCCCGAGAGCACCACCCAGGGCGGGGCTGAAACCGCCGCCCCGGAGGGCCCCAAGCCGGCGACGAGCCCTGGAGCCGCCGCCCCCACCCCCGCAGCGCCGGCGAGCCCGAGCCTGCCGCTCACGGTGGCGGAACCCAACGCCGACCAGCTGCAGGCGCTGCTCGAGGCCTGGCTGGCCGCCAAGGCCGCCGTGCTGGCAGGCGCCACGCCGGAGCACCCCCTGCCGCAGCTGGCCCGCAGCGCCCTGGTGGGCAACGTCGAGAGCCAGCAGCGGCAGAACGCCAGCCGCGGCGAGAACGAAACCGTCACGGCCGAGGTGCGCAACTTCAGCGTCACCAGCCAGACGCCGCAGCGGATCGAGGCGGAGGTGACCCTCCGCTACAGCGACGCCCGCAAGGACGCCGGCGGCAAGCTGATCGCCTCCACCCCCGAGGGAGAGCGGCGCAACACCTACGTGTTCGCCCGCGACGGCCAGACCTGGCACCTGGCCGCCTTCCGCGCCAGCCGCTGAGCCCGGCACGGCGACTTTTTACGATCGCGCCACGCGGGGCCTCGTGCCCCACCCGTGCGCGCACGCCCCACAGCCATGTTCGACGAGCTTTCCCAGCGGTTTGAAGACGCCGTCAAGAACCTGAGGGGCCAGGGCGCCATCTCGGAAACCAACATCGAGGGGGCCCTCAAGGAGGTGCGCCGCGCCCTGCTGGAGGCCGATGTGAGCCTGCCGGTGGTCAAGGAGTTCGTCGACGAGGTGCGCCGCAAGGCCCTCGGCACCGAGGTGGTGCGCGGCATCAACCCGGATCAGAAGTTCATCCAGGTGGTGCACGAGCAGCTGGTGGACACCATGGGCGGCGAGAACGCCCCCCTGGCGGCCGGCGGCAAGCCCGGGGAACCCTCGGTGGTGCTGATGGCCGGCCTGCAGGGGGCCGGCAAGACCACCGCCACCGCCAAGCTCGGCCTGCACCTCAAGGAGCAGGGGCGCAAGGCGCTGCTGGTGGGGGCGGACGTCTACCGCCCCGCCGCCATCGACCAGCTGCAGACCCTGGGGCGGCAGATCGGCGTGGAGGTGTTCAGCCTCGGCACCGAGGCCAGGCCCGAGGACATCGCCGCGGCCGGCATCGCCAAGGCCCGGGCCGAGGGCTTCGACACGGTGCTGGTGGACACCGCCGGCCGCCTCCAGATCGACACGTCGATGATGGAGGAGATGGTGCGGATCCGCGAGGCCGTGCAGCCCGATGAGGTGCTGCTGGTGGTGGATTCGATGATCGGCCAGGAGGCCGCCGAACTCACCCGGGCCTTCCACGAGCAGGTGGGCATCACCGGCGCCGTGCTCACCAAGCTCGACGGCGACTCCCGCGGTGGCGCCGCCCTCTCGATCCGCAAGGTGAGCGGCGCGCCGATCAAGTTCATCGGCACCGGCGAGAAGGTGGAGGCGCTGCAGCCCTTCCACCCGGAGCGGATGGCCAGCCGCATCCTCGGCATGGGTGACGTGCTCACCCTGGTGGAGAAGGCCCAGAAGGAGGTGGAGCTGGCCGATGTGGCCCGCATGCAGCAGAAGCTGCAGGAGGCCAGCTTCGACTTCTCCGACTTCCTGCAGCAGATGCGCCTGATCAAGCGCATGGGCTCGCTCGGCGGCCTGATGAAGCTGATCCCGGGCATGAACAAGATCGACGACGGCATGCTCAAGCAGGGCGAACAGCAGCTCAAGAAGATCGAGGCGATGATCGGCTCGATGACCGAGGCCGAGCGTCAGCAGCCGGAACTGCTGGCCTCCCAGCCGTCGCGGCGGCGGCGGATCGCCGCCGGCAGCGGCCACAGCCCCGCCGATGTGGACAAGGTGCTGGCCGACTTCCAGAAGATGCGCGGCTTCATGCAGCAGATGACCCGCGGCGGCATGCCTGGGATGCCGGGTATGCCGGGCATGGGTGGCGGCTTCCCCGGCATGGGCGGCATGCCCGGGATGGGGGGCTTCCCCGGTGGCGGCATGCCCGCGGGCCGGGGCGGTGGGGCGATGCCCAGGCCCCCCAAGCCCGCCAAGAAGCGCAAGGGCTTCGGCGAGCTCTGAGCCAGCGGCACGCGGTCGCCGCACCTGCGCCGCGGCGACAGGGAGGCCCGTTCGGTCGCAAGGTATTCTTGTCGTTTGGCGCGTGATTCCACACCGCCCGATCGGTCTCACCCGCAGGGGCGCCCCCAGGGCCACCCCCAAGGGCTGTTGATCCAACCCACCCTCCAGTCAAGTAAGGCAAGGCCACGATGATCAAGCTCCGCCTGAAGCGGTTCGGCAAGAAGCGGGAAGCGAGCTTCCGCCTGGTGGCCACCAACAGCACGTCCCGCCGGGACGGCCGTCCCCTGGAGGAGCTGGGCTTCTACAACCCCCGCACCAAGGAGACCCGGCTGAACACCGAGGCCATCCGTGCCCGCCTGGCCCAGGGCGCCCAGCCCACCGACTCGGTGCTGACCCTCCTGGAGCGCGGCGGCCTGGTCGAGAAGACCGTGCGCCCCTCGGTGACCGTGGGCCAGGCCAAGCAGGCCGCTGCCCGCGAAGCCGCTGCCAAGCAGGCCGCCAAGGAAGCGGCGGACGCTGCCGCCAAGGCCGCCGAGGAAGCCGCTGCAGCGGCCGCCGCCCCTGCCGAAGCCGCCGCTGAAGCCTGAGGTCCGGCCCCATGTCCGGGGCTGACACCCTTCAGACCTTCACGATCGACCTCCCCGACCAGGACGCCGCCCTGGCCCTGGCCGGGGAAGCGGAAGCGACCCTGCATCGCCTTGAGGCCCTGACTGGTGCCTCCCTGGTGCTGCGGGGTCTTGCGCTGCAGCTGCGGGGACGCCCCAACCAGCTGGAGCGGGCCTCCGGCCTGGTGGAACTGCTGCGCCCGATCTGGCAGGAGGGCCAGCCCGTCACCCAGGTGGACGTGCAGACCGCCCTGGCGGCCCTGGACACGGGCCGCGGCGACGAGCACCAGCAACTGGGGAAGCAGGTGCTGGCCAAGAGCCAGGCCGGCCGGCTGCTGCGCCCCCGCACCCTCAAGCAGAAGAGCTACGTCGAGGCGATCGAGCGCCACGACCTCACCCTGGCCCTGGGCCCCGCCGGCACCGGCAAGACCTTCCTGGCCACCGTGCAGGCGGTGCGGATGCTGCAGGAGCGCAAGGTGGAGCGGCTGATCCTCACCCGGCCGGCGGTGGAGGCCGGCGAGCGGCTGGGCTTCCTGCCCGGCGATCTGCAGCAGAAGGTGGATCCCTACCTGCGGCCCCTCTACGACGCGCTGCACACGCTGCTGGGGCAGGAGCGCACGGCGGCGCTGCTGGAGAAGAATGTGATCGAGGTGGCGCCCCTGGCCTACATGCGCGGCCGCACCCTGGCCGATGCCTTCGTGATCCTCGACGAGGCCCAGAACACCACCACCGCCCAGATGCGCATGGTGCTCACCCGCCTCGGCGAGAACTCCCGCATGGTGGTGACCGGCGATCCCACCCAGATCGACCTGCCCCCCGGCCAGCTGAGCGGCCTGATCGAGGCGGCCCAGGTGCTGGAGGGGGTGGAGGGCGTGGCCATCTGCCGGCTCACGGCCGCCGATGTGGTGCGCCATCCGCTTGTGCAGCGGCTGGTGACGGCCTATGCCCGCCGTGATGCGGACAGGCTGGCGCCCGCCGGCACCAGGCGATTCGATGGCAACGCGACCAACCGCACCCCCAGCTCCCCTCGTGAACAGCGCTGAGCGCCTGCGCATCCCCGCCGAAATCGCCGTGGCGGCTCTGGTGGCCTATCTGGTGGGCTTCTGGTTCACCAGCCTGTTCCCGGGCTACCTCCCCAAGATCGGCGGGCTCTGGTCGGCGATCTCAGCCATCGTGGTGACCCAGGCCACCCGCAAAGAGACCACGTCCTCGGCCTCGCTGCGGATCCTGGGATCGGCGATCGGTGCCCTCACCAGCGCGGTCTACATGAGCCTGCTGCCCTTTCACCCCCTGGGCATGGCCCTGGCGATCTTCGCCACGGTGATGCTCTGCGCGGCGGTGAACATCCCGAGCCACGGCCGCCTGGCGGCGATCACGGTGATCGTGGTGATGGTCACCGGCAGCCTCGATCCGAAGCTGAGCCCGGGCCTGAACGCCCTGCTGCGCTTCGTGGAATCCAGCCTCGGTACGGGTGTTGCCGTGCTGAGCGTCAGGCTCTGGCCCGGATCCCGGCCCGAGCCCCGATAGGGAGATCCGCACCCACCTGAGCGACACATCCGCGCCGCAGCCCGGCCGGCGCTGGCAGGATGGATGGAGTTCAAATCCCTGTGCCATGCCGGCCAGCAGCAATTTCCAGGAGGCCATCCGCGAGGCGCAATCGAGCGCCCTGGTGGGCCCCAATGTGGTGAACAAGGCCCTGCCCTATGTGGGCGGCGGCATGGTGCTCACCGCCGGCGGCGTGCTCGGCGGTCTGGCCCTGATGGCCAGCAACCCCACCGGCTTCATGCCGCTGTTCTGGGTGGCCCTGATCGGCAACTTCATCCTGTTCTTCGTCGCCCAGAACGCGGCCCTGAAGGGCAACAACGGCACGGCCCTGCCGATCCTCACGGCCTACAGCCTGCTCACCGGCTTCACCCTGAGCGGCATCGTGGCGATGGCCATCGGCACCGCCGGCATCGGCGCCATCGGCACCGCCGCCCTGGCCACCGGCATCACCTTCGTGATCGCCTCGGTGGTGGGTCGCCGCATGAGTGACAGCGTCGGTCAGGCCCTGAGCGGCGTGGTGGGCCTGGGCATTCTCGGCCTGCTGATCGCCATGGTGGTGCAGATCGTGGGCGGCATCTTCGTGCCCGGCTTCGGCGGCGGCGGCATGGAGCTGCTGATCGCCGGCTTCGGCACCGTGCTGTTCGTGGGTGCCGCCTTCGTGGACTTCTACACGATGCCCCGCACCTACAGCGACGACCAGTACCTGGCCGGCGCCCTGGGGATGTACCTCACCTACATCAACCTGTTCATCTTCATCCTGCGCCTGATCATCGCCCTCAATGGCGGCGGTCGTCGCGACTGAATCCGGCGCAGCGTGGATCGGCGGCCTGCTTGTTCAGCATCGGCCGCTTCAGTTCCATCGCTCCACGCCCTGCACCCCCATCACGGGGGTGCTTTTTTTGTGGCCGTGCCCGGGCATCGAGCGAGGCGTGGTGCTCAGCCCTCCGCCACCGCCAGCACCGCCTCGGCGATGGCCGCCTTCTGCTCGGCGTCGTAGCCCCAGCGCTCCAGGAAGGCCACGTCCTCGCCCTGGCCGGCGGTGGCCGCCAGCAGGGTCTCGAGGCGCCCCTTCACCTCCGCAGGCTCCAGCAGCCGCAGCAGTTCGGTGCAGCGCAGCTGCACCCGCTCCGAGCCCGCCTGCTGGCCGCCATCGCCGCTGCGGCGGTGGTGCAGGGCCATGGCGGTGCTCATGGCCAGGTTGCGGGCACTGAGGTCCACCACGCCCGGGCCGGCGCTGCGCAGGGCCAGCGCCACAGGGTCCGGCAGCCGATCCATCAGCGGGGAGTCGCCCGCCAGGGCCACCACAAAGAAGCCGCGGGCGCCGTCGCGACTGCCCACCAGCTCGCCGACGCGGTCGGCCAGAACCTCATCGCTCAGTTCCCCGGCCTCCCACAGGCCCAGCCACTGGGCGGTGATCTCCATGGCCTGCTGGAAGGTGGGCTCAAGCAGGGCGGACGAGCCGGTGGCATCGGTCATGGCGCAAGGACGGCCACGGGGATCGGGCCGGCGAACTGTCAGTGTTGAGGTTATGGAGCCAAGCCACCCCAGCGAGCCACGGCGGACCAGCCCGAAGCGCCGTCCCACGCCCGGCGCGGCCCAGCCCGCCGCCATCCCCACCGAAGCCCTTCCCGGCGAGGCCTGGTCGGACCCGGAGACGACCGGCACCCTGCTGCCGATCCCGGAGCCCCCCAGCGGCGCCGGCGGCGGGCTGGGGCTGAGCCCCGCGGGCTTCCGTTCCGGCTTCGTGGCCCTGGTGGGCCGTCCCAACGTGGGCAAATCCACCCTGCTCAACCAGCTGGTGGGCGAGAAGGTGGCGATCACCTCCCCCATCGCCCAGACCACCCGCAACCGGCTGCGGGCGATCCTCACCACCCCCGAGGCCCAGCTGGTGCTGGTGGACACGCCCGGCATCCACAAGCCCCACCACCTGCTGGGCCAGCGGCTGGTGCAGAGCGCCCGCGGCGCCATCGGCGAGGTGGATGTGGTGCTGCTGCTGGTGGACGGCAGCCAGCCGGCCGGCCGCGGCGACGGCTTCATCGTGGACCTGCTGCGCCACAGCCGGGTGCCGGTGCACGTGGCCCTCAACAAGCACGACCTGGTGGATCCCGAGCGGGCCGAGGAGCTGGCCGCCAGCTACCGCGCCCTGCTGGCCGGCCCCGACCCTGACGGCTCCGGCGAGGCCGGCGACGCGCCGTCCCGTTCCAGCGCACCGCTGGACTGGCCCCTGCACCCCGTGAGCGCGCTCACGGGCGAGGGCACCGAGGCGCTGGTGGCGGCCCTGGCCGCCGATCTGCCCGAGGGGCCGCACCTGTATCCCCCCGAGGCGGTGAGCGACCAGCCGGAGCAGCTGCTGCTGGCCGAGCTGATCCGCGAGCAGGTGCTGACCCACACCCGCGAGGAGGTGCCCCACTCGGTAGCGGTCCAGATCGAGCGGATCGTGGAGGACGGGCCGCGCACGGCGGTGCTGGCCACGGTGCTGGTTGAGCGCAGCAGCCAGAAGGGGATCCTGATCGGCAAGGGCGGCCAGATGCTGCGGGAGATCGGCAAGGGCGCCCGGCTGCAGATGCAGAAGCTGATCGACGGGCCGGTGTACCTGGAGCTGTTCGTGAAGGTGGTGCCCAACTGGCGCCGCAACCCCAGCCGCCTGGCGGAACTGGGCTACCGGGGCGACTGACCCCGGCGGCGGCACGCCAGCCGCTGGGCCGATCCCCCGGCTGAGAGAATGGGCCGATCGCGCCCCCCGTCTCCGCGCACCCCTGCCCGTGACCGCCGCCCCCAGCGCTGCCCCGGCCGAGCTTTCCTTTCCCCCCGCGGACCTGCCGGACTTCCTGCAGTGCTGCGCCGGCGAGTGGATGAGCCTGCGCAGCCGCTTCGATCTGGAGGCCACCGCCGAGGACGACAGCTGGCACGCCAGCGAGCGGGGCGAGCTGCAGATCGAGCTGCTGCCCGGCGATGCCCAGGGCGATCTCGGCGGCCTGGCGGTGACCAGCCAGGACCAGCCCGGCCGCCGCAGCGCCCTGCACTTCAGCGCCGATGGCCGCTTCCACGCCGGGCGCGAGGACGGCCGTGGCGGCCACTGGACCCTCTGGCCCGACGGCAGCCTGGAGCTGGTGATCGAGACGGACGAGCGGGAGCTGCGCGAGCGGATCTGGTTCACCAAGCCCAACCTGCGCCTGCGCAGCACCGTGGACCAGCCCAAGGGCGGCGCCCCGGGCCGGGCCAGCTTCAGCTCCGAGATCCGCCGGGTGCAGCGCCCGGCCAGCCCCGCGGCGGCCCCGGGCGCCGCCGCCTGACGCCATGCGCCTCGATGTGGTGAGCCTGGCCCCCGAGGCCTTCGCGCCCCTGTTGAGCCTGGGGGTGATCGGCCGGGCCTTCACGGCGGGTCGCGCCGAGCTGCACCTGCACAACCCGCGCGATTTCGCCAGCGACCGCTACCGCAAGGTCGACGATGAGCCCTACGGCGGCGGCGCCGGCATGGTGCTCAAGCCGGAGCCCGTGTTCGCCGCGGTGGAGGCGATCCCCGTGCTGCCGCGGCGGCGGGTGCTGCTGATGAGCCCCCAGGGCCAGCCCCTGCGCCAGGACGACCTGCGCCGCTGGGCCGGCGGCTACGACCAGCTGGTGTTCCTCTGCGGCCACTACGAGGGCTTCGACGAGCGCATCCGCTCCCTGGCCGACGAGGAGGTGTCGATCGGCGACTTCGTGCTCACCGGCGGCGAGCTGCCGGCGATGACGATCATCAACGGCGTGGTGCGGCTGCTGCCCGGCACCGTGGGAACGGAGGCCTGCCTGGAGGAGGAGAGCCACAGCGCCCTGCTGCTGGAGCACCCCCACTACACCCGTCCAGCCAGCTTCCGGGGCCTGGAGGTGCCGGCGGTGCTGCGCAGCGGCGACCACGGCGCCATCGCCCGCTGGCGGGCCGAGCAGCAGCAGCAGCGCACCGCCGAGCGGCGTCCGGATCTGTTCGCGCTGTGGCAGGCTCAGCACCAGGCCCAAGACCCCTGAGCCATCGCCAGGCTGATCACCCCCCCCAGCGTCGAGGGCCGGCCCTGGAGAACATGACCCGCCGGGCCCGCCTGCTCGGGGCCAATGCCGTGGTGGGGGGGGGGCAACCTCGACGACGAGGTGCTCGGCAGCAGCAGCGGCCTGGTGATGGTGTGAGCCAGCGGCACGGCCGTGGAACTGACCCAGGCCCTGCCAGGCCCTGCGGGCGGCTTCAGCGAAACCTGAGGGGCCCGAGGCCGCGGCAACCGGTCTTGCGGTGATGGAGGTGGGGTCGTGAGCGCTGCTCGCTGCACTGAGCCTCTGCGAGCACCTGACGCACCTGCAGCGTCCACACCTGCGTCTGTGTCGTTCTGCGCTGGGGGTGATGCTGGCTGGGTAGCGTTGTCACCGACCCGTTCAAGCTGAGTGGACAACGACTCGCAGCCACTGCTGGATGCGCTGGATCACCTCTGCCATCAGGTGCATGGTGACCCCGAGATTGAGCAGAAGTTTTACGGTGCCACCACGCCAGAAGAGTTGGTCGCTCTGGCGGTAGAGAGCGGCATCCTGATTGAAGCCGACGACTTCCGTGCTCTGTTAAGAAGCGGCAGCACCGAGCAGTGGTTCGTGCGTGGGGAAGACGGCACCAACCCGATTACCCACCTGCAGCAGGTGTTTCGCGTCTGATGCTGAGGTGCGTCTTCGGGTTGAAGCGATCAGTAGTCGTCCCCGTATTTGACCGTTGAGTCGGCATCCATCATCTCAACGGTGGTCTGGTATCCCTGTGCCACGGTGACGTCGTGCTGAATGCCGATGTCACGAAGAGTCTTGATGTCGAATTCAGGAGCGGTGATCCAACTGAAACCTTTGCCAAACGTGTTGTCGGGGTTCACCACATACCAATGGCAGGCGGTATCGGGGACTGACACAGAGCACTTGGTCCAGTCGTTGTCCCACTGCGGCACTTGAACGAACGAAACCACCGCAAAGAGAAAACCGAACAGAGCACCGAACATATCCCGTTAACAAGTTGTCACATCCTAGCCGCCTGGAAGGGCGGACCGCCTCAGGCGCTCGCCAACGTCAGGCCGAGACAGGTGCTCGCCAGTCGCTGTGCCCGTCCATCCCGTTGCGCCTGCCGCTGAAGGCCCTTACCGGCATCACGCACCTCAGCGGGATCGTCCCAACGGGCTCGGGTGCGTTGCCGCAGAAGCCAACCTCCAGGGGCACGAAGACCCATCCGCGGTTCGGCACCGGAGAACACCTCCAACAGCTCGGCGTCCATGGCCTGCCGCTCCTGCCCCAGCATCCTCCCTTGCCCTGCGATCTCCACCCGCCCAGGGCGAACCGATGAGAGGGCAGCAGCACGGCCACTTGATCTGGCATCCGAGATCGTGACGGTGCTGGATTGCGGGATTGCGGGATTGAAGACGCGTTGGAAACTATCACCAACTGGCACCACTAGCATCAAAGCGCACAGATCAATCCTTGCCTACGCCGGCGATTGACGGCTATATCGCACTTTTGTATTGTGCTGATTAATTAGATTTCCATCGCCTTGGTCGAGCTCGATGTCCTCCTCGGACTGGACGGGATTCAGTGGCTGGGATGCAGCGAAGAAGTCTCGAAGCGATACGGGATAAGCCAGCAAACCATAAGCAGTCATTGCCTGACAGCACTCAGTGTGTTTGATCTTACGATGGAGCGCCAGGATGGCGAATGGGAACTGATAGGAGATACGACCTTGATTCAGATGGAACGGGAAGTTCATCAGTTAGCGCGTCGACTGGGGGTTCGACCACTTCGACTGGAAGCAACCCATTGGAGTGCACCGACTCTTGGCGACAGTCTGCCCAGTCGCTGGATTCTCGGGCGCTCGGATATCGCCGTAACGAAGCGCAGCCTTCAGCTACTTCGTGATCGAGTGATCGATTGCTGGCTCGCCGATCTTCCCGATTTACCGTCACCTGGGGATCCGGATCTTGCTGTCATCACGCTTGCGCGCATGCCAATATTCTTCACATGCGCCCCTGGCCACCCATTGCTCAAGCGCAACTCCATCGACTATGGCGATATTGCTGAATTTCCGACGTTGCCACCTCCAACAGAAATGCTTCCCTTGGTCGAACACGATCTAAAGAGCATCAACCTCTGGAATGACGACCTCCGCACGACTCGCTACCGCACAGACCAATGGGAAGGCAAGACAGAGGCAGATTTGGCCATTGGCTATGGAACACCGCTGAGCATGATTGCCTCCGGCGGTCAATTACGCAGGCTTCCCTTGCTTCTTCCTTTTGAATCGGGGCATGCTCTCGTCTTTCGGAAGTATTTTCTTGGTCACCGTGCCCTGGACGAGTTACGCGAACGCCTTCTTTTCAGACTAAGGTCAATTTCATCGGATCATCCCGAGATTCAACTGGTCTCGGCGTGACACCCCTGACGATCACCGTCTATGCGGTTTCTGCATAGACAGGGGTTTTCTTAGCATTCCCGTCCGCCTTTCTCGCAGGTGACTGGCGCTTGACGCATAATGCTTGCATGAATTAGCGCGCAGCCTTGGTAGACGTTGGATGCCTTGCCGCTTTCGATCACCTTCAGTGGTTAAGAACCGGGGCGTCTGCGGCAGAGTCTCTCAATTGCAACCAGTTAACCGTTAGTCGTCATGTCAAGAAGAGTCAGCAAGTCTTTGGTGTCACTCTGAAGAGGAAGGCGGCAGAATGGCACCTTGATGGCGACACAACGCTCTTGTGCGCTGAGCGCCATGTTCATCAACGCTATCGATGGGACTTTGATCGTACACTGCGCATTGACGCTCAGCATTGGCTGCGTGACTCCTACTCATCCCTGAAGATTGATGGGTGGCAACAGGGCAATATGAACTACTTGGAATACGAGCGGCCTGTATACCTCTTGCAGAATCGGATCATTGATGCATGGCTGTGCTCGTCTCCGGATCATCCCACCGACCCATCGCTGACAACCATCCAACTCTGCTCCATGCCGAGTTATCTGGTTGTCAAGGATTCTCACCCATTGGCGGCGCTTGGGTCTTCCGCGACGCTGGCAGATGTCCGTCCGTACCCAATCCAGCCACTTCCCAAAGATTCCTTTCCAGTCTTTCAGGCCGTTCTTGAGTCACTTGGACTCAATGCCACGCTTGATGACCGCCTGCCTGCATCACCTCTGCCAATTGAAGATCTGATTGTTGGCATCGCATCACCGCTGACCATTGGCTTGTATGGTCCCGGGCACATTGTGCTCCCGTGCGAACTCCCCATTTTGGTGGGAGACGCTCTTGTTGTCAGGTCGGAATACTCTGAACATCCCCGTCTTCGCAAACTGGTTTGCGACCTTCTGGGTCATATCCGATCCGTTGCGGCTGGTCTCCCTGCTGTGACCATCCTCGATGGCGCCGCTCTGCCGCTGAACGCCAAATTCAAGTCTCTCGTCTCCTAGTGGCTTGGCCTTGAGGCACCACCAACGCAACTGATTACCTGTTGGTTGATCCGA
This sequence comes from Vulcanococcus limneticus LL, assembly GCF_943369875.1. Classification (GTDB taxonomy): domain Bacteria; phylum Cyanobacteriota; class Cyanobacteriia; order PCC-6307; family Cyanobiaceae; genus Vulcanococcus; species Vulcanococcus limneticus_A. The sequence goes on from NZ_CALROT020000004.1 coordinate 27,506, forward strand.
TCAGATGGTGGCATGATCGCCATCGCTGGATGCGCATCCAAGCTCGTGGCGGTGCCGGATTGCGGGATTGAGGATCTGTTGGAGATCGTGGGGTCTTGAGCGTCCGTCCCATCCACTCCAACGACTCACAGAAGGCACCCTCCCACGCCAAGGCGCCAGCATCAAAATAAAAAAGGGGGGAGGATCACTCCGCTCTGGATGCCTGACAGCTCTTGCTCGGCTGATGCTGGCGGACTCCCCACTGCTGACCTCGGATCACGGCACCCCAGGGCCCGCAGACCGTCTGGGGTGCCTCTCGAATCCAGTTCGCTGGGCTCTACCCCACCAGTTCCCGCCGTGAAGGATCAAGGCCCCGTCCCTGCTGCAATCGGGTCAAGGCGGGGGCAGTCGTGACGACCCCCATCGCCTGGCAGCGGAAGTACGGGGTTTGACCTCGCAGGTTCTGGGTGAGGTGGGCTCCGTGGGTGACGAGGCGGGAGGTTCAAGCAAGGCCCCCCCATGGACACCCGGCACTCCAGGAGGACTCGGTTGCCGGGGTCTGCGAGGGGTCACTGGCGCTGACTCCATGGATTCATCGTTGCGTCGGAGGTAAAATCCAAGGTGCAAAAGCGCGGCAAAACCACTGCGCCACTGGGGTTCTGAGGAACACAGCAATGCAGCTGCGCATCGGCAACGGCTACGACATCCACCGCCTGGTGCCGGATCGTCCCCTGATCCTGGGGGGCCAGCGGCTGGAGCACCCCGCAGGCCTGGGCCTCGATGGCCACAGCGATGCCGACGTGCTGGTGCACGCGATCATGGATGCCCTGCTGGGCGCCCTGTCCCTGGGGGACATCGGCCGCTACTTCCCCCCGGACGACCCGCAGTGGAAGGGGGCCGACAGCCTGGTGCTGCTGGAGCAGGTGGTGGCGCTGGTGAGCGAGCGGGGCTGGAGCATCACCAACGTGGATTCGGTGGTGGTGGCCGAGCGTCCCAAGCTCAAGCCCCACATCGCGGCGATGCGGGCCGCCATCGCCCAGCGGATGGGCCTTGATCCCGAGCAGGTGGGCGTGAAGGCCACCACCAACGAACGGCTCGGTGCCGAGGGCCGCGAGGAGGGCATCTCCTGCCACGCCGTGGCCCTGCTGCAGCGCCCCTGAGAGGGCGGGCGGCGGCCCAGAATGCCGCCATGGCCGAGCCGTCGCCCCCGATCGCACCCAACCGATGGCCACGGCTTCGGTTGGGGCAGAGGCTTGGCGGGCGGCTTCTGGGTGGACGGCTACTCCGTGGGCTGCTCCTGGCCGCGCTGCTGCTGATCGCGCCGGCCCTGCTGCCCCCGAGCCCGACCGACCACGGCACCCTGGGCACCCACCTGTTCCGTCCAGCGCCCGCCATGGCCGCCAGCGAGCTTCCCCAGCCCTCCAGCGCCTCCGCCAGCAACGAACCGGCGAGCCGAGCGGCGGGCGGACCGGTGGTGGTGGAGCACCTGCGCCTCCAGGTGCCCGCCGCCGGCCTGGACGCCTGGCTGGAGGCCGAACGGGGCAGCTGGGAACCCTGGCTGGCCCAGCAGCCGGGCTTCCTCGATCGCCAGCTGCTCTGGGACCCCGAGCGGCAGGAGGGCACGCTGTTGATCCGCTGGGCCAGCCGCGCCCAGTGGCAGGCGATCTCCGCCGAGGAGGTGGACCGGGTGCAGAACCGCTTTGAGGCCCTCGCCCGCCAGGCCACGGGGATCCCCCAGGGCAACCCCTTTCCGCTGGTGTTTGAAGGTGAACTCCACCCCCTCTGAGCCGCCCCCTCCCCAGGAGGCCCGGCTCGACCTGGACCGCCGCCGCCGGATCGGCATGGTGGAGGCCATCTGGGGCGAGAACAAGAACGCCGAGCAGATCGCCGCCATCCTGGAGCACCTCAAGGAGGCTGGCGAGCTGGGCCTGGTGACGCGGGTCGAGGTGAGCAAGGCGGAGGCCGTGGCGCAGCGGCTTCGCAGCGGGCGCACGCGGCTGGAGCACCACCGCCAGGCCCGCTGCCTCACCTGGGGGGATCTGCCCGACCCCGATCCAGGCCTGGGCCAGGTGGCGGTGCTCTGCGGCGGCACCAGCGATCTGGGGGTCGCGAAGGAGGCAGAGCTGGCCTTACGGCTCCACAGTGTGGCCACCCGGCTGCTGGTGGACGTGGGGGTGGCGGGGCTGCACCGCCTGCTGGCGGAACTGGAGAGCCTGGCCCAGGCCCGGGTGTTGATCGCCTGCGCCGGCATGGAGGGGGCCCTGCCCACGGTGCTGGCCGGTCTGGTGCCACAGCCGGTGATCGGGGTGCCGGTGAGCGTGGGCTACGGCGTCAGCGCCGGCGGCCTGGCGGCCCTGCACGGGATGCTGGCCAGCTGCGCGCCGGGCCTCACGGTGGTGAACATCGACAACGGCTATGGCGCCGCGATGGCGGCCCTGCGGATCCTCAGGGGTGGCCCGGGGCACCATGGCCCTGACCGCAGCGGGGCCTGAGCGACCGGGCGGACGAGTCCGCCGATCGAGCCCCTAGAACCGGCCCATCAAGTTCCAGCAGCTGATGCAGCCACAGCGCCATCGCATGGGAGAGCCGGCCCTGTTCGTAGCGCTCCAGGGCCTCCAGAAGAACCGGCGTGTTGACCCACTGGGGCGAGCGGGGGGCCATGGGCGAGGGTTCCAGCTGGGCCGCAGTGTGCGGCCGGCGCCAGGGGCACGCAACCCCACCGGCAGGGGCTGGGGAGCTGGGTCAGCCCTGGGGGTAGCGGTGGCCGAGGCGCCAGAGCTCATGGCGGCGCTCCTCGGTTTCCACCTGCTCCAGCTCACAGACCAGGGCAAAGAGGTCACTGCCGGCCAGTTCGCCGTTCGCCTGCCACTTCATGGAACGGGGCTCAGGTTTGCGAACGGACTGCCTCACTAGGCCGGAGTGCGAATGGATTCGTCACCATAAACAGAGAGAGGGCTTGAAGAGAACCCTCACGCACACCTTGAGCCCGAAGAGTTTCTTAAGTTCTCCACTTGCGCGGTCCTGAGCAGCAAATCCGAGGAAATGCGAAAGATTCGCAACAGCGCCAAGGCCGAAATACAAAGCCCCGCTGATCGGCAGCATTGAAGCCAGGCCGATCAGCGGGGTTGGGGCCGGACGGCGGCTTGCCGGCAGCTCAGAGGTGCTTCAGATCCGGATAGGCCGTGATCAGCTCCTCGGTGCTCAGCACCTCACCGGTGCCATCGGGCTGCCAGATCACCTCCAGGGCCAGCAGGTCGGTGGAGGGCACCGAACCCACCAGCCGCAGGGCCTCGCGCAGCTCCTCCGAGCCGCTCACCGGCTTGAGGGTGAGGCGACGACGGCTGGCCACCAGCAGGGTCACGGCGATGAAGTCGCTGGTGGCATCGGCGGCCCCCACCGCTGCGGCCGGGAGCGAGGAGCGCCGGCCGCCCACGTTGGTGGTGAGCTCGCTGCGCAGCTTGCTGCGCTCGGTCATCGAGAGGCGGTTGAAGGTGGCTTCGGCCGCCGCGAAGGGCACCTCACCCACCTCGGCGTTGGCGTACACCCAGAGATCGGGGTGGCGCAGCAGGGCCAGGGTGGTGTCCTGCAGCACCCGCTGCAGGCCCGTGCTGCTGGAGGTGTCGGCACTGCCGGCGAGGCTGCGCAGGTCGTCCTGGAGCTCCCGGGCCGAGGCCAGCAGACCCACCTGCAGCTGGGTGATCGAGACCGGTCCGTCGGGCCGATAGCCATCGAGCCGGCCACCGCCCTCGCCGGCCGGCAGGGAGCCGCCACCGCCGCGCAGGGCGTTGAGCACCACGCCCACCACGGCCATCAGGATCAGGAAGCCGAACAGGCCGCCGCCGCCGAACCCGAAGAAGGGCACGATGAAGGGAAAGCCGATGCCGCCGCCGTAGCCGCGCTGGACGCCGCCGCCATAGCCACCCCGGTAGCCACCACCGCTGTAGCTGCGCGGCATGGAAGGGGCGGAGCGGAAGCTGCCGCCGCCGATGCGGCCGCCGCTGGCGGCCAAGCTGGGCTGGGGCACCGCCAACAGCACTGCGAGGCACGCCGGCACGAGCAGGACGCTGCAGACACGGCGCAGCCGCAGGGAGAGCTGCAGGGGCGGACGGTTGGGGGACAAGGCCGTGACCCGGGGATCGCTGGAATCTAGGAACCGCCTCCCACGATGGTGACCACCTCCAGGCCGTCGGCTTCCCGAACCGGCTGGGCGAACCAGCGGGAGCGGGGCAGGATCTCGCCGTTGAACTCCACCACCACCAGCTGGGGCCGGTAGCCGACGTGCTCCAGGAACTCCTGCAGGTTCAGGCCGGCCGGACAGCGGCGCTCCTCGCCGTTGAGCCGCACCGTGATGGTGGGAGTGGCCTCTGGGCTGGGGGGGGTGCTCATCGGCTGGCCTCCGCGCCCGTGTCCGGGTCGGCCGCCCCGCAGCCGAGCAGCGCCACCAGCTCGGCCGCCGCGGCCCGGGGATCGGCGGCGCCGGTGATGGCCCGCACCACCGCCACCCGGCTGGCCCCCGCCGCCAGGACGGCCGCGAGGTTGGCGGCCTCGATGCCGCCGATGGCGAAGAAGGGGATCGGGCTCTCGGCGGCGGCCTGGCGCACGTAGTCGAGCCCCACCGGCTCCCGGCCGGGCTTGGTGGGCGTGGCGTTGACGGGCCCCACGCCCACGTAGTCGCAGCCGTCGGCCACGGCCTGGCGCAGCTGGCCGACGGCATGGGTGCTGCGGCCGATCAGGCGCTCGGGGCCCAGCAGCTGGCGGGCGATGGCGGGGGGCAGGTCCCCCTGGCCCAGATGCACACCGTCGGCGTCCACCGCCAGGGCCAGGTCGATGCGGTCGTTCACGAGGAACAGGGCGCCGTGGTGGGCGCAGAGCTGGCGCAGGGCCCGGGCCTCCAGCAGGCGCTGTTGGTCGGTGAGGGGCTGGCCGTCGCTGCCTCTGCCGCCCTCCTTGGCCCGGTACTGCACCAGCCGCACGCCGCCCTCCAGGGCCGCCGCCACCGTGGCCTCCAGTCCGGGCCCAGGGCTCGTGACCAGATAGAGCCGGCAGCGCTGCAGCAGCGCCCGGCGCCAGCCGGGGCCGGCGGCGGCGCGCAGCAGCTCCACCTCCAGGTCGTAGAGGGCATAGCGGATGGCGGCGGCCTCGGCGGCCAGGGCAGGGTCGGGGTCGCGGCCGAATTCCTCCAGCACCCGCAGGGCCTCCTGCACCCGCCCGCAGTTGGCGGCCACCACGGCGGCGGCGGCCGTGCGCTCCGCCTGGGCGGGGTGGGTCAGGCCGGCACCCCCATCCGTGGCCGTGTGGCGGGCCAGCTTGTAGGCGGCGCGGTGGCAGCGCCCCAGCCGCTGGCGCAGGTCCTTGGTGCGCGCCACCAGATCCACCCGGTCCAGCCCGAAGCGGCACCAGTCCTCGATCACCCGCAGGCCCTCGCGGGCCCGATCGAGGTTGGCGTCGAGCAGGCGATCCACGGCCCGCCGCTCCCGGCCCGGCGACTCCAGGGCCGGCGGCGCGGCCGTCGCGAGGGGATCCGGGCCGGCGGCACTGGCGGGAGTCGGTGCGGGCATCGTCACGGGCGGGGGGATCGGGGAAGGGCTGGGGGCGACGGCTTGCCTAGGCTGGCGCCAACACACGACGGGCCTGAAGCGATGGACCAGGGCGGAACCGACAGCCCAATGCTGGTGCTGATCTCCGGGATTCTGCTGCTGGGGGGCATCGCCGCCTTCATCGGCTGGGGCCTCACCAACGCCTACCCGGCCGGCTGAGCCTCACCGGCGGTGCCAGCGGCGGCCCCCTTCGGGGGCGCCGTGCTGGCCCCCGGAGACCTGGCCGCCAGCAGGTCGCCGGCCCGCTGGGCATCGGCGGCGATCTGGGCGCAGAGGGCCTCCAGGCTCTCGAACTTCTGCTGGCGGCGCAGCAGGGCCACGGGCTGCACGCTCAGCTCACTGCCCTCGAGCTCCAGCTGGCGCCCGAGCAGGTGCACCTCCAGGGCCGAGGGGGCGGTGGGGTCCACCGTGGGCTGGGGGCCCAGGTTCATCACCGCCGCCAGCGGCTCGCCGCCGTTGACCCGGGCCCAGGCGGCGTAGACCCCCTCCAGCGGCAGCAGCTTGCGGCCATCCACCTGGAGATTGGCGGTGGGCCAGCCCAGCTCACGGCCCAGGCCCCGGCCCCGCACCACCCGGCCGCCGAAGCGGTAGGGGCGCTGCAGCAGGGCCTCGGCCGCCGCCAGGTCGCCGGCCGCCAGGGCCCGGCGGATGCGGCTGCTGCTCAGCCGCCCCTCGTCGTCCCGCAGGGTCGGCACCACCTGCACCGCAAGGCCGTGGCGCGCCCCGAGCTCCTGCAGCAGGGCCGTGTCGCCGCTGCGGCCGGCGCCGAAGCGGAAGTTCTCGCCCACCGCCACACGGCCGGCCTGGAGCTGCCCCACCAGCACCTCGGCCACGAAGGCCTCGGGGCTCAGGGCCGCCAGCTGGGGCGTGAACGGCACCAGCACCAGCTGGCGGATGCCCAGGGGCTCCAGCAGCTCGAGCTTCTCGGAGGGCATGTCGAGGCGCAGGCGGGTGTCGCCGAACAGCACCTCACGGGGGTGGGGCCAGAAGCTCACCACCGTGGGCACCAGCGCAGGCCCCAGCCCGCCATCCTCAGCGCGCCCGGCGGCGCCAGCGCTCCCGGTCACGGCGGCGATCACCCGGCGGTGCCCCGCGTGCAGGCCATCGAAGCTGCCGAGGGCCACGGCGGTGGGCCGCTGCGCCTCCTCAGGCGCCCGCAGCGGAATCAAAGCCACCCCGGGGCTTGGGCGGGATGCCGAGGGGGGAGTGCCGTCTTGATCACCGTGCGTCGCAACTGTCGCCCTCGCCGGAGCGATCCTCCCATGGCAAGTTTGGGGCCAGCCCCCGTCCGGGGTCCGCCCTGCCGCGCCGCGGCACCTCTCCCCTTCCGATGGCCGACCGCCTGGATCTGCAGCTGATCTCCGCCGCCCTGCGCCGCATGGGCTGGATCCGCTTCTGGACCCAGGTGGTGCTGGCGGTGGTGGTGGTGGGGGTGCTGGTGTTCAACAACATCGGCGGGCGCCTGGCCGCCAATTCCTCCCGGGCCCTGGGCCTGGGGCCCGGCATTTCCCTCACCACCCTGTCGTTTCTGGTGCTGCTCTGGTGCCTGTGGCAGAGCTGGCTGACCGTGCGCTGCGGCCGGGCCCTCAGCAGCCCGGTGCGCCCCAGCAAGGGGGAGACGGCCCGGCTGATCAAGCGGGGCCTGCTGGCCGACCTGGGCGGCCTGGTGCTGGCCGTGCTCGGTTACCAGTCGCTGGCGGGCAGCCTGTTCGTGCAGGCCTCCCAGCAGGTGCCGGGGTTCTTCGGGGCCCAGATCCAGATGCCGGCCGGCACCCAGGGCCGGGTGGTGGGCCTGCCGATCACCTCGATCGAGATGTTCTCGGTGCTGGGCAACACCCAGGTGCTGTTCGCCCACCTGATCGGCCTGGTGATCAGCCTGTGGCTGCTGCAGCGCATTTATCGGCCCCGCTGACGCGGCCAACAGCCGGGCGGCCCCGCTGACCCAGGGGAGCCTCAGCCCAGGTCGGGCAGCCGCTCCAGCCCCCCGCGCCAGAACAGCTCCGGCTGCAGCGGCGTCAGGGCGGCACCGCCGGCGTGCACCTGGGCCACATCCGTGGGCCAGGCCTCGGGGCCGGCCCCGGCGGATTCCAGATCGGTCACCACCTCACCGGCCAGCCAGTAGTAGGTGCGGCCGCGGGGATCGCTGCGGCGGTCGAACTGGTCCACGTAGCGGCGCAGACCAGGGCGGCACCAGCGCGGCGGACCGATCTCGGCGGCGGGCAGGGCCGGCACGTTGAGGTTGAGCAGCAGGCCCTCGGGCCAGCCGCCGGCCAGGCTGCGCTCGGCCAGGTCGAGGGCGATCACCGCGGCCGGGGCGAACTCCCGCCACTGGAAGCAGCCGCTGCTCACCGCCAGGGCCGGCAGCCCCTCCAGGGTGCCCTCCATCGCCGCCGACACGGTGCCGGAATAGAACACGTCGCTGCCCAGGTTGGGGCCGTGGTTGATGCCGGAGAGCACCAGATCCGGCGGGGCCTCCAGCAGCGAGAAGAGCGCCAGCTTCACGCAGTCGGACGGGGTGCCGCTGCAGGCCCAGGCCGTCACCCCCTCGGCGAACAGGGCATCGGCCCGCTCGGCCCGCAGGGGGGTCTGCAGGGTGAGGCCGTGGCCGGTGGCGGAGCGCTCCTGGTCCGGGCAGACCACGGTCACGGCATGGCCGCGGCGGGCGGCCTCGGCCGCCAGGGCCTGGATGCCGGCCGCGAACACCCCGTCGTCGTTGCTGATCAGGATGCGCAGGGGGGCCATCGGCGCCGGGCGGGTGCACTGCTCGCAAGCTAGGGGGAGCCCCCGCGGGCAGCGCGTGTTGCCCCTGCCATCGGCGGGTGGCGCCAGGGGCCGCTGCCTACAGTCGGCGGTCGCCGTGTTCCCGCCGTGAGCGCCACCGTCAGCCTGCAGCAGCTCACTGACCAGCTCGAGCAGCTGGAAGCGCAGGCCGCCGCCGCCATCGCCGCCGCCGCCAGTGCCGCCGAGCTGGAGGACCTGCGGGTGGGTCTGCTGGGCAAGAAGGGCAAGCTCTCGGGCGTGCTGGGCGCCATGGGCAAGCTGCCCGGCGAAGAGCGGCCGCTGGTGGGCCAGCGGGCCAACGTGCTCAAGGAGCAGGTGCAGGGGCTGCTGGCGGAGCGGCTGGCGGCGGTGAAGTCGGCGGCCATGGCCGAGCGGATCGCCGCCGAAAGCCTCGATGTGACGATGCCGGCCAGCACGATCCCGGCCGGCCACCGCCACCCGCTGATCAGCACGATCGAGGAGATCGTGGACATCTTTGCGGGCCTGGGATACCGGGTGGAGGAGGGCCCCGAGATCGAGACCGACCACTACAACTTCACCGCCCTGAACATCCCGCCGCACCACCCGGCGCGGGACATGCAGGACACCTTTTATCTGTCGGAGCACGAGCTGCTGCGCACCCACACCTCGCCGGTGCAGATCCGCCACCTCGAAACCAATCCGCCCCCCGTGCGAATCGTGGCCCCCGGCCGCGTCTATCGCCGCGACGCGGTGGATGCCACCCACTCGCCGGTGTTCCACCAGGTGGAGGTGCTGGCCATCGATGAGGGGCTGGATTTCAGCCACCTGCGCGGCACCGTGACCGCCTTCCTGCAGCAGTTCTTCGGCGATCTGCCGGTGCGCTTCCGGGCCAGCTACTTCCCCTTCACCGAGCCCAGCGCCGAGGTGGACGTGCAGTGGCGCGGCCGCTGGCTGGAGGTGATGGGCTGCGGCATGGTCGATCCGGCGGTGCTGGAGGGCCTCGGCATCGACCCCACCCGCTACAGCGGCTTCGCCGCCGGCCTGGGGGTGGAGCGCTTCTGCATGGTGCGCCATGGCATCGACGACATCCGCCGCCTGTTCACCAGCGACCTGCGCTTCCTCGAGCAGTTCTGAGGCCGATCGGCAGAGCCCCGGCGGCACGCCGTGCCGTAGCGGTACACACCGCGTGTGAAGCCCGACAGGCGGTGCTCCTGGGGGCCCTCATAAACTCCTGCAGCCCCCCGCCTGCGATCGGTGCCCTGCGTTGGACTGATCGTGAATGACGGCAAGGACCTGGCCCTCAGCACCGCCGACGCCATCGAAGCCCGCTTCGTGGCGGCCGGCTACGAGGTGATGCGGGTGAGCAGCGCCGGCGGCATGGTGGGCTTCGCCAACCCCGACCAGCACCTGCGCACCCTGGGGCACACCGCCTGCGTGCCGGCGAGTTTCCGGCGCGGCATGGAGCTGGCCCTGGTGCTCGGCGGCGACGGCACCGTGCTCTCGGCCGCCCGCCAGACGGCGCCGATCGACGTGCCGATCCTCACGATCAACACCGGCCACCTGGGCTTCCTGGCCGAGACCTACCTGCCCAAGCTCGACGCGGCCCTGGAGCAGCTGATCGCCGGCGAGTGGACGGTGGAGGAGCGCACCATGCTGGTGGTGAGCGTGCTGCGGGGTGAGCAGCGGCGCTGGGAGGTGCTCTGCCTCAACGAGATGGCGCTGCACCGCGAGCCGCTCACCTCAATGTGCCACTTCGAGATCGCCATCGGCCGCCACGCCCCGGTGGACATCGCCGCCGACGGCGTGATCCTCTCCACCCCCACCGGCTCCACGGCCTACGCCCTCAGCGCCGGCGGCCCGGTGATCACCCCCGACTGCCCGGTGCTGCAGCTCACGCCGATCGCCCCCCACTCCCTGGCCTCCCGGGCCCTGGTGTTCAGCGACCGGGAGCCGGTGACGGTGTTTCCCGCCACGCCGGAGCGGCTGATGATGGTGGTGGATGGCAGCGCCGGCTGTTACATCTGGCCGGAGGACCGGGTGCTGATCCGCCGCAGCGAGCACCCCGTGCGCTTCGTGCGCCTGGCGGACCACGAGTTCTTCCAGGTGCTGCGCAACAAGCTGGGCTGGGGTCTGCCCCACGTGGCCAAGCCGGGCAACGGGGGCGCGGCATGAGCGGCGGCGCAGGCAGCCCCCTGCTGCTGCTGGGCGCCGAGGCCATCGCCCAGGCCCCCCGGCTGGAGGCCTCCGGCTACGTCGTGCAGCTGGGCGACCCCCAGGATCCCGCCAGCTGGACGGCCGCTGGAACCCCCGATCTGGTGGTGCTGGCGGCGGAGGCCGCCGGGACCTTGCCGGCGCTGCGCCAGGCCCTGCCCGGCGCCGTGCTGCTGCTCGACATCGGCCGCGACAGCGTGGCGGCCCGGGCCCGCTGCCTCTGCGCCGGCGCCCACGACTTCTGGCTCTCCGGCATCGGCGCCAGCGATCTGCTGCAGCGGCTGCGGCTGCACGCCAAGGTGGCCGCCAAGGCCGCGCCGCCGCCCAACCGGCTCACCCTGGCGGACCTGAGCCTGGTGCCCAGCCGCCATGAGGTGCGGCGCGGCTCCCGCAGCCTGGCGCTCACGGCCCGGGAGTACGCCCTGCTGCTCTACCTGATGCAGCACAGCGGCGCCGTGCTCAGCCGCGAGCAGATCCTGAAGGCGGTGTGGCACGACCAGCAGGGGGCCGCCAGCAACGTGATCGAGGTGTACGTGCGCTACCTGCGCCAGAAGCTGGAGGAGGGGGGCGAGAGGCGGCTGATCCACACCGTGCGCGGCCAGGGCTACTGCCTCAGCGACGGGCCGCCGCCGCTCCATCCCGCCCACCCGCGCTGATCGCCATGGCCATTCCCGCCCAGGCGGCGCCGCCCCAGTACCTGCCCGCCACCGCCGAGTGGTGCCTGGAGGCCCCGGCCGCAGCCGCGGCCAGCACGCCCCCCAGCGCCCTGGCGAGCTCCCGCCCCTGCATCCAGCTGGAGGTGCCCAGCACGCCGCGGCAGTACGCCTGGGGCCTGATGGGCCGCCCGCCCCTGGCGCCCCTCACCGGCATGTGGTTCCGCTTCCAGCCCGCCGAACCGGTGAAGTTCTGGATGCACCGCACCCCCTCCCCGCTCGACATGGTGTTTCTGCGCGAGGGCCGGGTGATCGCCATTGAGGCGGCCGCCGCCCCCTGCCCGCGCCTGCCCTGCCGCAGCTACGGGCCCGCCGAAGCGAGCGATGGCGTGGTGGAACTGGCGGCTGGGCAGGCGGCGGCCTTGGGCATCCGGGTGGGGACCCCCGCCGTGATCCGGTCGCTGCAGCCCCGGGCCGCCACGCCGTGACCCCCCGTGCCCTGCCGGGCGGGGCAGCGGACGACGGACTGGAGCGCAGCGCCCGCCTCAGCCCCTGCCGCACCTACCGCTATGGGCTGTGGCGGCGCTGGGGAGCGGGGCACACCCTGATGGTGGTGGGGCTCAATCCGAGCACGGCGGATGAAACCCAGGACGACCCGACCATCCGGCGCTGCATCGGCTTCGCCCGCGCCTGGGGCTTCGGGGCGCTCCGCATGGCGAACCTGTTCGCCTACCGGGCCGTCACTCCTGAGCGCCTCCGCCAGGCCGCCGATCCGATCGGGCCGGAGAACGACCGGAGCCTCCAGGAGCTGGCCGATGGCGCCGGCCTGGTGCTGGCCGCCTGGGGCAGTCACGGCACGTTTCTGGGGCGCAACCGGGCGGTGCGGAGGCTGTTGCCGGACCTCCACATCCTGCGGCTCACCCGGACGGGGGAACCGGCCCACCCGCTGTATCTCCCCGCGGACCTGACGCCGCAGCCCTGGTCCCCGCCCTGAAGCACAGCGCCCAGGCCCTCAGCCCCTGCGCCCCTTCAGCACCAGCACCGGGTTGAGCGGCGCCAGGCGCGTGCCGTCGGCCAGGGGCGCCCCGCGCCAGGCCTGGTGCTGAGCCACCGCCACCCGGCAGCCGGCCTGCTCCAGCAGCGGCCGCAGCTCCGCCAACGCCTCCACGGTGGCCAGGGGGATCACCACCACCCCGCCGGGCCGCAGCCGCTCCAGCACCGCCGCCAGCACCGCCGCGCGCTCGCGGCCGCCACCGCCGATCAGCACCCGATCGGGGTCGGGGAGGGCGGCGAGGGCCTCGGGGGCCCGGCCCTCCTGGATCCCCGCCGGCCCCACCCCCAGCCGCTCGGCATTGGCGGCGATCAGGCCGGCCGAGCCCCCCCGCTGCTCCAGAAACCAACCCGCCAGGCCCGGCCGCAGCCGCAGGGCCTCCAGCCCCACCGAGCCCACGCCGGCGCCGATGTCCCAGAGCACGCCGCGCTCGGGCAGCTCCAGATCCGCCAGCAGCTGGATGCGCACCTCCCGCTTGGTCATCAGGCCGGGGCGGTCGTCGTGCTGGAGGAACAGGCCGTCGTCGAGGCCGAACAGGGGCAGGGCGGCGGGATCAACGGGGGGCGCCGGCGGCTCGGCGATGAGCAGCACCAGGTGCAGGGGATCGCAGTCCGCCGGCAGGGGAGTGGCGGGAGCCAGTCGCTGCACCCGCTCGTCGGGATGGCCGAGCCGCTCGCACAGCCAGAGGGCGTAGGCCGACTCCAGGCCGGAGGCCCGCAGAATCCGCCGCACCGCGTCCGCCCCGCCGCGGCCCGGGTCGGTGAGCACCGCCAGGGCGGCGGGGCGCTTCTGCAGGGCGGCCGCCAGGGGCTCGGGGTCGCGGCCGTGCAGGCTGATCCAGCTGGCGTCCTGCCAGGGGCGGCCGAGGCGGGCGAAGGCCAGCTGCAGCGAGCTGGGGGCCGGATGGAAGCGCAGCCGCTCCGGGCCGAAGCGCTGCAGCAGCAGCCGGCCGATGCCGAACCAGAGCGGATCGCCACTTGCCAGCACCACGGCCGGCCGGCCACCGGCGAGGGCCGCCTCCAGGGCAGGCCAGGCCGTCTCCGGGCGATCGGTGGATACAGGCTCGGGGCAGGTCGCCTGGGGGTGCAGCCGCCCTGCGGCCTTCTCGGCGGCCCACCAGGGCTCCAGCGCCTCCAGCAGCCGCCGCGGCCCCGCCACCAGCGCCGCCGAGCGGATCAGCGCCTGCGCCTTCAGCGGCAGTGCCGCCAGGCCACCGGCATCGGTGCCGATCACCGCCAGCACGCCGCTGCTGTCCGCCGTCCCCTCGCTGCCCAGGACGTTGCCCGCCACTGGCGCCATGATGCTCAGCCGCCCGCTCCCCTGCCCCCATGCGCGATCGCCGCCAGCGCATCCACGAGCTGGTGCTGGCCCTGCTGGCCCAGCAGAAGGAGCTGGAGCTGCTCGCCGGCGACGGCGGCGGCCTGGCCGGCGGCGATGCCGGCAACTGGATCGAGCGCAACCGCCGCGTGGTGCAGCGCTACCAGGCCCTGGTGCGCTCCGCCGTCACCCTCGACGCCTTGGTGGATCAGGAGGTGAGCGGCGGCTTCCAGGGCGCGGGCGGCGAGCCGGATCCGGGCTGAGGCGTTCAGCCCGGGGCGTCTGGCGGCTGCAGCTGCTCACGCACCCTCGCCAGAACCGATCGGGCAATGGCCAGAGCCTGCGCACAGTCGCGGTCATCAAACAGATCGGCCGGGGCCTCGTCCCCATCCGGGTAGCGGGTGGCGGTGGTCATGCGGCTGAGGACCTTGAGCTGCAGGTCGCGCAGCTGATCCACCGGCAGACCCGTCGCCGCCAGGGCATCCACCAGCCGCTCGAGGGCATGGCTGCGCGGCGGCTCCTCCCCCAGGGCGATCAACAGACCCTTGAGCGCCTTCTCAGCAGCCTGGCTGCAGTGGTAGCAGGCCTGGGCAAAGAAGCCGCCGGCACGGGCGAACTCGGCCATGGCGAGGTCGCTCTCGGCCTGTTTCCACCGGGCCTGCAGCCGGGGAGTCATACCGGTGGTTCTCCAGCGAGGGGAATGGCATCGCGGCAGATGCCCCGCCACCAGGGATCGTCGCCCGACTGGCGCTGCTGCCAGCGCTCCCGCGTCAGCGCGATCACGTCGTCGGCAAGGCCAGCCGCCCGCAGGGCATCGGCGAGCTGCTCCGCCGCCGCCTGATCCGGCGCGACGGCCAGCAGATCCACATCCGAGTAGGCGTCCCAGTCGCCGCGGGCCAGGGAACCAAACAGCCAGACCTGCTGGTGGGCGGGATCGTTCAGCTGGCTCGCCACGGCCTGCCGCAGCCGAGCCAGCCGCTCGCTGCGGCGCTGCTCCCGAATGGCGGCCAGCGTTGGCATGACAGCAGGCTACGGGGGCTGAACCGCCCCGCCCGCCAGCCCGACCAGCCGGTTCTGACAAGCTGGGCGCACTTTTTGTGGCCCCATGGCGCGCTTCGGCCTCTCCGCCCTGAGATCGCTGCTGCGGGGCCAGGGCTCCGGCCGACAGGCCGGCTCCGACTGGCAGGTCCCGGCGGCCAGCTGGAGCCGGCCCTTCGGCCTGGGCTGGGAGCGGCCCTACACGGTGCGCTACGCCAGCAACCTCGACGACGGCCCCAACCACGGCGCCCCCCTTGGGGGCTTCGGCGCCGGCTGCATCGGCCGCGGCCCCGACGGCAGCTTCAACCTCTGGCACCTCGACGGCGGCGAGCACTGGTTCGGCACCCTGCCCGACTGCCAGTTCGCCCTGTTCGAGAGTGACGGGGAGCACAGCCGAGCCCACGCCCTGGCGGTGAAGCCCGAGCGCGATGCCAGCCGCCCCGACGCGGCAGACCCCCTGCCCTCCTGGAGCTGGTACCCGGCCAGCAGCGCCGAGCAGCGCACCGGCACCTACGCCGCCCGCTACCCCCTCACCTGGACCAGCTACGAGGGCGTGTTCGACGCCGAGCTGGCCTGCGAGGCTTTCAGCCCGATCCTGCCCGGCGACTACCAGCGCAGCAGCTACCCGGTGGTGGTGTTCCGCTGGAGCCTCACCAACCCCACCAACCAGCCCCTCGATCTCTCGCTGCTGCTGAGCTGGCGCAACACCACCGGCTGGTTCACCAACACCGACGCCTCGGCGGCCGTCCACTTCCGCGACGACGGCAGCCCCGAGCACAACTACGTGCCCGCCGTCGGCCGCAGCGCCGGCCAGCGCAACCGCTGGATCGACCAGCCGGGCCTGCGGGGCGTGCTACTGGAGGGCGAGCGCTCCAACCCGATCGGCGAGGGCGAAGGCCAGTGGTGCCTGGCGGTGCCCGAGGGCACGGAGCTGGCCGGGCCAGGGGTGAGCGGCCCGCTCGGGGAGGGTGCCCCCCAGATCCAGCGCTGCAGCCGCTGGAATCCGGCCGGCACGGGCGCCGAACTCTGGGAGCCCTTCGCCCGCGATGGCGCGATCCCCGACAGCGACAACGACCGCCGCAGCGGCGATGCCGATCCGGCCAGCGCCGCCCTGGCGGTGCGGCTGCGGCTGGAGCCGGGCGCCAGCGTGGAGATCCCGGTGGTGATCGCCTGGGACCTGCCCGTCACCGCCTTTGCCAGCGGCGTGCGCGACCTGCGCCGCTACACCGACTTCTACGGCGCCAGCGGCGACAACGCCGCCACCATCGCCGCCGAGGCCCTGCGGGACTGGCGCGACTGGCGCGCCCAGATCGACGCCTGGCAGCAGCCGGTGCTGGAGCGGGACGACATCCCCGAACCGCTGCGGATGGCGCTGTTCAACGAGCTCTACGACCTCGCCTCCGGCGGCAGCCTCTGGAGCGCCGCCGGCCCCGGCGATCCCGTGGGCCGTTTCGGCGTGCTCGAGTGCCTCGACTACGCCTGGTACGAGAGCCTCGATGTGCGGCTCTACGGCTCCTTCGCCCTGCTGCAGCTCTGGCCGGAGCTCGACAAGGCGGTGCTGCGCAGCTTCGCCCGCACCATCCCCGCCGCGGACCCCACGCCGCGGCCGATCGGCTGGTATTTCACCCAGGGCAAGGGCCGCGTCGAGGCCGCCCGCAAGGTGGCCGGCGCCACCCCCCACGACCTGGGTGCCCCCAACGAGCGCCCCTGGGATGCCAGCAACTACACCGCTTACCAGGACTGCAACCTCTGGAAGGACCTGGCCAGCGACTACGTGCTGCAGGTGTGGCGCACCTTCAAGCTGGCCCCCGGCGGCGAAGACCTGCGCTTCCTGGCGGACTGCTGGCCGTCGGCGGTGCAGGCCCTGCGCTACCTGAAGACCTTTGACGCCAACAACGACGGCCTGCCCGACAACGGCGGCGCCCCCGACCAGACCTTCGACGACTGGCCCCTGAAGGGGGTGAGCGCCTACTGCGGCGCCCTCTGGATCGCGGCCCTGGAGGCGGCCCTGGCCATGGCCCAGCAACTGCAGCTCGCCATGGAATTGGACACCTCCCACGAGCAGCGGGAGTTCAGCGGCTGGCTGGAGCAGTCGCGCGCCAACTTCGACCGCCTGCTCTGGAACGGCGAGTACTACAACATCGACGCCGAGAGCGGCACGCCGGTGGTGATGGCCGACCAGCTCTGCGGCGACTTCTACGCCCGCCTGCTGGGCCTGCCCCCCGTGGTGGCCGGCGAGCGGGCCCAGAGCGCCCTGAAGGCGGTGAAGGAAGCCTGCTTCGAGGGCTTCCAGGGCGGCAAGCTCGGGGTGGCCAACGGCCTGCGCCGCGACGGCACGCCCCTGGATCCCAACGGCACCCACCCCCTGGAGGTGTGGACCGGCATCAACTTCGGCCTGGCCTCCTACTACCGCCTGATGGGCGACAGCGGCACCGCCTTTGCCATCATCGGCGCCGTGGTGGAGCAGGTGTACGCGGGCGGCCTGCAGTTCCGCACCCCGGAGGCCATCACCGGCGTGAACACCTTCCGCGCCTGCCACTACCTGCGGGCCATGGCGATCTGGGGCCTGTGGGCCACCCACACGGGCTGGCAGCCCATCCCCGGCGCCGAGCGGGAGGCCTGACGGCCCCCAGGCAGGCTGGCCCCATGGCCCCCACTGCAAGTCCCCATCGCTCCATGACCCTGCCCTCCCCCAGGCCCCAGACGCCGCCAGGGCTGCTGCGCCCCCTGCTGGCCCTGGCGATCGCGCTGCTGGCCTGGCTGGCGGCGCCGCCGGTGGCCGTCGCCCAGGTGCACGCCCACCCGGATGAGAACGGCGCCTCGGTGGTGCGCAGCCTCGAGAGCCTGCGGGACCTCGACTACCGCAGCTGGCAGGTGGTGGCCTACCGCCAGGGACCGCCCGGTGGGCCGGTGACCCTGCGGATCGTGGGCTATCCGGGCAAGGTGCGCCTCGATCACCCCACGGCGCTGCTGGTGCGCTCCGGCCGCCAGAGCTGGCAGCTGGACGACATCACCACCGCCAACCCCAAGCTGGCGCTCGACGGCCGCGATGCCGCCGCCGAGTTCAACCTGGCGCCGCTGCTGGCAGACCTGCAGCAGAACCGACCGCTGCGGCTGGAGCTGCCCGGCGTGTTCGTGGAGCTGCCCGTGCCGCCCTACGTGGTGGGCGAGTGGCGCAGCCTGCCCGACTGGCGGGAGACCGGCGCGTCATGACGGGGAGCCAGCCCGCCGCCGCTTCGGCGCAGCCCGGCGTCTGGCTGCCCTGGATGCGGCGGGCCCTGCAGCTGGCGGCCCTCGGCGCCGGCCGCACCAGCCCCAACCCCCTGGTGGGCTGCGTGGTGCTCGATGCCGACGGTCAGCTGGTGGGCGAGGGCTACCACGCCCGCGCCGGCGAGCCCCACGCCGAGGTGGGGGCCCTGCGCCAGGCGGGCCCCCGGGCCCGGGGTGGCACCGCCGTGGTGACCCTGGAGCCCTGCTGCCACCACGGCCGCACGCCCCCCTGCAGCCAGGCCCTGATCGCCGCCGGCGTGGCCCGCGTCGTGGTGGCCCTGGCCGACCCGGACCCGCGCGTGGCCGGCCAGGGACTGGCGGAACTGCGGGCCGCCGGCATCGAGGTGGTGCAGGGGGTGGGCGAAGCCGAGGCCCGGGCCCAGAACCGCGCCTTCCTGCACCGGGTGCGCAGCGGCCGGCCCCTGGGGATCCTCAAGTGGGCGATGAGCCTCGATGGCCGCACGGCCCTGCCCAACGGCTCCAGCCAGTGGATCAGCGGTCCGGCGGCCCGGGCCTGGGTGCACCGGCTGCGGGCCAGCTGCGATGCCGTGATCGTGGGCGGCGGCACCGTGCGCGCCGACGACCCCCTGCTCACCAGCCGCGGCCAGCGTCAGCCGGAGCCGCTGCGGGTGGTGCTGAGCCGCCGCCTGGATCTGCCCGAGGGCGCCCGCCTCTGGGACCAGAGCACGGCCCCCACCCTGGTGGCCCACGGCTACGGGGCCCCCGGGCGACCCCGCTTCCGCCTCGACGACCTGGGGGTGGAGCGGCTGGTGCTGGAGCCCTGCGAGCCCGACACCCTGATGCAGGCCCTGGCCGAGCGGGGCTGCAACCAGGTGCTGTGGGAGTGCGGCCCGGAGCTGGCCGCCACCGCCCTGCGCCAGGGCTGCATCCAGCAGCTGGCCGCCGTGGTGGCCCCGAAGCTGCTGGGGGGCGACGCGGCCCGCACCCCTCTGGGGGATCTGGAGCTGGTGGATGTGAACGCCGCCGCGTCCATGACGGACGGGCACCTGCAGCGCCTCGATCACGACCTGCTCTGGCAGCTCAGTCTCTAGGGCCCTCCCCATCGCGGCGGCCATCACCGGCGGAGCCGCCAGGGCCGCCCACCGACTCCTGCACCGTGAGCCGGCTGATCAGCAGCGCCATCACCACCGCCACGTAGGTGGTGCCCACCAGCGCCAGCACCACGCTGGCCATCTGGGCCTGGGGCGTCACCGGCAGGATGTCGCCGTAGCCGGTGGTGGTGAGGGTCACCAGGGCGAAGTAGTGGAAGCGAATCATGTCCAGCTGCTGGACGGGCACCCCCGGGCTGAAGGCCGAGGTGCGGGGCACCAGCAGCTGCCCGCCCGCGTGGTGCACGCTGGTAAAACTGCCCGGGTGCAGGGTCTCCAGGGCGCTGAACAGCAGGCCGGCGGTGAGCCCCAGCAGCAGGTAGCCGGCCATCGCCCCCTGCAGCACCGGCCCATGCACCACGGGCTCGCGGGCCAGGGCCTTCACGAGCCGCACGCTGCTCCAGCCCACGAACAGGGTCCAGAGCACCAGCACCGGCAGGCCGCTGCTCTTCAGGCCCACCGGGGTGAAGTGCCAGAACAGGAAGGCCACCAGGCTGAGCAGGCCCAGCAGCCAGTAGCCCAGGCGCACCCAGCGGCGAAAGGGCAGATCGGGGCTGGCCTGGCCAATGCCCCGCAGCAGCACCAGCGGCAGCAGCGCGAAACAGCTCACGGCCACCATCCGGTTCCAGACCGGCGGCAGGGCATAGGCGCCCACCAGCACCAGGCAGAGCACCAGCAGCCGCCCGTAGCTGCGGTGCCGCCGCCGCAGGGCCTGGGCCGAGGCGGGTGGCGGCGGGGAGTCGGGCCGATGGGGAGCAGGGGACAGGGAACCAGGCTCCAGCCGATCTGGCTCGATTGTGGGCCCCTCAGCGGAACAGATCCAGCTGGGCGGCCCCGGACCCGGCAGCCCCGCCGCCGACGGTCGCCGCGCCCGCCGACCGGGTGCCCCGGGGGCGATCCGTCCGCGCCGCGGGCTCCAGCAGCTCCCAGCCGGCCGGATCCCAGCCCGCCAGCAGCGGCTCCAGGGCCCGCAGCTGCGGCCCGTCGGCCGGCGCCAGCCAGGCCTGCTCCAGGCCATCGGGAAGGATCACCGGCATCCGATCGTGCAGGGGGCGGATCAGGCCATGGGCGGCGGTGGTGAGCACGCAGCAGCTCTCCACCTCGCTGCCCTCCGGCCCGATCCAGCGGTCCCAGAGGCCCGCCAGCCAGAAGGGGGCCCGGTCGCAGCGGCGGATCAGCCGGCCCTTTTCATAAAAGGCATCGGCGGGCAGCAGGCAGCGGCGGTGGCGCCAGGGGCCCCGGAAGCTGGCCTTCTCGGCCACGGTCTCACTGCGGGCGTTGAAGGGACGGGGCCCGGCCAGGGGATCGCGGCTCCACTCGGGCAGCAGGCCCCAGAGCATCAGCGCCGTGCCGATGCGCCCGTGCTCCTGGCGCAGCACCAGCACCGGCTCCCCGGGGGCGATCCGCGACCGCGGCGCGTAGTGCTCCAGCAGCCCCTCGGGCACGGAGTCCCCCAGGCGCGGCAGCAGCCGGTCCAGGGCGGTGGTGAGGGAGAAGCGGCCGCACATCGCAGGCGGGGAACGGGAGGGATGCGGCCCCGGCAGGCGGACCGGACGGGCGGGCTGGATGGGCGGTGGGGCCGCCGGCGTTCGGTTCTCACCCCTGGCGGTGGAGGCGCCGGGTCAGGGGGGCCACCTAGTTTGGGCCCATTGAATCGCCAGCCCGCGAGCCCATGGCCATCCGCCAGGACGACACCCCCCCGAACAGGCGCTTCGGCATCATCAACCTGGTGCTGATCGGCTTCGGCGTGCTGCTGCTGTTCAGCAGCTTCCTGCCCAACCAGGGCGCCCAGCAGGTGCCGCGGGTGCCCTACTCGCTGTTCATCAACCAGGTGGATGACGGCAACGTCAAGCGGGCCTACATCACCCAGGAACAGATCCGCTACGAGCTGAAGGAAGCCCCGGCGGAGGGAGCCCCCACGGTGCTCGCCACCACGCCGATCTTCGACATGGATCTGCCCCAGCGCCTGGAGCAGAACGGGGTGGAATTCGCCGCCGCCCCGCCCCAGAAGCCCAGCTTCTTCACCACGCTGCTGAGCTGGGTGGTGCCGCCGCTGATCTTCATCCTGGTGCTGCAGTTCTTCGCCCGCCGGCAGATGGGTGGGGCCCAGGGGGCCCTCAGCTTCACCAAGAGCAAAGCCAAGGTCTATGTGCCCGATGAGGAATCGCGGGTGACCTTCGCCGATGTGGCCGGCGTGGATGAGGCCAAGCAGGAACTCACCGAAATCGTCGACTTCCTCAAGACCCCCGAGCGCTACGCCGCCATCGGCGCCCGCATCCCCAAGGGCGTGCTGCTGGTGGGCCCCCCGGGCACCGGCAAGACCCTGCTTTCCAAGGCCGTGGCCGGTGAGGCGGGCGTGCCCTTCTTCATCATCTCCGGCTCCGAGTTCGTGGAGCTGTTCGTGGGCGCCGGTGCTGCCCGGGTGCGCGATCTCTTTGAAGAGGCCAAGAAGAAGGCCCCCTGCATCATCTTCATCGACGAACTCGATGCCATCGGCAAGAGCCGTTCGGGCTCGATGGGCGTGGTGGGCGGCAACGACGAGCGGGAGCAGACCCTCAACCAGCTGCTCACCGAGATGGACGGCTTCGCCGCCCAGGACAAGCCGGTGATCGTGCTGGCGGCCACCAACCAGCCGGAAACCCTCGACGCGGCCCTGCTGCGCCCCGGCCGGTTCGACCGCCAGGTGCTCGTGGATCGCCCCGACCTCTCGGGTCGCAAGATGATCCTGGACATCTACGCCAAGAAGGTGAAGCTGTCCGCAGGCGTGGATCTCGACAAGATCGCCCAGGCCACCAGCGGCTTCGCCGGCGCCGACCTGGCCAACCTGGTGAATGAGGCGGCCCTGCTGGCGGCCCGGGCCTACCGCACCACCGTGGAACAGGGCGATCTCAACGAGGCCATTGAGCGCGTGGTGGCCGGCCTCGAGAAGAAGAGCCGGGTGCTGCAGCCCGACGAGAAGAAGGTGGTGGCCTACCACGAGGTGGGCCACGCGATCGTGGGGCACCTGATGCCCGGCGGCAGCAAGGTGGCCAAGATCTCGATCGTGCCCCGGGGCATGAGCGCCCTGGGCTACACCCTGCAGCTGCCCACCGAGGAGCGCTTCCTCAACTCCAAGGAAGACCTCGAAGGCCAGATCGCCA
Organism: Vulcanococcus limneticus LL; assembly: GCF_943369875.1. Taxonomy (GTDB): domain Bacteria; phylum Cyanobacteriota; class Cyanobacteriia; order PCC-6307; family Cyanobiaceae; genus Vulcanococcus; species Vulcanococcus limneticus_A. The sequence continues at coordinate 49,613 of NZ_CALROT020000004.1, forward strand.
CCCTGCTGGGCGGCCGCAGCGCCGAGGAGATCGTGTTCGGCGAAGTCACCACTGGCGCCGCCAACGACCTGCAGCGCGCCACCGACATCGCCGAGCAGATGGTGGGCACCTACGGCATGAGCGACACCCTCGGCCCCCTGGCCTACGACAAGCAGGGCGGCAGCCGCTTCCTCGGCGGCGGCAACAACCCCCGCCGGGTGGTGAGCGACGCCACAGCCCAGGCGATCGACAAGGAGGTGCGCGGGCTGGTGGATCGCGCCCATGACCGGGCCCTCTCGATCCTGCACCACAACCGCGAGCTGCTCGAATCGATCTCCCAGCAGATCCTCGAGAAGGAGGTGATCGAGGGCGACGACCTCAAGAACCTGCTGGCCAGCAGCGTCCTGCCGGAAGCCGCCGCCGTGGGCGGCTGAGGCCATCCCCCGACCGGCGCGGCCGGTTCGCGTCGAGGGGCCCCCAGGGGGTCCCTATTTCATGGGCGCTCGATGGCGCTGGGCCTGGGCCTGCTGTGGCTCCCTCCCCCTTGACGGACAGGCCCCCGATCCCGGATAAGGGTTCTTTGAGACGGGTCCATGGCTGTTCCGAGCGCCGCCACCTCCCCCCTCGCCAGCCACCCCGTGCTCGCCGGCCTCCAGGGCCGCGACCTGCTCTCCTCCGCCGACCTCAGTCCCGCCGAGACCGAGGCGCTGCTGCTGCTGGCCGCGGACCTGAAGGCGGGCCGCACCCGCATCGACCTGGGCGGCCGCACCCTGGGCCTGATCTTCAGCAAGGCCTCCACCCGCACCCGGGTGAGCTTCACGGTGGCGATGGCGCGCCTGGGCGGCCAGACCCTCGACCTCAACCCCCAGGTGACCCAGGTGGGCCGCGGGGAACCCGTGGCCGACACGGCGCGGGTGCTGAGCCGCTATGTGGATGCCCTGGCGATCCGCACCTTCGCCCAGGCTGAGCTGGCGGAGTATGCCCACTGGGCCACGGTGCCGGTGGTGAATGCCCTCACCGACCTGGAGCACCCCTGCCAGGCCCTGGCCGACTACCTCACCCTGGCGGAAGCCTTTGCCACCGCCCCGGACGGCCGCCTGGAGCTGGAGCGCCTGCAGGACCTGACCCTGGCCTACGTGGGCGACGGCAACAACGTGGCGCACTCGCTGATGCTCGGCGGCGCCCTGCTGGGGGTGAACGTGCGCATCGGCTGCCCCGAGGGCTTCGCCCCCAGCCCCACGGTGCTGGAGCAGGCCCGCCAGCTCGCCGCAGGGCGCTGCAGCATCGAGGTGCTGCATGAGCCGGTGGCGGCGGTGCGCGGCGCCCATGGCCTCTACACCGATGTGTGGGCGTCGATGGGCCAGGAAGAGGAACAGGCCGAGCGGGAGCGGGCCTTCGCCGGCTGGTGCCTCGACGAGGCCCTGCTGGCCGAGGCCGACAGCCGCGCCATCGTGCTGCACTGCCTGCCGGCCCACCGGGGCGAGGAGATCAGCGCCGGCGCGATCGAGGGCAGCGCCAGCCGCGTGTTCGACCAGGCCGAGAACCGCCTGCACGCCCAGCAGGCCCTGCTCGCCGCCCTGCTGGGGGGCTGAAGCCGGCTCCCCGCCCATGGGAGCAGCGGTGGTGGACGGGGACAATCCCGCGCCAGCACTGGACAAGTGCGCCGCGCTCTGCCATGAATGGCAGATAGTTCATCCGTATTGCCGGTGATCGCCAGGTCCGCGGGCTCCCTCGCCACCACCGCCTCCACCACCGCCGCCTCCTCCAGCGACCAGCCGCAGGCCCTCACTCCCGCCCAGCAGGAGCTCTACGACTGGCTGGTGGCCTACATCGGCGATCACCGCCACAGCCCCTCGATCCGCCAGATGATGGAGGCGATGGGGCTGCGCTCGCCCGCGCCGATCCAGAGCCGGTTGCGGCATCTGCAGCAGAAGGGCTGGATCACCTGGCAGGAGGGCCAGGCCCGCACCCTGCAGCTGCTGGGCAGCCTCAGCCGCGGCATTCCCGTGCTGGGGGCGGTGGCCGCCGGCGGCCTGGTGGAGGCCTTCGACGACGTGTGCGAACGGCTCGACCTGGCGCCGGTGCTCGAGACCCAGGGGCTGTTTGCCCTCAGCGTGAACGGCGACTCGATGGTGGACGCCCACATCGCCGATGGCGACGTGGTGCTGATGGAGCCCGTGAGCGAGCCCAGCCGCCTCAGGGAGGGCACGATCGTGAGTGCCCTGGTGCCCGGCAGCGGCACCACCCTCAAGCACTTCCACCGCGACGGCCGGCGGGTGCGCCTGGAGGCCGCCAACCCGGCCTACGCCCCGATCCTGGTGGACGCCGACCAGGTGACGATCCAGGGCCGACTGGTGGCGGTCTGGCGCCAGGTGTGAGGGGGCGGGACCCGCTGCGGTGTAAGCTCTTCCCATCGGCAGCGGGGCCAACGGCCCACGCGAGGCGACCAGCGCTTCGCGAGCGAACCGATTCCTACGGGGCCATAGCTCAGCTGGTAGAGCACCTGCATGGCATGCAGGGGGTCAGCGGTTCGAATCCGCTTGGCTCCACTTTTCAGAAACTCCTGCCTGTCAGGAGTTTTTTTTTATGGGCGGATCTCGGGTGAAGCTCCCCGGCCACCTGCAGGGCCAAGAAGGCAGCCGCAGGTGGCTGTTCTTACCGTGACGGCGTCACTGTTCCGCTGCCGATGATCAGGGTTGCCTCCGTTGGGGCCGGCATCGCGCTGGTCCTGGTCAGCGGCTGTGGCCGACCGGATACCCGGGCCCTCCAGAAGCTGGCCTGCGAGCAGGTCGCCACCAGCATCGATCTCCAGTCCGTGGGCCAGCTCGATGCGCTGCGCAAGGCCCTCGGCGTGGCCCCGGGGGTGGATCCCATCGCCTCCTGCCGGGCCCTGGGCGTCCAGATGGAGCCCAAGCCACAGCCGCAGGGCACAGGCACAGGCGACGGAGAGGGCGAGGGCGAGGGCGGCGAGTCCTGAACCGGCGGGCGTCCCGAGACCAGCCAATGGCCCCCCAGAGATGGATGGTCTCGCTTCGGAGCCTGGCGTGCGGCGGGATTCCAGCGGCTCCCGTTGGCCAGGGGAGAGCAAGGCAACGCCGCTCAGGTCCCGATCCGATGGGGAGTGGCCTGGCCCCAGGCCGCCAGGGCAGGCACCCTTAGACCCATGGAGGATCCCTTTTACAGCCGGCAGCCCGAAGTGGTGGTGGTGCACCCCCTCTCCTTCGAGGCGGGCTGCGATGCGCTGCTGCACGTGCGCGAGCAGAAGACCCTGCTGGTGGACCTCTCCGGCCTGGAGCCGGCCATCGGCCAGCGGGTGGTGGACTTCCTCACGGGCGCGATCTACGCCCTCGACGGCACCGCCGCCCGGATCGGGGAGCAGGTGTTCCTGTTCGCGCCCGAGAGCACCAGCTTCAGCCGGGACTGACCCCCAGGCGTCGGCTCAGGGGCGCCAGCGCCAGCGCAGCAGCCCCCCGACCAGGGCCAGCAGCAGCAGGGGCAACTCCCCCAGCCGGGCATAGGGGGTGAGCCCCACCAGGGGCTGGACCAATAGCAGCGCCGTGGCCGGCCGCCCCGCCGGCAGCTGCTGGCGCACCGCACCGGCGGCATCCACCACCAGGCTCGGACCGGTGTTGGCGGAGCTCACCAGCCAGCGGCCCGCCTCGATCGCCCGCAGCTGGGCCAGGGCGGCGAACTGGCGCTGCAGCAGCAATGGATAGGGATCGAGGTTGGCGCTGGCCAGCAGCCAGCGGGCCCCATCGCGGCTGGCGGCCGCCAGGGCGCTGCCGTCGGAGATCTCGTAGCAGATGGCCACACCGATGGGCCCCGCCGGCCGGCTTAGCAGGCGCGAGGCCGAACCAGGGCTGAGCCCCCCCACCGCCGAGAGTCCCGACCAGCGCAGCAGCCCGCCCAGGGGCACCCACTCCCCCAGGGGTACCAGGCGGTGCTTGTCGAGCCAGCCCGCAGGGGCGAGCGCCTCAGGGGGGAAGCGCAGCAGGGCACTGCGCTGCTCGACGCCCTGCTGGCGGAAGCCGCCGCTGAGCACCTCCACGGGCGCCTGCAGCGGCAGGGCCTGACCCAGGGCCAGGGCCCCCTCCGGCAGCAGCACCGCCTCCGCCTGGAGCTGGCTGGCCTCCCGCTGGGCGGCGGCCAGGCGGCCCAGCAGGCGCTCCTGCTGCAGGGCGCTGAACTTCTCGCGGGTGGGAATCGCCGGCTGCACCACCAGCAGCGGCACCGGGGGCAGGGGCAGTCCCGGCAGGGGCGCACGGGCCTGGTCCAGACCGGCCGCCAGGGCAGGACTCCCCGGCTCCCGCAGCCGCACCCGTGGCAGCGCCGCTGCGCTGGCCTCCCCGGGCTGCAGGAGGCCCCAACCCAGCAGGTGCAGGGCCGCCACCGCCGCCAGCCAGCCGGCCAGGAGCCGGCGCCAGCCCCGGCGCCCGGCCAGCAGCGATGCCAGGAAGCGCCACAGGCCCCAGCCGAGCAGCAGCTGCAGCGCCGCCAGCCCACCGGCCCCCGCGAACCGCGCCAGGCCCGCCAGGGCCCGATCGCCCGGCAGGGCCGCGGCCCCCAGGCCGATCCAGAACAGCGGGCCCTTGGCCAGCAGCACCTCCGCCAGGCCCCACAGGGCCACCCCCAGCAGGGCCGTGCTCCAGCGCTCGGGCCCTAGCCGCTCCATCAGCGCCCGCCAGCCCGCCACCAGCAGCCCGCCCAGCAGGGCGATCAGCAGCAGCAGCAGCCAGCACAGGGGCAGGCTGAGGGGCAGGGGCACCCCGATCCAGTCCAGGGGATGGAGCCCCAGCAGCCAGCGGTGGCTCACCAGCACCGCCACCAGCCCCCACAGGCCGCCGGCCCAGGGGCCCTGGCTCCAGAGCGGCACCAGGGCCAGCCACAGCAGCGGCGGCCAGCCCAGGGGCGGCAGCGCCAGCCCGGCCAGGGCGCCGGCCAGGGCCCCGACCAGGGGGGCGGAGATCCACCAAGGGCGCCGGTTCTCTGCCATGGCCACGACGCTACGGAAGCGCCAAGGTCAGTGGCAGCTGAGCAGCGGCCACCGCGCCATGGACCCCACCAACCCCCTCCAGCAGCTTCTGCTGCGCGGCCTTGGCACCACCTCCCTGGTGGCGGATCGGCTGCGGTCCGTCACCCAGGCCTGGGTGAGCAGCGGCCGCCTCGATCCCGCCCAGGCCAGCGCCCTGGTGGACGACGTGCTGGCCAGCCTGCGCGGTGAGAACCCGGACCTAGAACGGCAGACCGAGCGGCAGCTGGAGCGCAACCTCGATCAGCTGCTGCAGGACGTGGGCCTGGCCCGCCAGCGGGAGGTGGACGAACTGCGGGGCCGCATCGATCGGCTCGAGCAGGGCCTGCGCCAGCTGCGCACCGGCGGGCCGGCCGGCGGCAGCGCCCAGGAGTTCAGCGACTGAGGCCACAGCCCCGCGCCGGGCAGGCGCTGGCAGAATCCCTGATTCACGGCGCCACCTGCCCTGCCATGCGCGACATCCTGATCAGTTCGGCGGTCTGCGTGGCCTGCCTGCTCCTGGCCCTGGTGAGCCAGCTGGTGGCCCCCTCCACCGTGGCCGCCGCCGTCCCCGCCAGCCCTGCGGCTGCCGTTGCAGCGCCTGCAGTGGTGAGCGCCGCCCGCGGTTTCGAGCTCGATCCCGACGACCCCAACCCCACCCTCTTTGCCATGGCCAGCGACAGCCCCGACCCCCAGATCGCCAGCTCCGGCGCCAGCGCCCTCGGCGGCGACATGGTGGCCGCCAAGGAGCGCGTCACCCCCAGCGGCCTGCGCATCACCGACCTGGTGATCGGCGACGGCCCCGAAGCCAGCTCCGGCCAGAACGTCTCGGTGAACTACCGCGGCACCCTGGAGAGCGGCAAGGAATTCGACAGCAGCTACGGCCGCGGCCCCTTCTCCTTCCCCCTCGGCGCCGGCCGGGTGATCAAGGGCTGGGATGAGGGCGTCGCCGGCATGCGCGTGGGCGGCAAGCGCAAGCTGGTGATCCCCTCGGATCTGGCCTACGGCGAGCGCGGCGCCGGCGGCGTCATCCCCCCCAACGCCACCCTGATCTTCGAGGTGGAGCTGCTCAAGGTCGGCAACTGAGCGGCTTCCAGCCCCCAAGCGCCCGCGCTGCCTTAGCAGCAGCGGGCGGTTTTTTCGACACGGCGGGCGACCCTCGCCACCGGATGTGATCATTAAGATCACGGCTCCGGGCTCCGTCAGCGACGGTGCGCCGATCGGATCAGCGCCTGGCCTCGGCGCCTTGCCCCGGCGAGGTCCAGCCCACGTCCAATCCAGCCCACGCCCGCCACGGCGGGCTGTCCCCAAGCTTTTCCCAACCCCATGGCTCACACGCTGCCCGCGCTGCCCTACGGCCTCGATGCGCTCGAGCCCCACATCTCCCGCCAGACCCTCGAGTTCCACCACGGCAAGCACCACAACGCTTACGTGACCAACCTCAACAACCTGGTGGCCGGCACCGAGCTGGAGGGCAAGAGCCTGGACGAGACCATCACCGCCGTGGCCGGTGACGCCAGCAAGGCCGGGGTGTTCAACAACGCCGCCCAGGTGTGGAACCACAGCTTCTACTGGCAGTGCATCAAGCCGGGCGGCGGCGGCACCCCCACGGGCGCCCTGCTCGACAAGATCAACGCCGATTTCGGCAGCTTCGAGAAGTTCGTTGAAGCGTTCAAGGCCGCCGGCGCCACCCAGTTCGGCAGCGGCTGGGCCTGGCTGGTGCTCGACAACGGCACCCTCAAGGTGACCAAGACCGCCAACGCCGATCTGCCCCTGGCCCACGGCCAGAAGGCCCTGCTCACCATGGATGTGTGGGAGCACGCCTACTACCTCGACTACCAGAACCGCCGCCCCGACTACATCACCACCTTCCTCGACAAGCTGGTGAACTGGGACTTCGTGGCCGCCAACCTGGCCGCCGCCTGAGCGACGACGGTAGGCGAGCACTGAGCTCTCCTACCCCATGGCCCCCGGTGATCCCGGGGGCTTTTTTGTCGTCACCCCGGGGCACCCTGGACCTGGGACATCAACAATCGTTCCAGAAGCGCTGACTGGATCTCCGCTGTTGCAGACCATCCAAGGGTCTGATCTGCTGTCGCCCGGATGTTCAAGCCCACCACCCTTGCCCTCAGTGCCGCCCTGTTGGTCGGAGCGGTGGGTGCCCCGCTGACGGCGGAGGCGCGCAGGGGTGGTGACGGGGGTGGGGGGTTTCACGGGGGCGGCGGCTTCAGTGGGGGCAGCTTCAGCCGCGGGGGCGGGGGCGGCTACCACTTCAGCGCCCCCAGAGTCGAATCAGCGCCACGGGTTGAATCAGCACCCCGGATGGAATCGGCGCCAGTTGAGCGAGCTGCGCCGATCGAGCGCGCCGCACCGGCGTACCGAGCCACGGATCGGGACCTGAGTCCGGGCTACGGCGGCAGCCATCCCCTCTATGGAGCCGGCAGCCGCACCGCCTGGACCGGCCACAACATCTCCGCCGACCAGTTCCGGCGTTTCAACCAGGGTGGCGGCAACCGCAGCTGGGGCAACCTGGACAGCACTCGCCTCAACGGCCAGGTCAACCGCGAGGCCAACTTCTACAACCGCAACTACGGCGGCTGGAACACCAGCTGGGCCGATGGGGGGTACTGGGGCAGCCGGCCCTGGGGCTATGGCTGGTACAACTGGAGCCCCGACACCTGGGGTTGGTGGGGGGGCTCATCGCTGGGCTGGGGCCTGGCGGCCCTGGCCGGTGCCGATGTGATCAGCTCCCTGGTCAACGCCGCCTCCGAGCAACAGTCGCCGGTGATTGAGGTGCCCGACAGCGACTACCAGCTGAATTACGCCACCGTGGACTCGGTGGGCACAGGCGGCGCCGACTTCAGCTACGCCATCGCCGACAGCCCGCCGATCAAGGGGGCCGCCAACTGCCAGCAGGGCCTGCTCGACGGCCAGGTGCCCAGCACGGCCGCCCAGGCCCAGCTGCTCAATGCCGCCTGCCAGGTGGCCTACGGGCCCGACCCCAAAGGCACCCCACTTCCGGAAAACCTGGCGGGCAGGCTGCCCGGCTGGCTGCGGGACCTGCTGCTGTTGGCCCTCGGCGCTGGACTGGCGGTGGCGGGCTGGCGACTCCTTGAGACCCGCCAGCGTCCGCCAGCCGCCAAGGCCGACGAGCACCATGCCCGGGTGACCTTAGGCTGATCCCGTGGGCTGCGCGCTGCTGAGCACCGCCTCCGGCGCGATCCACATGGCATCGCCGAAGGAGAAGAAGCGGTACTCGCGCTCGATCGCCTCGGCGTAGAGGGCGAGCAGCCGCTCGCGGCCGATCAGGGCACTCACCAACAGCAGCAGGGAGCTCTTGGGCAGGTGGAAGTTGGTGAGCAGCCCCTGCACCACGGCAAAGCGGTAGCCGGGCTGGATCACCAGGTTCACCGGGCCGGTGTGGGGGCGCAGATCGCCCCCGTGCAGCTGGGCCACCGCCTCCAGGCTGCGCACCGAGGTGGTGCCGATGGCGATCACCCGGCCGCCACGGGCGCGGCAGGCGGCCACGGCCTCCACCAAGCGGGGGGTGACCTCCACCCATTCGCTGTGCAGCTCGAGGTGGCGCAGGTCTTCGGCTTCCACCGGCCGGAACGTGCCCAGCCCCACGTGCAGGGTGGTGGTGGCCAACTCCACCCCCCGCGCCCGGATCGCCTCCAGAAGCGCATCACTGAGGTGCAGCCCGGCGGTGGGGGCGGCCACGGCACCGGGCCGGGCGGCGTAGCGGGTCTGGTAGCGCTCGTTGTCGCTGGGATCGTGCTCGTGGATGTAGGGGGGAAGGGGAATGGCGCCGTAGCGCACCAGCAGCGGCTCCAGGGCCGCCGCATCCCGGCACTCCGGCGGAAACTGCACGATGCGGCCGCCGGTGCTCGGATCACTGCCGAGAACCTGCACCGCCAGGGGCGGCTGACCATCTGCCACCAGCTCCAGCCAGTCGCCGGGCCTGAGTTTCTTGGCCGGCTTGGCCAGGCAGAGCCACTGGCCGGGGGCCGGCGCCACCCCCTCCGCCTCGGTGGCCGAGGCTGACGGCAGCGGCTGCCAGGGCTCCAGCACCAGCAGCTCCACCGCGCCGCCCGTGGGCCGGCGCGCCTCCAGCCGCGCCCGCAGCACCCGGGTGTCGTTCACCACCAGCAGATCGCCCGGCCGCAGCTCCTCCTGGAGGTCCCAGGCCGTGCGATGGCGTGCGTGGGGGGCTGAGCCCACGCCCGCGGGATCCACCACCAACAGCCGTGCGGCATGGCGGGGTTCCACCGGCCGCTGGGCGATCCGCTCTTCCGGCAGGTGGAAGTCGTAGCTGGAGAGCCGCAGATCAGCGGGATCCATCGAGGGCATCGAGCGCGAAGGCGAGACAACGGGGAGCATGGGCACCCCGCTGCACTCAGAGGGCCAGGCTCTCGGGGTTGGTCTCGATCAGCTGGGCGAGATCCTTGAGGAAGGCGGCGGCGTGGGTTCCGTAGATCACGCGGTGGTCGGCGGTGAGGTTCACCTGCATCTGGTTGCGGACGCGGATCGAGCCGTCCTTGCCCGCCACCACCGTGGGACGGGAGGCGGCCACCGCCAGGATCGCGCCGGTGCCCGGCGGCAGGATCGCGTCGAAGCGATCCACCCCGAACATGCCCAGGTTGGAGAGGGTGAAGGTGCCGGTGCTGTACTCCTCGGGCTTGAGCTGCTTGCTGCGGGAGCGGGCCACCAGGTCGGCCCAGTTGCGGGCCAGGGAGTAGAGGTCCGTGCGGTCGGCATTGGCCAGCACCGGCGTGATCAGACCGCCGTCGTCCATGGCCACGGCCACGGCCACGTTCACGGCGCCGGGGTAGATCATGGCGGTGTCGCTGGCGGCGGCATTCACCTGGGGATGGCGGGCCAGCACCACGCCCACGGCCTTGGCCAGCAGCGCCGTCATGGTCACGCCCTTGGCCTTGACCTGCTTGTAGAAGGCATCCAGCCGATCGGTGGTGATCGTGTAGCCCACGTGGAAGGTGGGAACCGCCAGGCTGGCGTTCATGTTGCGCACCACCGCCGCCTGCAGGGTGTTGAAGGCCACGCTCTCGCCGGGGCGCCCGAAGCTCTGGCCGGCGGGGGCGGCCGCCGGAGCCGCGGCGCCAGGGGCGGCGGTCCCGTTACCGGCAGCCGCCACAGCGGGGCCCGAGCCCTCGGCCACCCGCGGCACGGCCACGGTCAGCCCCAGGGCCCGCTCCACGTCCTCCGCCTGGATGCGGCCGTGGGGGCCGCTGCCCCGCAGGGTCTCGAGGGCCACGCCGTGCTGGGCCGCCAGCTTCTTGGCCCGGGGCGACGCCACCACCCGGCCGGAGGCCACCGGGGCGGGGGCGGGAGCCACGGCAGCGGGGGCCGCGACGGGAACCGGAGCAGGAGCCGCTGCGGCCACCGGAGCCGGCGCGGGAGCGGCAGGGGCTGGGGCCGCAGCGGGTGCCGCAGCGGGTGCCGCAGCGGCGGATCCGGCGGCCGGAGCCTTGGCCGCCGCCTCGGCGATCTCGGCCTCGGTCTCCACGATCAGGCCGATGGTCTCGCCCACCGGAGCCGTGCCGCCGGCCGGCATCAGCACGGCTGCCAGGAAGCCCTCATTGAACGACTCCACGTCCATGTCGGCCTTGTCCGACTCCACCACCAGCACCGACTCGCCGCGGGCGACCTTGTCGCCGGGCTTCTTCAGCCACTCCACGATCTTGCCCTCCGTCATGGTGGAGGAGAGGGCCGGCATGAAGATTTCGTGGGTGGCCAACGGAGGTCTGCCGCGCAATTGGGGCGGATTTTACGTGGCTTGCGGACGCGACCCGCTGGCCTGCGGGCGCGGCCCGGCGGGGGGATGGAGCCGCCGGGCGCCCGCTCCGGCCGGGCTCAGGCGCCCTCGATCGCCTCGATCACGCCGTCGCGCACCACCACCGCCACCTGCAGCTTCTCCACCAGGTTGTCGCCCACCCGCACGTCGGTGAAGCTCTCCAGCTGGCCCTGCTCCACGATCTGCTCCAGCTCCAGCTCGCGCACCTGGCGCTGCTGCTCCAGCAGCTGGCGCTTCTGCTCCTCGAGTTCGGCCCGCTTGGCGGCCACCTGCTCCTGCACCGAGGCCACCTGCTCCGACACGCGGGGATCGAGGGGGTTGGCGCTCTGGCTGCGGATCGCGTCCACCACCTGCTGGCCCTCCTGCTCCAGCTGGGCCAGCTGGCCGTCGCTGCCGGCGATGGCGTTGCTCAGCTCCCGCTCGGCGTCCTCCTTCCAGCGGGGGGTCACCACGGCCCGCACCGTGATCGAGCGCTTGATCGAGAGGGAGCCGTCGGCCATGGAAGCAAAAAAGCAGAGCCCAGGCTGTCAGCCGGGATCCTGGGGGTCAACGGCCGGATCGCCGCACCCGGGGCCGCCCGGCGCCCCAGCTGCAGCCGCAACCCCACCGCACGGCACCACCCGGCCCTGCCCCGCGGGACCACGGGGTCAGCGGCCGTAGATCGCCTCGATCGCCGCGGCATCCCGCTGGGTGATGCGGTCGCGCTTCTGCTTGAGGGTCTGGGTGAGCAGGCCGTTCTCGATGCTGAAGGGCTCCACCAGGGCCACGCTCCCCAGGCGCTCGTCGGGCCGGGAGCCGGGCCGGGCCGCCAGGCGGCGGTTGAGCCGGCCGGTGAGCGCCTTGAGCAGCGCCGCCTCGGCGCCGGCGGGGGAGCCGTCGGGGAAGGCCGGCGGCGGGGTCAGCCCCTGCTCCCGGGCGAAGGCCGCCAGGGGCTCGGGCCGCGGCACGATCAGGGCGCCCAGCTGGCGCCGGTCCTGGCCCACCAGCATCACCTGCTCCACCAGAGAGCAGGCCGCCAGTTCCTCCTCCAGGGGACCGGGCTCGATGTTCTCGCCGCTGCTGAGCACGATCGTGTCCTTGGCCCGGCCGGTGAGCACGAGGGAGCCATCGCTCAGCAGGTGGCCCAGGTCGCCGGTGTCGAACCAGCCCTCGGCGTCGATCACCTTGGCGGTGGCCTCCGGCTTACCGAAGTAGCCCGCCATCACCTGGGGCCCCCGGGCCAGCACCCGGCCCCGCTCGCCCCAGCCGAGGGTGGCGCGGCCCTCCAGCTCCACGATCTTGAGGGCCGTGCCCGGCAGGGGCTGGCCGGCGCTGCCGCGGCGGTTGGCCCAGGGGCGGCGGCAGGTGAGCACCGGTGCCGTCTCGGTGAGGCCGTAGCCCACCAGCAGCTCGATGCCGATCGCCTCGAAGAAGCCGTCCACGTGGGGAGCCAGGGCGCCGCCGCCGCTGATGGCCGTCCCCAGCCGACCGCCGGCCAGCTGGGTCCGCACCTTGGGCCAGAACAGGCGCGCCGCCAGGGCATGCAGGGGCCAGCTGCCCGCCGCCAGGGCCGCACCGGCCAGCCGATCCAGGGGGCCATGGGGGCTGAGGGTGAGGTCGCGGGCGCGGCGCTTCTGGGCGCTGTGGAAGCGGCTGATGGCCAGGGCCCGGCCCAGCAGGCGCTGGCGGCCCGGCGGCATGGCGGCCACGGCATCCTCGAAGCCGGCCAGCAGGGCCTCCCACAGCCGCGGCACGCTGATCAGATACTGGGGCCGCACCCGCTGTAGATCCGCCTTGAGGTGCCGAAGGGTCGTGTAGGTCTGGCGGCAACCGCAGCTGAGCAGCAGGTATTCGGCGGTGCGCTCATAGGCGTGCCAGATCGGCAGCACGCTGAGCACGTGGTCGCCGGGCCGGGGCGCCACCGCCACGCCCAGGGTGCGGATCTGGTGCAGCAGGTTGGCGTGGCTGAGGGGCACGCCCTTGGGCTGGCCCGTGGTGCCCGAGGTGTAGAGCAGGGTCGCCAGCCGCTCCTCGCCGCCCGTGGGCCAGGGCGGCACGGGCGCCTGGGCGCCGCGGGCCAGGAAGTCGGCCCAGCCGAGGCAGGGCACCACCGGCGCCTCGGCGCCCCCCTCCCCCTCCAGCACCAGCACGAAGCGCAGCTGCCCCAGCTCCTCGGAGCCCAGGGCCAGCTGCCGCAGCAGCGCCGCCGACTCCACCACCAGACCGATGGCGCCGGAGTCCCTGAGGATGTAGCGCAGCTCCTCGGCCGGGGCGGCGCTGCCCCGCACGGCGTCGGCGGCGCCGGCACGCATCAGACCCTGGTCGGCCACCAGCCAGCGGGGGCCGTTCTCGGCGAACAGGGCCACCACGTCGCCCGACCGCACCCCCAGGGCCGCGAAGGCCGCCGCGGCCTGGTCGATCCGCTGCTGCAGCTCGCTGTAGCTGAGGGTTTCCGGCGGCTTGGCGTGGGGGGCCTCCACGGCCACCGCCGCGCCGTAGCGCTCCGCCAGCGTCGGCCAGAGCTGCTCGAGGCCGCTGATGCCGCTCCAGTCGTCGCGCAGGGCCAGGGCGCGGTGATCGCTGCGATCGGCGCTCCAATGGATTTCGGCGCGGCTGGAGCTCCGGGTGGAGGGGGCCATCTCGGTGGGCGCGCTCAGCGCGGTGGCGGACTGAGGGGCATCGTTACAACCCCTGCAGGATTTCGGGGGCCCGAGGGGGACGGAGCGCCAGGTTGAAACGCCGGGCGAAGGCCGCCAGCAGCCGGGGCCGCAGCTGCGCCGCCGTGAGCTCCGGCCGCCAGTCCAGCAGGCGCCCCACGGGCCGATCGGCGATGCCGCAGGGCACGATCGCGCCGAAGCCGGCCAGGTCGCAGTCCACGTTGAGGGCCAGGCCGTGCTGGCTGATCCAGCGCCGCGCCCCCACGCCGATGGCCGCCAGCTTGCGGCCCTCCAGCCACACGCCGGTGAGCCCCGCCACCCGCTCCCCCTCCAGCCCCAGCTCCGCCAGCAGATCCAGCACCACCCCCTCCAGCTCCCGCAGGTAGAGGTGCAGGTCGGCGCCGTGGCGCTGCAGGTTGAGCACCGGGTAGAGCACCAGCTGACCCGGGACGTGGTGGGTCACCTCACCGCCCCGATCGATGCGGAACAGGGGCGCCGGCGGCGCGGCCGGATCGAAGCCCAGGAAGGCCTCACTGGCGCCGCGGCCCAGGGTGTAGCAGGGCTCGTGCTCCAGCAGCAGCACCGCGTCGGGGCCGGCCGGATCCGCCAGCAACCGCGCCTGCAGCTGCCGCTGCCAGCCCCAGCCCGTGGCGTAGTCCACCGGGCCTGGAGATTGGAAACAGATTGCGTCAGCGGCTGGGGTTTTCACCCACCGTTCCTAGCGTTGGGGCGTCCCCGAAGCCTGGGAGCACTGGGATGAAGCTTCTGATCCACGGCCGCAATCTGGACGTGACGCCGGCCATTCACGACTACACGGAGGAGAAGCTGACGCGCGCGATCGGCAACTTCAACGGCCTGGTCAAGGAGGCCGATGTGCACCTCTCGGTGGCCCGCAATCCGCGGGTGCCGCAGCAGACCGCAGAAGTGACGGTCTTCGCCAACGGCACCGTGATCCGGGCCCAGGAGCGCAGCGAGAACCTCTACGCCAGCATCGATCTGGTGGCCGACAAGCTGACCCGCCAGCTGCGGCGCTTCAAGGACCGGCTGCAGGAGCAGCACCAGGGTCCGGTGCACCGCTCCGCCCGCGACGAGGAGGCCGGCGCCGCCACCCTGCCGCCCCCCGGAGCCAGCCTCACCGACGGCAAGGAGGCGGAACTGCCCAGCCCCGGCGTGCGCCGTAAATATTTCGCCATGCCGCCGATGAGCCTGGACGACGCCCTGCACCAGCTGGAGCTGATCGACCACGACTTCTACCTGTTCCGCGACGCCGAGAGCGGGGAGCTGCAGGTGGTGTATCACCGCAACCACGGTGGCTTCGGCGTGATCCAGGCGCGGGAATCCTGAGCGGGCCGGGGGAGACTGCCCCCACCGATCCGGCACGGCCCCCAGAGGCCGTGCCGGTCTCAGCCGGCCTTCGGCCGGTTTCCTGAGCCCGTGGCCCGCGACCTCCCCGACCTCGCCCCCCTGATCGACCACGCCCTGCTGGATCCCCACGTGGGCAGCGAGGCGATCCGGCGCTGCTGCGACGAAGCCCGCCACTTCGGCTTTGGCGGCGTGTGCGTGGCGTCACGCTGGCTGCCGGTGGCCCGTGAGCGCCTGGGCAGCAGCGGCTCCCTCACCCGGCTCGTGGGGGTGGTGGGCTTTCCCTTTGGCGCCATCCCGGCGGCCATCAAGCGGGCCGAGGCCGAATGGGCCGCCGCCGCCGGGGCGGACGAGCTGGATGTGGTGCCCGATTTCGGGGCCCTGGCCGATGGCGACAGCAGCGCTTTCTGCCAGGACCTGGCCCCGATCGTGGAGCTGGGCCTGCCGGTGAAGGTGATCCTGGAGGCCGGTCGCCTGGCCCCCGAGGCCCTGGAGCTGGCGGTGGCCGCCGCAATCGATGTGGGCGCCAGTTATCTCAAGACCGGCAGCGGCTTCGGCCCGGCCGCCAGCGTGGAGCAGGTGCGGCGGCTGCGGGAGCTGGCCCGGGGCCGGGCCGGGATCAAGGCCTCCGGCGGCATCGCCGATCTGGAGCAGGCGCTGGCCCTGGTGGAGGCCGGCGCCAGCCGCCTGGGCACCAGCCGCGGCGTGGCGCTGATGCAG
The DNA here is from genome assembly GCF_943369875.1 of Vulcanococcus limneticus LL. Taxonomy (GTDB): domain Bacteria; phylum Cyanobacteriota; class Cyanobacteriia; order PCC-6307; family Cyanobiaceae; genus Vulcanococcus; species Vulcanococcus limneticus_A. The sequence continues at coordinate 65,130 of NZ_CALROT020000004.1, forward strand.
GCCCTGCGCCAGGGCGGCGGCCGCACGGCGGCGGGGGCCGAATCCGGCGAGCCCCCCGCACCGTGAGCGCCGACAGCCGCCTGGAGGGGCTGGTGCTCAAGGCCGGTCCCCTGGGCGAAAGCGATCGCCTGCTCACCCTGCTCAGCGCCAGCGACGGACTGGTGCGCCTGGCGGTGCCCGGCGCCCGCAAGCCGAAGAGCTCCCTGGCGGCGGCGGTGCCCCTGGCGGTGCTGCAGCTGCAGGTGGGCGGCGGCCGCGGCCTGCGGCGGGTGCGCCAGCTGCAGGTGCGGCGCAACTTCGCCGCCCTGGCCCAGCGGCTGGAGACCCTGGCGGCGGCCCAGGGCCTGGCGGAGCTGAGCCTGCAGCTGGTGCCCGAGGGCGTCGCCGTGCCGGGCCTGCTCGACGACCTGCTGCTGCAGCTGGCGCGGCTGGAGCTGGTGGTGCAGGAGCGCAGCGACGGCGTGGAGGCCCTGGCCCTGGCGGTGCAGGGCAGCGTGCACCTGCTGGCCCTGGGGGGCTACGCCCTGCCCCTGGCCCACTGCGCCCGCAGCGGCACCCGGCTGGAGCCCCCCCTCGGCGACTGGAGCTGGCGCTGCAGCCTGATCCCCGCCGAGGGCCTGGTGCTGGGGGCCGTGGCGGGGGCCCAGCTGGTGCTGAACGCCTCGGAGCTGGCCCTGCTGCAGCGGCTGCCGCGGCCCGCCCTGCCCCGCAAGCGCGACGGCAGCCTGATGGGCCCCGTGCCGGTGTGGCTGCGGCTGCTGCAGCTGGTGGAGATCTGGGGCCGCGAGCACCTGGCCCGCTCACCCCGGGCCTGGCGCCTGGTGCGCGAGGCGATCGTGCCGGGGGGGCCTGCTGCGGCATCATCGGGGTCCGGCAACCGATGGAGCCCTTGAGCGGAACCGCCAGACCGTCCGGCTCCAGACCATCCGGCATCCAGGGGGTCCTGGCGCTGCCGGAGTTCCGCAAGCTGTGGCTCGGCCAGGTGTTCAGCCAGCTGGCGGACAAGTTTTACATCGTGTTGATGGTGTTCCTGATCGCCCAGTACTGGGTGAGCAGCACACCCCCGGCCGGCGGCGCCCTGGCGGAGGCCGCCGGCCACTTCAAGCTCGACATCGAGAGCCGCGCCCAGCTGATCACCCTGCTGGCCACGGGGATCTACGTGGCCAACACGATCCCGGCCATGCTGCTGGGCCTGGTGGCGGGGGTCTGGGCCGACCGCTGGCGCAAGCGCGAGGTGATGGTGGCCTCGAACGGCATCCGCGCCGGCCTGGCGATGCTCGTGCCCCTCTGCCTGCTGGATGGCCCCCACTGGCTGGGGCTGAGCTGGGGCTACTGGGGCCTGCTGCTGATCACCTTTCTCGAATCGGTGCTGACCCAGTTCTTCGCCCCGGCCGAACAGGCGGCGATCCCGATGCTGGTGCCGGCGCCCCAGCTGCTGGCGGCGAATTCGCTCTACCAGGCCACCAGCATGGGCGCCACGATCGTGGGCTTCGCCCTGGGCGATCCGGTGCTGCGGCTGCTGCAGAACGGCCTGGCGCGCCTGGGCATCGCCAACGGCGAATTCGTGCTGCTGCCGATCTGCTACGGCCTGGCCGCCCTGTTCATCGCCTGGATCCGGGTGGAGGAGGAGGTGAAGCCCGCCAGCACCACCAGCGTCTGGCGGGAGATCGGCGAGGGCATGCAGGTGCTGCGCGACCTGCCCAGCGTGCGCAGCTCGATGATCCACCTGGTGCTGCTCTACAGCCTGCTGGCGGCCCTCTACGTGATGTCGATCAGCCTGGCCTCGGCGATCCAGGGGCTGGGCCCCACCCGCTTCGGCACCCTGCTGGCCATGAGCGGAGCCGGCCTGGCGGTGGGGGCGGTGGCCGTGGCCCAGGTGGGCCATGGCTTCAACCGACGCGTGCTGGCCTCCGCGGGCCTGGGCACCATCGCCTGGAGCCTGGTGCTGCTGGGCCAGCTGCGGGGCAGCCTGCTGCTCACCCTCACCCTCTGCGGCGTGCTCGGCGTGGGGGCGGCCCTGCTGGCGATCCCCGCCCAGACCACGATCCAGGAGGACACCCCCGAGAGCCAGCGCGGCAAGGTGTTCGGCCTGCAGAACAACCTGATCAACATCGCCCTGAGCCTGCCCCTGGTGCTGGCCGGCACCCTGGTGAGCCGCGTCGGCCTGCTGCCGGTGCTGTGGGTCCTGGCGGCCCTGGCCCTGGTGGCGGCGCTGCTGGAGCGGCCCTGGAAACGCTGCTAGCGTTCTCTTTCGAGCGAGGCGCGGCGGCGTGGTTCACATTGCCTGGCTGGGCAAGAAATCGCCCTTCTGCGGCAACGTCACCTACGGCCTGACCATCACCGAGGCCCTCCGACGCCGCGGCCACGGCATCAGCTTCATCCACTTCGACACCCCCACCGGCTTCCCGCTGCGTCGCGACGACCACGAGCCGGAGCAGCACCCCGACCAGGGCCCGGTGTACCCGGTGGGCAGCGCCGAGGCCCCGGAGGTCGCCCTGCCCTACCTGGTGAAGTCCCAGGTGTACACGATCCCGTCGCCGGGGGCCCAGCGGGAGCTGCGCGAGTCGCTGGAGCGGCTGCGGCCGGATCTGGTGCACGCCAGCCTCACCCTCTCGCCGCTGGACTTCCTGCTGCCGGATCTGTGCCAGCAGCTGGGGCTGCCGCTGGTGGCCACCTTCCACCCGGCCTTCGATGCCAGCCTGCGCAACCTCAGCGCCGGCACCCAGCAGCTCACCTACCAGCTCTATGCCCCGTCGCTCGCCCGCTTCGACCGGGTGATCGTGTTCTCCGAGCTGCAGGCCGAGGTGCTGGCCCGGCTGGGGGTGAAGCGCAGCCGCCTGGCGGTGATCCCCAACGGCGTGGATCCGCAGCAGTGGGCCCCCGCCGGCCAGGAACCCCCGGACAGCGGCGTGGCCGCGGAGCTGGCGGCGCTGCGCCACCGCTTTGCCGGCCGGCGGGTGTTCCTCTACATGGGCCGCATCGCCACCGAGAAGAACGTGGAGGCGCTGCTGCGGGCCTGGCGGCTCGTGCAGCCCCAGGGCTGCGTGCTGGTGGTGGTGGGCGACGGCCCGCTGCGGCCCTCGCTGCAGCAGGCCATCGGCGCCGAGGACCAGGTGATCTGGTGGGGCTACGAGCCCGAGCGGGCCCGGCGGCTGGCGCTGCTGCAGCTGGCGGAGGTGTTCCTGCTGCCCTCCCTGGTGGAGGGCCTCAGCCTGGCGCTGCTGGAGGCCATGGCCAGCGGCACCGCCTGCGTGGCCACCGATGCCGGCGCCGACGGCGAGGTGCTGGAGGGCGGGGCCGGCATCGTGATCAGCACCCAGGGCGTCACCACCCAGCTGCGCACCCTGCTGCCGGTGCTGCGGGACCAGCCGGTGCTGACCGCCGAGCTGGGGCGCCGTGCCCGCGCGCGGGTGCTGGAGCGCTACACCCTCACGCGCAACATCGACGCCCTTGAGCAGCTCTACGCCGAGCTGGTGCCCACGGTCACGGTTGCGGCCTGAACGGTCCCGGTCGCGGCCTGAGCGGCCCACCGGGATCGGCGCCGGCCAGGCCGGTGCCCGTCAGGCTGTGGCCGCCAAGCCGATGGCGGCCTCCAGGCTGGCCCCCAGCTCCGCTGTCAGGCCCTCCACCGCCCCGCGCCGGTTCTGCTGGTAGCCAGCGAAGCGCTCCGACACGGCGATCGGATCGCCCACCGTGATGCGGGCCAGCAGCGGCCCGAGGTCGGGCACGGCGGCACCGCTTGGCCCCTGGATCCATGCCACCGCCCGCCAGAGGATCTGCAGCACCTCGGCGTAGCGATCCGGGCTGGGGTTCTCGGCCACGTAGGAGCCGCTGAGGGAGGCGAAGTGCTCCACCAGCCGCATGTGGCCCATGCGCAGGGCCGCCTCGCCGGCACTCCAGTCCGCCAGGCTGCGGGCCACGGGCGAGAGCCCATCGAGGTCGGCGCGGTAGATGCGCTCCCAGCCGGCCTGCTCGATGCGGCGACAGCGCTCCTGCAGGTTGCCCTTCGCCAGCAGCCCGAACTGGCCCTCCGCCACCGCCAGGGCGGCGTGGCGCAGGCGATCGATCCGCTCCAGGAACGGCCGCTCCCGCTCAGGACGCACGCCGTGGGCCTCGCGGTAGAAGTCCTCCAGCAGGGCCAGCAGCCGCTCGGCGATGGCGATCAGCCGGCCGTAGCGCCGATCCCCCAGCGCCGCTTGCGCCGGTGCAGCGGAGGTGTCCGCGTCGGTGGGGACCTGCAGATCCAGCCGCTCCTCCAGACCCGCCAGCAGGGCATCGATCCCCTGCCAGCGCGGCCGGAGCAGGCTGTAGCGCAGCCCCACCGGCACGATCCACACCTGCTCGCTGCGCCCCTCGGCGGCCAGGTCCTCGCAGCACCAGAAGGCCATCTGGGCCAGGCCCGGCTCCAGGGGGCTGAGCAGTTCGCCGTGGTGGTTGGTGGCCCCCTCGGGCGCGATCGCCAGGGGGAAGGGGCCGTGGGCGAACAGGTCGCGGGCGGTCTTGAGGGCGAGGCGATCCAGCTTGCCCCGCTGGATGGGAATGCCGCCGAGGTGGCAGAGCAGCCAGCCGGCCAGGGGGCCGGCCCAGAGGGGAATGCCGCGGTCGTAGAGGAACTGGCTGTGGACGGTGCCCGGCAGGCGGATGCCGGCCCGGCGGGCGGCGCGGGGCACGCCGCACCACAGCAGCTGGGCCATCAGCAGCGGATCCAGGGTGCTGGGGTGGCGGAAGGCCAGCAGCAGCCGGGCCCGGCCGGCCTGCTGCTCGGCCAGCAGGGCCGCCAGGCGCTCGGCGCCGCGGCTCTCGGTGCGGTGGATGCGGCGGCAGAGCAGCAGCAGCGGCAATGCCGCCTGGGCCAGGCGCCGCAGCCAGGGGGTGTAGTCCGGCGGAATGAACCGCAGCGAAGGCTGGGCCGTCTGGATCGGCAGGCGGGGCATCGCGGCGCGGCAACAGGGCTGCCTACAGCTTCTCCACGAATTCCGATTTGAGCGACATCGCGCCGATGCCCGCAACCCTGCAGCCAGAGCCGGTGCCCCAGGGCCGGCCGAGCGCTCAGCCCTCCAGCTCGGCGCAGCAGGCCGCAAAGGCCGCCGCCGGATCCGCCGCCGCCGTGATCGGTCGCCCGATCACCAGCTGGCTGGAGCCCGCCGCCACGGCCTGGGCGGGGGTGAGCACCCGCTGCTGATCGCCGCGATCGGCCCCCGCCGGCCGGATGCCCGGCGTCACCAGGGCGAAGGGATGGGGATGGGCGGCGCGCAGGGCCGCCACCTCGAGGGGCGAGCACACGGCCCCGCCGATCCCCGAGGCCGCCGCCAGCTGCGCCAGGCGGGGCACGTAGGTCTGCAGCGGCTCCTCGATGGCCAGCTCGGCGGCGAAGCGCAGCGGATCCCAGCTGGTGAGCACCGTCACCGCCAGCAGGGTGGGCGCCGGCAGGCCGGAGTCCGCAGCGGCCTGCACCGCGGCGGCCTGGGCCGCCGCCAGGGCCTCGCGGCCCGCACAGGCATGCACCGTGATCAGCTCGGCCCCGAGCCGGGCCGCGCTGCGGCAGGCGCCGGCCATGGTGGCGGGGATGTCGTGGAACTTGAGGTCGAGGAACACCCGCAGCCCCCGCTGGCGCAGCTCCCGCACCACCGCAGGGCCGCCGGCCCCGAACAGCTCCAGCCCCACCTTCACCCAGCGCAGCTCGGGAATGGCGGCGGCGAAGGCCAGGGCCCGCTCGGGATCCATGCCGTCGAGAGCCACGATGATCCGCTCGGCCCCTGCGATGGCCGCCGACTGGGTGATGGGGGCCGCCGGCCCGGACAGGTCGCGTTCGCTCACCGGACTGGCCCCGTTCTGGGTGGCCAGGATAGGAAGCGCCGCCGCAGCTCCCGGCAGAGCGGACTGCTGGAACGGACCAGGCGAGGGGACCAGGCGCGGAGGGCGACACCTGGTGAGGGGCCGCAGCGGGCGCAGCCTGGCGGGGAAGCCGCGGCGGGCGAATCCCAGGGCCGTTCCTAGGCTCCCGGCAGCGGCAGGGCTTCGATGGCGGCACGCACCACCGCACGGCGGCAGGGCCGGCAGGAGCACCGGGCCACTCGGGTCCCCCCGGCCGCCCGGGCCAGCCTGGCCCTGCTCACCGGCGCCGGCCTCAGCCTGGCGGCCCTCCACGGCCCGGCCGCCCGGGCGGCCGATGGCCCCCAGCCGCCGCCGATCCAGGTCACCCCCGCCCGGCTGCAGAGCGCCCTGGCCCAGCTGGACGGCCTGGCCGAAGACCTGCTGAAGCGCAGCGGCGTGCCGGGGATGGCCGTGGTGGTGGTGCACAACGACCGGGTCGTGTACCTGCGTGGCTTCGGGGTGCTGGAGGCGGGCCAGCCGGCGCCGGTGGACGGCGACACGGTGTTCCAGCTGGCCTCGCTCTCCAAGCCCATCGCCAGCACGGTGGTGGCAGCCCTGGTGGGCGACGGCCGCGTGGGCTGGGACGACCCGGTGCTGCGCACCCTGCCGGAGGCCCGCATCGGCCCTCCGGCGATCGCCGGCAGCGTGACCCTGCGGGACCTGCTCTCGCACCGCAGCGGCCTGCCGGACCACGCCGGCGACCACCTGGAGGACATCGGCTTCGATCGGGACACGATCCTGCGGCGGCTGCGCCTGATCCCGATCGGCAACCGCTTCCGATCCGTCTACAACTACACCAACTTCGGCTTCACGGCCGGCGCCGTGGCGGCCGCCCGGACGACGGCTCAGGACTGGGAGACGCTCTCGGCCCAGCGGCTCTACCGGCCCCTGGGCATGACCCGCACCACCTCCCGCTTCAGCGAGCTGATGGCGATGGCCAACCGCGCCCGGCCCCACGTGCGCGAGGACGGCCGCTGGGTGGCCCGCTACCAGCGCGATCCCCAGGCCCAGGCACCGGCCGGTGGTGTGAGCGCGTCGGCCCGCGACCTGGGCCAGTGGCTGCGGCTGCAGCTGGCCGGTGGCCGGATCGATGGGCGCCAGCTGGTGGCAGCCGAGGCCCTGGGCGAGACCCATCGCCCCCAGATGATCAGCACCCCGCCGAAGAATCCCAGCCAGGACCATGCCGGGCTCTACGGGCTCGGCTGGGGGGTGGGCTACACCGACCGCGGCGAGGTGCAGCTGAGTCATTCGGGCGCCTTCAACCTCGGCGCCTCCACCGCCGTGTACCTGCTGCCGCAGGAGAAGCTGGGGATCGTGGCCCTCACCAACGGCCAGCCGGTGGGCCTGCCCGAGAGCCTGGCCCTGAGCGTCCTGGACCTCGCCAGCCGCGGCGCGATCCGGCAGGACTACTTCCCGGCGCTGAACCAGGTGTTCCAGGCCATGAGCAACCAGGACTACCCCCAGGTGGTGACGCCGGCCGCACCGGTCCGGGCCCTGGCGCCCCAGGCCTATGCGGGCCGCTACCGCAACGGCTACGTGGGCCCGATCACCGTGCGGCAGCAGGGGCAGGCCCTGGAGCTGGAGCTGGGTCCGGCGCCGCTGCGCTTCCCCCTCACCCACGTGAGCGGTCACACCTTCCGCTACCAGCCGGTGGGCGAGAACGCCTTTGGCCCCAGCGCCGTGGTGTTCACGGTGGGGGCAGGTGGCCGCGCCACGGGCGTGCGCCTCGACAACCTCAACCTCGACGGGATGGGGACGTTCCAGCGGGACTGAGGGCAGCCCGGCGGTCCGGCCCAGAACTCCCCGCCCTCAGGCGCTCACCAGCCGCCGGAAGGTCTTCTTGCCGAGCTGCAGCACCTTGCCCTCCAGGGCGGCCGCCGTGGCGAACTCCTGGTTGGGATCGGTGAGCTTCTCGCCGTCGAGCTTCACACCACCCCCCTGGATCTGGCGACGCGCCTCGCTGCTGCTGGCGCAGATCCCCACGGCACTGAGCAGATAGAAGGCCTTGGCGGGGAAATTCACCGCCGCCAGCGAGGCCTCCGGCACCTCCGCATCCGCCGCTCCGCTGCCGGCGGCGCCGGCCACGAGCTTCGCCGCATCGGCCTGGGCCGCCTCAGCCGCGGCCACGCCATGGCGCTGGCGGGTGATCTCCAGGGCCATCGCCTTCTGCCGCTCCCGCGGGTTCACGGGCAGGGCCGCCAGCTCCAGGTCGGTCAGCAGGGTGAGGTACTCCTCCACCGCCGCATCGGGCACCTTCTCGAGCTTGGAGTACATCGAGAGGGGGTCCTCCGTGAGGCCCACGGTGTTGCCCAGGCTCTTGCTCATCTTCTGCACGCCGTCCAGGCCCGGCAGGATCGGCAGCAGCATCCCGAACTGGGGCCGCTGGCCGAAGTGGCGCTGCAGGTCGCGGCCCATGGCCACGTTGAACTTCTGGTCGGTGCCGCCCAGCTCCACATCGGCGCGCACCTGCACCGAGTCGTAGCCCTGCAGCAGCGGGTAGAGGAACTCGTGCAGGGAGATCGGCGTGCCGGAGCCGTAGCGGTTGGCGAAATCCTCCTTGGCGAGCATCTGGCCCACCGTGGAGGTGCCCAGCAGCTCGATCACCTGGGGCAGATCCAGGCCGGCCAGCCACTCACTGTTGCGGCGCACCTCCAGGCGACCGGGGGTCTGGAAATCCAGCAGGGCGTGGGCCGGATCCTGGCCCAGGCCCAGCTGCACCAGATAGGTCTCGGCGTTGGCCTCCACCTGGGCGGCACTGAGCTGCACCCGGGTGGCGCTCTTGCCGGTGGGATCGCCGATGCGGGCGGTGAAGTCGCCGATGATCAGCACGGCGGTGTGGCCCGCGTCCTGGAAGGCCCGCAGCTTGCGGAACAGGATCGAGTGGCCCAGGTGGATGTCGGAGCCGGTGGGATCGATGCCGAGCTTCACCCGCAGGGGGCGGCCAGTGCGCTCGGCTTGCACCAGGCGGGCCGCCAGCTGCTGGTCGGGATCCGCCGCCGACTCCGCTGCAGCCCCGGCCGGGAACAGATCAGCGACGCCCCGCTCGAGCCAGTCCGGTAGCGCCCACGTGCCCATGGCCATCTCCTGCGCCGCGTCTGGCAATCGCTGCGGATCGTACGCAGAGGCCCTCCCCAGGCCGGCCAGGTCCGCTCTGGGGAGGGTCAGGTCAGGGAGCGTGGCTCAGCCCTGCTTCTCCAGTTCCCCCCGCATCCGCTCCAGGGTGCGGTGCATCTGCTCGAACATCTGCTCGGGCGTCATGCCGAACTGGCTCAGCTGGGTGCGCAGCTGCTCCACCGTGAGCTTGGCCTGGAAGTCATCGGAGAGCTCGAAGCGCTTCATGAACACGCGGTAGCGGTCCATCAGCTCCTCCATCCGCTCGATGAACAGCTTCTTGCCCTCGCGATCGAACTTGCCGTACTCGCCGCCCAGCTGCATCAGCTGCTGGTAATCGGTGAACAGCCGCTTGGCCTCGTCCTGGACGATCTCGGATTCGAAGAAGGCCATCGGAGCCGGGCGGCGCGCAGGGGCGCTTGGGGATTGGCCTCGATTGTGCTGGCCGCCACGGGGGCGTGGCGAGTGCGGAGGCCCGTATTGACCGGGATGGGGATGCCCCACGGCCGCAGACGATCAGCGTCGCCGTTGCCTGAAGACCGTGGCACCCAGCCGGCCCCGTGGACAGTCTGGGGACTGCGCTGACGACCCGATCGGCATGGACTACACCCCGCTGCTGGAGCAGCTGCACCGCAACACCCTGGAGAGCCAGGCGCTGCTGCGGGAGAGCCGCCTGGTGCTCTGCCTGGGCAGTCGTCTCACCCTCACCGTCATCAGCAGCAACTTCGCCCGCCCCGGCCAGGTGGTGGGGGCGGGCACCACCGAGGCCGAGGGCCTGGTCCAGGTGCGGCGGCACCGGCCCGACGTGCTGATCTGCAGCGACCAGCTGGAGCAGGGCTGCGGCGTGGCGCTGGTGCTGGCCGTCAAACAGCACGATCCCGAGCAGCGCACCCTGCTGATCGTGGGCAACCCGCGGCGCCGGGCGCGGATCCGGGCCGCCATCCGCGCCGGCTGCGAGGGGATCTGCCTGGAGTCGCGCCTCGGCCTGGGCGATGGGGCCGGCGCGGTGCGGGCGGTCTGCAACGGCGGCGTGTACCTCGACCGGGAGCTGCGCAGCCTGTTCGCCCATCCCGAGCTGGATGGCCTGCACCAGGACGGCCCCCGCGAGGACCTCAGCCCGCGGGAGCTGGCCGTGCTGGCCCAGGCCACCGATGGCCACAGCAACGCCGAGATCGCCAGCCAGCTCTACGTGACGGCCGAAACGGTCAAGACCCACATGGGCCGGGTGATGACCAAGCTGGGCGCCCGCAACCGCACCCACGCCGCGGCGCTGGGGATCCGGCTGGGCTTGGTGGAGTGAGGCCGCCCTCGGTAAGGTCGGGCGTCCCTGAGCGCGCCCCAGCCGCCATGGCCAAGGGCCACTGGTTGGATCCCCTTGCCCGCAGCCTGCTGGAGGCCGCCGGGCAGCTGGCGCCGCGGGCCAGGCCCCCCGGCCAGGCCGACCCCCAGCCCGCCGAAGCCAAGCCCAGCGAGCCCCTGCAGCCGGAGGCCCTTGCTCAGGAGCAGATTGAGCAGGAGCTGCTGGCCCTCAAGCTGCGCCAGAACCCGGCCCGGCGCCTGACGTCCGCGGAGGAGGTGCGCCATGCCGCCGCCCTGGGCTGGCGCCTCGATGTGAACCGCGCCACCGCCGCCGACTGGCTGCGGCTGCCCGGCCTGCAGCCGGCCCAGGTGGATCTGCTGCTGCGGCTGCAGGCCGGCGGCGTGCAGCTCAGCAGCCCGGACGACCTGCAGCGCCTGCTGGAGCTCGATGGCGCCCTGCTGCGCAGCTGGGAGCCGCTGCTGCTGTTCCGCTGGTATGGCGATGGAGCCCCGGCCGCCGCCCGAGCCCAGGCGGTGGATCTGAACCGGGCCAGCGCGGCGGAGCTGCAGCAGCGGCTGCCGGAGCTGGCGGGGCCCCGCTGCCAGCGGCTGCTGCGCGAGCGCCAGCGGGAGCCCTTCGCCCATCTGGCGGACCTGCAGGAGCGGCTGCAGCTGCCGCCGGCGGTGGTGGAACAGCTGATCGGCCGGGTGCGCTTCGGCAAGGGCCCCGCCGGTCCCGAGCTGCCGCGCTCCGCCTGAGGGCCGATGACACCCGCTCGCCAGCCCCGCCAGGGCAGCCTGTTCGGCCCGGACCTGGGCCACGGCTCCGGCCTGGATGGCCCCGGCCGCGCCGCGGACCCAGCCCGCCCAGCGGCCGGGGCCGAGGCGCTGCCGCTGCAGCAGCGGCAGCTGCGCGACTGGCAGCAGCGGCTGGCCGCTGTCCAGGCTCCGCTGTTCGCGGCGGCGGCCGGGGCTACGGACGCCGGGCCCGCCAGCCAGGGCAGCCTCTGGTCCACCGGATCGCCCGCGGCCGATGCCGGTTGGGCCGCGGCCGCTGGCCGCCCGGCCGGCGGCGGTGCCACGGACGACCTCGAGCGCCTGGCCGCCGGCCTGGACCCCCTGGCGCTGGCCGCCCAGCACCTGCAGTTCTGGCGCTGGCCCAGCGCCCCCCAGGCGGGCGCCGCCCTCTATTTCGTGCTCGATCGGCCGCCCCACCTGGAGGAGCAGCCGCTGCTGCTCTACGTGGGCGAGACGGGCCAAGCCGATCGCCGCTGGAAGGGCGAGCACGACTGCAAGAGCTACCTGGCGGCCTACGGCGAAGCGCTGCAGCGGGCCCAGCTCAGCTGCCAGCTCTCGATCCGCTTCTGGAGCGATGCCCCGGCGGCCGTGAAGCCCCGCCGCGCCCTGGAGCAGGCCCTGATCCAGCGCTGGCTGCCCCCCTTCAACAAGGAGACCCGGGCCCGCTGGGCCACCCCCTTCACCGCCGACCTGGACTGAGCCGGCGCGGCCTGGCCCCAGGCCCCTCCCGGCCGGCGCCGCCCCAGCCAGCAGACCTACGATCGCGCCCACCCGCCAGGTCCCGATGGAGTTCCGCTGCAGCCCGTCCACCGCCCGCGACTGGAGCGGCGACGTTCTGGCGGTGGGCCTGTTCGGCGGCGAGGGCGCCCTGGCCGCAGCCCAGCGCGGCGCGCTGGAGACCCGCTTCGGGGCCGCCCTGGGCGAACGGCTGCAGCAGCGCCCGTTCAAGGCCAAACCCGGCGAGAGCGTGAGCTTCGAGCTGCTGGGCCAGAACCCCCGCACCCTGGTGTTGGTGGGCCTGGGCGATCCGGCCGACCTCAGCCTCGATGGCCTGCGCGCCGCTGCCGCCGCCGCGGCCAAGGCGGCCCTGGCCGCCGGCGGCGGGGAGCTGGGGCTGGCCCTGCCCCTGGAGGGCCTGGAGGCCGGCGCCGCGGCGGCCGCCATCGCCGAGGCGGTGCGCCTCAGCCTCTTTGCCGACCAGCGCTTCAAGAGCGAAAGCGAACCCCGCCAGCTGCCCAGCGGCGTGACCCTGCTGGACCAGCCGGAAGCCAGCGCAGCCGCCCTGGCCGGGGTGGCGGCGGTGTGCGCCGGCGTGGAGCTGGCCCGGGAGCTGGTGGCCGCGCCCCCCAACGTGGTGACCCCCCAGGGCCTGGCCGACACGGCCGCCGCCATCGCCCGGGACTTCGGCCTGGACCTGCAGGTGCTGGAGCGCGACGACTGCGCGGCCCTGGGCATGGGGGCCTATCTGGCGGTGGCCCAGGGCTCGGATCTGCCCCCCAAATTCATTCACCTCACCTACAGGCCCGCGGCCGGCGCGGAGCGGCGCCTGGTGCTGGTGGGCAAGGGCCTCACCTTTGATTCCGGCGGCTACAACCTCAAGACCGCCGGCTCCCAGATCGAGATGATGAAGTACGACATGGGCGGCAGCGCGGCGGTGCTGGGGGCCATGCGGACCATCGCCGAACTGCAGCCGGCGGGGGTGGAGGTGCACGCGATCGTGGCCGCCTGCGAAAACATGATCAGCGGCAACGCCATCCACCCGGGCGCCATCGTCACCGCCTCGAACGGCAAGACGATCGAGATCAACAACACCGACGCCGAGGGGCGCCTCACCCTGGCCGATGCCCTGGTGTACGCCAGCAAGCTCGAACCCGACGCCCTGGTGGACCTCGCCACCCTCACCGGCGCCTGCGTGATCGCCCTGGGCGAGGAGATCGCCGGCCTCTGGTCGCCCAGCGACGGCCTGGCCGAGGCCCTGGTGGGCGCCGGGGAGCGGGGTGGTGAGGCCCTGTGGCGGATGCCCCTGCGGGCCTCCTACAAGGACGGCCTCAAGAGCGGCGTGGCCGACCTCAAGAACACCGGCCCCCGCCCCGGCGGCTCGATCACGGCGGCCCTGTTCCTGCGGGACTTCGTGGCCAAGGACATCCCCTGGGCCCACCTGGACATCGCCGGCACCGTCTGGAGCGACAAGGGCCGCGGGCTGGATCCGGCCGGCGCCACCGGCTTCGGGGTGCGCACCCTGGTGAACTGGGTGCTTCAGGGCGGCCCCGCCTAGGGTGGGCGCGCCCCGACGTCCGAGCCGACACCATGGCCGCTCGCAAGATCCGCTGGTACGTCAAGGCCCAGGCCGGGGTCCTGCTGCTGCCCGCGGGCCTGTGCCTGATCGGTGAGGCGATCACCCGGCGCACGATCCACACCTGGGCCCAGTCGGCCCAGTCGTCGGCCCTGATCAAGGAGCCGGGCCCCTGGTTCTGGTACGGCACCTTCGGGCTGATCGCCGTGGTGGCCGGCGTGGGCCTGATGATCGAGAGCGGCCTGCTGCGGGGCTACCCCGGCCAGAAGAAGCAGCTGCCCGAGTGAGGCCCCAGGTGGCTCCGGCCCTCGGGCGGCGCCACCCCTCAGGCCGCGACCGGGGCGCGGCCGAACACCTGCTCCGGCGACTCCAGCGCGTGGATCTGCCAGCGGGCCCGCTCACCGAACTGGCGCAGTAGCCGGTCCAGGTCGTCGGCGGCCTGCTTCGGGCTGGCGTAGGGACCCACGTGGCGGGTGACCAGGCCTTCGCGGATGGTCAGCAGATACATACAGACCCGGACTGGTGGACCAGGACAACGTAGGTGCTGGGAATCGGCACCAACAGGCGTGAAATCCGCTTGAACACTGAAGGGTTGGCCTCTGGAGCGGCCAAGGCCTTCAGCTTTTCAACAGAAAGCAGCGGGCGAAGCGTGCCAGCTGGGGGATGGACCGCCGATCAGCGGTCAGGGCCCCATGACCGACTGGTGCGGGCCCGGGACCCCCAGAGCTCATCCAGGCGCCTGTCCCGGCCGCAGGCCCAGCGGTAGTAGCGGTACTTCACCGCGTTGGTCTCGGCGTAGTTCTGGTGGTAGGCCTCCGCCGGCCAGAAGGTCTGCAGGGGCTTGATCGCCACCTTCAGGGCTGCGGCGGGTCGACCCAGCTCGCGGGCGGCGGCCTGGAGGCTCTCGCGGGCCTGGGCGGTCTGCTGCTCGCCCTTGGGGAAGATCACGGGCCGGTAGGAGTTGCCGCGGTCACAGAACTGGCCGCCGCCATCGAGGGCATCGACGTTGCGCCAGTAGGCCCGCAGCAGGGTGGGGTAGCTGATCCGGGCCGTGTCGAAGCGCACCCGCACCACTTCCTGGTGGCCCGTGCCGCCGGCGGACACCTGGCGGTAGGTGGGGTTGGCCAGGGAGCCGCCGCTGTAGCCGCTCACCGCGTCCAGCACGCCGGGCAGATGCTCCAGGTCGTGCTCCAGGCACCAGAAGCAGCCGCCGGCCAGCACCGCCTCCTCCACGGCCGCCTGGGCCGGCGCCGCCAGGGCGGTGAGCAGCAGGAGCCCCAGGGCCAGGCCGCACCAGCGGCGCCAGCGATCGCGCAGCAGGGCACCCAGGCGGGCAGGACGGGGGACCAGGCGCATCAGGCGGGCACCACGGCGGGGGTGGCGGCGGGCAGGCCATCCAGGATGGCGGCCGCCGCCCGCTGGGTGACGCCCGGCTCCCCCAGGGCCCGGCGCAGGCGCCCATAGCCCTCCAGCATCCGCTCGCGGCCGGGGCCCGGCTCGAGCAGCGGCAGGGCCTCGGCCACGATCGCCGCCGCGGTCAGGTCGTCCTGAAGCAGCTCGGGCACCAGCCGTTCCCCCAGCACCAGGTTCACCGGCGAGATGTGGTCCACTTGGAAGCGCAGCAGGTGCCGGGCCACCCAGGCGGTGGGCCGGCTGACCCGATACCCCACCACCTGGGGCACCCCCCGCAACGCCAGCTCCAGGTTCACCGTGCCGGACTTGGTGAGGGCCAGATCGGCGGCGGCGCAGAGCACGGGCCGCAGCCGGTCGGCCTCGGCCGCCGGCACCACCTCGGCCCGCAGGCCCGCCGCGGCCAGGGCCTGGGCCAGGGGGGCCTCGAAGCTGGCCTGGCCCGCGGGCACCAGCACCCGCAGCCGCGGCCTGAGCCGCTGCAGTTCGGCGGCGGCCGCCGCCAGGGGCGGCACCAGGTAGCGCAGCTCCTGGCTGCGGGAGGCCGGCAGCAGCAGCAGCAGGGGCTCGTCCGGCTCGAGGCCCAGCTCAGCGCGGGCGGCCTGGCGGGAGGGCAGCTGCTGGAGGGTGTCGAGCAGGGGGTGGCCCACCCAGGTCACCTGGGCGCCGCGGGCGCCGTAGAAGCGGGCCTCCTCGGGGAAGATCGCCAGGATCCGATCGGTGAAGCTGATCAGGCGGGTGGTGCCCCCCTCACCAAAGCTGAAGGCCCACTCCTGGGGAGCGATGTAATAGGTGATCGGCACCGCGGGCAGCTTGTGCTTGAGCCGCCGGCCCAGGCTCACGTTGGCGCCCATGTAGTCGATCAGCACCACACCATCCGGGGGGGTGCGCTTCAGCCAGCGGTTGACGCGCCGCTGCAGCCGCAGGGTGGGCAGGATCAGCGGGATCGCCTCCCACAGGCCGATCGCCCCCATCGGGGCCGTATCCGCCAGCAGCCGGGCGCCGGCCCGCTGCATGCGCGGTCCCCCCAGGGCCACGATCTCCAGATCCAGCCCGCGCCGCCCGGCCTCCTGGCACAGGGCCGTGACCAGCAGCCCCCCCTGCAGATCACCGGACACCTCGCCGGTGCTGATCAGCAGGCGGGTCATGGACGCTGGGCGGGCAGGGGGCCACGGCGGCCCGGACCGATCGAGGCCTCCAGGAAGCTCACCAGGGTCTCGGCCGGCGGATAGAGATCCCAGGCGCGCACCCGCTGCAGGGCCTCGGCCAGCACCGCGTCACCCCGGTAGAGCTGGGCCCAGACCTCCTGCAGCTGCTTGGCCTGGGCACCGTCATCCAGGGCGGCCAGGCCGCTGCGCTTGATGCCGATGCGGTTCAGGCCCCGCAGCCGGCCGGGGTGGCCCTCCACGATGGCGAAGGGGGGCACATCGCGGTCGATGCGGCTCATGCCGCCCAGCATCGCCATGGTGCCGATGTGCACGAACTGGTGGATGCCGAGCACCCCGCCGATCACGGCCCGATCGCCGATCACCACGTGGCCGGCCACCGCCACGCCGTTGGCGATCACGATGCGATCGCCCAGATGGCAGTTGTGCCCCAGGTGGCTGTAGGCCATCAGCAGGTTGCCGTTGCCAATCCTGGTCTGCTCGCCGTCATGGGTGGCGCGGTTGATGGTGACGCACTCGCGGATCGAGTTGTCGTCGCCGATCACCACTTCGGTGGGGGCGCCGTTGTACTTGAGGTCCTGGGGTTCGGCGCCGATGCAGGCCCCGGGGAAGATCCGGTTGCCACGGCCGAGGGTGACCCGCCCATCCAGCACCACATGGGGGCCGATGCGGCTGCCGGCGCCGATGCGCACCTCCGGACCGACCACCGCGAAGGGGCCGATCTCCACCCCCAGATCGATCTGGGCGGCGGGATCGACCACCGCCGTGGGGTGGATGCGCGTCTGGCCGTCGACCGGGGCCTGACTACTGGTCGCTGCGCTGCTCATCGCCTCAGTCCACCAGGGAAAACATCAGCTCGCCGGAGCACACCAGCTCGCCATCCACCCGGGCCTCGGCCTTCACCTTGCCGAAGCGCCGACGCTTGAGGCTGAGCAGCTCGCAGGTGATGCGGAGTTGATCACCGGGCACCACGGGCCGGCGGAAGCGCACCCCGTCGATGCCGGCGAACACGAACAGCCCCTTGGGCAGCTCGGGCATCTGGGTCACGATCAGGCCACCCACCTGGGCCATCGCCTCCACGATCAGCACGCCCGGCATCAGCGGCCGGCCGGGGAAATGGCCCTGGAACTGGGGCTCGTTGAAGGTCACGTTCTTGAGGGCCACGGCGCGCTTGCCGGGCTCGTGCTCGATCACCCGATCCACCAGGGCGAAGGGGTAGCGGTGGGGCAGCAGCCCCAGGATCTGCTCGCTGGTGAGCACCGGCGCAGCGGGCGCCTGGGGGGCGGGAGCGGCGGCCGTGGCGGTGGAGTCGGACAAGAGCGTCAGGCGGGGAGGGGAGCGGCCGGGGTACCGGCTCAGGCCGGCACGGGACTGGAGAGGGACGCCAGCCTCGCGGCCAGGGCGGTGTGCAGGCCGTGGGAGCCTCGGAAGGCAAAGACCTGGGCCTGGGGCAGACCGGCCAGGGCCAGGTCCCCCAGCAGATCCAGGAGCTTATGGCGCACCGGTTCGTCGGGGTAGCGCAGGGGTGGGTTGAGCCAGGCGTCCCCGTCGCAGACCAGGGCGTTGTCGAGGGCGCCGCCGCGGATCAGGCCGGCGGCCCGCAGCTGCTCCACCTGGTCGCGGAAGCCGAAGGTGCGGGCCGGGGCGATCTGCTCCACGAACGCCTGCGGGGTGAGCTCCAGCGAATAGAGCTGACGGCCGATGGCCGCCTGGGGAAACTCGATAGCGGCACCGATCCGCAGCCGCTCGCTGGGCAGGGCGGTGGCGAAGCTCTGGCCCTGCTGCAGGGTGATCGGCTGCTCCAGGCTCCGGGGGGCGGGCCGCGGGCCCAGCGGCCGCAGGCCCGCCTCGGCGATGGCCTCCACCCAGGGCTGGGCCGAGCCGTCCAGCAGGGGCACCTCGGCCCCCTCCACCAGGATCACGGCCGCCGTGATGCCCACCCCGGCCAGGGCCGCCAGCAGGTGCTCCACCGTCGCCAGCCGGCGCGACCCCAGGGCCAGGGCGGTGCACAGCTGGGTCTCGCACACCTGCTCGGGGTGCAGGGCGGTGAGGCCCAGCTGGGGGGCATCCAGCCAGCCCACCCGGAAGCCCGGCAGCTCCGAGGGCTCCAGGCGCAGACGGGCCTGGCCGCCGCTGTGCAGGCCCACGCCGGTGCGCTCCACCGGAGCGGCCAGGGTCCAGGCCTGGGAGTAGTCACTGGGCCAGAGGGTCATGGCTGGGGCGCCTCGGGGGGATGGATCGCTGCGGCGGTGCTCAGAACCGGGTCTCGGAACGGGTTCTCAGAACTTCCAGCCCACGCCGAGGTTGAAGCGCCAGTCACCGCTGAAGTCCTGGCTCGCCACCTCCAGGCGCAGGGGACCCACCGGGGTGGTCACGATCAGGCCGGTGCCCACGGAGAAGCCCTGGCCGGGCTTGTTGAGCAGCGTGCCGGGGGATCCGGGCACGTTCTTCTGGCTGCCGAAGGCGGTGCCGCCGTCCACGAACAGCTCGCCGCTGACGATGCTGAACAGGGGGAAGCGGTACTCGATGGTGGCTTCACCGAAGCTGCGCCCGACCCCCAGGTCGCAGTCGTAGTAGCCCCGGACGGAGTTGGAGCCGCCCAGGCAGAAGGCCTCATAGGGGGGCAGATCGCCCACGTTGGTGCCGGCACTCACCTGGAAGGCCAGGGCCTGCTTGCAGTCGGTCGCAGGCTGACCGGGCTTGGTGCGGCAGCCCTTGTAGATCTTCAGCCAGTTCACCGGGATGTAGTGGGTGTAGCTGGCGCGCAGGCGGTTGAAGGTGGGGGAATCAGGCCCCACGGAGAAGAACTGCTCGGTGCCGAGGCTGAGGAAGTTGCCGGATGTGGGGTTACGGGGATCGTTCAGATTGTTCATCGTGGCGGCCAGCCGCACACCCACCAGCTGATTGTTATCGGCGCAGTTGTAGGCAATGCAGATCACATTGTCGACGGTCGTGCGGCTGCCGTTGAAGTTGTTGGTGCTGACGCCATAGGGCATGCCATCACCGGCAAAGTTCATCGGCGTCACTTCCTGGGCGCTGAAGCCCGCCACCACGCTCCAGGGGGCCCGCTTGAAGGGGTTGCCGCCGTTGAGGGGACGCACGAACTGCACGTTGCCGCCGAAGCGCTGCAGGGCGATGGAGTTGCCGTCGAGGTTGAACCAGTTGAGGCTCGGATCGGCCTTCTCCGCCTTGCTGATGCTGCCGAAGGAGGTGCCGGTGGGGTTGTTGTCGCTGTTGATGTTGTAGGCGTTCGCCGAGGAGGGCGCCTGGAAGAAGTCTTGGGAGACGTCGGAGACGGTGTTGATGTTGCCGTTGTTCTGGCTCTGGAAGACCTGGGGAACCTCCCGGCTCAGGAACAGGCGGGCCCGGAAGGCGGTGCGGTACTTGTCACCCTTGATCCAGGGATCCGTGAAGGTGACATCCGCCAGGCCGCCGTACTGCCCGTAGGTGAAGTTGACGGCCATGTCCCAGGCCCGGCCGAGCAGGTTGCTGTCCTGCAGCTGGATCTGCCCGAAGACCCCCTGGCTCTGGCTGTAGCCGAGGCCCCCCGAGAGTGAGCCGGTGGACTGCTCGATCACCCCGAGCACGATCGTGACCTCACCCGGCGCGGCCGCCACGGGCCGCAGGGTCACCTTGACGTCGCCGAACAGGCCCGTGCCGTAGAGGCGCTTGATGTCCTCCTCGAGCTGGCGGCGGTTGAAGGTCTCGCCGGGCTTGATCGAGATTTCGCGGGTGATCACCCAGCTCTTGGTCTTGCCCTTGTAGGCCCGGCCCTTGTCGTCGGTGGCGGAGCCCTCCTTGTTGAGGAACTGCACCTCCACGCCGGCCACCTTGCCCTCCCGCACCAGCAGCTGCACCACCCCCTCGGGGCTGACGCGGCTGGGGCCGGTGACCCGGGCCAGGGAATAGCCCTGGTCGGCGTACCACTTCTGCAGCTCGCCCAGGCGGGT
The DNA here is from genome assembly GCF_943369875.1 of Vulcanococcus limneticus LL. GTDB lineage: Bacteria > Cyanobacteriota > Cyanobacteriia > PCC-6307 > Cyanobiaceae > Vulcanococcus > Vulcanococcus limneticus_A. Next base: position 85,031 of record NZ_CALROT020000004.1, read on the forward strand.
CTGCAGGGTGTTGAGGTTGAGGGTCTTGCCGTAGTCCGCCGCGAAGGTGTCGGGGATCAGGGTGGCGGGCACGGGCGTCTTGGCCCCGATGCCCTCCAGCTCCACCTTGGTGAGCACCGGGTTGGGGGCCACGGTCACCACCACCTGCACGCCCAGGGGGCTGTCGACGGGCTGGATGCGCACATCCGAGAACCAGCCGGTGGCGTAGACGGCCGAGAGGTCGGTCTGGAGTTCGCTGCGGGTGGCGCGGGTGCCGGGGCGGGTGGCCATGGCGTCGTAGACGGCCAGCTCCAGGCGCTCGCGCTCGGGGTGCTGCTCCAGCCCCTTGACCACCACCTCACTGATCAGAACGCGCGGTTCGGCCGGCGCCGCCGGCGCCAGGCTCTCGCCGCCCGGGACCGCAGCGGGATTCTCAGCGGCGGGGGTGGGGGCTGGCGCTGGAGCCGGAGCCGCCTGGGCGCCGGGGGCCGGTGCGGGTGAAGCGGCAGGGGCCGCGGCGGGTGAAGCGGCAGGGGCCGCGGCGGGTGAAGCGGTGGGGGCGCCGCCTGCGGGCGCCGGCTGGACGGTGGAGGGGGCGTCGGTGCGGGTGGAGGCCGGCGGGGCGGCGAGGGCGCCCTGGAGCCCGGCGCCGATGGCCAGCACCGGCAGGGTGGCGGCCACCCCGAGGGCCTCGCGCAACCGAGGAGCGCGGTTCATGCCGTTGCGGGGGCCAGCCATGGGCGTCCTGAGCACGCGGCCGAGCCGCAAATGCCGCTGACGTTACCCGTAAACGCGTGGTGCAGGGCACGCCCCGTGGACCCGTTTGAGAACCTCCCCGTAGGCCTCGACGACGCCGCCGAGGTCCTGGCGGAACCGGTCCTTGTCGAGGATGCGGTCGCTGGCATCGGCCACCTGCAGGTCCCAGAGGCGGCAGGTGTCGGGGCTGATCTCATCGGCCACCACCAGTTCGCCCGTGGCGGTGAAACCCAGCTCGATCTTGAAATCCACCAGCTGCAGGCCGATCCCGGCAAAAAAGGCCCGCAGCACCGCATTGACCCGGAAGGCCAGGCGCTCCAGCTCCGCCCGCTGGTCGACCGTCAGCAGACCGAGACGCGCCAGCCGGGCGTCGGTGAGCAGGGGGTCGCCGTAGGCGTCGTCCTTGTAATAGAGATCGAGCAGGGGCGGATCCAGGGGCGTGCCGGCGGCGATCGGCATCTGCTTGCAGAGGGAGCCGGCGGCCACGTTGCGGATCACCACCTCCACCGGCACGATCGACACAGGCTTCACCACCAGCCAGTTCCGGCCCTCCAGCCCCAGGTAGTGGGTCGGCACGCCCTCGCGCTCCAGCAGCTCGAACAGCCGGGCCGAGATCTGGCAGTTCAGCTCCCCCTTGCCGGCCAGCTGGGCCTTCTTGAGGGCGTTGAAGGCCGTGGCGTCGTCCTTGAACTCCACCGCCACCAGCTCGGGCCGGTCGGTCTGGAAGACCCGCTTGGCCTTGCCTTCGTAGAGCAGGGAGCCGAGGGTGTAGGCGGCAGTCATGGCTGGGATCGGGTGTGGCCTCCGGGCTCCCGCGGCGAGCGCAGCTGGCGCTGCAGCTCCGCGCTGCGGGCTCCCTGCTGAGGATCCTGCCTCCTGAGCTGCCACTCGCCATAGGCGTCGTCGATGCGCCGGGCCAGCCGGAGGAAGCGCTCGCTGGGCCGCTGGTCACTCAGGCCCGCGGCCTGCAGCAGGGCCCGCTGGTCCGCCAGCAGGGAGGCCGCCAGGCCCCAGGCGCCGGCGGCGGCGGCCTGGTCGAGGGCCGTCTCGATCAGCTGGTTGCGCTGCTCCAGCGGCAGCTCCCGCAGCAGGGCCACGGCCCGCTGCAGGCGCTCGGCGGCCGGCCGGCCGGGCAGGCGGCCCGCCAGCAGGGCGGCGGCGGCCTCGTTGTCGCGGCCCAGCACCACCAGGTGCTCGGCGTAGACCTCCAGGGCCGGGCGGGTGGCCAGGCTGCCGTCCTGGCGCAGCTGCAGCGGCAGGGGGATGGTCTCGAGCGCGGCGAGGCTGCCCTGGGCCAGGCGCTCCAGGGCCTCGGCGGCGAGGCGGTGGTGCAGACCGGCGTTGGCGGCCCGCCACTGCTGGATCAGCCACTGGTCCCGCTCGGGCCCGGCCTGGGGGCCGTAGCGGTTCAGGACGGTGAGGGCGTCGTCGGGGGCGCGGCAGTTGAGCAGGGCATTGGCGTTGCGCAGCACCGGCTCCAGGGAGCGGGGTGTGGGCTGCACCGCCAGCAGCGCGTTGCGCAGCAGCCGCAGCCGGCCCACCAGATCGAAGCGGGCCGCATCCAGGCAGGCGGCGTCGAGGGAGGCCAGGTCACCCCGCAGCAGCAGCGCCTCGAAGGCGGCCTCAGAGATGGTGGAGCCCGCGGGCTGCACGGGCGCGGAGGCCCCGGGGGCGGCTCCGCTGGGGGCGGGCGGGACGGCCGTGGCGGGCTCAACGGGGATCGGCGCCGCCGCCGGTGCGGCCGCCAGGGCCGGCATCGGCCCAGCCCCGGCGGCCAGCCCGCCCAGGACCAACCCCAGCGCGCGACTCAGCCCCAGCCGCACCGGCGTGTAAAGAAGGGATGGCACCGCGCAGCGTCCACTGGGCCACAACCTAGGGGACCCCGCCGGGCCCTCCCACCCGCTCCGCCTCCGGCCCTCCCGCCATGCCCAGCCCTGCCGCCGCTGCGCCCAATCCCGCCCGCGTGCTGGTGGTGGGGGGCGGCGGGCGTGAGAACGCCCTGGCCTGGGCCCTGGCCCGCTGCAGCGGCGTGGAGCAGGTGTGGGTGGCCCCCGGCAACGGCGGCACCCTGGAGCTGGCGGGCTGCCGGCAGCTGGCCATTGCCGAATCCGACCATGGCGCCCTGCTGGCCGCCTGCCGCGAGCACGCCATCGAGCTGGTGGTGGTGGGCCCCGAGGCGCCCCTGGCCGCCGGCCTGGCCGACCAGCTGCGCGCCGCGGGCCTGCCGGTGTTCGGCCCCGGCGCCGATGGCGCCCAGCTGGAGGCCAGCAAGCAGTGGGCCAAGGCGCTGATGGTGGAGGCGGGCATCCCCACCGCCGGCTACTGGCCCGCCAGCAGCCGCGAGCAGGCCCTGGCCGCCCTGGAGGCCCAGGGCAAGCCCCTGGTGGTGAAGGCCGACGGCCTGGCGGCCGGCAAGGGCGTCACCGTGGCCGAAACCCTGGAGGAGGCGCGGGCCGCCATCGAGGAGGTGTTCGAGGGCCGCTTCGGCAGCGCCGGGGCCTCGCTGGTGCTGGAGGAGCGCACCCATGGCCCCGAGGTGTCGGTGTTCGCCCTCAGCGACGGCCAACGGCTGGTGCTGCTGCCCCCCGCCCAGGACCACAAGCGCATCGGCGAGGGCGACACGGGCCCCAACACCGGCGGCATGGGCGCCTACGCGCCGGCGCCGCTGCTGGATGCCGCCGGCCTGGAGCAGGTGCGGCAGCAGGTGCTGGAGCCCACCCTCAAGGCCCTGCAGGCGCGCGGCATCGACTACCGCGGCGTGATCTACGCCGGGCTGATGCTCACCGAGAACGGCCCCAGCGTGATCGAGTTCAACTGCCGCTTCGGCGATCCGGAGTGCGAGACCCTGATGCCGCTGCTGGGCCCCGAGCTGGCCCAGGTGCTGCTGGCCTGCGCCCAGGGCCGCCTGGATCAGGCGCCGGAGCTGAGCATCGCCCCCCAGTGCAGCGCCTGCGTGATCGCCGCCGCCGCGGGTTACCCCGGCGAGATCCGCAAGGGCGATCCGATCCACAGCGCCCTGGTGCCCGGCGACGACCTGCAGCTGTTCCACGCCGGCACCCGCCGCGAGGCCGACGGCACCTGCCTCAGCAGCGGCGGCCGGGTGCTGGCGGTGGTGGCCCAGGCCGACGATTTCGATGCCGCCTTCGCACGCGCCTACGCCGGGCTGGAGCAGGTGCGCTTCGAGGGCATCACCTTCCGCCGCGACATCGGCCACCAGGTGCGCAGCCGCTGAGCCGGGTGCGCAGCAGCTGAACAGGGGCGCAGCCGCTGAACAGAACCCCGGCGCAGAACCAGGGCGACGGGCCGGGCCCGGGAGCGGGACCTCTCTAGGGTTGCCTGGAGCCCCGAGCGCCGTGATCAGCTCCGCCTCCCCCACCCCTGCGGTCAGCGCGGGCCCCCAGGCCGCCCTGCCCACCCCACGGCCGCCCCGGTCGCTGTGGCAGCGGCTGACCCTGTGGTGGGCCGAATTCAGCCTGCAGACCAAGCTGCTCGCCGCCGCCACCCTGGTGGTGAGCCTGGTGATGACGGCGATCACCTTCTTCGCGCTCAACGGCATCCAGACGGATGTGCGCATGAGCGACACCCGCTTCGCCCGCGACCTGGGGCTGCTGCTCTCGGCGAACGTGACGCCGCTGGTGGCCGAGGGCAACGACCGGGAGCTGGCGGCGGTGGCCGAGCGCTTCTGGCGTTCGACCCGCAGCCTTCGCTACATCTTCTTCGCCGATCCCGATGGGGTCATCTACCTGGGCATTCCGATCAGCGGCACCAGCGGTGGCAGTGAGCTGCTGCTCAGCCGCCGGCTCGAACTGCCTCCCGATCTGGCCCGCCAGCCCCAGGGTCCGCTGATCCGCCAGCACCTCACCCCGGACGGCCAGGTCACCGACGTGTTCGTGCCGCTCGTCTCCGGGGATCGCGACCTGGGGGTGCTGGCCCTGGGCATCAACCCCAACGAGGCCGTGCTGGCCAGCGCCGCCCTCAGCCGCGAGGTGACGGTGGCGGTGTTCATCTCGATCTGGGTGCTGGTGATCCTGGGGGCGGTGTTCAACGCGCTCACGATCATCCAGCCCGTGAAGGAGCTGCTGCGCGGTGTGCGCTCCGTGGCCGACGGCGACTTCGCCGCGCGGATCGCCCTGCCGGTGGGCGGCGAACTGGGGGAACTGCTGCAGGGCTTCAACGCCATGGCCTCCCAGCTGGAGGTCTACAAGGCCGCCAACATCGAGGAACTCACCGCCGCGCAGGTGAAACAGCAGTCGCTGATCGCCACCATGGCCGATGGGGCGCTGCTGCTGGATGCCGAGGGCCGCATCGTGCTGGTGAATCCCACCGCCCGGCGCCTGTTCCGCTGGGAGGGGCGCAAGCTGGAGGGCAGCCCCCTGGATGTCGAGCTGCCGGAGCGGATCGGCGTGGAACTGCACGCCCCGCTCGACAGCCTGCTGATCGATGGCCGAGACAGCAGCGACGTGCGCTGCAGCTTCGGCGAACCAGCGCGCACCCTGCGGATCGTGCTGCAGGCGGTGCGCGATGCCAGTGGCGAAACCCTCAAGGGCATCGCCGTGACGGTGCAGGACCTCACCCGCGAGGTGGAACTCAACGCCGCCCAGAGCCGTTTCATCAGCAACGTCTCCCACGAGCTGCGCACGCCGCTCTTCAACATCAAGAGCTACGTGGAGACCCTCCACGACCTGGGCGACCAGCTCAGCGAGGAGGAGAAGAAGGAATTCCTGGGCATCGCCAACGCCGAGACCGATCGCCTCACCCGGCTCGTCAACGACGTGCTCGACCTCTCCCGGCTGGAGAGCGATCGGGTCTGGGCGCTGGAACCGGTGGAGCTGCGGCCGGCCATGGAGCAGACCCTGCGCAACTACCGGCTCAACGCCGAGGACAAGGGCGTGGAGCTGGAGCTGGATGTGGACAGCGCCCTGCCCCGCATCCGCGCCAACTGGGATCTGCTGCTGCAGGTGTTCGACAACCTGGTGGGCAACGCCCTCAAGTTCACCGCCAGCGGCGGCCGCCTGGCCCTGCGGGCCTATCCCTGGCCCGACCTGTGCCCCCTCGATCCCAGCACCGCGCCGGACAGCGCCAACCCCTACTGCGAACTCACCTCGCCCCTGCCGCGGCTGCGGGTGGAGATCGCCGACACGGGCGCAGGCATCTCCCGCGAGGACCAGAGCCGCATCTTCGAGCGCTTCTACCGGGTGGAAAATGCCGTACACACGGAAGTGGGCACGGGCCTGGGCCTCTCGATCGTGCGCGGCATCCTCGAGAAGCACGGCACGCGCATCCAGATGGTGAGCGAGCTGGGGGTGGGCACCACCTTCTGGTTTGACCTGCCCCTGGAACAGGCCGATGGCGATGAGCTGCAGGTGGAAAGCGAGCGGCGACGCGAACGCCGCCTGCTGGAGCAGGCCGGCCGGGCCTGAGGGACGACTGACCTGGGGCTGCTGACCCGCGTGGAGCGCTGAGGCCCCGGCGGGGCCGCCTCAGAGCTTGTCTTCGCTGGCCACCCCCCGCACGATCCGGGCCAGATCGCTGCGCTCGTCGGCATTGATGCGGTGGGGCACACCGCTGATGATCCGCTCGAAATTGGAGAAGGAGTCCTTGATCTCCGGACCATTGCCGGTGATCACGAATTCGCGGATGCCCTTGTCGTGCCAGGAGCCGCGCATCTTGAACACGTTCAGGGCGCGGGCCATCTCGCCGCGGATCTCCACGTACTGCAGCAGCAGGATCGTGTCCGTGATCGTGGAGATGTGGGAGTCGGTGATCGAGTGGCTGCCCATGAACTCCTCGGAGGTGTTCGTGAAGAAGCCGGCGATCTCCTCCTGCTTGGCGTAGCCCGTCACGCCGATCACAAACTGGCGGAAGGCGTTGTGGCTCACCCCGCGGGCCAGGGCCGAGAGCGAATCAATTGCCATCCGCGATGGCTTGAACTGGCTGATCTCGGTCTTGATGATCTGGAGATGGTCCTCAAGGCCTGTGGATTCGGGGTAGGCGCAGATGATCTTCAGCAGACCATCACGCTCCATCTGCTCAAAGTCGATGCCCCAGCTGGTGGCATTGCGCAGCAGCTGGGCGCGGGATTCCTCGTAGGCGAACAGAATCGCCCGCTCCTTGTTGCTGCAGGCGTTCTCCACAAACTTGGACACCAGCAGCGTCTTGCCCGTACCGGTGGCGCCGGTGGCCAGAATGATCGAATCCTTGAAGAAGCCGCCACCGCACATCTCATCGAGGCGGGGCACACCGGAGCTGACTCGCACGTTCGAGGAGCGCTGGGTGAGACGCATCGCCCCGAGCGGGAAGATGCTGATGCCGTGGGCGCCCATGGTGAAGGGGAATTCACCCTTCATGTGGGTGGTGCCGCGCAGCTTGAGGATCTCCACCGTGCGGCGGCGGCGCTCGCCCTCCAGCACGTTGCGGAGAATCACCACGTTATCGGAGACGAATTCCTCCACGCCGTAGCGGGCGATCGGGCCGTATTCATCAATGCGCTCGGTGGTCATCACCGTGGTGACCCCGATCTCCTTCAGCCGGGCAATCAGGCGGAAGATCTCCCGCCGAACCACCGACACCGCGTCGTACTGCTGGAAGACGGCCGTGATCGAATCGATGGCCACCCGCCGGGCCTTGTACTTGCGGATCGCGTAGTTGATGCGCTCGATCAGACCGGAGAGATCGAAGCTGCCGGCCACATCCTGACCCTCGGGGTCGGGCGAGGCATCCAGGATGAAGAGCTTGTCCTGCTCCACCATCTCCTGCAGATTCCAGCCGAAGCTGGAGGCATTGCGAAGGATATCCAGCGGCGACTCTTCAAAGGTGACGAAGATGCCAGGTTCGTCAAACTGGCGAATGCCGTTGTAGAGAAAGTTGAGGGAGAGCACCGTCTTGCCGGTGCCGGAGGTCCCACTGATCAGCGTGGATCGACCAATCGGCAATCCCCCCTGACAGATGTCATCGAATCCCTCGATCCCCGTAGGGAGCTTCTGCACCTGCAGCAGGGCATGGTTGGGGGAGCTGGGGTCCTGCATCGATCGGGTGGTCCTGAAGGGATTCTAGGCAGTGACAGGGTTTTGACAGGCTTCAGGAGCCAACCTGGGTGGTCTGGCCCGCCGGGGCCTCGGCACCGGCGGCATCCGAGGCCAGGGGATTGTGGAGCTCCTCCTCGGACAGCTCGTCGTAGAGCAGATCCAGACCGATCAGCACGCGCTCGCGATCGGAGAGATCGCCGATGATGCGACGCACCGGCGGCGGCAGGATCTTGGCCAGGGTGGGCGTCGCCAGGATCTTGTCCTCCTCGGCCAGCTGGGGATTCTTGAGCACATCAATCACCTTGAGGGCATACACACCCTGGAACTCGGTGACCAGGATGTCGCGCAGGGTCTTGAGGGCGCGCATCGAATTGGGCGTGTTTCCCGCCACATACAGCTTGAGGATGTAGGTCTTGCGGGGGCTCATTCAGATCACCTGCTGGGAATTGGACGAAGAATCAGACAGAGCAGTGGGTGAGGCAGCAACGGCGGGCGGGGCCTAGGTACCCGGGGAGCCGATGGTCGTGGCAGGCGCCCCTGACAATTCGGCGTCCAGGGAGCTTGTCGCCTCAGCGATGGCGGCCCCGACCGGCAAGTCGGGGGGCACGGAGCGGCGGTACATCTCACAGAGGTGGGCCATCACGTCAATTAAAGCCAGCCGGTAGTCCTGAAGGAAGTCGCTCTTGTGACCTTCCAGCCGCAGCTGCTTCCAGAAGGCATCAATCAGGTTCATGTGGATCTCCACGGCCTTGGTGATCGGCAGATCACTGAAGAAGGCGGTGTGCACGAAGCTCTCAATGGCCTGGTTGGCCGCATCCGGGTCCCTGAAGTAGCTGAGCAGCAGGTCCCGGTAGGTGCGCTCCAGGGACCCCAGCAGCTCCTCGCGCTCCGGCTCGGGCAGGTTGCGCAGAAACAGCGAGGGATCCCGCTTGTAGAACACCCCCAGGTAGCCGAGCCGATCCTTGATCCGACTCGGCAGCCCCCAGCCGGGGGGTGGAGCCGTGGCGGCGGCCGGCGGAGCCGTAGCGGCGGGGGGAGCATTGGAGAGGCCGCGTCTCAGGAAGCGCGAGACGGCCGCATCGACGCTGTAGCTGAGCTGCTCCAGCTGGTCCAGGGGCAGGTGCACCTCCGCCTCGTGGTAGTCGGTGCGGCCGTTGACCTCGCCGATCACCACCGCCGGCAGCAGCAGGCCCTGCTCCACCAGCCGGCCATAGGCCTGGGTGGGGAAGGCCCCCTGCTGGAGCAGCACCACATCGAAGCTCTCGCAGCGCCGCTCCAGCTCGCCCACCGGGTCGGCCGTCGCCCCGAGGTCCTCCAGGCAATAGCGGCCGCCGCGCAGCCACTTGTGGCACGCCTGCTCAAGGCTGCGGTCGGTGAGGAGGGAGGCGATGGTGAGTGCCGGCTGGGACATGGAGCCGAGCTGGGGCCCGGGGCGCTGCCAACAGTGTTGACGATGGGCAGATTGAAAGGTGAAGATCGTTGTTTGTCTTTCGATTGCCGTGCGGCAGGCCGAATGACGCCCCGCAGGCCAGGCCGGTTTCCCGGCTGAGGCCCCGCGTGTTCCGTCAGCCTGTCCACGCCCCGGACCGCCATGAGCACCTCCCCCAACCCAGCCACCACCGGTCCCTACGCGATCGTCGAGACCTCCGGAACGCAGTTCTGGGTGCAGCCCAACCGCTACTACGACCTCGACCGCATCCACGCTGACGTGGACAGCACCGTGACCCTGGAGAACGTGCTGCTGGTGAACGACGGCACCGCCGCCACCGTGGGCCAGCCCTACGTCAAGGCCGCCACCGTCGAACTGAAGGTGCTGGAGCACCGCCGCGGCCCGAAGGTGATCGTCTACAAGATGCGCCCCAAGAAGAAGACCCGCCGCAAGAACGGCCATCGCCAGGAGCTGACCCGCGTCCAGGTGCAGTCGATCACCGTCGGCGGCAAGGCCCTGGCCTGAGGCCAGACCCAGACTCCCGCTCCCACCTCCCCCCGTTCCCTCTGAACCATGGCCCACAAGAAAGGCACCGGCTCCACCCGCAACGGCCGCGACTCCAACAGCAAGCGCCTCGGCGTCAAGCGCTACGGCGGTGAGACCGTGAGCGCCGGCTCGATCCTGATCCGCCAGCGCGGCACCTCCGTGCTGCCCGGCATCAACGTGGGCCGCGGCTCCGACGACACCCTGTTCGCCCTGGCGGATGGCGTGGTGAGCTTCGACACGATCAAGCGCGGCCTGCGCAGCCGCAAGCGCATCAACATCGCCGCCGCCTGAGGCTCAGGCTCAGCGCATAGCGATCCCGGGGCCCAGCGGGCCCCAAACCCCTGGCCGGCGGTCTCCCCGCCGGCTTTGTTGTGGCCATCAAGCCGCGGTGAGCCCCAGTGAGGCTCAGGCCTGCAGCCGGTAGGCGCGGGTGGTGATCAGATAGGGGTGGAACTGCTCCAGGAAGCGGCCCTGCAGGGTGCGGAAGAAGCGCTCCACCAGCGCGGGCTCGTCGAAGTGGAAGGGGTACTCGCCGTGGAACCCCTTGAAGAAGTACCAGTTCAGCAGGGCGATGGCCTGGGGTGCCATGCGGGCGGCGAAGGTCTCGAGCTGGCCGGCGGGATCCGCCAGGTGCTCGAGCACATCGAGGCAGACGATCGTGTCGAAGCGCTCCGGCAGCTGGGGATCGGCCAGATCCCGGAAGCAGCGCAGCCGATCCGCCAGCCCCAGCCGCTCGGCCCGCTGCTGCACGAAGGCGCGGTTGTGGGGATTGAGATCCACGAACCACACGGCCTCCACCTCCGGCAGGGCCGCCGCCGCCAGGGCGTGGCTGCCGATGCCGCCGCCGAAATCGAGCACCTGGCCGCGGGCGAAGCGGGCCTGCAGCCGCAGGGTGTCGGCGATGTAGTCGGCGCTGCCCAGGTGCCAGGCCGCCAGCTCCAGCAGATGGCCGGTGCCGACCGTCTCCTCGTAGAAGGCGCCGGCCTGCTCCGGGTCGAAGGCGCCGGGATGGAGGGCCGCCAGATCCTCGGTGCCGAGGGGCAGGCGGTCGGCCAGCTCCTCGGTGCTGATCCCCAGGAAGACCGCCAGCTGGGCCGTGAGCTCGAAGCCATCGGCCAGGAAGCGCTCGGGATCGAGCTGGGGCAGGGCCGGGGCGAGGGACGCGCCTCCGCTGGGGGGCCCGGAGGGGGTGGCAGCGCTGGGCTGAGGGGGTTGGGCGGAGGCCGGCACAGGCACACGGGAGCGTGCTGGCACCGTAGGTCTCAGCGGCCGCGGTCCTCGGGTGGTGAGGAGCCCAGCGGCGCCGGGCCAGCGGTGGGAGGCTCCGGCAGGGCGGAGGGGCCCTCCGCCTCCCCGAGCTCCGATCCCAGGCCCGGCACCTCCAGCCAGTGCCGCAGCCAGGCCGTGAGCCCGTAGAAGGGCAGGGTGTCGGCCAGGGCCGCCACGGCCTTGAACAGGTAGCCGCTGGCGATGAAGGCCACCAGCTGCGGCAGCACCGGCGCATCGGGCCGCACCGGCAGCACGTGGGAGCCGTAGTGGCTGATCAGCACCACGGCGCTGGTGTCCACCAGCTGGCTCACCAGGGTGGAGCCGTTGTTGCGCAGCCACAGGGCCCGGCCGGCGGTGCGGCGCTTCCAGAAATGGAACAGGCGCACGTCGGTGAACTGGGCCGCCAGGTAGGCGGCCATCGAGGCCCCCACCGCGCCGAAGGCCAGGCGGCGCACCTCGAAGAACGTGGCCTCCGGCGCCCCCGCCAGGCCCGGCAACGTCCCCCCCAGCCACAGGATCAGCACGATCCAGCCGTTCAGCAGCAGCCCCACCCACACCAGCTGGCTGGCCTTCTGCTCGCCCCAGATCTCGCTGATCAGGTCGGTGCACAGAAACGTGACCGGGTAGGGCAGGGCCCCCACCGCCACCACGATCGGCCAGGAGCCGATCGAGCCCAGCTGCAGGAAGCGGGTGAGCCCGAGGATGTTGAGCATGCCCATGGTTCCCAGGAACAGCCCGGCCAGCACCAGGAAGGCCAGGTCGCGGCGCTGCTGCAGGGTCACAGGGGGGAGGGCGGGGGGAGCGCCGGACAGGGGGCCCCCAGGCTGGCGGGGATCGGCCGGGCCGGCAGCGCTGCGGGCCGAGGGAAGGGCCGGATGCAACAGTTCCCGCCTGGAGGTGCGGCGAGGCGGCCATGGCGGGGGCGGAGGTGGCGGGGAGCAGCACGGGAGGGGCGGAAGCGCCCCAGCCCGAGGCACCCGCGGCGGCGGCCCCATCCGCCCCCTGCGGCTTCCTGGTGCTCGACAAGCCCGCGGGCCTCACCTCCCATGGCTGCGTGAGCCGGGTGCGGCGGGCCTACGGGCTCAAGCGGGTGGGCCACGGCGGCACCCTCGATCCGGCCGTCACCGGCGTGCTGCCGATCGCCGTGGGGGCCGCGACGCGGCTCCTGCCCTACCTGGATGGCGCTAAGGCCTACCGGGGCGTGGTGCAGCTGGGGCTCACCACCAGCACGGACGACCTGGCCGGTGAGGAGCTGGAACGCCGGGCCGTGCCGGCCCTCACGGCCGCCGAGCTGGAGGGGGCCCTGGCGCCCTTCCGCGGCGCCATCCAGCAGCGCCCCCCCCAGGTGTCGGCTGTGCATGTGGACGGCGTGCGGGCCTATGCCCGGGCCCGCCGCGGCGAGGCGCTGGAGCTGGCCGAGCGGCAGGTGACGATCGAGCACCTGGAGCTGCTGGCCTGGGATCCGGCCACGGGCCAGCTGGAGCTGGCGGTGGCCTGCTCCGCCGGCACCTACATCCGCTCCCTGGCCCGGGACCTGGGGGCGGCCCTGGGCTGTGGCGGCTGCCTGGCCAGCCTGCGGCGCACCGCCGCCCTGGGCTTCGGGCTGGAGCTGGCGGTGCCCCTGGAGCGGCTGGAGCTGAGCCCACCCCCGGCGCTGCTGGATCCGCTGGTGGTGCTGGCCCACCTGCCCCGGCACCGGCTGGAGGAAGCCGATCTGGCGGGCTGGCGCTGCGGCCGCAGCCAGGTGGCCTGCGGCGAGCTGGTGGGGTGCCTGGTGGAGGGCGATCCCGTGGTGGTAGTCGGCCCGGATGGCAACCTGGCCGGCATGGCCCGGGCCCTGGCCGAGGGCCGCCTGCAGCCCCGCCTGGTGCTCAACGCCAGCGGCTGAAGCCCGGGCCAGCCCACCCTTCGCGCGATTCCCCGACACCCATGGCCGGCCACAGCAGATGGGCCCAGATCAAGCGCACCAAGGCCGTCGTGGACGCCAAGCGCGGCGCCCTGTTCACCCGGCTGGGGCGGGAGATCACGGTGGCGGCCCGGGGCGGCGCCGACCCCGCCGGCAACTTCCAGCTGCGCACCGCCATCGAGAAGGCCAAGGCGGGCCGGCTGCCGGCCGCCAACATCGAGCGGGCCATCGCCAAGGGCTCCGGCCAGGCGGGAGGCGGCGACCAGTTTGAGGCGGTGCGCTACGAGGGCTACGGGCCCGGCGGCGTGGCCGTGCTGATCGAATCCCTCACCGACAACCGCAACCGCGCCGCCGCCGAGATCCGCCTGGCCTTCAGCAAGAACGGCGGCAACCTGGGGGAGACGGGCTGTGTGGGCTACCTGTTCGAGCACCGCTCCGTGGTGCGACTGGAGCCGTTGCACCTCTCCGAGGAGGCCCTGCTGGAGGGCCTGCTGGAGCTGGAGACCCAGGGGGGGCCGGTGCCCCTCGGCTACGAGCTCGACCCCGAGGGGGCGGAGGTGATCGGCGGCTTCACCGACCTGGAAGCCCTGCAGGACGGGCTGCGGGGCCTCGGCTGGCCGGTGGCCGGCTGGGAGCACCGCTGGATCGCCCAGACCCCCTGCCGCCTGGAGGATCCCGCCGATCTGGCCCGCTGCCTGCGGCTGCTCGATGCCCTCGAGGAGCTCGATGACGTGCGCAGCGTGACCAGCAATCTGGAGGCCGATGAGGCGCTGCTGAACGCCGTCGCGGACTGACGGCCGCGTCCCCCGGAAGCCGGGGGCCGAGCGGGTGCGCGGAAATCAGCCGCTCGGCCGGATCTCTGCCGGACGGATCCAGAAACCATCCGGAAGATCCCCGTGGGGGCCACCCTCGATTGGAGGTGATCGCCCTATCAAGGGAAGGACGGCCTTGGATCCCACCGGGCCCCCCACCGCCCCCCAGCCCCGCCGCCCCGGCTTCCGCGCCCATCCCGGCCGCGGACCCGGCGCGATGCCGCTGCTGATGGCCCAGGTCGGCACGCCCGGCCAACCCACGTCGTCCCACGCTCCGCCATGCCGAGGTTCCGTTCCACCGCCGTTGCCCTGGGGACCCTGTGCCTGATGGGACTCCTGCCCAGTTCAGCCCTGGGCCAGTCCAGCAGCAGCACCAGCGTGGAGCTCCGCCCACTGGGCCGGCTGGAGCTGGAGAACGGCTACCCCACGGCCGCCACGGCCCAAAAGCTCTACGACGAACTCGACCGGCAGCGCGCCACCCAGGGCTACCTGTGGGCCCTGCCAGCCGTGGGCTTCAAGGCCCTCTACGACGCCCAGGCCAAGACCATGGGCGTGCGCAACGGCGACGTGTTGCTCTACCGCACCCTGCAGGACAAGGCGGGGATGCTGACGCCCAACATCACCACGCTCTACGCCTTCAGCTTCTGGGATCTGGCCAGGCAGGGGCCCCTGGTGGTGGAAGTGCCGGCCGGGCTCACCGCCGGCGGCGTGCTCGACATCTGGCAGCAGCCGATCACCGACATGGGCCAGACCGGCCCCGACAAGGGGGCCGGCGGCAAGTATCTGATCCTTCCCCCCGGCGCCGCGGCGGTGGAGGCCCCCGGCTACAGGATCTTCCGGGCGTCCAGCAACCAGATCTGGTTCGGCACCCGCGGCCTGGCGCCCGACAGGGCCATGGCCGAGGCCACCGTGCGCCAGCACCGCCTCTACGGCTGGAACCAGCGCGCCAATCCGCCGGTGTCCCGCTACGAGGAGGTGGGGGGTCGCCCCTGGCAGTCGGCCCAGCCCGCCGACCTCTCCTACTGGCGGCTGCTCAGTGATCTCTACGCCAACGAACCGGTGGCGCCCCGCGATCGGATGCTGTTCGGGATGCTGGCGCCCTTAGGCATCAGCCCGGGCCAGCCCTTCAGGCCCCATGCCCGGCAGGCACGGATCCTTGGCGAGGCGGCCCAGCTGGGCGACCTGATGGCCCGCACCATCGCCTACGACAAGCGCACCCCCGGCGCCTCGGTGTACCCCGGCAAGCACTGGGAGTACGCCGTGCTGTTCGACCTCGACCAGGAATCCCCCGACAAGCGGCGGGTGCAGCTCGACGAGCGCAGCTCCTGGTTCTACGAGGCCATCGGCATGTCGGTGGGGATGCAGGGCCGGGTGCTGGGCTTCGGCCAGGTGTATCTGGAGGCCTCCAAGGACGCCAAGGGCCAGTGGCTCGACGGCGGCCGCAGCTACCGCATGCGGGTGCCAGCCAACGCCCCGGTGAAGCAGTTCTGGTCGATCACCCTCTACGACAACCTCAGCCGTGGCCCGCTGATCACCCCCCAGGGCGCCGCCGATCTCAGCTCCCGCCAGCCCGACCTGGTGAGCAACGCCGACGGCTCGGTGGATGTGGAGTTCGGACCGGTCCGGCCGGCTGGCGCCAGGAACTGGATCCAGACCACGCCGGGCAAGGGCTGGTTCGCCTACTTCCGCTTCTACGCCCCCACCGAGCCCTACTTCGCCAAGACCTGGCAGCTCAACGACATTGAGCCCATCGCCGCGCGGCGCCCCTGACGCCGGGACGCCACAGGCCCGGCTCCGGCCTCCGGGATGACGTCAAGCCCCCGACCGCACCGCTGCCGGCCTGGGGGCCAACACCAACGCCAGTCACCGGCTCCCCTCACGCTCTCGCCATTGCCCATGGGCTGCTCCACCCCGTCTCCGCTCGCCGCCGGCACCGCTCTGGCGCTGGCTGCCACTCTGTTGAGCCCAGGCCCAGGCCTGCCGCTGGTGCCGTCGCTGCTGGCAGCGGGGCCCGCCCACGCCACCGACAACGTCCAAACCCTGCCGGCCCCCAGCCCCGCCGAAGCGCGGGCGATCGCCGAGGAGGCCTGGCTGTACGCCTATGCCCCCCTGCAGGGCTACCAGACCTTCTGGAACCAGACCCAGAACAAGGCCTTCCCGGGCTACGTGGGCGGCTTCAACCGCTTCCGCCACTACAGCCGCTCCGCCACCCCGGCCGACACCGACATCGTCACCCCCAACAACGACACGCCCTACTCCTGGGCCTGGCTGGATCTGCGGGCGGAGCCGATCGTGCTGAAGCTGCCAGCCGTGGCGGCTCCCCGCTACTACGTGAATCAGTGGTTTGACCTCTACACCCACAACTTCGCCTACACGGGTGTGCGCGCCACGGGGCGGGGCGCCGGCACCTATCTGTTTGCTGGCCCCCGCTGGCAGGGCACCGTGCCCAAGGGGATCACCAAGGTGTTCCGGGCCGAGACCGACTTCGTGGGCACCCTCACCCGCACCCAGCTGAACGGCCCCGATGACATCCCCGCCCTGCAGGCGCTGCAGGCCAGGTATCAGCTGATCCCCCTCTCGCGCTTCGAAGGCACCAAGCCGCCCCGGCCCGCTCCCCCGGTGACCTGGCCCGCCTGGGATGCCTCCAAGGCCGAGGGGATCGGCTTCATCGCCTATCTCAATGCCCTGCTGCCGTTCATGCCCACCGTGCCGTCGGAGCGGGCGATGATGGCGCGCTTCGCCCGCATCGGCATCGGCCCCAGGCGTGCCTTTGATCCGGCCCGACTGGATCCCCAGATCCGGACCGCCATCAGCGAAGGGGTGGCCGTTGCCGCCGCGAATCTGCGCAGCAAGGCCCTAGCCCAGAGCAGTTCCAAGGGGTTCTTCGGCACCCGCCAGGAGCTGGGGCCCGATTACCTCACCTACCGCGCCATGGGGGCGATGCTGGGGATCTACGGCAACAGCAGTGCCGAAGCCCTCTACGCCAGCCAGCAGACGGGCCCCGACGGCAAGGTGCTCGATGGCCGCCGCCGATGGGTGCTGCGCTTCCCGGCCGGCCAGCTGCCGCCGGTGAGTGAATTCTGGTCGATCACGATGTACAACCTGCCGCAGCGGTTGCTGGTGGCCAATCCGATCGATCGCTATTCGATCGGCGATCGCACCCAGGGCCTGAAGCTGGGGGCCGATGGCTCCCTGGAGCTCTATCTCCAGCACGACAATCCCGGCCCCGACAAGGTCTCCAACTGGCTGCCTGCACCGGCTGGCCCCTTCTTCTTCGTGGCCCGTCTCTATGGCCCCGGGGCCACCGCCCTTTCGGGCCAATGGACCCTGCCGGTGCTGGAGGAACGCCGCTAGGCGCCGGGGCCAGGGCCCAGCGGCCAGAGCCCCTGGGGATCGGCTGCGGGCACCCCGCTCAACTCCCCCTGGAGAGCTCCGCCGCCGCCGCCGCATCCACCATCACCCGGAGCCGGGGATGCCGTTGCAGCCAGCTGGCCGGTACGGCGGCCGTGGGGGGCTCCAGCAACGCGCGGCGCAGGATCTCGGCCTTGGCGCCGCCGCTCACCACCAGCAGCAGCTCCTCGGCCTGGAGGATCTCGGCCAGCCCCAGGCTGATGGCCCAGCGCGGCACCGCCTCCGGATCCCCCCCGAAATCAGCGGCGTTCTGGCGGCGGGTGGCCGGGGCCAGCTCCACAGGGCGGCAGGGGGCCTCGGGGCCGCAGGGGGGCTCGTTGAAGCCCACATGGCCGTTGCTGCCCAGACCCAGCAGCTGCAGGCCGAGGCCGCCGGCGGCGGCGATCGACGCCGCGTAGCGCTGGGCCTCGACCTCCGGATCGGCCGCCAGGCCGTCGGGGAGGCACAGCTGGGCGGGAGCCAGCCCCAGGGGTTCGCCGACGGCGGCGGCCATGGTGGCGGCGAAGGAGCGGGGATCGGCGGGCCCGAGGCCCACGTATTCATCGAGGTTGAAGCTGTGCCAGTGGGCCAGCAGCTCGCGGCGCTCCGCCGCCGGCAGGGCCGCCAGGTCGTTGCGCAGGGCGGCATAGACGGGCTCCATGGTGCGACCGGTGGCGAGCCCCAGGGGGCGCCGGCTCAGGCCGCGGGCACGATCCCGCAGGGCCCCGAGCAGCCGCGCGGCCACCCGCCGGCCCAGGGCCTCGGGCCCCGGCTCCACGGCCAGGCGGATGGGAGCGGCCGTGGGGCCGAGCTCCAGGCTGGTGCCGGGCATCAGCGCCGTCCGCCGACCGGCAGCGCCGTGGCCGTGGAGCCGCTGTCGTCGCGGCTCTCCACTCCCGTGGCCAGGGCCAGGCCGGGCACCTCGGTGTAGGGCTGCAGGCGGGCACCGCGGTAGTAGTGGCGCAGGATCTGCTCGAAGCCGGTGCCCCGGCTGGCCATCGCAAAGGCCCCCCACTGGCTCATGCCGACCCCATGGCCGAAGCCCCGGCCCACGGCCACCAGCAGCTGGGGAGCCGGTGGCGCCGCGGGCATCCCCCCGGCCACCGGTAACGGCAGGGGCTGGGGGGCGTCCAGCGGCGCCTGGGCGGGCAGGGTCAGGGCGCCGGCGCCCGCCGGGAGCGGGCCCGCCTCCAGACCCGGCAGCGACAGCGCCGTGGGGCCAGGCAGCAGCGGCTGCAGCTCAAAGCGCACGAAGGTGCTCTTCAGCCCCAGGCGGGTGCGCAGCTGAGGGCCCGTGAGCACCAGCTGGCCGGCGGGGCCCACCACCCGCGCCTGCCTGACGCGACCGCTGGGGGTGGTGGCCAGCACCTGGATCGCCGCCGCCCCGCCGATCTCGGCGAAGGCCTGGCGCAGCTGGGCCGGATCCAGGGGCTGGCGCCACTCCCGCACTGGGGAGGTCTGGTCGAAATCCGGCACGCTCACCAGGTAGGGCAGCTGGCGGGGCCAGAGGTCGCCGCTGCTTTCGGTGACGCCGCCGGCGCTGCTGTGGAACACCGCGTCGATCAGGCTGTCGCCGTAGGTGAGCACCAGGCCGCGGGTGTCGGCCACGGCGGCGCGGGTCGAGGCGGTCTCCGCCTCCAGACCCTTGTACATCTGGCTGGCGACGGTGGCCTTGAGGTCGTAGGCGGCCCCGGGCTTGCGGCCCTTGAGGGCGTAGGTGCGGGCCGCCACCGCCTGGGCCCGCAGGGCCTCCAGGGGCCAGCTGGCCGGCATCTCGCTGCCCACCACACTGGGCAGGTAGGTCTCGAGCGGCAGCACGTTGATCGCCTGCAGCTGCTCATTGACCGGCCGGATCTGCAGGCGGCCGCGGTAGCGGCGCTTCTGCAGCCACAGGGCCGGATCGGAGTCGGCCGCGGGCACCGACTCCAGCCAGAGCTCGCTGAGCCGCAGGGGCATCTGGAGCGGCTCGGGCTCGGGGCTGGGCCCGGCACCGGTGCGCTCGCCGGCCCCGGCGGCCCCCGCGGCCGGGTCGGGCCCCGGCAGCGCAGCCGCTGCCGCCACCACGACGGGATCCGGCTCCGCCTCCACCAGGCCGGCCCGCCAGCGCAGCCGCAGCGGCCGCTCGCCCGAGATCACCAGCAGGGCCTTGCCGCGGCCATCGCGCAGGCGCAGGCGGGTGGCGCCAGCGGCCCGCACCGTCAGGGCCGGACCCTCCTGCAGCAACACCCGCAGCTCGGGGGAAGGAGCCTCCACCCGGCGCCCCGCGGCCCGGGCCGGATCCGGCGCCAGCAGAACCGGTGGCACCAGCGGGGCCAGCAGGGCCAGGCCCGCCAGGGGCGCCGCCAGAGCAGCAACCCTGCCCAGGGGCCAGGGCCAGGCCTTGGCGGCAGGGCGTCCTGCATGGCGCCGTGGGTCGCGCTGGCTCGGCATGCGGCTGGGCCTATCCCTGGTTGGCAGACCATTGTGGACGCCGCCACCGGGGGGCGCCAGGGGGCCGGCACGGCAAGGCGGCCCCAGCGCCCCGCCGCGGCGTGGGAGCATGCCCCTGAGAGCATCAGGGAGATCCACCGGCCGTGCAGGTCACCTTCCTGGGCACCAGCTCCGGCGTTCCCACCCGCTCCCGCAATGTGTCGGCGGTGGCCCTGCGGCTGCCCCAGAGGGCTGAGCTGTGGCTGTTCGACTGCGGCGAGGGCACCCAGCACCAGTTCCTGCGCAGCGAGCTGCGGGTGAGCCAGCTGAGCCGGATCTTCATCACCCACATGCACGGCGACCACGTGTTCGGCCTGCCGGGGCTGCTGGCCAGCCTGGGGCTGGCGGGCACCTGCAGCGGCATCGACCTCTACGGCCCCGACCCGCTGCGCGACTACCTGGAGGGGGTGCTGCGCACCAGCTCCACCCGCATCGGCTACCCGCTGCGCAGCCACCGGGTGAAGGAGGCGGCCAAGAGCGGCGCCCTGCTGCTCGACGACGATGACATCACCGTGCGCTGCACCCCCCTGACCCACCGGGTGCCGGCCTACGCCTACCGGGTGGACCAGAAGCCCCGGGCCGGGCGCTTCGCCGTGGAGCAGGCCAAGGCGCTGGGCATCCCCCCGGGTCCGATCTATGCCGAGCTGAAGGCCGGCCGCACGGTGACCCTGGAGGACGGCCGCATCATCAACGGCGCCAGCCTCTGCGGCCCCGAGCGCCCCGGCTGCAGCCTCGTGTACTGCACCGACACCGTGTTCAGCGAGGCGGCGGTGGAGCTGGCCGCCGGCGCGGACCTGCTGATCCACGAGAGCACCTTCGCCCACGCCGAGGCGGAGATGGCCTTCCAGCGCCAGCACTCCACCAGCACCATGGCGGCCCAGACCGCCCTGGCCGCCGGCGTGAAGCAGCTGGCCCTCACCCACCTGAGCCCCCGCTACATGCCGGGCAACGCCGTGACCCCCGACGACCTGCTGGCCGAGGCGCGGGCGATCTTCCCCAACACCCTGCTGGCCAAGGACTTCCTCAGCCTCGAGCTGGCCGCCCCGGAGCCCGAAGCCGGCACGCCCCAGGCGGCCGACGCCGCGGCAGCCCCCCGCGCCACCGCCAGCGCGGGCACCAGCTCCAGCCCCTGAGTCCCGGGGCCGGCGGGGCCTGCCCCGGGCGGCTCCAGGCCTGTGGCTGCAACACTTCGTGATTGCCTTCCTGATTCCGTCCCGGGGGGCCCTTCCCCCGTGATACAAGGGCTCAGGTGCGGTGATGACCGCCTACTTGCCGGCTTTTTCCATGGCCTCTTTCTTCTCCTCCGCGCGTCGGGTCCTGACCCGGGCTCTGCTGGTTCTGCCCCTGGCCCTGTTGGTCTGTTTCGCCGGTGCGGCCAACGCCGCCCAGTGGACCGCGGAGCAGCTCACGGTGCCCGCCGGGCCCGACGGCTCCCTGGTCACCTTCAGCGAACAGGAGATCAAGGCCGGTCGCAAGGTCTTCAACAGCAGCTGCGGTGAGTGCCACGCCGGCGGCATCACCAAGACCAACCACAACGTGGGCCTCGACCCCGAGACCCTGGCCCTGGCCACCCCCGCCCGCGACAACGTCGACGCCCTCGTCGACTACCTCAAGGACCCCACCTCCTATGACGGGGAATACAGCATCTCGGACGTGCACCCGAGCCTGCGCAGCAGCGACGTGTTCGTGAAGATGCGCGATCTCGATGACGAGGATCTGCGCCTGATCGCCGGCTACATCCTGGTGGCCCCCAAGGTGCAGGGCCTCCAGTGGGGCGGCGGCAAGATCTACTTCTGATCGCCAGCCAGGTCTCCGGGTTGATCCCGGAGCCAACGTTCCACCCAGGGGGGCTCAGCAGAGCCCCCTTTTTCATGGCCGTCGGAGGCTCACTCCACCGGGGCCGGGGGTGCCACGTTGGCAGGGTCGAGGGAGTGCGGGTGCTTGCTGTACCACCACTCCTGCAGGGGGCCCTGCAGCCGCTGGGAGAACAGGGTGAGCACGGTGCGGGTGGGCCGGGAGCCCGGCTGCAGCAGCTCCACGACGTAGGAGGGGCAGCGTCGGGCGGCCAGGTCGGGCACGAAGCGCCGACCGATCCGGCGCCAGCTGGGCTCCTTGCTGCGCCAGGCCAGGCGGCAGCAGGGCCAGGGCAGCTCCTCGCGGTCGAACAGCCGGCAGCAGGGGCCCAGCACCCGGAAGCTGTACTGCCCGCCAGGGCTGGTGTGCTCGCTGCCGGGCGCGAACAGCTCCCGCACCTGGGCAGGGGAGGAGCCGGATGGAGCCAGAGCCACGGCAGTTTGCGCGAATCGTCGGGGGAGGCCCCGAAGGGCGGGTGACAAAAAAGCCACCCCGCAGGGTGGCCGAGTCACTGAAAGCGAGTAACGAGAGCCATCAAGGCCGCCCCAGGGGGGAGGCTGGATGGCTCAAGGAGCTCAGTACAGCTCTTCTTCGGCGTGGGTCTTGATGGTGACGTCGCTGGTGGGGTAGGCGACGCAGGTCAGCACGAAGCCGGCCTCGATCTGATCGTCGTCCAGGAAGCTCTGGTCCGACTGGTCCACGGTGCCGGAGACCAGCTTGCCGGCGCAGGTGCTGCAGGCACCGGCACGGCAGGAGTAGGGGAGGTCGATGCCCTGCTCCTCAGCGGCGTCGAGGATGTACTGGTCGTCAGGAACCTCGATGGTCTTGTTGAGGCCTTCGCTCTCGCTGATGAGGGTGACCTTATAGGAAGCCATGGAAGGGATTGGGGCTCACGGAACCTGGAGAATTCCCCGGGTCCGTAGGACCGCCCCTTCCTACATCCGCCGGGGTGGCTTCCTGGGGATCTGGGCACCAGAAGCCGGGAAGCCCAATCAAAGGGTGGGCACAGATCAGCGTGCCTTATGCAACACCGGCAGGCCCAGGCCGCGGCTAGGCGGCCGGGGCGGCGCGCCGGATCGTCATCAGGCCCCACTGGCTCTGCTGGGCCGTGAGCTCCGCCTGCCAGCCCTCGGCGGCCAGGGCCGCCTGCAGCCCCGGGGCCTGGTCCACAAGCAGGCCACTGAGCAGCCCGACGCCGCTGGGCGCCAGCACCGTGTGGAAGGCCGGGCAGAGGGCCTCGATCACCGGCGCCAGGATGTTGCAGAGCAGCAGGTCGGCGGGCTCCCCCGCCAGCAGCTCCGCCAGGGCCTCCACCGAGCCCAGGGCCACCGTCAGCCGGTCCTGGAAGCCGCTCACGGCGGCGTTGTCGCGGGTGGCGCGCACCGCCAGGGAATCGGTGTCGGACGCGGCCACCGTGGCGGCCCCCTGGAGCAGGGCGGCGATGCCGAGGATGCCGCTGCCGCAGCCCAGATCCGCCACCCGGATGGGGCCCAGGTCGGGGGCCCCATCGCCGCCGCGCTCGGCCGCCAGGGCCTCCAGCGCCTCCAGGCAGAGGCGGGTGGTGGGGTGACTGCCGGTGCCGAAGGCGCTGCCGGGGTCCATGCGGATCACCAGCCGATCGGCGTGCTCAGGGGGCAGCTCCAGCCAGGCGGGCAGGATCAGCAGCCGCTCCCCCACCGGATCGGCCTGCCAGTGCTGCTTCCAGCTCAGGCTCCAGTCCTCGTCGGCCTGCTGCTGCCACTGGATCGGGGGCAGCGCCAGGCCGAAGGTGGCGGCCAGGGGCGCCAGGGCCTGCTCCAGCTGGGCCCGCTCGGCCTCGGGCCAGTCGGCCTCCGGCAACCAGGCCAGCAGGGTGCGCTGCTCGGGCGCCTCAGGGCGGTGCCGCACGGCCACCCGCGGGATGCCGAGGGCGTTGAGCTTCCAGAGCAGCGATTCCTCCAGCTCCGGGAGCGCCGGCAGCTCCAGCCGCCACCAGGACAGGGACATGGCCGAGAGGGGCAAGGGATGGGATGGCGGGCCAGGGGGCCGGAGCCCCGCGGCCGTGGCCCCCTTGTGAGCCGCCGGCCCCGCCAGGGCTCGGGGCCAGGACCGGGGCCGTCAGAGCAAAGGGCTCAGAGGGTCACGGGATGGGCTTCCTGGATGCCGTTGATCTGGTTGATCGTGGCCAGCAGGCTGGGGGGGATCGGATCGTCCACGCTCAGCACCATCACGGCGTCGCCGCGCACGATGCGACGGCCCACCTGCATCGAGGCGATGTTCACGTTGTGCTCGCCGAGCACGGAGCCCAGCTGGCCGATGATGCCGGGCATGTCCCGGTGGCGGGTGAACAGCATGTGGCGGCTCGGGGCCACGTTCACCGGGAACTCATCGATGGTGATGATGCGCAGCTCGCCGTCGGCGAACACGGCCCCGGTCACGCAGTGGTTGCCCTGGGGGCTGCGGGACACGAGCTGCAGCGAGCCACCGGCGAAGTCGCGGCTGGCGTCGTCCTTCACCTCCAGCACGTGGATGCCGCGCTCCTTGGCCTCGAGGCTGGCGTTCACGTAGTTGATGCTGTCGCCCAGGGCGGTGGAGAGCAGGCCCTTGAGGGCGGCGATCACCAGGGGCTGGGCCGGATGGGCGGCGAACTCGCCCTGCAGCCGCACCTCCAGCTCGCTGATCTGGCCGCCGGCCAGCTGGCTGATCAGCTGTCCCAGGGTCTCGGCCAGCTGCAGGTGGGGCTTGAGCTGCTCCATCACCTCGGCGTTGAGGCCGGGGATGTTCACGGCACTGCGGGCGGGCAGGCCCAGCAGCACATCGCGGATCTGCTCGGCCACGTCGATGGCCACGTTCTCCTGGGCCTCCTCGGTGCTGGCGCCCAGGTGGGGGGTGAGGATCAGCCGCTCGGCCACGCCGCGCAGGGCCGAATCGGCCTCCAGGGGCTCCTTGGCGTACACGTCGAGGGCGGCGCCGGCGATCACGCCGTTCTGCACGGCCTCGGCCAGGGCGGCCTCGTCGATGATGCCGCCGCGGGCGCAGTTCACGAGGCGCGCCGTGGGCTTCATCGTCTTCAGCAGCTCGGCGTTCACCAGGTTCTCGGTGTCCGGCGTGCGGGGCAGGTGCAGGCTCACGTAGTCCGCCTCGGCGAACAGGGCCGGCAGGGGCAGCAGCCGCACCTGCATCTGCTGGGCGCGCTCCGCCGACACGAACGGGTCGTAGGCCACCACCTCCATGCCCATGGCCCGGGCTACGCGGGCCACGTGGGAGCCGATCTTGCCCAAGCCCACCACGCCGAGCTTCTTCTTGTAGAGCTCGTTGCCGACGTATTTCTTGCGGTCCCAGCCGCCGGCCATGGTGCTGGCGTGGGCGTGGGGCACGTGGCGCGACAGCGAGAGCATCAGGGCCAGGGCGTGCTCAGCCGCGGCGATGGTGTTGCCCTCGGGCGAATTCACCACGATCACGCCGCGCTTGGTGGCGGCGGGCACATCGACGTTGTCGACCCCCACACCGGCGCGGCCGATGATCCGCAGCTTGTCGGCGGCCTCGATGATGTCGGCCGTCACGGTGGTGCCGGAGCGGATCATCAGGGCGTCGTACTCGCCGATGATCGCCTTGAGCTGCTCGGGCGGCAGGCCCGTGCGCACGTCCACCTGGGCCACCTGCGACAGGATGTCGATCCCTGTCTGATCGATGGGGTCGGAAACCAGAACCTTCGTCATGACCCGGCGGGGTGGGGGCGGCGGGAGGTGCAGTGTAGAGAGCGGCCCTCAGGCGGCCCCCGCGCGCGGCGCCCCCGGGGCCCCGGGGGCGTGGAGAATCAGGGCGGTCGCCTGCGGAGCGTCGGTTGGGAAACAGCGTGGTGGTGGTGCTCTCGGAGCGCAAGCGGCTGCGGCAGCTGCGGGATCAGCTGGCCGCCATGACGCCGCCGCCGCTGCGGCTGCTGGCCATCGGCACGGGCGAAGAGCCGGTGGAGGCGGTGCCGGAGCTCAACCCCAAGCTCTCCCGCCAGCTGCGGCAGCGCAGCATGGCCCGCTGGCTGCTGCCCTTCGGCTTCCTGGCCGGCCTCACCTTCACCTTCATCACCGACCTCGACACCTTCGCCTTCGCCGGCCCGGTGGGCTCCCACCTGATCGGCGGCCTGCTGGGGCTGGGCTCGGGCTTCATGGGCAGCTTCGCCGCGGCCGCCAGCGTCAGCTCCGACCTGGACGACCGGGTGCGGGCCCTGCGCAACCGGCTCGAGGAGGGCAACTGGCTGCTGCTGGTGGAGATCGCCTCGGGCCTGGAGATGCCCTGGACCACCCTGCAGTCCGCCAAGCCCAAGGCCCTGGTGCGCCTCAACGACTTCTGACGCCCCCGCCATGCTGCCCCGCGAGGACCTGCTCCAAGGAAGCCGCCGGCCCGAGGAGCTGGCCGCCCTGATCGATCAGGCCGAGCAGGCCCTGCGCACCTGGCAGCCGGTGTGGACCGGCTTCGTGGCGGCGGACCTGCGCGAGGAGGCCGACCGGCGGCTGGGCAGCCTGAGCGAACTGACCCTGAACTCGGCGGGCGGCTGGCCCCAGGCCGAGCGGAGGCGCCTGCTGCTGCAGCGGGCCGAGCTGGCGGCGGCCCCTCAGACGGCGGCCCCTCATGGCAGCGCCGAGACCAGGGGCAGTGCCGAGACCAGCCCGGCGGACGGCGCGGCCCACGCGGAAGAGGCCGCCCCGCTGATGGGCCTGGTGGTGAGCGGCAACTTCCTGTTCGACCCCGCCGAACCCGGCGACGTGCGGGACGGCCTGCTGGCCGCCGGAGCCGAACCGGGCGAGCTCGGCGACATCTGGATCCGCGGCGATCGCGGCGCCCAGCTGATCGTCACGCCCGAGCTGGCCGCCCGCCTGCACGGCCAGCCGGCCCGGGTGCGCACGGTGGAGGTGCAGCTGGAGGCGCTGCCGGTGGAGCAGCTGCAGTTGCCGGCCCAGCGGCAGCCCAAGCAGCTCAGCAGCGTGGAGGCCTCGCTGCGGCTCGATGCGGTGGGGTCGGCGGGCTTCGGGCTGTCCCGCAGCCGCATGGCGGAGCTGGTGCGCAGCGGCGCCGTGCGCCTCAACTGGCAACCGGTGAGCAGCCCCAGCAAGGAGCTGGCGGTGGGCGATCGGCTGCGGCTGGAGGGGCGCGGCGAACTGGAGCTGCTGGAGGTGCAGCCCACCAAGCGCGAGCGCTGGCGGGTGGTGCTGCGGCGCAGCTGAGCGCACGGGCCCGGGGCCGTCGGCTGTGGGCCCGTGCCGCGAGAGGCGAGGACCGCCGGATTGGGCCCGATGGCCTGGCGCCTCCTGGCGCGGCTGTTGGGGCAGCTGTTGGCGCTGCTGTTGGGGCGGAAGCCGGACTGCTAAGTTGCTCGGACTGCGGCACTCCTGTGGAGCCTGCCGATCAGTGCCACGGGCGATTAGCTCAGAGGTAGAGCACTACCTTGACACGGTAGGAGTCACTGGTTCGATTCCAGTATCGCCCACTTTTTTCAGTCAACGCCTACACGGCCTCTCGTCATTCCGAGCGCCTGAACAATGCAGACCCCGGTCCAGTCTTTCGCGGGACAAGCGTTGGCAGGAGACGGGCTCACCGTGGTGCTGGGGCTGGGTCGTTCCGGTCTCGGGGCCGCCCGGCTGCTGCGCCAGCAGGGCCAGCGGGTGCTGGTGCTCGAGAGCGGCGGCGGCGAGGCCCTAGAGGCCAAGGCCGAGGCCCTGCGGGCCGAGGGCATTGCCGTGCAGCTGCACACGCCCCTGGCCGCCGCCAGCTTCGCGGCCCTGGCTGAGCGGCCGGCCCGGGTGATCGTCAGCCCCGGCATTCGCTGGGACCACCCCGCCCTGGAGGAGCTGCGCTCCCAGGGCATCCGCACCGACGGCGAGATCACCACGGCCTGGGAGGCCCTGCAGCCCGTGCCCTGGATCGGCATCACCGGCACCAACGGCAAGACCACCGTCACCCACCTGGTGGCCCACCTGCTGGCCAGCGCCGGCCTCGATGCGCCCATGGGCGGCAATGTGGGCCGCTCGGCGGCGGAACTGGCCCTGGAACGGGTGGGTGCTGGCCGGCCCCTGCCCGCCTGGCTGGTGGTGGAGCTGAGCAGCTACCAGATCGAGGCAGCCCCGGCGATCGCCCCCCGCATCGGCCTCTGGACCACCCTCACCCCCGACCACCTGGAGCGCCACGGCACCCTGGACCACTACCGCGCCATCAAGCGCGGGCTGCTGGAGCGCTCGGCGGTGCGCATCCTCAACGCCGACGACCCCGACCTGCGCAGCCGCGCCGCCAGCTGGGACCACGCCCAGTGGGTGAGCGCCGGCCCGCGCCAGCAGGCCCGGAGCGCCGGCATCGAGCCCCACCTGTGGATCGAGGCCGAGCAGGTGATGGGCCCCAATGGCCCCCTGTTCGACGCCCGCGCCCTGGCCATGCCCGGCGCCCACAACCGCCAGAACCTGCTGATGGCCACCGCCGTGGGCCTGGAGCTGGGCCTCAGCGGCGCGGTGATGGAGGAGGCCTTCCGCAGCTTTCCCGGGGTGCCGCACCGGCTGGAGCGCCTGCGGGAGCTGGAGGGGGTGCGCTGGTACAACGACAGCAAGGCCACCAACTACGACGCGGCCGAAGTGGCCCTGCGGGCCCTCGACGGCCCCCTGGTGGTGCTGGCGGGCGGGGAGTCGAAGCGGGGCGAGGCCGGCGGCTGGATCGGCGAACTCCGGCGCCAGGCGGCCGCCGTGGTGCTCTACGGAGCCGCCCGCCAGGAGTTCCAGGGGCTGCTGGAGCAGGGCGGCTACGGCGGGGCCGTGGCCGCCGTGGAGGGGCTGGAGCAGGCCGTGCCCCTGGCCCGGGAGCTGGCGGCACGCCACGGCTGCCGGGCCGTGCTGCTCTCCCCCGCCTGCGCCAGCTTCGATCAGTACAGCGACTTCGAGGCCCGCGGCGACCACTTCCGCCGCCTGGTGCAGGCGCTCTGAGGGTCAGGGATCAGGGCTCAGTCGACGGCTGCTGCAGGCGCCGCCGGGAGCGGTTCACCGCCAGGCCGGCCTCCACGGCGGAGCCAAGGCCCACGCCACCCAGGCCGAGATACACGCCCGCCACGGCGGCGCTGGTCGTGAGTTCGGTGACATCCGGGCGAGTCCGGTTGAGCCACCAGGTGCCCCCACCGATGGCCACGCCGCCCAGCAGGGAAGCGCCCACCGCCGCCGCCGCCCCGATCCAGTAGGCCCCCCAGCGGCGCTGGTAGAGGTAGCCATGCCCCTGGCAGGCCAGGTTGAGCAGGGCGGCGATCCAGCCCGAGGAGGAGGCCGTCAGCTGGTCGCCGCTGAGGACCAGACGCGGGGCCGGGGCGGGGGAGGGCAAGGCGACGCCGACGATTCCACGGACCCTACCCAGGGCCGTCGGCCCGTCAAGCGGGCCATCGGGAGCGGCGTTACCCTGGCGCCCGAATGCTGGCGCAGCAATGGTCCACTGGCTGATGAAGAGCGAGCCCGATGTCTACGGGATCGACCATCTTCAGCGCGAGGGCAGCACCCTGTGGGATGGCATTCGCAACTACCAGGCCCGCAATTTCATGCGGACAATGGCCATCGGTGATCGCGCCTTCTTCTATCACTCCAACGCCAAGCCACCGGGGATCGTGGGGATGATGGAGGTGATTGAAACCGGCCTCACCGACCCCAGCCAGTTCGACCCCGCCAACAAGTACTACGACCTCAAATCCAAGCCCGAGGCGCCCCGCTGGGACTGCGTGCGGCTCCAGTACGTGGGCCGCTTCGCCGAGCTGCTCAGCCTGGATGCGCTGCGCGAGCAGTTCAGCGTGGAGGAGCTGCCGGTGGTGCGCGCCGGCAACCGCCTCTCGATCCTGCCGGTGCCCGAGGCCAGCGCCGAGCGGCTGCTGGCCCTGCTGGGTCCCCTGCGCTGAGGCCATGACTGCAGCCCCCAGGATCCCTGGCGCATCCGGGCACGGCCGGTAGGTTGCCGCCCAGTGCCCTTCCCCCCTCGGCCATGACGCTGCCGGCCCTGCACCCCGGCCCGATCCAGATCCGCCGGGCCCTGGGCGAGGGCTGGCGCTGCTTCCAGCTGGCCCCCTGGAGCTTCGTGGGCTTCACCCTGCTGGCGGGGAGCAGCACGGTGCTGGGCCAGAGCCTGCACAGGGTCGGCGCCGATGCCCTGACCGCGGGGGAGGCCGTGCCCCTGGCGCTGCTGGCCAGCGCGGCGGGCCTGACCCTGGGGCTGGTGGGCAGCCTGTGGTTGAACGTGGGGCTGGTGCGCGGCGCCTGGATCGGCCTGGCCGGAGATCGGCCCCGCTTCAGCGACCTGGCCCGCTGGGACGGCCGGGCCATCCTGCGGCTGCTGCTGATCGTGCTGCTGCTCCTGCTGATCAACGTGCTGGTGCTGGTGATCGCCGGCCTGGGCAGCGGCCTGCTGACGCTGGTGCAGCCGCTGCTGGGGCTGCTGCCGGCCCTGGCGGGTGGGGCCGTGTTCGCCTACATCGCCGTCAACCAGCTGTTGCATCTGCCCCTGGCGGTGCTGGGGGGCACGGGCCCGGTCGACAGCTTCCGCTCCGGGAGGGTCGCCATCGATCCCCACTGGGGGCGCGGCCTGGCCTTCAGCCTGGTGCTGGGCCTGATCCTGGTGGCAGGGGCGCTGGCCCTGCTGGCGGGCCTGCTGGTGGCCCTGCCGCTGGTGAACTGCAGCCTGGCGGCGGCCTACCGCCAGCTGTTCGGCCCGGAGGACCGCTCCGGCCTGCTGACCTACCGCGGACAGCCCTGACACGCGGGCGGCGGCAGAGCCGGCTCAGAGCGGCTCAGCGAAGCGGGGTTGCTGGGGAAACAGGTTGGCCAGGTAGCAGCGGGTGATCTCGCGGCTCTGCACGCCGTTCTGCACCAGGAAGCCGGCCAGGGCCGCCTGGAACAGGCGGTACTGGTCCCAGTTGGGGTGCGCCTCGATGAAGCCCCGCATCGAGTGCAGCAGGGGTTCGGGCACCTCGGCCCACAGGCTCACCATGCCCGGCGGCTCCATCGGCTCGATGCCGGCCCCCGCAGGCCCCGTAGCCGCGGCCACCGGCGCCACTGCCGTCGGTACCGCAGCCGCGTGGACCGCCGACTGCCGGGGCGTGATCTGCCATGCCGCTGTCTGCCCTGCCGTTGTCTCCATCGCCCGATGCCGCGCTGTGGGCACCAGTTCCCCACAGCACGGCGCCCGCGTCAAACCGGAGCGCCGAGGGGCCGCGGGGGTCAGTCTCACCGCAGGATCGCCTGCAGCGCAGTGGCTCTCAGCGACAGTGCCCCTGCCGCGCCCCCCGCTTGAAGCGGCGGGTCCGGCCTGTCAACGGGAGAGGGCCGAGCGGCGGGGTTCTCCCCAGGCCCCTGCCCCACGGGCCCACCTGGGGGGAGGAGCTGCGGAAAACCGGGGCAAAACCCTGGGGAGAACGCAGCAGCGCGGGGGAGAACCCCTTCGATCAGCAGTGCTGATCAGCGGCCAATCTCGCCACCGATCTCAGGGCCGCGGGCCGGCAAGCTGGATCGATGGCATCCGAACCCACCGGCCCCCGCGCGATCGCCCTGCTGGGCACCGGCCTGCTGGGGGCGGCCATCGGCCAGCGCCTGCTGCAGCGGGGCCACCGGCTCAGCGTCTGGAACCGCACGCCCGAGCGCTGCGCGCCGCTGCTGGCCGCCGGGGCCGAGCTGGCCGCCACGCCGGCCACCGCCATCGCCGCGGCCGAGGTGGTGGTCACCGTGCTGAGCGATGGGCCGATCACCGCCGCGGTGCTGCTGGACCAGGGGGGCAGCGCCCTGGCGGGCCGCAGCGTGGTGCAGATCGCTACGATCGCGCCGGACGAGAGCCGCCAGCTCGACGTCGCGATCCGCAGCCTGGGTGGCCACTACATCGAGGCACCGGTGCTGGGCAGCCGCCCGGAGGCCCTGGCCGGCAACCTGCAGCTGATGGCGGGCGGCCCCGCCGCCAGCGTGGAACGGCTCTGGCCGCTGCTGCAGGACCTGGCCGGCACGCCGGTGCGCCTCGGCGAGGTGGGCAGCGCCATGGCCGCCAAGCTCGCCCTCAACCAGCTGATCGCCAGCCTCACCCACGCCTTCAGCCTCTCGCTGCACCTGGTGCAGCACGCCGGCGTGGAGGTGGAGGCCTTCATGGCGCTGCTGCGCGGCAGCGCCCTCTACGCCCCCACCTTCGACAAGAAGCTGGAACGGGAGCTCGCCGGCGACTACGCCAACCCCAATTTCCCCACCGCCCACCTGCGCAAGGACCTGCTGCTGTTCCTGGCGGCGGCCCGCGGCGCCGGCCTTGCGGTGGAGGGCCTGGAGGGGCTGGCGGCGCTGCTGGAGCGGGCCACGCCCGCCGGCCTGGACGGGCTCGATTACTGCGCCCTGCACGCCCTCACGGCTGGCCGCCCAGCTGCTGCAGCGCCCGCGTGAACGCCGCGCTGGCCGGCGCCGGCCAGGAGCCCTCGATCGCCCGCTGGCCACCTGCGGGGCTGAGCATCACCCGCAGGTCCCACTGCTCGCGATCCCCCTCGACCGCCAACCACCAGACCCCGCGCTCCAGCTCCAGCTCGATCGCCTCCTCCGCCATCAGCTGATCGACCAGCGCGGCGTGCTGACCCACCAGGTCGGCCACGGCGGCCCGCAGGGCCTCGGCCTCCGCCAGGGTCAGCTCGGCCGCCCAGCCGTCACCGCCGATGAGCACAGCAAAGGGCTGGCGCGCACCGTCCCAGGCGAGTCGCCAGCCCTCTCCTTCCAGATGGATCACCCGCTCCAGCCGGTTCAGCCGGGCAGCAGGTCGGGCTGGTCCTGCTCGTCGCTGAGTTCGACGATGGCGCGCTGTACGGGCTTGATCATCGAGTCTTCGAGCAGGCCGTCGAAGTCGTCAAAGCGGCGCTGCTTGGCGCGGAAGGCGATCCGCACGGTGGTGAGGTAGCGGTTGCTGGAGTGGCGGATCAGGCTCTCGGCCCGCTGGGCCAGTTCCTTGGGGCTCACGTCGACGCCGATGAACATGTCTCCACTGCCTTTAAAGGGAGCTTAGGTCAGCAGCTTGCGGGGCCTACCCGGGCGGAAGGGTGGCGGACCCAGAGGCTGCGCGAGGTCGAGTCCAACGGCCGCGGAACAGCTCCGGCAGGAGCGACCGGCTGCCAGACAGCAGGTCAGGACCTGTAGAAGGAGGCATTCAGCAAAGCCCCGGGTCAGCCCAGCGCCTGCCCGAACAGCCGCCGCACCCCTCCGCCCCCCGCCACGCTCCACCGCCATGGCCGGCACCCTCGCCATCGACCTGGGCAGCACCACCACCGTGGTGGCCTACCAGCCGGCCGGCGGCCCCGCCGAGCTGCTGGAGCTTGCCCCCTACACCTGCGGCAGTCCTGCCGTGGTGCCGAGCCTGCTCTGGCTGGCCCAGGCCGACTCCGGCCAGCCCCTGATCGGCCGCCAGGTGCTGGAGGCCGGGCTGGCGGAGCACCCGGGGCCTGAACTGCACCGGGATTTCAAACGCCACATCGGCCAGGGCGACGCCGGCGATCCGGCCGCCAACGCCCCCGCCAGCCTGCTGGCGCCCGAGCAGGCGGCCGAACTGCTGCTGCAGCGCCTCTGGCGCCAGCTGCCGGCGGAGCTGACGCCCAGCCGGCTGGTGCTCACCGCCCCGATCGACGCCTACCGCGGCTACCGCCGCTGGCTCACCGCCGTGACGGCCAGCCTGGCGGTGCCGGAGATCGCCCTGGTGGATGAGCCCACCGCCGCCGCCATCGGCGCAGGCCTGGCACCGGGCAGCCGGGTGCTGGTGGTGGATCTGGGCGGCGGCACGATCGACCTGTCCCTGGTGGCCCTGGAGGGCGGCGAGGGCCGCGCCGCCCCCATCGCCCAGCTGCTGCGCTTCGGCGGCCGCGACCTGGAGGGCTCTCGCCAGACCCTGCGCACCGCCCGGGTGCTGGGCAAGGCGGGCCTGGCCCTCGGCGGCCGCGACATCGACCACTGGATCGCCGCCGACCTCTGCCCGGACCAACCGGCTTCGGCGTCGCTGCTGGCCGCTGCCGAGCGGCTCAAGTGCGCCCTCAGCGACGAACCGGAGGCGCTGACGCTCTGGACGCCGGCCCCCGGCGCCGCCCCCCGCTCCCTGCGCCTGGACCGAGCCGGCCTGGCGGGGCTGCTGGAGCGGCGGGGCCTGATCGCCGCCCTCGACCAGCTGCTGGAGACCGTGCTGGCCGCCGCCCGCGCCGCCGGCATCGGCCTGGCGGACCTGGATGCGGTGCTGCCGGTGGGGGGCACCAGCCGGCTGCCGGCTGTGCAGGCCTGGCTGCAGGAGCGCTGCCCGGGGGTGCCCCTGCGGGGCGAGCGGCCGATCGAGGCCGTGGCCCTCGGCGCCCTGGCCCTGACCCCGGGCGTGGCGGTGAAGGACGTGCTGAGCCGCGGCGTGTCGCTGCGCTGCTGGGACCAGCGCAGCGGTCGCCACCGCTGGCATCCACTGTTCGTGCCGGGCCAGGCCTGGCCCACCGAGCGTCCCCTGGAGCTGGTGCTGGCCGCCAGCCGCGAGGGCCAGCGGGAGCTGGAGCTGGTGCTGGGGGAGCCGCGCAGCGAGGAGCGCAGCGAGGTGGTGTTCGTCGGCGGAATGCCGGTGCTGCGCCAGCGGCCGGCCGGCGAGGCCGCCGTGGAGGCCTGGCCCCGGCAACCGCAGGCGCTGCCCCTGGCCCCCGCCGCCAGCGCCGGGGTGGATCGGCTGCGGCTGCGGTTCCGGATCGATGCCGACGGGCAGCTGCAGCTCCAGGCCGAGGACCTGCTGAGCGGCACGGCCCTGCCGGAGCGCAGCCTGGGCAGCGTGCGCTGAGCGGCCGGCACCCGGCAGCCCTGGCCGGCGGCCACCCCGGTGGACGACGCAGCGGCTGGTCCCGGGGGACGACCCAGGGGCCGGCCCATTCATAGAACGGGCCCACTGCACTGACGATCTGCTTCCGTGGCCATCCGCCGGCACCGGCTTCCGCGCTTCTGGCTGCTGGTCACCCTCGGCCTGGTGGCGGGCGGGGTTGGGGCCGCCTACTGGTGGGAGCGTCAGCTGCCGGGCCGGCTGGAGCGCGCCGCCCAGGAGGGCCGCCTCGACGACTGCCTGCGCTACGGCGAGCAGCTCACCTCGCTGCGCTGGCTGGGGGGCGCGGCACCCCAGGAGCAGGGCCGCTGCCGCCGCCTCAAGGCGGAGAACCTCTGGACGTCGGGCCAGGTGGGCGAGGCCCTGCGGGTCCAGCTGCAGCTGGTGAATTCGGAGGCCGGCAGCTCCGCCGACCAGCGGCGCCTGGTGGAGTGGCAGCGCCAGCTGGAGGCCCGGGCCCTGGCCCGCTTCCAGGGGGGCGACCTGGAGGGGGCCCTGGCGGTGCTGGCCACGTTCAACGCCGACCACAACCCGGAAGGCACCGCCCTGGGCGACACCCTGCGGGAAAACTGGAACCGCAACCGCCTGCAGCGGGACCGGGCCCAGCAGCTGATCCCCCAGAAGCGCTGGTGGGAGGCCCTCGATGCCCTCAACCGCATCGACCACCCCTGGTGGAAGACCCACACCCAACCCCTGCGTCAGCAGGTGCAGAAGGGGATCGACGGACTGCGGAACGCCCACGAGAAGGAGCACGACGGCCATGGCAAGGGGGGCCTGGAGTCGAACGTGCCGAGCGACAAGCTCAATGCCCTGGTCACGGCCAAGATCGCCGCGGGCGTGGACGACTGGCAGGCCTTCACCTCGGCCTGCAAGGAACTGGGGGGCCGGGTGGTGGAGGCCGGGCCGGAGAGCGCCTGCCGCCGCTGACCTGCCGCCCTGGGGGCGCGTCCCCAGGCGGCGTAGCACGCGTGACAGGATGAGCCGGTCGCACGCGCACCCTCCATGCAAGCGGGAGATCAGGTCAGGGTCAGCCAGAGCGTTGTGGTGTTCCACCACCCCGAGCATCGGGGCCAGGCCTTCGATCTCCAGGGCCAGCAGGGCCTGGTGCACCAGGTGCTGAACGACTTCAAGGGGCGTCCCATCAGCCCCACCCTGCCGGTGATCGTGGCCTTCGGCCGCTTCCGCGCCCACTTCCGCGCCGACGAACTCGAGCCGGTGGCCTGAAGGCCCGGCCCCACGCCCAGGGGCAGCCGACCTACGCGCCTGGCTTCAGCAGGAACACGCCCTCCTCACCGTCGATCGCCTGCAGGCACAGGGCGATCGTCTCCTGGCGGCTGGTGGGCACGACCCGACCGCAGAAATCCGGCTGGATCGGCAGTTCCCGGTGGCCCCGATCCACCATCGCCAGCAGGCGCACGCGTCGGGGCCGGCCCCAGGCCTGTAGGGCCTCCAGGGCCGCCCGCACGGTGCGGCCCGTGAAGATCACGTCGTCCACCAGCACCAGCTCGCGGCCCTCAAGGGCCGCCGGCAGCTGGGTCGGGGCCGCCAGCCGGGTGGCCACCCGCTGCAGATCGTCGCGGTGGAACGTGGGATCGAGGCTGCCCTGGTCCACCGGATGGCCGCAGAGGGCCTGGAGCTTGGCGGCCAGCACCTCCGCCAGGGCCACCCCCCGGGTGGGGATGCCGAGCAGCAGCAGCGAGCGGCTGTCGTCGACGCTCTCCAGCACCTGGGACGCCAACCGGTTCAGGGTGCGTCCCAGCTCCTGGGCGGACAGGATTTCCACACGCGTGGCAGGGGCGTATCCCTGGACCGCAGCGTCGGCCTGGGCGTTCGCGGCAGGCCCTGCGCCGAAGTCCACGGAACCCCCATCACCGCGCTCGGCGGGGCCGCTCCGCTGAAGGCCGCGCTCCTCGGGACTGGGCAAGACCACGGCATCGGGGAAGGGGCGCCATGCTACGGGCCTTGCCCAGCGGCACCGGCCCAGCGGGCTCAGGGGCGGGGCTAGGGCCCGGCGACGCCGCAGCGGAGCCCGTACCGCCAGCCGCGTCCGCCCAAGGGGTCGGCCGACCCTGTGGACAAAAGCTGACGCAATCGGGGATCAAGCAGGCCCTTAGGAGGGCTCACGGTAGGTTGGGTTGTGGAGATATTGCAGTGAAAGAGCGGGGCGAACGGGTGACAGCAAATCCTTCCTCCGATCGTGAGTCCAGCCCCAGCGGCTGTCCTGACCCAGGCGCCACGGCTGCCTCCCGGGCCACGGCTGCCTCCAATGCCACGGCTGCCCCCCATCCCGTCGATGCCGGCCTGCCCCAGGTGGGTGGCTCCTGTTCCACCGCCAGCTTCGTGAGCCGACCCGCCGTGGCGCCGGTGGTGCTCGCCATCCTTGACGGCTGGGGCTACCGCCACGACGACGCCCACAACGCGATCCGCGCCGCCGACACGCCGGTGATGGACGCCCTCTGGCACGCCTACCCCCACACCCTGATCCAGGCCAGTGGCGCCGATGTGGGCCTGCCGGACGACCAGATGGGCAACTCCGAGGTGGGCCACCTCACCATCGGAGCCGGACGGATCATCCGCCAGGAACTGGTGCGGATCAGCAAGGCCGTCCAGGATGGCAGCCTGGCCGAAAACCCCGGCCTCAATGCCCTGGCGGACCGGCTGCTGGCCAGCGGCAACACCCTGCACCTGATCGGGCTCTGCTCGGACGGCGGCGTCCACAGCCACATCGATCACCTGGGCGGGCTGCTGCGCTGGGCCGCCGGCCGGGGCCTCGACGACGTGGCGATCCACGTGGTCACCGATGGCCGCGACACGGCCACCCAGAGCGCCCCGGGCTTTCTGGCCACGATCGAGCGCCAGATCGCCGAGGCCGGTGTGGGCCGGATCGCCACGATCTGCGGCCGCTACTGGTCCATGGACCGCGACAACCGCTGGGACCGCACCGAGAAGGCCTACCGGCTGCTGAGCGAGCCGGGCGAGGTCACGCCCCTCACCCCCCTGCAGGTGCTGGAGGCCTCCTACGCCGAGGGCATCACCGATGAGTTCATCGAGCCGGTGCGGCTGGCCCCCGGCCACCTCAAGGGCGGCGACGGGCTGGTGTGCTTCAACTTCCGCCCCGATCGGGTGCGGCAGCTGGTGCGGGCCCTGGTGCTGCCCGATTTCGAGGCCTTCCCCCGCGAGCGAATCGCCGACCTCGATCTGGTGACCTTCACCCAGTACGAGGCCGGCCTGCCGGTGGTGGTGGCCTTCCCACCCGAGCCCCTGGATGGCCTGCTGGGGGAAGTGGTGGCGGCCCATGGCCTCCGCCAGTTCCGCACCGCCGAAACCGAGAAATACCCCCACGTCACCTATTTCATGAACGGCGGCATCGAGCAGCCGTTCCCCGGTGAAGACCGGCACCTCGTGCCCTCGCCGCGGGTGGCCACCTACGACGAAGCCCCGGCCATGTCGGCGGAGCAGCTCACCGACAACTGCATCGCCGCCATCGCCAAGGGCATCTACTCCCTGGTGGTGATCAACTACGCCAACCCGGACATGGTGGGCCACACCGGCCAGATGGAGGCGACGGTGAGCGCCATCGGCACGGTGGATCGCTGCGTGGGCCGCCTGGTGGAGGCCACCAACCGCATGGGCGGCACCCTGCTGATCACCGCCGACCACGGCAACGCCGAACTGATGGAGGGCCCCGACGGCCGCGCCTGGACGGCCCACACCACCAACCCGGTGCCGCTGATCCTGGTGGAGGGCGAGAAGCGCAAGCTGCCGGGCCATGGCACCGACGTGCGCCTGCGCGAGGGTGGCGGCCTGGCCGACATCGCCCCCACCCTGCTGGAGATCCTGGACCTGCCCCAGCCGCCCCGCATGACCGGCCAGACGCTGGTGCTGCCCACCGGCACGGCGGTCGCCCCCAGCCGCGTCCCCCAGACCCTCGGGGTCTGAACCCCAGCGCCCTAGGCTGCCCCCATGCTCCAAACCGTCTTCACCTGGATCTGGCTGGCCAGCGGCGTGCTGCTGGTGGTGACCGTGCTGCTGCACAGCCCCAAGGGCGATGGCATGGGCGGGCTGGCCAGCAGCGGCGGCTCCATGTTCAGCAGCGCCCGCAGCGCCGAGAACACCCTCAACCGCGTCAGCTGGACCCTGCTCGCCACCTTCCTCGGCCTCGCCGCCGCCCTGAGTGCCGGTTGGTTCAAGGGCGCCTGATTCCGTCCGCACCGATCGCCCCAGACC
This sequence comes from Vulcanococcus limneticus LL, assembly GCF_943369875.1. Taxonomy (GTDB): domain Bacteria; phylum Cyanobacteriota; class Cyanobacteriia; order PCC-6307; family Cyanobiaceae; genus Vulcanococcus; species Vulcanococcus limneticus_A. The sequence goes on from NZ_CALROT020000004.1 coordinate 123,515, forward strand.
AATGACCCGACGTGGCCTGCTCGCCGCCCTCACGGCCGCCGTCTCCCCCCTGCTGGGGGGGCGCTCTGCAGAGGCGGCCTCCAAGGCGGCCGATCCGGCCTGGCAACTGAGTGAGGCCGAGTGGAAACAGCGCCTCGGTGCCGCCGCCTACGACGTGCTGCGCCGCGAGGGCACGGAGCGGCCGTTCAGCAGTCCCCTCAACAAGGAGAAGCGTGCCGGCACCTTCGTCTGCGCCGGCTGCCGCCTGCCCCTGTTCAGCTCCAAGGCCAAGTACGACAGCGGCACCGGCTGGCCCAGCTTCTGGCAGCCCCTGCCCAACGCGGTGGTCACCAAGCTCGACTTCAAGCTGATCGTGCCCCGCACCGAATACCACTGCCGCCGCTGCGGCGGCCACCAGGGCCACGTGTTCGACGACGGCCCCCGGCCCACCGGCAAGCGCTACTGCAACAACGGCGTGGCCCTTGCCTTCGATCCGGCCTGAGGCGTCAACCCCCAGCCCTGATTCAGGGTCAGGGGGCGCCCCAGGCGATCTCCCTCAGCTCTCTCCCTCAGCTGGTGAACTCGCTGTTGTAGGCCTCCTCGCCGTGGGCGTTGATGTCCACCCCCTGGCGCTCCTCCGCATCCGTGACCCGCAGGGGGATCACCAGCCGCAGCAGCACGAGCAGGGCGTAGGTGCCCACCCCCACCCAGAGCACGGTGAAGCCCACCGCCTGGAGCTGGATCCACAGCTGGCCCCAGCGCCCGGCGATCACACCGTCGGCACCGGCTGGATTGAGGCTGCGCAGGGTGAACACGCCGGTGAGCAGGGTGCCCAGCAGACCCGCCATGCCATGCACCGGCAGCACGTCGAGGGTGTCATCGAGCCGCAGGCGCAGCTTCAGCTGCAGGGCCCAGCTGCACAGCGCGGCGGCGGCAAAGCCGATCAGCACCGCCGCCAGAGGACTCACAAAGCCGGCGGCGGGGGTGATCGCCACCAGGCCGGCCACGGCGCCGGTGGCCACGCCCACGGCCGTGGGCTTGCCGCGCTGCCAGGTCTCGATCAGCATCCAACCCAGAGCCGCGGCGGCGCCGGCGGTGTTGGTGGTGAGGCAGGCCAGGGAGGCCAGGTTGCCCGCCACCAGGCCACTGCCACCGTTGAAGCCGAACCAGCCGAACCAGAGCAGGCCGGTCCCCATCAGGATGAAGGGCACGTTGTGGGGCGGGGCGCCGTGGTCGGGGTAGGTGCGGCGCCGGCCCACCACCACCGCCGCCACGGCCGCCGCCACGCCGGAGGCCAGCTCCACCACCAGACCACCGGCGAAATCAAGGGCGCCCAGGCCATCGGCACCGAGGAAGCCCCCTGGCCCCCACACCATGTGGGCCAGGGGGATGTAGATCAGTGTGCTCCAGAACAGCACGAACAGGATCCAGGCCCGGAAGTTCATCCGCTCCACCACTGCCCCCGAGATCAGGGCGGGCGTGATGATCGCAAAGCTGGTCTGGAACAGCGCCACGGCGCCGTGGCTGATCTGACCGTCGCCAAAGGGGGCCGACCAGTTGCTCAGGCCCGCCCAGGCCAGCCCGCCGATGAAGGGGGCCAGGGGGCCTGAACCGGGGGAAAAGGCCAGGCTGTAGCCGAACAGCACCCAGAGCACGCTCACCAGGGCCATGGCGCTGAAGCTCATCACCATGGTGTTGAGCACGTTGCGGCTGCGGACGAAGCCCGCGTAGAAGAGCGCCAGAGCCGGCGTCATCATCAGCACCAGCGCGGCGCTGATGAGCACGAACCCGTTGTTGGCACTGCGCAGCGCCGCGGCGGCCTCGGCCATGGGGGTCGCCGCCGCCAGCAGGATCGTCTCAGCCGGACTGAACAAGGGAGCTCCCTCAGCACGGCCGACACCCTGCGGCGCCGTGGTCACCAGACCGGTAGCCGTTGCTACGAAACGAGGCGGAAACGGTAGGAACCGCGACAAAGTCCGGGTCGCCGCAGGGCTCAAGCGGGGGTGAGGACTGGAGCTCAGGGGCAGGCGGATGGCCATGGGCACATCACCGGCCCGCAGGGCATGGGCCCTTCATGGGTGGCTGGTGACAGAGCCCGACAACGTCAGCCCACCCGCCTACGTTGAGCCGGAGCCCGACCCTTCCCGGATGCGACATCTGCTCTCCCTCGTGCTGCTGCTGGCTGGTCTGGCCACCACCGGTGCGGCCGGCGCCTGCGAGCGCCATCTCCAGGGCCACCAGACCGGCTCCGACACCAACAGCGAGGCCAGCCAGCGCTGAGCACGCCCAGGCCCCGGGGGCCGGGGAAGAGCAAGAAAAAAGCGCCCCCGAAGGGGCGCCTGGGAGGGGGATCCGGAGATCCCCCTCGTCCACTGGACCGTGGACAGGAAGCCGGGGACGATCAGTAGTCGAAGTCGCCGCCGCCCATGCCGCCGCCGGCGGGAGCTGCTTCCTTCTTCTCGGGCAGATCGGCCACGATGCACTCGGTGGTCAGCACCATGCCGGCGATGGAGGCGGCATTCTGCAGACCGGAGCGGGTCACCTTGGCGGGGTCCACGATGCCGGCAGCCAGCATGTCGACGTACTCGCCGGTGGCGGCGTTGTAGCCCTCGTTGAAGGGCTTGTTCTTGACGTGCTCGGCCACCACAGCGCCGTTCACACCGGCGTTCTCAGCGATGCGCTTGAGGGGAGCGGTGAGGGCGGAGGCCACGATCTGGGCGCCGATCAGCTCTTCGCCGGAGAGGTTGGCGTTGGCCCACTCCTCGAGGGCGGGAGCCAGGTGCGCCAGGGTGGTGCCGCCGCCGGGAACGATGCCCTCTTCAACGGCCGCCTTGGTGGCGTTGATGGCGTCTTCCAGGCGCAGCTTCTTGTCCTTCATCTCGGTCTCGGTGGCGGCACCCACCTTGACCACGGCCACACCGCCGCTCAGCTTGGCCAGACGCTCCTGCAGCTTCTCCTTGTCGTAGGAGGAGTCGGTTTCGTCCATCTGCTTGCGGATCTGCTCGCAGCGGGCCTTCACGGCCACCTCGTTGCCTTCGGCCACGATGGTGGTGGTGTCCTTGTTGATGGTGATGCGGCGGGCGGTGCCCAGCATCTCCAGCTTGGCGTTCTCCAGCTTGAGGCCGGCGTCCTCGGTGATCAGCTGACCATTGGTGAGAACGGCGATGTCCTCGAGCATGGCCTTGCGGCGATCACCGAAGCCAGGGGCCTTGACGGCGGCCACGTTGAGCACGCCGCGCAGGCGGTTCACCACCAGGGTGGCGAGGGCTTCCTTCTCGATGTCCTCGGCGATGATCAGCAGGGGCCGGCCGGTGCGGGCGATCTGCTCGAGCACGGGCACCAGGTCCTGCACCAGACCGATCTTCTTGTCGGTGAGCAGGATGTAGGGCTCCTCGAGCACTGCTTCCATGCGCTCGGTGTCGGTGGCGAAGTAGGGCGAGATGTAGCCCTTGTCGAAGCGCATGCCCTCGGTGACCTCCAGCTCGGTGGTCATCGACTTCCCTTCTTCCAGGGAGATCACGCCTTCCTTGCCGACCTTGTCCATCGCGTCGGCGATCATGCGGCCCACCTCTTCGTCGTTGCCGGCGGAGATGGTGCCCACCTGGGCGATGGCGTTGGAGTCGGAGATCGGCTTGGCGTGCTCCTTGATCTTGCCAACCAGGAACTCGGAGGCCTTGTCGATGCCCTTCTTCAGGGTGATGGCGTTGGCGCCGGCGGCCACGTTGCGCAGACCCGCCTTCACCATGGCGTGGGCCAGGACGGTGGCGGTGGTGGTGCCGTCACCGGCGGCGTCGTTGGTCTTGGAGGCGGCCTGACGGATCAGGGCCACACCGGTGTTCTCGATGTGGTCCTCCAGCTCGATCTCCTTGGCGATGGTCACGCCGTCGTTGATGATCTGGGGGGCGCCGAACTTCTTCTCGAGCACCACGTTGCGGCCCTTGGGACCCAGGGTCACGGCAACGGCTTCGGCCAGGGTATCGATGCCTTTCTCGAGGGCGCGGCGGGCCTGCTCGTTATAAATAATGCGCTTGGCCATGGGAGGCAGTTCTCGGTGATTAAGGGATGAACGGTCTGATCTGGAACTGGTCTGAGCTGATCGTCGGGCGAGCCCTGGCTCAGTTCACGACGGCCAGGATGTCCTTCTCGGAGAGCAGCACGTACTCGTCGCTGCCCAGCTTGATGTCGGTACCGGCGTACTTGCTGTAGAGCACCTTGTCGCCGATGCTCACTTCGGGGGCCTGACGGGTGCCGTCGTCGTTGCGCTTGCCGGGGCCAATCTGCACCACCTCACCCACCTGGGGCTTCTCCTTGGCGGTGTCGGGCAGGAGGATGCCGCCAGCGGTCTTCTCCTCGGACTCGGAGACCTTGATGAAGATGCGGTCGCCGAGGGGCTTGACGGTGGAAACGCTGAGGGAAACAGCAGCCATGGATGGATTGCGGAAAGGGTTGCGAAGCCATTGGCATGGCGCCAAAGACGCCACAGAAAGCCGCTTCTGATGCCGATCTGGCACTCGAAGCTGCTGAGTGCCAACCTATGGGGAGCGGTGCCGGCCGGGCAATGCGGGTGCTGTGCGGTTGACCGAACAGCCCGTGGCGGTCCGGGGCCACGGGGTTCCAGACGCCGCCCCGGCAGCCGCCGGCAGCCGGCCGGATCCGGCGCCTGGGGTTCCCGCGCAGTGGTAAGGTTGCGCCGCTTCGGGCGGGATTGGATCCCGCTGCGCGTCCTCCGCGACCCTCCTTACATATGGCTGCTGCTGCTCCTGCCGCTTCCGGCACCAAGGGAATCATCCGTCAAGTGATCGGCCCGGTGCTGGACGTGGAATTTCCCGCCGGCAAGCTGCCCAGGATTTACAACGCCCTGCGCATCGAGGGCAAAAACTCCGCTGGCCAGCAGGTGGCCCTGACCGCCGAGGTCCAGCAGCTGCTGGGTGACCACCGCGTGCGCGCCGTGGCCATGAGCACCACCGACGGCCTGGTGCGGGGCATGGAAGCCCTCGACACCGGCTCCCCGATCTCCGTGCCCGTGGGTGAGGCCACTCTCGGCCGCATCTTCAACGTGCTCGGCGAGCCCGTCGACGAGAAGGGTCCGGTGAGCACCGACCTGACCGCCCCCATCCACCGCGAAGCTCCCAAGCTCACCGAGCTCGAGACCAAGCCCAAGGTGTTCGAGACCGGCATCAAGGTGATCGACCTGCTGGCTCCCTACCGCCAGGGCGGCAAGGTGGGCCTGTTCGGCGGCGCCGGCGTGGGCAAGACCGTGCTCATTCAGGAGCTGATCAACAACATCGCCAAGGAGCACGGCGGTGTGTCCGTCTTCGCCGGCGTGGGCGAGCGCACCCGTGAGGGCAACGACCTCTACGAGGAATTCAAGGAATCCGGAGTGATCAACTCCGAAGACCTCTCCAAGTCGAAGGTGGCCCTCTGCTACGGCCAGATGAACGAGCCCCCCGGCGCCCGCATGCGGGTGGGCCTGTCGGCTCTGACCATGGCCGAGCACTTCCGCGACGTGAACAAGCAGGACGTGCTGCTGTTCGTGGACAACATCTTCCGCTTCGTGCAGGCCGGCTCGGAAGTGTCCGCTCTGCTGGGCCGCATGCCCTCCGCCGTGGGCTACCAGCCCACCCTCGGCACCGACGTGGGTGCCCTGCAGGAGCGCATCACCTCCACCCTGGAAGGCTCGATCACCTCGATCCAGGCCGTCTACGTGCCCGCAGACGACCTGACCGACCCCGCCCCTGCCACCACCTTCGCCCACCTAGACGCCACCACGGTGCTGAGCCGCGGCCTGGCCTCCAAGGGCATCTACCCGGCCGTGGATCCCCTGGATTCCACCAGCACCATGCTGCAGCCGGCCGTGGTGGGCGATGAGCACTACCGCACCGCCCGCGCCGTGCAGGCCACCCTGCAGCGCTACAAGGAACTGCAGGACATCATCGCGATCCTGGGCCTGGACGAACTCTCCGAGGACGACCGCCGCACCGTGGATCGCGCCCGCAAGATCGAGAAGTTCCTCTCCCAGCCCTTCTTCGTGGCGGAGATCTTCACCGGTCAGAAGGGTGAATACGTGAAGCTGGAGGAGACCATCGCCGGCTTCAACCAGATCCTCGCCGGTGAACTCGACGATCTGCCGGAGGCCGCCTTCTACCTCGTCGGCAACATCGACCAGGTGAAGGCCAAGGCCGCCAAGATCCTCGCCGAGGCCAAGGGCTGATCAGGCACTGCGCCGCCCCACTCCCCCCGCCTGCTGATCTCCTCCGCCCATGACCCTCACCCTCCGCGTTCTGGCTCCCGATCAGAGCGTCTTCGACGGCAGTGCCGACGAAGTGATCCTGCCCAGCACCACCGGCCAGCTCGGCATCCTCACCGGTCACGTCTCCCTGCTGACCGCCCTCGACACGGGCGTGCTGCGGGTGCGTGAGGGCAACGCCTGGACGGCGATCGCCGTCCTCGGCGGCTTCGCCGAGGTGGAAGCCGACGAGGTCACCGTGCTGGTCAACGGCGGTGAGCTGGGCAAGAGCATCGACGCCAGCACGGCATCCGCCGAGCTGGACCGGGCCCAGCAGGCCGCCGCGGCCTTCGAAGGTCAGCCCGCCAGCACTGAAAAGGTGAAGGCCCAGCAGGAGCTGGCGCGGGCTCGGGCCCGGCAGCAGGCCACCCTGGCGAGCTGAGGGCCATGTCCCCGGCTTTGGGCCGGGCTCCTGGTGTTGCCCCCGGACTTGCCCTCTGATTCGTCACCGCCCGTTGGGCGGAATACGAATCAGAGGGCAAGTCCGGGGGCTTTTTGATGGGCGCGGGTGGCCAGGTGGGTGGGGGAATGGCGGAGGGGGGGCTTTGGGGTGGTGGGCCTGGGGGGACTCCTAAGCTCGGGCCGCAGGGGCTGGGGTGATGGGGACGGGGCGGGAGCTGGGGCTGCAGGTGAGGGGCTGGCTGGAGGCTGGCGTGCTCGATCTCGACAACCGCACCGCCCTGGCGAACCGGCTGATCGATGGGCTCGGGGCCGAGGTGTGGCTGAGCGGGCCGGTGCGGGATCTGGCGGCCCAGCCGCTGCTGCGCCAGGTGCTGCGGCAGCAGGGCGGGGCCCAGCGCTCGGCCCTGGAGAGCCTGCGGCAGCAGCTGGAGCGCACCTATGCGCCGAGGGTGCTGGCAGAGCTGCTGGAGCTGCTGGAGGCGGCCAGCGGCCTGCCGGTCGGCCTGCCCGCACCCGACGCGCCACCGACGGGTCGCGCCCAGGGAGCCCAGGGCCTGGCGCTTCCTGTCGGTGGCCCGAGCAGCCCGAACGGTCTCCACGGAGCAGCGGCCGAGGCCACAGGTCTGGAGCTGGCGGTGGCGGAGCCACCCCTGGATGGGTCCCTGGCGGTGGCCGGACCGCGCGGGGGCCTGGGGGCACCACGCCCAGCCGCCCTCACGGGGCCTGCAGGCCTCAGCGCCCTCGCCCAGCAGCTGCGGCCGCTGGGGCCGGGCCTGGCCCTGGCCTTCGCCCTGGCCCTGGTGTGGTGGTGGGCGGCACTGGAACTCGACCGGCGCCTGTTCGATGGCTGGGGCTGGAGCGGGGGCGTGGTGCTGGCCGTGCTGCTCGCTCTGCTGCAGGCCCTGGCCCTGGGGCCCCTCAAGACGGCCCGGCGCCAGTGGCCCCTGGAGCAGGCCGATGCCACCAATCCCCACGGGGCCTGGCGCTGGCTCACGGCCCCCTGGATCCACCACGACCAGCGCGAGGCGGCGGTGAATCTGCTGATGCTGCTGGTGCTGCTGGGGCCCTCGCCGCTGCCCCTGGCCGATGTGGTGCTGCGCTACGCCCTCACCAGCCTGGCCACCGTGGCCCTGGCCCTGCTGGTGGCCCAGCGCCGCACCCCCGAGGGGCGCTGGGACGGGGCCTCCGGGGCGATCAGTGCCCTGGTGGGCCTGGGCACGGCCGCCAGCCTGCTGCACTGGCGCGCCCTGGATTTCCCCCTGGGCCGCCTGGGTTTCGGCATTCCGGCCTGGGTGCTGCTGGTGCTCTACGGCGCCCTGCAGCTGGCCTGGGTGCTGCCGCGCCGCAGCGCCCAGGACGACAGCCGGCCGCTTGATCGATTGCTCAGCAGCCAGTGGTGGTGGGGCCTGGTGCTGGGGATCGGCTGGGCCCTGGTGAGCCGAGCCGGCGAGCTGCTTCAGGCGGCGGCGCGGGCCCGGGCCACGGCCGCCATGTAGCGGCCCCAGAGCTCAGCCACCAACGCCCCGCTGGCAGCCTCGGCCGGGCGGTTGTCGTCGTTGCCCATCCAGATCGCCGAAAGCAGATCCAGCGAGGGGGAGTAACCAATGAACAGCACATCGACACCGTTGTTGGTGGTTCCGGTCTTGCCGCGGCCATCAGCGACCACAGCGGCAGCGCGCCCGGTACCGCGTTGCACCACGGCAGCCAGCAACCGATCCATATCGGCGGCGATCTCGGGCTTGATCAACTGGCGCGCCTGCTCACCGATCGGCACCGTGACGCTGCCGGATGGGCAATCGCTGAGGCGACGGATCGAGGAGCACATGCCCAGATCCACGATTCGCTTCACGCCATGCAGCGGCACGGATCGTCCGCCGTTGGCAACCACGGCATAGGCACGGGCCATCTCATACAGCAGCGTTTCACGACCACCGAGCATCGTGTTGTAATCAGCATCCAGAGGATTGCTGATACCAAGGTCCCGTGCCCGTTTGACAACCTGAGCAAGGCCAGCCCGCTCCCCGAGCCGCAAGGCCACAACGTTTTCCGACAAGGCAAAGCCGTCAATTACCGTAGCCAAACCACCCGAAGAACCAGCTCCATGACTGCAACCAGCCACATAACTCAGCGGCGCACAGGAGATTGAATCTCCCACCTTCACGCCAGCCTCAAGGGCGGCGATGAAGGGAAACAATTTAAAGGTAGAACCAGGCTGACGCAAAGCCTGGACCCGGTCAAAACTTGATCGACCGTAATCCCCCCCACCCACATAAGCGAGGATTTCTCCGGTACTGGGTCTGACACTGATCAGAGCCCCCTGCGCAAGACCGACACCTGCAGCCTGGCCATCCAGAAACCTACGCAGCTGCTGCTGAGCAAGAGCTTGCAAAGCGGGGTCAATAGTACTCTCAACGTAGTAGTTCCCACCCGAATCTTCATTCAAATTCAGGCCAAACCTTACACCCTCCAATTCGCTGATCACATAATCACTGAAATAGGGATAAGCCTTGGTTGCGCTTTCCCGACAAGAGGAGGAATCGATGTTCAAAGGCTTGCGCTTGGCATCCGCCAGCACTTGGTCGGCCTGGGGGCCGTAGCCCAGAAAACCCTGTTCATGCATCAACTGCAGGACCAGGTTGCGACGGTGCACCGGCAACCATTCACCGTCCCGCAGAGCTTTCACCCTCTGCCGATCGCCCTCACTCAGATTTCCCTTGCCCTGTTGACGCAGGCGCTCCTCCAACGCAGCGGCTTCTTGCCATGGTTGCGGCGCATAACAAGGGCTATAGCCATTGGGACTCGGCAGCAACCCCACCAGAAATGCCGACTGAGCCAGATCCAGCTGACTGGCCGAACGCCGGAAGTAGATCTGAGCGGCCTGCTCAAAACCATCAGTACCGAGACCGAGATGAGCCCGGTCCAGATACATCTTCAGGATCTGATTCTTGCTATATCCAACCTCAAGCTGCAACGCCACCCACAGCTCCCGCAGTTTGCGGGTGAGGCTGTAGTCCCGACCAACATCGGCATAGTAGAGACGCGCCACCTGCTGGGTGAGACCACTACCGCCGCCGCTGCCCAGCAATGCCGATCGGAACGTGCCGAACAGGTCAAGGCCACTGTTCCAACCGAAGCGTGCCTCCTCCGAGGCAATCAACGCCTGACGAAGATGCAGCGGATAGCTGGCCAGGGATGGCAGGGCCGTTGCCGAACCCTGCTTGGCATCCACCTGACTGCCATCGCTGGCAAAGATCTTCACCGGCCCGGCGATGGAGCGGATCTTCGAGCCGCCTGCCACCGTGGCCGCCGCCAGCATGCCGCTCACCAGGAGTGCCGAGCTCACCAGGCTGCCGATCCCAAGCCAGTGAATCGCCTGCTCAAGCGCACTGCGGGGATGGTGGTAGCGCAGGACGGGTGCATCACCCTTCAGCGGAGAGCCCAGCCAAACCGCATCGCCATCTCGCAGGCTGATCGCCTTGATGCGCCGGTCGCGGTGGAACAGACCGTTGGCGGAGTTGAAATCCTCCAGGGTGAAGTCGCGGTCACTCGCGCGGGCACGCTCGAGGATCGCGTGCACGCGACTCACGCCCGCCACATCCACCGGAAGCTCCGTGCCTGGATCGCGGCCGATGCGCACGCGCCCCGCACCCAGCACCAGGCGGCTGATCCGCTGCTGCCCCTGCCAGAGCTCAGCAACAGCCTGACGCTGGCGGAGATCATGCCAGGCCTGGAAGAGCGCACCACGCCTGCCAGCGCCGGCCAGGCTGCCGCGGCCACGCACAGCCGCAAGCAACTGGCGCCAGGCTTGGCGGCGACCCATGGGGGGGGCGGAAGTCTCCTGCTCCACCGTGGTCTGCTCCATCACCACCACCACCGATCTGCAGAGTCATAGGGTAGGCAAAGCACCCCTCTGCGCCGTTGCCGCGTCACCATGACCCCTGGGAGTCGTTTCGCCTCTGGCTGGCTTTAACGCTTGCCCTGTACGCCATCAGGGCGATCTTCGCAGCCCGGTTGCCCGGAGCCATTCCCGGCTGGATTCTGCTGCTGATGGTTCTGGTGAGTGTTGTGATGGCGGCGAAGGCCCTGCTGTTCCCCGGCAGGGTCATCCCCTACCGAGAGGGCGACGGCGGCTGGTGGACCGACGTGAGCGACGACTGGCGCCTGTGGTGGCAACGCCGGCGGCAGGGGCGATGAGCACCACGGCCCAACTGCACCTGCGCGACACCCCCAGCAAGCGGCTGGCGCTGCAGAGCGGCCAACCGCTGACCATCGGCAGCGCCAGCAACAACCGCCTGGCCCTGGTGAGCCAGCCGGGTGTATCCCCTCACCATGCGGTGGTGCGTTACACCGCCAGCAACGGCTGGGTGGTGTGCGACTGGCAGAGCAGCGATGGCACCTATCTGGAGGGGGAGCGAATCCGACGCTGCCGCCCCCTGAGCGATGGGGATGAGATCCGTCTGGGGCGGGATGGACCGGTGCTGGTGTTCAACCTGGAGACGCCCGCTCCGACGGAGGCCCCAGCGTCCAAGGCCCCCGCCCATGCGGCATCGGCGCAAGCCGCACCGAGCCCTGGCACGCGAACACCACAGGGGACCAGTGCTGCGCCACGAACGCCGCCGCCTCGCACGATCGACATCGACGGCACCACCGTGCCCGTGAACCAGATCCGATCGGCGGTGGTGCTCAGCGAACCCCTCTACCCGAAGATCTTCAGCTGGTGGGTGCTCGCCTGCCTGGGTGGCCTGCTGCTGCTGCCCTTCCCGCTGCTGTTCTGGCCATTGGAGCTGGCGGCTCTGTGCGGCTGGATTGTGCTGGGCTCCCGCAAGAGCCACACCCTGTTGATCGTCCAGCACGACGGCCAGGCGCAGCGACGTGCCTTTGCCAACCGGGTGACCGCTCTCTCACACCGGAACGGCATCCGCAAGGCCATCGGTCAGAGTCTCGAGAACCCCTGAGGACCCCGTGACCTGGATACTGCCGGAAGGCGCCTGGATGCAATTCGAAGGCCTGAGCAGCCCCGTCCAGGTGTTGCGAGGCCTGGGCGGGGGCACCCAGGGGCAGGTGTTTGAGGTGGCGGTGGGCGGCGAGCGTCTGGCGCTCAAGTGGTATCTGCCCAGCTGCCTGGAGAGAGATCCGCACCTGGAACGGAGGCTGCTGGAGAGCATCCGCGCCACCGCACCCAGTCGTGCCTTCCTCTGGCCGATCACGCTGCTGCGCCCCTCCGCCTCCAGCCTGCCGTTGATCCGTAGCAAGAATCCCGGCTTCGGCTATCTGATGGAGCTGCGGCCGCCTCAGTTCGTCGGCGCGGTGGAGCACTACGGCGGTCGGCTCGAGATCAGTCTGCGCCAGGCCCTCAGGGCCAGCTTTTTCCTGGCCGAGGCCTTTCACGCGCTGCACAGCAAAGGCCTTTGTTACAAGGACATCTCTCTTGGCAATCTGTTCCTGGAGGCGGCAACGGGTCGCATCCTGATCTGCGATAACGACAACGTGGATGTGGATGGCCGCGACCTCGGCAGCGTGCTCGGCACCCCGGGATTCATGGCTCCCGAAATCCTGATGAGACGGGGCAGACCCGGTGCCAACAGCGATCTCTTCTCGATCGCCGTACTGCTGTTCATGCTGCTGACCCGACACCATCCACTCCGCGGACAGATGGAGCTGGCCATTCGCTGCCTGGATGAACCGGCGCGCCGCAAGCTCTACGGGGAGGATCCGGTGTTCATCTTCGACCCACAGGACTGCCGAAACCGGCCCGATCCAACGGAGCACGCTGCCGCTCTGCTGCTCTGGCCGATCTATCCGATACCCCTTCAGGAGCTGTTCATTCAATCCTTCTGCACAGGCATGCATGCCCCCAGCCAACGGGCCCTCACCGGGCAGTGGATGGAGAAGCTGGCCGCCGTGCTCGACCAGCGCCAGACCTGTCCCGCCTGCGGCTCGGAGCACTTCAGTTCCCAGACCACCTGTTGGTATTGCGCCGAGCCCCTGGGCATCGCTGCGGCGTTGCGCATGGCCAACGGTCGGGTGATGGCCTGCACCGATAACGAGCTACATGCCCACCACTTCAACAGCCTGGAGGCACCGCGCCTCGATGAGCCGATCGCGCGCGTGGTGGCCCACCCCAGCGACCCCAGGCTGCTTGGACTGCGAAACCTGAGCGATCAGCCCTGGCGGGCCACGGCTGCGGGGGGCCAGCAGCATGCCGTTGCCCCAGGCAAAACATGTAATCTCGCAGCGCTTCTCCAGCTCGACACACCCTGGGGTGCGGTGCGCCTGGAGCCCGCCAGAAGCGAGCACCTCAGCACGCGATCCTGATGCCCGGCTTTCCAAACGTTCGTCTGGCCAACCGGCCGCTGCATTTCTTCTATCTGTGCGATTGCTCCGGCTCGATGGCCGCCCAGGGCAAGATGCAGTCGCTCAACCAGGCGATTCGGCAGTCGCTGCCGGGCATGGCCAACGTTGCCCGCGACAACCCGGAGGCCCGGGTGCTGGTAAGGGCTGTGGCCTTCTCCGATCAGGCCAGCTGGCATATCGCTGAGCCCACCTCGGTGGAGACACTGCAGTGGCGTGACCTTGAGGCCGGAGGGGTGACCGCCATGGGCGACGCCCTGAGGCTGGTGGCCGAGCAGCTGCACACCCCACCGATGGAGGAGCGAGCGCTTCCCCCCGTGCTGGTGCTGATCTCCGATGGCCAGCCCACCGACGATTTTGAAGCCGGCCTCGAACGGCTGATGCGCGAACCCTGGGCTCAGAAGGCCGTGCGCCTGGCAATCGCCCTCGGCCACGATGCCGATCTGGAGGTGCTGCAGCAGTTCATCGGGCCCGCACCCGCCAACCAGCGCGAGCGTTCCCCGCGCAGGCCGCTGCAGGCCAGCAACGCAACCTCCCTGGCCCAGTACATCCAATGGGCCTCGACGGCGGTGGTCGGAGCGGCCTCGATGCCCGTGAGCCGGATGGCTGACTCCCAGGACACCGGCAGTACCCCTCTGCCGGATCTGCCTCCCACCGAAATGGATCCGATCGGCGACGTTGGCCCCATGGTCTGGTGACTGAGGTGTCTGGGTCCTGGAGCTGGTCCGCACCGCTGCATCGCAGCCGCTGCGGCGCCTCCCATCAACGCCGTGGGGTGCCCTGCCAGGACGCCTCCTCGTGCGCCAGTCTGCGCAGTGCCGATGGACTGCCGGTGGGCCTGATGGCCGTGGCCGACGGCCACGGCGGCAGCCGCTACTGGCTCAGTGATGTGGGAAGCCGGCTGGCTTGCGACCTGGCCCTGCAGCTGGCCGCCAAGGATCTGGCCAGGCGTCCTCTGAGCACCCCTGGAGCGGATGCGCTCGGGGCTGTTCGGCAGTGGCTGGCAGATGAGCTGCCCTCTCAGCTGGTAGCGGCCTGGCAAGAAGCCATCCAGGCCGACTGGCAACAACGGGACCTGCCGCCGGAGCATCAGGGCGAGTCGTTCTCCGCCCAGACCTACGGCAGCACCCTGGCCCTGGTGGTGCTGACTCCCCACTGGTGGGCCCACACCGGGCTGGGCGACTGGGATCTGGTGCTGCTGAGCGACCATCAGCCCGATCAGCTCATCAGCCAGGAGGCCGACAAAGGCCACCAGGGTGAGGCCACGGAGAGCCTCTGCCTGCCGAGCGCCAGCCGCTGCTTTGCCTCCCGCACCGCCGTGTACCCCCTCAGCGGCGACCAGCGCCAGGCCTGCGGGCTGGTGCTCAGCACCGATGGCATCCGCAAATCCTGCGCCACCGACGCCGACCACCTGGCTCTGAGCCGCTACCTGCTGGAGGAAGCCCAGACGCACAAGGCCATCGCTGCGGGCAGCTCGGAGCGGCTGGACACCAGCCTTGATCGCATCAGCCGCGAGGGCAGTGGCGACGACGTCAGCGTGGCCCTGGCCTGCTTCGGGAGCCTGCAGCCCGGGGCGGTGCCATCGCAACCGGTGCCAATGGCGGCTTTGCCCGATCTGACGCCGCTACCACGGCTGCCGGAACATCCCAGACTTGCGGCGGAGCAGCCGAGTCCCCAATCCAGACGGGGGCGACGGCAAGCCAGACCAACAGCAGGCCCAGCTCTCCTGCGAATTGGCGTGGGACTCGCGACGGGCAGCGCCCTGCTTGTAGCTGCCTGGGTTTGGTTGAGACCGGCACTCTTGCGGCCCTTCTCCACGCCAACCACGTTCGCCGAGCCCAGCCAGGACATCCCGGCGCGACTGACGGCCACTCAGCAAAACAGCATTCAGCTGGAAATCAAAAGGCTCTGCAGGATGGAGCAGGCCCTGATCGAATCCACACTGAACCAACGCAAGGAAATTCCCAAGCACAGCCGTGAGCAACCCAGACACATCGAACGACTCCTGGCCGACAACGATTGGCAGGGCAGCTTGATTGCCCTCAACCGCCCAGGCAGCACACAGCAAACGCAACTTGCAGCCTTGTGCCCTGCTCTCAACAAAGCATTGAAAGCCTACTGGGCAAAACACATTCAGCCTCAGCAGGGCAGAGAGTTCAGTAAGCAAGCCGCACCCACAGACGACCAGCCCACCGTCTCAACAGATCCATGAATCCAACCTGCTCCGCCTCCATTCAGCCTCCTCAATCCCCACGCGAGCACGGCGGCCAGTTATGACGGACTACGCACTGGGCAGCGCGATCCGAGCAGCCCTGGATCAACCCGGATCATCAGGCTCCCGAAGCGTTGAGTCTCGCCTGCCGCAGCTGGTGGCTGCCGATCAGCAGGATCTGCTGCCGGCCCTCAGCTTCCTGCTGCGCTCGCGCGCCATGGCCAGCGCCCTGGCCCAGCCCAGCGGCCGTGATGACGGCCGCATCGCCGCCCGACTACTGGCGGAGGTGGAAGCCCAGTACAGCCCGGCCATCTGCCAGAGGCTCCAGGGGGTGATCCAAGGGATGGTCGGGATGCCCGAGCGACAGGCGCCGCACCCCAGCCCCGCCTGGAGCCCGGTGCCACCGGCTCAGGCGGTGGTCAACCAGCCGGCGGTCACCACCCTGGTGACCACGAGCAGCAGCGGCAGCAGCTGGGTGGTGGCTCTGCTCTGCTTCCTGATCGGCATCGTGGGGAGCGGGCTGCTGTTGTTGCTCTGGCAGCAGCAGCAGCAGCAGGGCAAACAAGCCGTCAATGTCAGCGCGACGCCCCCCGCACCGACGAACCCACCGGAGCCGCAGCCGTCCAGCCCAGTGGCACCGGCTAGTGAACCAAGCGCCGCACCGGCCGGCACCGCAGCGATCGATGCCGCCGTGGCCAGCATTCAGGAGCTCTATGCCGCCCTCTCCGCCAAGGATTATGCAAGCGCCTCCAACCACTACGGCGGCCAGGCCGCCGATCAGTTTGATCCCACCTTCTTCAACCAATTCGAACGGGTGACCGTGGCGGATCTCCGCCAGACCAGCAGCGCCGGCTCAACGATGAATTTCGAAGGCGTGGTGACCTTTGTCTATCCGAATGGCGATGTTCAGACCGAATCCCGTAGCTTCACGATGGATACCCGCACCACGCCCGTGCTGATCACCAGCAGCGAATTCGGACGGGTGCTTCAGCCCCGCCGTGGCTAATTAGCCGGCCGGTAGGCTCAACGCACTCACAGCTGCGCCCTTGGCTTCAACCTCTGACCACGCGCTGGGGCAACGACTGGCCCAGCTGATCCAGCAGAGCGGAGACTCAGCCTTTGAAGGCGGTGTGCTCAGCCGCCGGTTGCAGGCTCAGCTCCAGGATCTGCTCGGTGCCGAGACCTCGCTGCTCAACCCGCTCCGGGATCTGCTGCAGCGACCCAGCTTCCGGCAGCTCTTCAGCCTGGGCAGCCAGGGACAGCTCCTCCATGCTCGCGACGCCCTGCTGCGGGATCTGGCTGACGTCTACAGCCCAACAGTGCTGAACAGGCTGGATGCGGTGCTGCAGGGGTGCCTCAACCTGCACGGGGCCGCTGCCGCCACCTGGCCGGCAGCGGCTCCCCCATCCACCGTCAGGAGCGCAGCACCAGCCGGCCCGTCAGCCTCCTGGTCATCAGCACCCAGCAGCCAACCCCCTCCTGTCGCCTCCGCGCCCCCCACGGTGGTGACCATCCCCACCCATGCGCAGGGGCCGACGTCCATCCTGATCGCGCTGCTGGCCCTGATCTGCGGCGCGCTGGTGATGGCCCTGGCGGGGGTGCTGATCGGCAACCGCAGCACCAACGGCACCACCAGCCCACCGGCCGCCACGAAGCCGAGCAGCCCTCCAGCACCGACTGCTCCCCTCATCCAACCGGCACCCGAACCGCCGCGGTCAGAGCCGGAGGCCGCAACGGCCGGCCAGTGGCAGGCTTGCGTGGATTACGGCGGCAACGATGGTCCACCTCCCCAGCCCGGCCAAACATGGTGGCCGGTGGTGGGCCCCGGCGAAGCCCTCGAAGCCTCCCGCCTGCATTGCCGCGGCGACGCCTTCACCAATGCCAACGGCAATGCGCAGGTCGCCAGCTTTCGCGATCGCGATACAGCAGCAGCCTTCGCCCAGCAGCTCACCGAAGACAGCAGTCATCCCTACAGCTTCTGGGTTGGCGACCCCACGCAGCGCTGATCAGGCGCAGCTGCGCCGCACCTGCGTATAGACCTGCTCAAACCGATCCCACCGGAAGCTGCGGGGGTCGTAGCGACTGCGGCTGCGATCCACCGCGGCATGCGTCGTGATCCGCTCCAAGGGGATCCCATAGAGAGCCTGCCAGCGCAAGATCTGTTCAGCCAAGGCTCGGTATTGCGCTTCGGTGTATCCCGAGTGCCCGCCCTGATCGCCACGGCCATCCTCAGGACTCTCCAGGCTGACATGCAAAGCAATGTTGTTGATGGATGGTGGATTGTTTGCCGAAGTCTTGAAGCTGAGATCCCCAAAAGCAGAATCGCCAGCGCCATAGGCACGGGCCTGGTCGGGCACGATGCGCACTCTCTCTCCATCACGCCCGATCAACACGTGATAACTGCCCTGGGCCGAATCATTGGCCTGATCACGCTGGAAGAGCTCAACCGTTGAGGGCAGATCCAGAACCGTTTCATGCAACACGATCAGTGCAGGTTCTGCCGGGATGGCAGCACCGCTGGCGTCCTGCGTCTGCCGTTTGCCAAAGTTGCTGGCCGCCGCCAGCCGCTGGGTCTCCTGCTGGGGTGACCCCAGACGGGCGCAACGGTCCAGGCCATCCACCGCCACGGGCGTGGCTGGCGCGCGCAACGATGAACCTGCGGTGCCCGTGGCCGGAGAACCTGCCGGCGCAAGGGCCGGATCGATCGCTGGGAGGGGTGGTGCCGCCACTCGAAACGCGGTCAGTCCCAGCCAACTGAGGCCCGCGCCGATGGCCACACCCACGCCCAGCCCCAGCAGCCAGCTGCGTAGATCGGGCTCCTGCCGATCTGCGGACAGCCCCGAGGCAGGAGCTGAATCCCCACCCTCCTGCCAGCCCTCCAGCAAGCCATCGAGGAAGGCCTGCTGCGGCGACACGCTGTCGGCCGGAAGGCTCCGACCAGCGCCATCCAGCAGCTCCTTCAGGGCCTGAGCACGGGCGCCATCCTGATCCGAAGCCAGCAGGGTGACGCAGGCCGGGTGGCGCAGCAGGGTGATCAGGCATTCCCGCAGCTGAGGCTGATCAGCCAGCAAGTGCTGCAACGCATGGGCGATGGCAGCCGGTACCTCCTCCGACGCCAGTCCACGCCTGCGCGCCGATAACACCAGGCCTCGAGCCAGGGAGAAGAGATCGGAGGCCTGCTGAGAGCGCATCAGGAGTCAGCCTGGTGAAACGGGAGAGAGGAACCAAGGCGCCGCCCCGGAGCAGCACAGGCCACCCAGGAGCGCGCATAGGGCAGCGCCCAGAAGTACTGCGGAGCTGCTCAGCCCCAGGTTCACGCCGATCCTATACTGATAACAGCGACAAAAAAGTCCTTGACAGGCAGCCCTGACTATCAACTTGGCAAGAGAATTGCACAGTTTCTCAATCAGAATGGCAGCAACAACAATCCCGACAGCCGACTGATCAACAGCCTGCCAGACCTGATGGGGAGTGATCCATCTCTACTCCCACCCTTACGGGACATGATTCTGCGTCCCAGCTTGCGCAGGCTGCTGCACGAGAGCCAACCATCCCTCCTGCGGAGTGGACGCGACAGCCTGATTGCAGATCTGCAATTTACCTACAGCAGCACCATCATCTTTCGACTGCAACGTGTGCTGAGTGGCATCCTCAACCTGCCGGATATCGACGAACCGCGCACTCACGGACAGTGGGTCGATAACCCGCCCCCCCACTCACAGGATTGGCCGCCCTCCAGCCACAGCGTTTCAGCACAACCCACCCCCAGCACCACAGTCACCTACGCCATTCAGACGCCATCCCAGGGCCAAAGCGGGCTGACTGCCGCGATGATCGCCCTGTTGGCCCTCATCTGTGGGGGAGGGCTCGTGGGCTTGATCTGGCTGCTGACCGGCCAATCCCCGCCGACACGCCAGGATTCGCCTTCAACAACCCAGGCTCCGACCACGCCCTCACCAGCTGCCCCCGCACCACGTCAGCTGCAGGAGCCCACCCCTGCCCCCTCCAATCCCTGGGGGCCACCAGAGGAGTACAAATTCGGCCAGGGCCCCAGCCAGACCTATCCAGACACCTGTGCCTTCTCCAAGACGGACGCCCGTGGCGAACGGACGCTGGAGGATAAATCACAACTGGAATTCTGGGCTTGCCGTGATGAAGGCGGCGACACCAATACCGGTTATGCCGTGATCTGGGGTGACGGCAAACGCACGGTCTACCGCTTCATGAACGGCGGGACTGGCGTGGTACAGGGAACCAACGGCCAGGATGTACCGATGTCTTGGCGCAACGACACCCACAACGGCCAGAAGATCATCGCCATCAGCCATCAGGACGGGGCAAACTCCTGGATTCCTGGCCATGTGGACGACTGAACGCGAGCCATGAACGACCATCAGCTTCGCGTCCTGCTGCGAGAGCGGATCATGGCCGACCTGCAGAGCGGCATTCCGTGCGAGGGCCAGCACCTGCAGCTGTTGATGGGCGACCCTGCGGCGAGCTTCAGATGCCCCTGCTGCCAGCCCTGCGCTATCTGGTGAGGAGCCCGGCGTTCAGCAACGCCGTGGAGCAGAGGCCAGCGCTGACCGGGGAAACCCGCCTGCACCTACTGCACGAGGAACTTGAGAAGGCGTTCACCGTTGCGATCTGCCGACGCATGACGGCGGTGCTGCGGGACCTGCTCGGGCTGCCCGCAGGGGAGATCGCAGCGTTGGGCAAGGCCAGCGCACCGCCCACCACCCCTGGGCCACAGCCGATGCCAAGGCCTCCGCAACCGCTGCACCGACCGCTGCGGTCCATCGCCGGGCAGTCAAGCCAGTCGACGTGAGCGATCCCACAGGGGGGTGAACTGCCCGCGGGCTGGCCGATCGAGGAGTTGATCCGGGAGCAGCCCGGCTGCGGGCGCGCCGCCGCAGGCGGCAGGCGATCTGTGGCGGTGGTGCTCAGCTTCATGGCCGAGGTGCTGGTGGTGGGCGTCCTGGGAGCGCTGGGCTGGATGGCACAGATCAGCCGTCAACCACTGCAGCCCCTTCACAGCAGCCAAGGCACCAGCCAGCAGCCGCTGGAAACCGAAGCAGCTCCACTCCAACCACAGGAGCCCGCGGCCAGCCCGCCTTCCCCGGCACCTGATCTGGGCACACAGGAGGCCAACCCTGACCAGGCGATCACCAGGGCTCAAAAGCTCTATGCCGAGCTCTCGAGCGGCAAGATGGATGCCGTGCGCCAACTGTTCAGCCCCGCCAGCCTCAGGCAGCGCCAGAGCCAGATCACCGGGCTGGCCACGGGTCAGCTCCAGGCCCGCCAGCTCCAGCGCAACGCCGCCACCGATCCGCTCGGGGCCCTGCTCGGCACGGCCTTCCTGGCCCGGGAGCCGCAGCAGACGCCCCGGCCGCTCCGCGCCCTGGGGGCCAGCCCGGAGCTGGAGGCGGCCCTGGCCGCGACCTGGCCGGCCGGACCGGCGGACAGGAGGATGGGACCACGGCCCGCCCAGGCCGGCCCCACCGGCTCCAGCCGGCCCACGGCCCCACCGCCATGAACGACTACCAGCTCGGCGCGGCCCTGCGCGCCCAGGTGATCCAGGACCGCCAGCGCGGCCTGCCCGTGGAGGGGCGGCGGCTGCAGGCGCTGGTGGGCGATCTGGGCGGCGCCGAGCAGGCCGGCCTGCTGCCGGCCCTGCGTTACCTGGTGTTCTGCCCCGCCTTCCACAGCGCGGCGAGCCAGGCCGAGCCCCTGGCGGATCCGCGGCTGCTGACGCGGCTGATGCAGGAGCTGCAGGAGGTGTTCACCCCCGCCATCTGCCAGCGGATGCAGCGGGTGGTCGAGGGGCTGCTGGGCCTGCCCGCCACACCGGTCGCGGGTGCAGCCGCGGCTGTCGCCGCCGCACCGGTGCCGGCCCCCGTGCCGGAGCCAGTCGGTCTGGTGGCGATGCCCGTGCCGCTCGACGATCCGCGCCCGCCCACGTCGGAGCAGGCCCTGGCGCTGCTGGCCGCGAACCGCAGCGGCGCCGGCGGCGGCGGCAGCCGCTCCCTGGTGGTGGTGCTCTCCTTCCTCTGTGGCGGCCTGCTGGTGGGGCTGCTGGGCCTGCTGGTGTTCCTGCAGATGGCCGGCCGCCGCCAGCCCCAGCTCGGCACCAGCGAGGCCCGCCCGCCCGTACCTGTGGCCCAGCCGGTGACACCGCCGGCGACCCCGACCCTGCCGGAACCCGAGCCCGGCCCGCCCACCAGCGACGAGGCGGCCAGCAGCGAGGCCGCCAACCTGAATCAGGCCATCTCCCGGGTGCAGGAGCTCTACGGGGCCCTCTCCAGCAAGAACTACGACGCCGCCCGCGGCTTCTTCGCCGGAGCCGCCGCCGACCAGTTCGATCCCACCTTCTTCAACCAGTTCGAGCGGGTGAGCGTCGCCGAGCTGCGGGAGAGCGGCCGCAGCGGCAGCACCCTCACCCTGGAGGGCCAGGTGACCTTCACCTATCCGGATGGCACCAGCCAGCTGGAGAGCCGCAGCTTCACCGTCGACACGGCCACAACCCCGGCGGTGATCACGGACAGTGCCTTCGGCCAGGTGCTCAAGGGGCGCCAGTGAGGACTGGGGCCCTGCGCTGAACCGCGGCCCGTGGAAGCCTGGAGCGGCGCCCATGAAAAAAGCCCCCGGACAGGGGGCTCGGCGTCGCCGTCAGCGGAGTGCCCGGACTCAGGCGGTCCCGCAGAAGGTGACGTCGGGGAACTTGAGCTTGGCCTCGTCGAGGCTCTTGCCCTTGCCCTCCTCCTGCCAGTAGTTGATCACCTCGGTGGCCTTGTTGAGGATCTCAACGCGCTCGTTGTCGGTGATCCAGCTCTTGCCCTCGAGCTCGGTCTTCAGGGTTTCCCAGGCGTCTTCCCGGGGCCAGAAGAAGTAGGCGGTGAGGGGGCTGGGGCCGCCGCCCACGATCTGGTCCACGGCCAGGGCCACGTTGTCGGGCAGCCAGAGGATCTTCAGCAGGAAGCGGCCCTCATCGGCCTTGGGGGTACGGCCGGAGGGAACGCCGTTCTCGTCGATGGTGGCGGTGGCCAGGGCAGCGCTGGCACCACGCAGCACCGGGCGGCCTTCGGTGGTGTCCTCAGCGGCCTGGTTCAGCTCAGGTACCGCCGTGGCCACGGCGCTCTCAGCGCTCTCGGTGCTCATGGTTTCAGCGCTCAAGGCTTAGACACAAACAACTAACCTACCAGCCGCCGTGGCCCCTGCCCTGACGCCCAGCTCACCGGCCAGCCTGCCCGTCGGCCCGTCCAGCGGCGGTGGTCCCGCGGCCGTTCTGCTGTTCGACATCGACGGCGTGATCCGCGATGTGGGCGCCAGCTACCGCCGCGCCATCGTGGAGACCGTGCACCGGTTCAGCGGCCGGCGGCCCGAACCGGCGGCGATCGATGCCCTCAAGGCCGAGGGCCGCTGGAACAACGACTGGGAGGCCTCGCTCGAGCTGCTGCGCCGGGGCGGCCTGGGCCAGCCCGGCCAGAGCCCCCTGCCGGCCTTCGCCGACCTGGTGGCGGTGTTCAACGGCTTCTACTTCGGCGGCGACCCCGACGGGGATCCGTCCGCCTGGCGGGGGTTCATCGGCCAGGAGCCGCTGCTCGTGGAGCGGCCGTTCTTCGAGGTCCTCAGCGCCGCCGGCGTGGCCTGGGGCTTCGTGAGCGGCGCCGAGCCGCCGTCGGCCCGCTTCGTGCTGGAGGCGCGCCTGGGCCTGGCCGATCCGCCCCTGATCGCCATGGGCGACGCCCCCGACAAGCCCGATCCCACCGGCCTGCTACGCCTGGCCCACGTCCTGGCCGGCCCCCTGGGCCCCGAGGCGCCCCCCGTGGCCTACCTGGGCGACACCGTGGCCGACGTGCTCACGGTGCAGCGGGCCCGGGAGCAGCAACCCGGCCAGCGCTTCCTCAGCCTGGCCGTGGCCCCGCCCCACCTGCAGCAGCCGGGCCGGGAAGCCGAGCGCTGCCGCTACGAGGCCCAGCTGCTGGCCGCCGGCGCGGATGCGGTGATCCCCTCCACCGACCGGGTGGCGGAGCACCTGCCGTTGACCCCCAGGGACAGCCAGCCCGGATAAGGGACCGCCCTGCCCTCACCGGGATCGCCACGGCCTGACCGATCAGGCGCCCTCGCGCCCGGGCAGCGCCTCACCCTCCAGAACACAGAGGCACCGGAAGCGCAGGGCCATCAACTGGTCGTAGACGGGGTTGATCTTGCACATCGGCGGGATGTGGGCCAGCTTGCGGCCGAACAGCACCAGATCCCGCTCGAACGGGCACTGGGCGGGGATCAGCCGCACCAGCATCCGCGCCACCGCCGCATCCCGGGGCTCGATCGCCTCCAGCCAGCGCCGCAGCGGATCGAGCAGCCGATGGTTCGGCGCGGGCTCGTCGCCGCAGTCGCTCTCCAGATGGGCCACGAGCTCCTGGCCCACCGCCAGCAGCTGGCTCCAGTGCCGCAGCAGATCCACCTCCAGGGGGCTGAGGTAGCCATCCGCCAGGGCCACCACCACGGCGCTGCGCAGGAACTCCTCGGCGAAGGGGGTGCCGATGCCGAGGCGATGGGCCAGGGCCTCATCGCCGGGCAGCCCCAGGTTCTCCAGGGTCTCGCCGGGCACCTCGCGCTCCAGTTGTGCCTCGAGCTGATGCCGCTCGGCCTCGGCAAGGTGGCCATCCACCAGGGCCAGATGCCGCAGGGCACCGAGCCACACGCGGCGGCGAGCGACGGGACAGTCCGGGGAGCTGTATGGAGCCCGCTCAGGGGCACGGTCCCTGGTGCCGGCCTGGGGGCCGGGGTTCTCAACGCGGGGTGCTGTCATCGCCGGATCCACGCGGGGCGTGGAGCGTCTGGGGCCGAAGGCCTGGGTGGACGCTATGCAGCCCGCGGGGCCGGCGCAATGGGCCGGCTCAGCGCTCCAGCGCCGCCGGCGCCTTGAGGGCCGCCGCCGTGAGGTTCTCGTAGCCCCGCTCCGTCACGGCCACGTCGTCTTCGATGCGGATGCCGATGCCCTTCCAGCGGTCGTCGATCGCCGGCTGGCCCTCGGGCACCGCCAGCCGGTCGCTCACGTAGAGGCCCGGCTCCACGGTGAGCACCATGCCCGGCTCCAGGGCCACGTGGTGCTCGCCCAGGCGATAGGCGCCCACGTCGTGGACATCGAGGCCGAGCCAGTGGCCGGTGCGGTGCATGTAGAGGTGGCGGTAGGCGCCCTGCTCGATGATCCCGTCGGCATCGCCTGCCAGCAGCCCCAGCTCCAGCAGGCCCGTCACCAGCACCCGCACGGCCGTCCCATGCACCCCCTCGGCGGTGGCGCCGGGCTGCACCGCCGCCACCGCCGCCTCCTGGGCCGCCAGCACCAGCTCGTAGAGGGCCCGCTGCTCGCCCGTGAAGCGGCCGTTCACCGGGAAGGTGCGGGTGATGTCGCCGTTGTAGTAGTCGGCCAGGGAGCAGCCGGCGTCGATCAGCAGCAGGTCGCCGTCGCGCAGCACGGCGCTGTTGGCCGTGTAGTGCAGCACGCAGGCGTTGTCGCCGCCGGCGACGATCGAGCCGTAGGCCGGTCCGCGGGCGCCCTGCTCCAGGAAGTGCTGCTCGATCACCGCCTGCACCTGGCGCTCCCCCAGCCCCGGCCGCACCACCTCGCGGGCCAGCTCGTGGGCGGCCGCCGAGATGCGGGCCGCCTCCCGCAGCCGCTCCAGCTCCTCGGGACCCTTGCGCAGCCGCAGCTCGTGCAGCAGCGGGCAGGGGGCCACCAGCCCCAGGGCGGCCGTGCCGCTGCGGGGGGCACGGTCCAGCTGGCTGGCCCAGGCCTGCAGCACCAGCGGCTCCACCGACGGGTGGCGACCCACCCGGAAGGCGATGCCCTCGGCCCCCTTGAGGTAGTCGCCCAGGCGCTGGGCCAGCTCGCTGCGGGGGTGGGCCAAGTCGGCGCCGAAGCGCTCCACGGCGCCCTCGCAGCCCCAGCGGCGGCCGTTCCACACCTCGGCGGTGGGGTCCTTCGGCTCCACGAACAGCACGAAGGGGTTCTCCGGGCAGTGGGGCAGGAACAGCGCCACCGCATCGGGCTCATCGAAGCCGGTGAGATACCAGAAGTCGCTGTTCTGCCGGAACGGGTACTCCACGTCGGCGTGGTGCGTCACCAGCGGGGCCGCCGGAATCACCGCCGCCGCACCCCCCAGCCGCTCCAGGAAACGGGCGCGGCGGGCGGCAAAGGTCTCGGGCCCGATCAGCATGGGCGGCGGCGCAGGGGCTGAGCGCGACGATGGCACAGCCGCTTCAATGCGTGCGGCTTGAATAGCGGGATGAGCCCACGGCGATGAATGAGCTGATCGGCCTGGCGGCCCTGGTGGTGCTGATCCTGGTGGGATCCGCCGTCTGCTCCGGGGTGGAGGCCGCCCTGCTCACCGCCAACCCGCTGCGGGTGCATGAACTGGCGGGCAGGCCCCAGCCGCCCCGCGGCGCCCGCAGCCTGCAGCAGCTGAAGAGCCGCATGGGCCGGGCCCTGGCGGTGCTGGTGATCGCCAACAACGGCTTCAACATCTTCGGCAGCCTGATGCTGGGCGGCTACGCGGCCCAGGTGTTCGAGCGCCTGGGGCTGCGGGGCGCGGCCCTGCCGCTGTTCTCCGTGGGCCTCACCGTGCTGGTGATCCTGCTGGGCGAGATCCTGCCCAAGGCCCTGGGCAGCCGCCTGGCCCTGCCGGTGTCGCTGGCCAGCGCCGCGGCGGTGTCGCTGCTGCTCAGGGTGATGCTGCCGCTGGTGCTGCTGCTGGAGCGGCTGATGCCGGCGATCACGGCCGAGAACGAGCTCACCACCGACGAGGAGGAGATCCGGCTGCTGGCGCGGCTGGGCTCCCAGAAGGGGCAGATCGAGGCGGATGAGGCCGCCATGATCGGCAAGGTGTTCCAGCTCAACGACCTCACCGCCCGCGATCTGATGCTGCCGCGGGTGTCGGCCCCCACCCTGCCGGGCCAGGCCGAACTCAGCGCCGTGCGCGACACCCTGGTGCAGCCGGGGGCCAGTTCCTGGGTGGTGCTGGGCCAGGAGGTGGACGAGGTGCTGGGCGTGGCCAGCCGCGAGGATCTGCTGGCGGCCCTGGTGCGCGGCGAGGGCGGCAGCACCGTGGCCCAGCACAGCGAGCCGGTGGAGTTCGTGCCGGAGATGATCCGCGCCGACCGGCTGCTGACCGCCTTCCGCCGCCGCAGCCAGGCCCAGCGGGTGGTGGTGGATGAATTCGGCGGCTTCGTGGGGGTGATCGGGGCCGAGGCCGTGCTGGCGGTGCTGGCAGGCTGGTGGCGCCGTCCCCCGGGCGGCAGGTCCCTGGAGGCCTTCAGCCCATGACCCCCAGCCCGCCGCCCGTGGCCGAGCGCTGCCGGCTGCTGCTGGAGCAGTGGCGGGGTGAGCTGGCGCTCACCGCCCGGGAGCGCTCGGTGCTGGCGCCGGAGTGGCAGGCCCTGGAGCGGCAGCTGGACGCCCTGGAGCGGCGCCTGCTGCGGGTGGCCGTGTTCGGGCGGGTGGGGGTGGGCAAGTCGAGCCTGCTCAACGCGCTGCTGGGGGAGGCCACCTTCGCCACGGACGTGGCCCACGGCTGCACCCGCCGCCAGCAGCGGGCCCGCTGGCCGGTGGCGGTCCCGGGCCTGGCGGCGGTGGAGCTGGTGGACACCCCCGGCATCGACGAGATCGCCGCCCGGGCCCGTCAGCGCCTGGCGGCCCGGGTGGCCCTCGGGGCCGATCTGGTGCTGCTGGTGCTCGATGGCGACCTGACCACGCCGGAGGCCGAGGCCCTGGAGCTGCTGCTGGCCAGCGGCAAGCCGCTGCTGCTGGTGCTGAACCGCATCGACTGCTGGCCCGAGGCGGAGCACGAGGCCCTGCTGGCCAGCATCCGTCGCCGCCTGCCGGCCGCGGCCCGCCACCTGGAGCTGCTGGCGGTGGCCTCGGCGCCCCGCCGGCCCGAGCTGCTGGCCGACGGGCGGGTGCGCAGCGTGGCCGGCGCCCCCCGGATCGAGCCCCTGCGGCGCCAGCTCACCGCCCTGCTGGAGAGCAGCGGCGAGCTGCTGCTGGGCCTCAATGCCCTGCGGGCCGCCGATCGCTTCCAGCAGAGCCTGCAGGCCTGGCGGCTGCGCCAGGGCCGGGCGGCGGCCCAGGGGCTGATCGGTCGCTTCGCCGCCCTCAAGGCCACGGGGGTGGCCGCCAACCCCCTGCTGCTGCTGGATCTGGCCGGCGGCCTGGCCCTCGACACGGCCCTGGTGCTGCAGCTCTGCCAGCTCTACGGCCTGCCGATGGGCGGCGCCGGGGCCCGGGCGCTGCTGGTGCGGCTCTCGGCCCAGAACGCCCTGCTGGGGGGCGCTCAGCTGGGGATCCAGCTCGGGCTGGGGGCCATCCGCCAGCTGCTGCTGCTGGCGGCGCCCCTGAGCGGCGGCCTCAGCCTGGCGCCGGCGGCGCCGGTGGCCCTGGCCCAGGCGGCCCTGGCGGTGCACACCACCCGCCTCACCGGCCGGCTGGCCGCAGCGGAGCTGCTGCGGGGCGCGGGCCTGGGGGCGCGCCGACCGGCCTCGCTGCTGCGGCGCCTGGCCCGCCAGGACGGACGGGCCCGGGCCTGGCTGGAGCACTGGCCGGCCCCGGGGGAAACGGCCGGCGCCGGCGTTCGCGGCGGCCTGGCCAGCCCGGATGCCACGGCCCTGCAGGGGCTGCTGCCGTGAGTCCGGCTGCCGCCGGGTCGGAGCGCCAGGGCCCCGTGGCCCTGTTCGGCACCAGCGCCGATCCCCCCAGCTGCGGCCACCGCAGCCTGCTGGCGGGCCTGGCCGCCACCTATCCGCTGGTGGCCACCTGGGCCAGCGACAACCCCTTCAAGGCCCACGGCGCCCCGCTGGAGGTGCGGGCCCGGCTGCTGGGCGCGGTGGTGGCGGCCCTGAACCGGCCGGGCCTGCGGCTGGAGCAGGGGCTGAGCAGCCCCCGGGCGATCGAGACCCTGGAGCGGGCCGGGGCCCTCTGGCCGGGCCGGGAGCTGGTGTTCGTGGTGGGCAGCGACCTGGTGCCCCAGATCCCGCGCTGGGTTCGGGCCGCCGATCTGCTCGGCGGCTGCCGGCTGGCGGTGGTGCCACGCCAGGGCTGGCCCGTGGCCCCCGCCGACCTGCAGCCCCTGCGGGACCTGGGCGGCAGGGTGGAGCTGCTGCCGCTCTCGATTCCCGCCACGGCCAGCTCGGCGATCCGGCAGCGGGCCCGCCGCGACCAGGTGCCGGCTGAGCTATGGCCGGAGCTGATCCAGCACAATCTCTACGGCCTCGGCACCCCGCCCTGATGCGCCTCGCGCTCGCCCAGTGCAATCCCCTGGTGGGCGACCTGCGCGGCAATGCCGAGCGGCTGCTGGAGGCCTGCGGGCGCGCCGCGGATGCCGGCGCCGAGCTGGTGCTGGCGCCGGAGCTGGCCCTGTGGGGCTACCCGGCCCGGGACCTGCTGCTGCGCCCCGACCTGCGCCGCCTCCAGGACCAGCAGCTCGACCGCCTGGCGGCGCAGCTGCCGGCGGGCCTGGCCCTGCTGCTGGGGGTGAGTGAGCCGGTGCCGGGCCCGCAGCATCCCGACCTGTTCAACGCGGCGGCCCTGGTGGAGGGCAGCCAGTGGCGGATCGTGGCCCGCAAGCGGCTGCTGCCCAGCTACGACGTGTTCGACGAGCGGCGCTACTTCCGCCCCGCCGCCGAGCCCTGCCTGCTGGAGCTCGAGCGCGGCGGGCGCCGCTGGCGCCTGGGCCTCAGCCTCTGCGAGGACCTCTGGGTGGACGAGGACCTGCACGGCCACCGGCTCAGCGGCGGCGACCCGATCGGCGATCTGATCCCCCTGGCGCCGGACCTGCTGCTCAACCTCTCGGCCTCGCCCTTCGCCCAGGGCAAGGCCCAGCTGCGCCGGGACCTGGCGGCGGCGGCCGCCAACCGGCTGGGCTGTGCGGTGGTCTACGTGAACCAGGTGGGCGGCAACGACGAGCTGGTGTTCGACGGCGGCAGCTTCGTGAGCGCGCCCGGCGGGGCGGTGCTGCTGCAGCTGCCCTGGGCCGAGGAGGCCCTGGCCTGCTGGGACCTGACGGCCACCGCGGACCCCACCGGGATCCCTGCCGCCCCGATCCCCGGCAACGAGGCGCTGCTGCTGCGGGTTCTGGTGCTCGGGATCGCCGACTACGCCCGCAAGTGCGGCTTCCGGCGGGCCCTGCTGGGCCTGAGCGGCGGCATCGACTCGGCCCTGGTGGCGGTGCTGGCCGCCGCGGCCCTGGGGCCCGAGAACGTGCAGGGGCTGCTGATGCCCTCGCCCTGGAGTTCGGCCGGCTCCATCGACGACGCCCTGGCGCTGGCCGGGCGGCTCGGCCTGGCGACCCACACCCTGCCGATCGCGCCGCTGATGGCGGGGTTCGACACCGCCCTGGCGCCGGCCCTGGACGGGGCTCCAGCCGGCCTCACGGCGGAGAACCTGCAGTCGCGCATCCGCGGCACGCTGCTGATGGCGGTGGCCAACCAGCAGGGCCAGCTGCTGCTCTCCACCGGCAACAAGAGCGAGCTGGCGGTGGGCTACTGCACCCTCTACGGCGACATGAACGGCGGCCTGGCCGTGATCGGCGACCTCTACAAGACCACCGTGTTCCGCCTCTGCGCCTGGATCGACTCACCCGAGGCCGGACCCAGCCGCGCCGCCCTGGGTCTTCCGGCCGAGGGGGAGCTGATCGGCCGCGCCATCCGCGAGAAGCCGCCCAGCGCCGAGCTGCGCCCGGACCAGCGCGACAGCGACTCCCTGCCCGACTACGCCGTGCTCGACCCCCTGCTCAAGGGCCTGATCGAGGAGCTGCGCAGCCTGGAGGAGCTGGTGGCCGGCGGCGCCGATCCGGCGCTGGCGGCGCGGGTGCAGGGCCTGCTGCGCCGGGCCGAGTTCAAGCGGCGCCAGGCGGCGCCCCTGCTCAAGGTGAGCGGGCGGGCCTTCGGCAGCGGCTGGCGCATGCCGATCGCCGCCGGCGCCTGAATCCCCGTGGCGGCCCCGCGGCGCCGTCGCCATCGTGGAGGCATCCCTCCAGCTCCCTATGGCCAGCGCCGGCCGCGTCGCCTCCATCGCCAGCATCGGCGTGCCCACGGAGATCAAGCGCGACGAGCAGCGCGTGGCCCTCACCCCCGACGGGGTGAGGGAGCTGGTGAGCCACGGGCTGGAGGTGCGCATCCAGGCCGGCGCCGGCCAGGGGGCAGGCCTCGACGACGACGCCTTCGCCGCCGCCGGGGCCCGCCTCGTCGACCGGGAGGAGGCCTGGGCCGCGCACCTGGTGGTGAAGGTGAAGGAGCCCCAGCGCGAGGAGTTCGGCTTCCTGCGCGACGACCTGGTGCTGTTCACCTACCTGCACCTGGCGGCCTATGCCGAGGTGGGCCGGGCCCTGCTGGAGGCCGGCACCACGGCCATCGCCTACGAGACCGTGCAGCTCGACGACGGCAGCCTGCCCCTGCTGGCGCCGATGAGCGAGATCGCCGGCCGGCTGGCGGCCCAGGTGGGCGCCCATCTGCTGGAGAAGCCCCACGGCGGGCGCGGCCTGCTGATCGGCGGCTGCAGCGGCGTGCGGCCGGCGCGGGTGGTGGTGATCGGGGCCGGCACGGTGGGCTGGAACGCGGCCCGCATCGCCGCCGCCATGGACGCGGAGGTGCTCCTGCTCGATCGCTCCCCCCAGAACCTGCGCCGGCTGGAGGCCCAGCGCCAGGGGCGCCTGACCAGCCTGGTGAGCAGCCGCGGCCTGATCGAGCGCCTGGTGCCCAGCGCCGACCTGCTGATCGGGGCCGTGCTGCTGCCGGGCGACCGGGCCCCGACCCTGGTGGAGGAGGCCCTGGTGGCGCAGATGAAGCCCGGCTCGGTGATCGTCGATGTGGCGATCGACCAGGGCGGCTGCATCGCCACCAGCCGCGAGACCACCCACACCGATCCGGTGGTGACGATCCACGGCGTGCAGCACTACGCCGTGGGCAACATGCCCGGCGCCGTGCCCTTCACCTCCACCGAGGCCCTGGTGAGCGTCACCCTTCCCTACATCCTGGCGATCGCCGGCCGGGGCCTGGTGGAGGCCGTCACGGAGCGGCCCGAGCTGGTGTCGGGGCTGAACACGATCGACGGGGCGGTGTGCCATCCCGGCGTCGCCAAGGCCCTGGGGGTGCCCAACCGCCACCCGATGGCCTGCCTGCACTGATCAGCCCGGGCCCGAATCCGAGAGGTCCAGGACCTTCAGGTAGAGCCACGGGCCGTCGGACCGATCACCCTCGCGGCCGAACAGCGAACACTCCCGCAGCACCCCCGCCTGGCCGCCCACGGCGTAGTGGGCTTCAAAGGTCACCGTGCCGGTGCGATCGGCGGGGCCTCCAGCCGTGGTGGCCAGGAGGCACAGCCGCTGCCAGCGCACCGCGCCGAGGCTGGCGGCCAGCTCCCGGCGGCGGCGGGCCAGCGGCTCGAGGGAGGGATGGGTGCGCAACAGATACTCCAGCTCCCCGAGGGCGTAGGCGCTGTAGCGGGAGCGCATCAGCTGCTCGGCCGTGGCCGCCGGTCGCGTGCCGCGGTGCAGGGGGCCGCAGCAGGCGCCGTAGCTGAGGCCCCCGCAGGGACAGGGCCGATCGAGCGCCATCACCCCTCCACCTCAGACCAGCCGCGCCAGGGGGCGCCGCAGGGCGGCGGGATCGAGGCCCTCCCGCAGGGCCAGCACCAGGCCGGCGGCCTCCGCATAGCTGCCCGCCGGCAGCACCTCCAGCCCCAGGGCTTCGGCCGACACATTCAGCACGCAGGGGTTGTGGACCGCAATCAGCGGGATACCCCGCTCGGCGCAGGCCAGCACCGCAGCCCCGCCCAGGGCCCCGGCGGGCGCCACCACGGCCCCCACATCCGCAACCCCGAGGAGATCCCCGCCGCTGCTGCGGGCCAGGGGCCGCTCCAGGGACGACGCGGGCGCCAGCGGCACCAGATCGGGCGCCCGGCTCAAGCCCACCAGCACGCAGGCCAGGAAGGTGTAGCCCAGCTCCTCACCGGCGGCCCGGGGATCCAGGGCCGGATTCAGGGGCAGCGGACTCAGGGCCGGGGCATGGGCACAGGGAATCCCCAGCTCCCGGCTGAGCAGATGGCTGATCACCGCCTCGGCCCCCGCCAGGGCATCCACGCCCGATCCCTGGCGATAGGCAGCGAGGGCCTCGCTGGCGGGGTCCTCCGGGAAGCGGGCCACCACGGCGATCGCCGTGGCCCCCGCCGCCTGCAGCCGCCGACCGGCGCGCAGCAGCGCCCCGGGCCGGCCCAGGCGGCCCCAGCTGGCGCCGCTGGCCCCGCTGGTCAGCGTGATCTCCAGCGGCTCGTCGGTGACCTGCACCGGCCCGATGCTGAGGCCCAGGCTGGCGCGACAGCCATCGGCCACCTGCAGGTGGCGGTGGCGCAGCTCGGCCTCGATGCCGGCATCGAGCAGCAGACCGACCCGTTGCCGCCGCACGGGCCGCAACGCCAGCTCCCCGGCCGCGAAGCGGTCGAGGGCCGAACCCTCCACGTAGTGGAGGCGTGGGTCGCTCCAGTAGAGGGCCGCCCCGTTCATCACGTTGGGGTGGGTGATCAGGCAGCCGCTGGCGGCCGCCAGCAGCCGGGCCGAGGGCAGGGCATCGCCCGCAAAGCCCCCGACCTCACAGCCGATGCCCGTGGGGATCACCAGCAGGGTGGGCAGGGGGGCACCCGGGGAACCCGCCGCGCCTGCGGCAGCGAGGGCCAAGCCAGGCTCGCGGCTCATCGCTGAAGCACCGCTTCGATGCGCAGCCGCGAGCCCTCAGGGCCGCCGCCAGCTCCGGGCTCCACAGCCGTGATCGCCCACCGCAGCAGGCGCCCCTGGGCCGCCAGGGCCGCCTGGATCTGCTCCAGCAGCGGACCGGGTCGCCGCACCAGCTCCAGCTCCACCGCCTCAAGCGCAAGGGACCGAGACCCATCCGCCCCCCGCGGCAGGGACGACTGCCCCAACGAGACCAGGCCCCCAGGCTCCAGCTCCTGCGGGTCCAGGCCCTGCGGCTCAGAGCCGGGAGCCGATCCGCTCACTTCTGGTACTGACCGAACTGGGCCTCGTAGAGGGCGTCCTCCTGGCCGGCGATCAACTTCAGATCGCTGCGGGGGAAGGCCACGCACAGCAGCGTGAACCCTTGCTCCTGCAGGTCGGCCTTCACGCCCATCGCGTCGGGTTGGTGGACGCTGCCCTCGGTCACCCGGGCGGCGCAGGTGGTGCACACCCCCGAACAGCAGGAGCTGGGCAGGGCGACCCCCGCCGCCTCGGCCGCCGCCAGCACGGTCTGGTCGGCGCGGCAGCTGAAGCTGTGCGACGTGCCGTTCAACTCGGCGACAACGGTGAAGCTCTCACTCATGGGAAGGGCCGCAGCTGCGGCGACTGGCCGGATCGGGACCATCTTCCCGGATCACGGAACTGGCACTTGCCGCCCCCTGGCGCCTGCCGGGCGGCGCTTCGCCGCGGGCGGAGGCGCGCTGCCCGGCAGGCGCCAGGGGGCGGACCAGGAGTGGGGGGTGGGGGTGGGGGGAGGTATTAGCCGGGGGGGAGCTGGGTCCACTGGGCGGGGTGGGGGGCCAGGTATTCGGGGGGGGCGGGGGCGCCGGGGGGGGCCAGGGGGGCGGTGAGGGCCAGGTCGAAGGCGATGGAGAGGCGCACCTCGTCGTCGTCCTCGTTGGCGGTGACGGCGTGGTCGGTGGCGGAGGGGAAGAGCACCAGCAGGCCGGCCTGGGGCGCCACATCCAGCCAGGGGGCATTCCAGCGCTCAGTGCCGGGGTGATCGGCACGGATCGGGCCGCCATGGCCCACGGCCAGCCCGGGCACCAGCTCATTGGCCTGGCGTTGGGGGAACAGCCGCAGGCAGCCGCTGCGGCCGCTGCCATCGCCGTTGAGGTAGTAGACGGCGCTGAGATGGGCATTGGGGTGGTGGTGGCGGCCCACCACCTGGCCCGCCTCGCTCACCACCGGCCAGGCCCGCTGGATGTGCAGCGCCACGGCGGACCGGTCAAAACCCAGGGCCTCCAGATAGGCCCAGGCCTGCTGCTGCACCTGCTGGCACAGGCCGGCAAAGGGCTCCAGCCGCTGCAACTGCCACACGCCGTTGATGTCGCCGGTCCAGGCGCAACCGGGCTCGGGGTTGCCCGTGGCCTGGCCGCGCAGCGCCAGCACCTCCTGCATCCACACCGCCGAATCCCAGGGGTCGGGCCGCAGCTGCACCCGGGCCAGCGCCAGCGGGAACAGCGGCTCCAGACCGAGGGAACCGGACGCGGACGGCGGCATCAACGACATGCAAAAAAGGGGAGCCCCGTGGTGGGGCTCCCCTCAGCCTGCCTGAAGCCAGAACGTGGCTTCAGCTCATCGCGGCCGCGCCGCCCACCACTTCCAGAATCTCCTGGGTAATGGCGGCCTGGCGGGCCTTGTTGTAGTCCAGCGTCAGCGACTTGGCGAGGGCCTTGGCGTTGTCGCTGGCGTTGTTCATGGCCGTCATGCGGCTGGCCAGCTCGGAAGCCGCAGCCTCCTGCAGCGAGCGCAGCAGCTGGTTCTGCAGATAGAGCGGCAGCAGCG
Source organism: Vulcanococcus limneticus LL (assembly GCF_943369875.1). Lineage (GTDB taxonomy): Bacteria > Cyanobacteriota > Cyanobacteriia > PCC-6307 > Cyanobiaceae > Vulcanococcus > Vulcanococcus limneticus_A. Next base: position 158,307 of record NZ_CALROT020000004.1, read on the forward strand.
CGTTGAGCAGCTGCTCGGGGCTCTGCTCGAACACGAAGTCCGACTGCAGGGTCGGGGCCACGTTCGCGATCTTGTCGACCTCCACGCCGAGACGACCGTCGCGGGTGGTGAGCCGGAAGATCTCGTCGTCGGGGGTGGCGATGCCCTGGGGATCGAGGGGCAGCAGGGTCTGGGACACCGGCTTGGAGCTCACCAGGTTGATGAACTTGGTGAAGATGATCTCGATCCGATCGGTGCTGCCGGAGAGGAACTCGGCGAGCACCTCGTTGGCGATCGCACCGGCTTCAGCGGCGTTGGGCACCTGCTCCAGGCCGGTGAAGGTGGCCCGGATCTTGTAAAGGTGGGCTCGGTTCTGGAAGTAGGTGATCGCCTTGCGGCCGATCAGCACCAGATCCACCGCGTAGCCCTGGCCTTTGAGCTCAGCAAAACGCTGCTCGGTGCGCTTGATGATGTTGGCGTTGTAGCCACCGCACAGACCCCGGTCGCCGGTGACGGCGAGCAGGGTGATATTGCGCAGGTCGCGATCCTCCAGCAGGGGAGCATCGGCATCTTCGAAGCGCAGCCGGGACTGGAGGTTCTCCAGCACCCGGGCCAGGCGATCGGCGAAGGGGCGGCTGCGCAGGACCTGTTCCTGGGCACGGCGCACCTTGGCGGCAGCCACCAGGCGCATGGCCTCGGTGATCTTGCGCGTGTTCTTGACCGAACTGATGCGGTCGCGGATGTCCTTGAGGTTCGCCATTACTCAGGATCCTCAGGCGGCGACGGCGATGGTCGAAACCACCTCCTTGATGGCGTCCTTGAGCATGGCCTCGGATTCGTCGCTGAGCTGCTTCTCGGTGAGCACCTTCTGGATGAACTCGGGCTTGTTGCTCTTGAGGTACTCGCGCAGTTCACGGGCGAACTGCACCACCTGATCCACGGGCACGCTGTCGATCAGGCCCTTGACGCCGGCGTAGACCACGGCGACCTGCTCGGCCAGGTTCAGGGGGCTGAACTGGGACTGCTTGAGCAGTTCGCGAAGACGCTTGCCCCGGGCCAGCTGGGCCTGGGTGGCGGCGTCGAGGTCGGAGGCGAACTGGGAGAAGGCGGCCAGTTCGTCGAACTGGGCCAGTTCCAGCTTCAGGGTGCCGGCGATCTTCTTGATGGCCTTCGTCTGGGCGGCGCCGCCCACGCGGCTCACCGAGATGCCCACGTTGATGGCGGGGCGCAGGCCGGAGTTGAACAGGTCGGAGCTCAGGAACACCTGACCGTCCGTGATCGAGATCACGTTGGTGGGGATGTAGGCCGACACGTCACCGGCCTGGGTCTCGATGATCGGCAGGGCGGTCATCGAGCCCTTGCCCATGGCATCGCTCAGCTTGGCGGCGCGCTCCAGCAGGCGGCTGTGGCAGTAGAACACGTCGCCGGGGTAGGCCTCACGGCCGGGGGGACGACGCAGCAGCAGCGACATCTGGCGGTAGGCCTGGGCCTGCTTGGTGAGGTCGTCGTAGATCACCAGGGTGGCCTTGCCCTTGTACATGAAGTACTCGGCCAGGGCGGCACCGGTGTAGGGAGCCAGGTACTGCAGCGCCGCGGATTCGGAGGCGTTGGCGGCCACCACGATGGTGTAGTCGAGGGCGCCCTTCTCGCGCAGCACCTCCACCACGTTGGCCACGGAAGCTGCCTTCTGACCCACGGCCACGTAGACGCAGACAACGTCTTCGCCCTTCTGGTTGATGATCGTGTCGATCGCGATGGCGGTCTTGCCGGTCTGGCGGTCGCCGATGATCAGCTCGCGCTGGCCGCGGCCGATGGGAATCATCGCGTCGATGGCGGTGATGCCGGTCTGCATGGGCTCATGCACCGACTTGCGCTGGATGATCCCAGGCGCCATCGACTCGATCAGGCGGGTCTCGGTGGTGGCGATGTCACCCTTGCCGTCGATGGGCTGACCCAGGGCGTTGACGACACGGCCCAGCAGGGCATCGCCCACGGGCACCGAGGCGATCTTGCCGGTGGCCTTGACGGTGCTGCCCTCCTGGATGCCGCGGCCTTCGCCCATCAGCACCGCGCCCACGTTGTCGTCCTCGAGGTTGAGGGCGATGCCTTCGGTGCCGTCTTCGAACTGCACCAGCTCGCCGGCCATGACCTGCTCCAGGCCGTAGACGCGGGCGATGCCGTCGCCGATCTGCAGCACGGTGCCGACGTTGCTGACGGAGACCGACTTGTCGTAGTCAGCGATCTGCTGCTTGAGGATCGCGCTGATCTCGTCGGGGCGGATGGAAACCATGGGAGGCGGTGGAGGGGAGGACGGTGGGTGAGAAGGGGGAGGCGGTGCGGGGCTAGCTCACCTTGGCCAGCGCCAGTCCGAGGCGACGCACCTGACCGGCCAGGCTGGCGTCGATCACCTTGGAGCCGACGGTCACGACGAAGCCGCCGATCAGCGCGGGATCCACCAGGAGGTTGATCTCCAGCTTGTCGGTGCCGGCCACGGCCTGGACCTTGCTGCGCAGATCGGACTGCTGCTGCTCACTGAGGGCCGTGGCGGAGGTCACGGTGGCGAGCGCGATGTTGTTCTGCTCGCGGTAGAGCTCGAGCAGGCGCTCCAGCACGGCATCGAGGATGCCGATGCGCTGGCGGTCGGCCAGCAGCTTGAGCAGGTTCAGGAACGACGGCGTGACCTGGCCGTCGAACAGTTTGGTGAGGGCCGCCTTCTTGGCGTCCACCTCCAGCACGGGGGAGCCCAGGGCGCTGCGCAGCTCCGGGGACTCCTGCCACAGGGCCAGGACGGCCTTGGCCTGATCCACCACCTCGGCGAGTTCGTTGCGGGCCTCGGCGACCTGCAGGAAGGCCTCGGCGTAGGGGGTAGTGACGGTGTTGAGCAGCGGCATCAGGCGTTCCCCAGGTTTTGGATGGACTGGTTCAGCAGCTGGGCCTGGGCGTCGGCATCGAGCTTGCCGGGCAGGCTGGCCAGGGCCTTCTCGATGGCGAGGCGGGCCGCTTCACGCCGCAGCTGGGTGGTGACACGGGCGGCCTCGGCCTGGAGGTCGGCGGCGGAACCCTGCTTGAGGCGGGCCATCTCCTCGATGGTGCGCTTCTCGTTCTCCAGGCGGATCGCCTGGGCACGGGCCTTGCCGTCGGCACGGATCTGCTCGGCCTTCTTCTGGGCCTCGGCCAGACCCTGCTGGGCCTGGGCCAGAGCCTCGGTGGAGGCGGCCAGACGGGTCTCGGCGTCGGTCAGGTCGGTGAGAATCGCCGCACGCCGCCGCTCCAGAATGCCGCCCAGGAAATTGGGGAGGAATTTGTAGAGGGCGAAAATGACGATCGCCAGGTTGATGATGTTGGTCTCGAACGGATTCAGGTTCAGCCCGAATGCACCGTGCGCGGCCAGGATCGTGGGGAAGTTCATTTGGCGGCCAGCAGGCGGTCGACGATCAGGTCACCGAGCTTCTCGGCATCACCCTGGAGCTGCTTGAAGGCGCTCTCGCGCTCAGCATCAATCTCGCGGCGGGCCTGTTCGCGGGAGGCATTGGCATCCGCGGTGGCGGCGGCCAGGGCTTCGCGGTAGAGGCGGTCGCAGTCCTGCTCCGCGTCCTGAATCAGCTTCTGGGTGGCCAGGCGGGCCTCCTTCAGCTGGGCGGCGAGATCCGCTTCCAGACGCTCCACCTGGGCCAGCTTCTGCTTGGCCTCAGCACGGCTGGTGGTGATGTAGCCCTCGCGCTCCTCCACGACCCGACCAACGGGGCGGAAGAACAGGGCATTGAGAATGAAGGTGAGGAGCACCACCTGCACCGCCATCAGCGGCAGGGTGGCATCGAGGTCAAAGAGACCTCCCTCCGTTGCACCGAGCAGTAGCCAGCTGGTCATGAGGCGGGGGTGCGGGCGGATGAAGCGGGCCGCGGAACGGCTTGGGAGCTGGGTGCGAGCGGTAGGAGCCAGGGGTCAGCCGCCAACCGGCGACCGAACCCCCGCTCACCTCCGTTCGCGATCAGGCGAAGGGGTTGGCGAACAGCAGCACCAGGGCGACCACGAGGCCGTAGATGGTGAGAGCTTCCATGAAGGCCAGGGACAGCAGCAGGGTGCCGCGGATCTTGCCTTCAGCTTCAGGCTGACGCGCGATGCCTTCGACAGCGCCGCCGGCAGCGGTGCCCTGACCGATGCCGGGGCCGATGGCGCCCAGGCCGACGGCCAGGCCAGCAGCCACAACAGACGCAGCGGAGGTGATGGAATCCATGGTGGAACTAGGTGTGTGGGGCGCCGGGAAAGCGCGGGATGGACCGGGGACGAAACCCTGCGCCGGGACATCTCGGGTGGGGAGATGGGCCCGGAACGAACCGGACCTGCGCGCAGAGAGTTTGCCAGACCGGGGGGACCGGTCTGACGGGATCAGGGTTGATCAGTGGTGGGATTCGTGCACCGCTTCGCCGATGTAGTAGGCGGCGAGGGTGGCGAAAATCAGGGCCTGGATGGCGCTGGTGAACAGGCCGAGGAACATGGCCGGCAGGGGTACCACCAGGGGCACCAGGAAGGCCAGCACCGCCACCACCAGTTCGTCGGCAAGGATGTTGCCGAACAGACGGAAGGAGAGCGAGAGCGGCTTGGTGAAGTCCTCGACGATCTTGAAGGGAACCATGATCGGCGTGGGCTCCACGTAGTACTCGAAGTACCGGAAACCCTTGCGGCTCAGGCCGGCGTAGAAGTACGCCAGCGACACCAGCAGGGCCAGGGCCACGGTGGTGTTGATGTCGGCGGTGGGGGCACCGAGTTCACCGCTGGGCAGGTGAATCAGCTTCCAGGGCACCAGGGCGCCGCCCCAGTTGCTCACGAAGATGAACAGGAACAGGGTGCCGATGAACGGCAGCCAGTCGCGGTAGGCCTTCTCGCCGATCTGCTCGCGCGCCATGTCGCGGATGTAGTCCCAGAGGAACTCGAGCAGGTTCTGCACGCCGCGGGGGTCGCGCTCCAGCTTGCGGGTGCCGACCACGACCAGGGCGAGCAGGGCGCCGATCACGACCCAGGAGCTCAGGAACACCTGACCGTGGATCTTGAGGTTCCCGAGCTGCCAATAGAGGTGTTGGCCCACCTCCAGTTCGGCAAAGGGAAGAGCGAGTGGCAAGGGAACCATCGGGCTGGAAGGGCGGTGTCGCGCGGGCGACGGGTGGGAATGGGGGCCGGCGGAGCCAGGGGCGGCTCAGCGGTCGAACAGCGCCTGGAGGATCAGGGCGGGCTTGTAGAGCACGAAGCCGATCAGGGCCGGCAACAGCTCCAGCTGGGGGGAGCGCGAGCTTGCCAGCACCAGCACCACCGGCACAAGCAGCTGGATCTTGCCCACCTTCTTGGAGCCGTTGCCGAGCTTGCTCACACTGCGGGCAAGGAGCCACAGGTAGAGCAGGCCGGCGAGGGCACCCACCAGCAGACTGCCGGCGGTGGGGAGATCGAATCGCAAGGCCGTGAAGGCCACCGCCGCAGCGGAGACGATCACGGTGGCGAGCAACAGGCGCTGCTGCAGTCGCCGGTAGTCGTCCAGCCCGCCATCGACGGCTGCCGAGGCGGCCGCAGGGTCCGCAGCGGCTGCTGCGGGGCTGGTGGACGGTGGAGTCTCCGAGGAGTCGGAGGCCACCGGGTCCAGGGCCAGGTCGGCAGGCTCGCCGGCGGGGGAACCGTTCACCAACCCGCCTTCCGATCCCGCTGAGGGGACGTCGTCGGGGGGGGAAAAGGGGCCTGCCTGCAAGGGCGCCGAGGCTCTGGAAAGGCGCGCGGAATCTATCACGCAGCGTTACAAGCCCCTGCCTGGAGCAGCAGAACCTGCTGCCCCTGCAGGGTTCTGGCCGTCTCCAGCAGCCGGGCCTGCTCCCAGCCCAGCGGCAGCTCACCCAGGGGCCTGGACAGCCCCCCGCCGGCCGTCTCGCCCGCCGCCCCGGAGGCCTCCACGGCCTGCAGCAGGGCCAGGCCATCGGCGCTCAGATCCAGGGGCGCCATGTCCGAATCGAGCAGGGCGGTGCCGGGCCAGCCCCAGAGGCAGCGGTTGCGACGGCCGCGGGCCGCCAGCAGGGCTCCGTCGTCCGACCAGGCGTGCTGGGCCGCTTCCCCCTGGCTGAGGAAGAACTCGAAGTGGCTGATGTCCGGATCCAGGTCCTCCACCAGCTGCCACTGCTGGCGCGGGGGCAGGGCGCGGGCCCGCTCCAGCAGCTCTCCCTCCAGCAGCCGGGCCGGATCCCACACCTGGGGATTGGAGAATCCGGCGAAGTGCAGGTCCGCCGAGGCCACGAAGGCGAACAGGCGCTCGAGGTTGTAGCTCGTCTCCTGGGGGTGCAGGTACATGTCGGCGAAGTTGGCGTCGGCGGCGCAGTCAATGGCCCAGCGCTGCTCGTGGTGGCGCCGCAGCCGGTTGTGCTCGGGCAGCTCGGTGAACAGCCGGCGCCCCAGCCGCAGGCCCTCGGCGCCGCTGCCCACCCCCAGGGCCGTCAGGGCCCGCTGGCTGCGGTGGATCTCCCAGCGGCCCCCGTCGGCATAGAGAAAGAGATGCAGCAGGGCACCGGGGGCCAGCAGCGCGGCCAGGGCCCGCAGGCCCGCCTCCGGCTCGCGCAGGTGGTGCAGCACCCCCACCGAGTTGATGTAGTCGAAGGGGCCCTCGCCCTGGAGCTCCAGCAGGCTGCGGTTCTCGATCCGCACCGAGGCCTGGCGATCGCCGCCGGAGCGCCGCAGGCGCTCACGGGCCACCTCCAGGGTGCCGGGGGAGATGTCCACCGCCAGGATCTCGGCGCCGGGGTTGAGGTGGGCGAGGTAGTCGGTGCTCACCCCCGTGCCGCAGCCGGCATCGAGGATCCGCAGGGGCCGGCCCTCGGGTCGCTGGGGCGGCAGGGCACCGGTGCTCGCCGCGTAGGCGGTATCCACGCACCAGCGCCAGTTGTATCCGGGCGGCGGGCCGTCCTGCAGCGGATCCCCGGGGTAGGGGAAGCGGTCGTAGAAGGCGCTCACCACCGGCGTGGCGGCATCGGCCGGGGACTGGGTCATGGCAGGGGAAACAAGCGGAGCAGGACCGCCGGCACGGGGACCTGCTGGGGCGAGCTTTTCATGGCCCCAGCCGGGGTGCAGCAGGGGATCACGTCAGGCTGCAAACATTTGTTCATGGCCGGCCGGGGGGCCAGAGGGGCAGCCGTAAGTTGCCTTGGCCCGGTTCGCTCTCCTCCATGACTGTGACCGCCAGCAGCGGCAGCAGCAGGGTTGCACCCCAGCGCTACGACACCCTGCCGCTCTCCAGCGTCCGTCAGGCGGAACAGCAGGATCGCTTCCCCGACGGCACTGAGCTGCAGACGCTCGCCACCTTCTTCGAGAGCGGCAAGCTCCGCCTCGAGGCCGCCCGTCGCCTCTCGGCCAACGCCGAGGCGATCGTGGCCCGTGCCGCCAACCGCATCTTCGCGGGGGGCACGCCGCTCTCCTATCTGGATGCGCCCCTGAGTCCGGCCGCCAGCGAGGAGACGCCCCTCGCTGCCGACCAGGTCGCCTTCCAGAAGTCGGTCCAGACCTTCACCGGCACCGGCGCCAGCAAGGGCAATTTCCTCACCCGCCTGCTCGAAGGCGGCGGTGACGCCGACGTGCGGGTGGTGATCCCCACCGGCTTCTCGCCGATCAGCGTCGCCGTCTACGGCACGGCGCGGATGAAGAAGTCGATCCGCGACCTGGCCTGGTTCCTGCGCTATGTGGGCTACGCCGTGGTGGCGGGCGATCCCAGCATCCTCGCGGTCAACACCCGCGGCCTGCGCGACGTGCTCGAGAAGGGCTGCTCCCTGGCCGCCACCAACGTGGCCCTGCAGGAGATGCGCGCCGGTGCGGCCGCCCTGCTCAAGGACCTGCCTGAAGCCCGCCAGCTGCTGATCGAGAGCTTCAACGTCCTGATCAAGGAGCTGGAGGTTCCCACCCCCTCGCCGCGCCAGCGCCTCGGCAGCCCCGAGAACCAGGGCCTGCAGCTGCCGGCGATCTATGCCCTGGCGGCCCAGGGCAAGGCCCTCCGCTACAACATGAAGCCGGGCATGACCGGCGCCCAGAAGGCCGAGGTGGTGCGCGCCGCCTACCGCCAGGTGTTCGAGCGCGACATCCTCAAGGGCTACAGCCAGGAGGTGGCGCCGGTGCAGGCCACCCAGCTGCGCCAGGGCCAGATCTCGGTGCGCGAATTCATCCGCGCCCTCGGCCACAGCAAGGAATACCGCCAGCAGTTCTACAGCCGCTTCTCCAACAGCCGGGCCGTGGAGCTGGCCTTCCGCCACTTCCTGGGCCGCGGCATCAGCTCCAAGGAGGAATTCACCCGCTACTTCGACATCGTCAGCGCCCAGGGCCTCAAGGGCCTGGTGGATTCCCTGATCAACACCGCCGAGTACGCCCAGGTCTTCGGCGAGGAAACCGTTCCCTTCCTGCGGGACATCGGCGAAGAGGCCCAGGAGAGCGCCGGCTGGGGCAGCAACCGCAAGCTGTTCCGCTTCAGCGCCCCGTTCGAAGGCGCTCCCCAGTACGTCACCCTCTACGCCAGCTACCGCCGGCCCTTCGCCGACCAGCACCCCTATGGCGGCGGCAACGATCCCCTGGGTCTGAACTACGGGGCGATCTTCCCCTCGGGCACCGCCAGCGTGGCCACGCGTCCGGCGCCGTTCAGCTACGACAGCCGCCGCATCCTGGTGGGCAACGGTCTGCGCCAGCCCGGCCAGATGAACAGCCCCCAGTTCCGCGCCTCCACCCCCCGCAAGGTGGGTCCCAAGGTGGTGCGCCTGTCCCAGATCGCCACCGGCGGCAACTCGGTGCCCCGCCGCGGCGGCCAGCCCAGCGTGCGCAACACCGAGGCCGGCACCCAGGCCGTGATCAATGCGGTGTACGTGCAGGTGCTGGGCAACACCGGCTACGCCGGTGAGCGCAACAAGGTGGAAGAGATCAAGCTGGAGAACGGCGATCTCAGCCTGCGGGAGTTCATCCGCCAGGTGGCCCGCTCCAACGCCTTCCGCCGCCGTTACTGGAGCGGCCTCTACATCACCAAGGCGATCGAGGTCATCCACCGCCGCCTGCTGGGCCGTCCCACCTTCGGGCGCTGGGAGATCGACAGCTACTTCGACGTGGCGGCCCGCAAGGGCTTCTACGGCGTGGTCGACGCGATCCTCGACAGCCGCGAGTACAGCGAGACCTTCGGCGAGGACACGGTTCCCTACGAGCGCTTCATCACCCCGACCGACCTCAACAGCCGGCGGGTGCCGGCCCTGAGGCGCGAGCTGGATCTGGCGGCCTATGTCGACCTCACGCCGCGCCCACGCCCCGAGGTGGCTCCCCCGAGCGACTTCCGCTATGCGGGCGAGCTGACCCCCCGCAACCTGCCCGCCAAGGCGGCCGTGGTGCGGGGCGGCTGGAGCGCCACCCTCAGCGGCGGCCAGACCCTCACCCCCAGCGCGACCGCGGAGCAGGGCCCGGGCACCATCGCCACCCCGCCCGAACCCACCCGCCGCTGGAGCGCGCCCCGCTGGCAGCCCGGCGGCGGCCTCACCCCCACCTGGAGCTCGGGGGTCACCAGCTACGCCCCTAGCGTCGGCAGCGCTCCGGCGGCCCCCACCATCGCCGTGGGCGGTGGGGCTCCCGTGGTCGGCGGCTGGTCCAAGGCCGTGGCGGGCGGCCTGGGCGCCGGCCTGGCCCAGCAGCCGGGCCAGGCCATGCAGAAGGCCCTGCGGCCCGAGCGTCCCCAGGGCTTCGGCCGCCGTCAGAGCCTCGGACGCCCCCTGCAGCTGGCCCAGCGACCCGGCCCCAGCGAACAGAAGCAGGCCATCGACGCGGTCTACCGCCAGCTGCTGAACCGTCAGCCCCTCGCCGCCGAGCGGCTGGTGGATGCCGAGTCACAGCTGCGCAACGGCCAGCTGAGCGTGGCCGACTTCGTGGCCAAGGTGGCCGGCAGCGAGCTGTTCGAGCGCCGCCTCAACCGCATGGCGCCCCTGCGGGCCGCCGCCGCCGCCTACCTGGCCCTGCTGGGACGCGCCGCCCAGCCCGAGGAGACCAGCCGCTTCCTGGCCACCCGCACCACCCAGGGCCTGCGGGCCGCCATCGAGGCGATCCTCAGCAGCCAGGACTACGCCGACGCCTTCGGCCGGGACACCGTGCCCTACCTGCGCGGCCTGGCCACCAGCGACGGCATCCCGCTGACCACGGTGAACCGCACGGCCGCGCTCTACGGCGGCAATGCGGCCCTCAATCCGCCCATCAAGGGCGCCATCTGACCCCGTCGGGTTCGGTCAGCCCCCAACGGGCCAACCAGCTCCACACCGGCCCCCCAAGGGGCCGGCTTTTTTATTTGTGACAACAAGCCAGGAGAATCCCGATTGGCAGACTGTGCGCAAATGGGCGATCAAGCCCCCTGATTGTTAACAAGCGAGACAGGGGCCGCGTATTCACAACATCGCCGAAAGCCCTTGCAAGCCAAGGGATCTGCGGGATCGAGACGCCGTGAAGAACTGTTACCGCAGCCGGGGCTGCCGCGGGGCTCTGCCACAGAATGATTCGGCGATCAGCACTGCTGTCGCCTCCCCCAGCTCAGCCCCGCCAAGGCGGGCCGTCCGCCGAAGCGGGCAGCCCCTGGCAGCGAGGCCCTGAGAGAGCCCCCTTACCCACCGGATATCGGTCTCCGTTCAGGCGACCGCTTGTTTCGAGGCAGAACTGCATGAGCATCGTCTCCAACTCGATCATCAACGCGGACGCCGAAGCCCGCTACCTCAGCCCTGGCGAACTCGACCAGATCAAGGCTTTTGTGAGTGGTGGCCAGCGCCGCATTCGCGTAGCCCAGGTCCTGAGCGAGAGCCGCGAGCGCCTGGTGAAACAGGCCGCCGGCGCCCTCTTCCAGAAGCGCCCCGACCTGATCTCCCCCGGCGGCAACGCCTACGGCGAGGAGATGACCGCTTCCTGCCTGCGCGACATCGACTACTACCTGCGCCTGGTGACCTACGGCGTGGTGGCTGGTGACGTCACCCCGATCGAGGAAATCGGGATCATCGGCGCCCGCGAGATGTACCGCTCCCTCGGCACGCCCCTGGAGGGCATCGCCGAGGCCGTGCGTGAACTGAAGGTCGCCTCCGCGAGCCTGCTCACCGGTGCCGATGCCGAAGAGGCTGGCTTCTACTTCGACTACGTCGTCGGCGCCCTCTCCTGAGGTTGCTTCTTCTCTAATCCCGCCTCTTCTCAGCTTCCATGCAAGACGCCATCACCAACGTCATCAATTCGGCCGACGTTCAGGGTCTCTACCTCGACGGCTCCTCCATCGGCCGCCTGGAGCAGTACTTCGCCTCCGGTGAACTGCGCGTGCGCGCTGCCGCCACCATCAGCGCCAACGCCTCTGCCATCATCAAGGAAGCCGTCGCCAAGTCGCTGCTGTACTCGGACATCACCCGTCCGGGCGGCAACATGTACACCACCCGTCGCTATGCCGCCTGCATCCGCGACCTGGACTACTACCTGCGCTATGCTACCTACGCCATGCTGGCGGGTGACACCTCGATCCTCGACGAGCGCGTGCTGAACGGCCTCAAGGAGACCTACAACTCCCTGGGCGTGCCCATCGGCGCCACCGTCCAGTCGATCCAGGCCATCAAGGAAGTGGCTGCCAGCCTGGTGGGTCCTGATGCCGGTCGTGAACTGGGCGTCTACCTCGACTACATCAGCTCCGGCCTGGGTAACTGATCCCGCGCCCTCGGCACACCCTGCGGATCATTCCCATGCGTCTGTTCAAGATCACGGCCTGCATCCCCTCTCCTGAGAAGACCCGGACTCAGCGCGAGCTGCAGAACACCTTCTTCACCAAGTGGGTGCCCTTCGAAAGCTGGTTCGCTGAACAGCAGCGGATCATGAAGCAGGGCGGCAAGATCCTGAAGGTCGAACTGGTCACCGGTCGTCGTCAGGTCAACGTCGGCAACTGAGGCTTCAACGCCCTAGTCGTGCACCAAGCCAACGTGCAATCCATCAGCCCGGCGCAAGCCGGGCTTTTTTGTTGGCAACCACCGCGCAGATGGGGGATAGTCGGTGTCCAGCTGCACCAGCACCGCCTTGTCCAGCGCCCCCGTTGCCGCCCGCCCGCAGCGCCACGGCGCGGCCTCCGGCCACGGGGGTCTGCGCCTGCTGCCGCTGCCCCTCGCCCACTGGCCCGCCGAGGCCCGGCTGCTGCTGGCCATGGTGGCCCTCTGGAGCCTGCTGGGGCTGCTGGTGCTCGCCTCCGCCAGCTGGTGGGTGGCGAGCCGCGAAATGGGCGACGCGGCCTACTACCTCAAACGCCAGGGCCTCTGGATGCTCGCGAGCTGGGGTCTGCTCTGGCTCGGCATCCGCACGAACCTGCGGCGCTGGCTGCGGCTGGCGGGGCCGGCCCTGCTGGTGGGCGGCCTGCTGGTGGCGGCCACCCTGGTGGCGGGCAGCACCGTGAACGGGGCCAGCCGCTGGCTGGTGCTGGGCCCGATCCAGATCCAGCCCACCGAGCTGATCAAGCCCTTCGTGGTGCTGCAGGGGGCCGCCCTGTTCTCCCACTGGAAGCGGATTGCCCCCGATCAGAAGCTGATGTGGCTGGGGGTGTTCGGGGTGCTGATCCTGCTGATCCTCAAGCAGCCCAACCTCAGCACCGCCGCCCTCACCGGCCTGCTGCTCTGGCTGATGGCCCTGGCCTCGGGCATCAGCCTCACCGGCCTGGCGGCCACCGCCTCGCTGGGGGCGATGGTGGGCGTGGGCAGCATCCTGATCAACGAATACCAGCGCATTCGCGTCACCTCCTTCCTCAACCCCTGGAAGGACGCCCAGGGCGATGGCTACCAGCTGGTGCAGAGCCTGCTGGCCATCGGCTCCGGGGGCGTGTGGGGCGAGGGGCTGGGGCTCTCCACCCAGAAGCTGCAGTACCTGCCGATCCAGAGCACCGACTTCATCTTCGCGGTGTTTGCCGAGGAGTTCGGCTACGTGGGCTCGCTGATGCTGCTGCTGTTCCTGCTGCTGTTCGGCCTGGCGGGCCTGCGGGTCGCCCTGGCCTGCCGCAGCAACCAGCAGCGCCTGGTAGCGATCGGCTGCACCACCCTGCTGGTGGGCCAGTCGATCATGAACATCGCCGTGGCCAGCGGCGCCATGCCCACCACCGGCCTGCCGCTGCCGATGATCAGCTACGGCGGCAACTCGCTGCTGGCCAGCCTGCTGCTGGCCGGCCTGCTGATCCGCTGCTCCCTGGAGGCGGCCGGCCTGGAGCCGCCGCGGCCCGCCCGGGCCCGCCGGCTGGCCCAGGTCAGCGCCAAACCCACGGGAGCACCCCGATAGGCTGGGCCGACTGCCCAGACGCCGGAGCGCGTGGACTTGCCGATGCTGGCTCTGCCCATTGCGACCAGCCTGAGCACGGCCGCCAGCCTGACCCTCTCCACCCTGCTGCCGGTGGCAGACTGGGCCCGCAGCAGCGAAGACCTGCTGCGCAGCTCCCTGGCGGCCCCGGGCCCGCTGACCCTGGCCCTCGTGTTCGCCGGCGGTCTGCTCACCAGCCTGGGGCCCTGTTCGCTGTCGCTGCTGCCGGTGACCCTGGCCTACCTGGCGGGCTTCGATGGCGATGGGGGGCGGCCGTGGCTGCGCAGCCTCAGCTTCACGGGCGGCATCATCGGCGCCCTGGTGCTGCTGGGCCTGGCCAGTGGCTGGCTGGGCCGCCTCTACGGCCAGATCCCGGGCCTGATCCCCACCCTGGTGGGGGCCCTGGCCCTGGTGATGGGCCTGAACCTGCTGGGCCTGGTGCGCCTACAGCTGCCCGCCGGCCCCGACCCCGAGCAGTGGCGCCAGCGGGTGCCCGCCCCCCTGGCCCCCCTGGCGGCCGGCCTGGCCTTCGGGCTGGCGGCCTCCCCCTGCACCACCCCGGTGCTGGCGGTGCTGCTGGCCTGGATCGCCCAGGCGGGCGAACCGCTGGTGGGAGTGGTTCTGCTGACCTGCTTCGCCGGCGGCCAGGTGCTGCCGCTGCTGCTGGCCGGCACCGCCGCCGCCTGGCTGCCGCGGCTGCTGGCCCTGCGGGCCCTGGGCCAGTGGGTGCCGCCGATCAGCGGCGTCGTGCTGCTGATCAGCGGCGGGCTCACCCTGCTGGCCCAGTGGTCATGAGCCCGCGGCCAGCCCGCCGCCGCCAGCCCAGCGGCCGGCCCGACGGCTTGTCCGGCGGCCGGGCCCAACGCTTCCCCATCTCTCCCTGCCCCCTTCTCCACCGGATCCCCCGCCGATGAGCACCGCCGCCCCATCCCTCGGCCGCTGGGGCCTGCTCGGCCGGCTGCTGGCCTGGATCTCCGACCTGCGGGTGGCGATCGGCCTGCTGCTGGTGATCGCCATCACCAGCGGCGTGGGCACGCTCGTGCCCCAGAAGGAAGCCAGCGAGCTCTATCACCGCGTCTTCGACAGCGAGCCCTGGCTGGGGCTGCTCAACGGCGACGCGATCCTGCGGCTGCAGCTCGACCACGTGTATTCCAGCAGCTGGTTCCTGGCCCTGCTGGCCTGGCTGGGCCTGGCCCTGATCCTGTGCAGCTGGCGCCGCCAGTGGCCCGCCCTGCAGGCGGCCCTGCGCTGGATCGACTACCGCTCGCCGCGCCAGCTCAGCAAGCTGACCCTGGCCGAAACCCTGGAGACCCCCGATCCCGGCGCCGAGCTCACGGCCCTGCAGACCCTGCTGGCCCAGCGGGGCTGGCAACTGCAGCCGGCCGAGGGGCGCCTGGCGGCCCGCAAGGGCGTGCTGGGCCGGGTGGGGCCCCTGCTGGTGCACACGGGCCTGGTGGTGCTGATGGTGGGCGCAGCCTGGGGGGCCCTGGCGGGCCAGCGGCTGGAGCGCTACCTGGCCCCGGGCCGGGAGCTGGAGCTGCTGGGCCGCCGCGGCGACAGCGAACTCACCGTGGCCCTGGAGACGTTCCGCGTGGAACGCGACCCGGCTGGCCGCCCCGAGCAGTTCCGCTCCCTGCTGAACCTCAGCGACGGCGGCGGCCAGGCGCTCGGGGCCTACGAGATCAGCGTCAACCATCCGCTGCGCCTGCGCGGCCTCACGGTGTATCAGGCGGACTGGAGCCTGGTGGCCATCGGCGTGCAGCTGGGCAAGAGCCCGATCCTGGAGCTGCCGCTGCAGGCCTTCCCCCAGCTCGGCGAGCAGGTGTGGGGCATCGTGCTGCCCACCCGGCCGGACGGCAGCGAGCCCGTGCTGCTGAGCGTGTCCAACGAGCAGGGGCCGATCACGGTGTACTCGGCCGAGGCCCAGGTGATCGGCAGCCTCAGCCCCGGCGGCCCGGCGGTGGACATCCAGGGGCTGCCCCTGCGGGTGGCCAGCGTGCTGCCCGCCAGCGGCCTGCTGCTCAAGCGGGATCCGGGGGTGCCGCTGGTGTATGCGGGCTTTGCCATCGCCCTGGCGGGTGGGGCCCTCAGCCTGGTGGCCACGCGCCAGCTCTGGGCCGTGGCCGAACCGGAACGGGGCCGCCTGCACGTGGGCGGCCTCTGCAACCGCAACCTCACGGCCTTCGCGCGGGAGCTGCCCCAGCTGCTGGCCGAGCTGCGCAGCGCCCCTCAGCAGGGCTGACGGGTGCCGTGGCTGGCGCGGATCACCGTGTGCACGTTGCCGCGGGGGTTGAAGTCGGCCTCGAGCTGCATCCACACCGGCTCACAGGCCGCCACGAAGTCGTCGAGGATGCGATTGGTCACTTCCTCGTGGGAGATGGAGCGATCGCGATAGCTGTTGACATAGAGCTTGATCGCCTTGAGTTCGATCACCCGCGGGCCCGGCTGATAGATCAGGCGCAGCACGGCGAAATCGGGATAGCCGGAAAACGGGCACTTGCAGGTGAATTCCGGCAGTTCAATCGCGATCTCATAGGCCCGACCAGGCCGTGGATTGTCGAAGCAGATCAGCTCCGCCTCGGCGATGGACCGCTCGCCGTAGAGGGGGGTGCGGGTCTGGGAGTCGGCGAGGCCGGCGGTCATGGCGGGAGCACCAGTGGGGCAATCGGCGATGCTACGCACCCCAGCGCTCCATCCGGACCCCCAGCCGCCTGGATCACGGCCGTAGCATCGGCTACCCCGCCGGGCGGGCCGCTGCGGCCTAATGGCCCGGTGTCCGGGGCCTGAGCACTGCACAGGCCCTTCCTCCCGGGACGCTTTCCTGAGAGACTCTCCCTGATCGAATCCGGTCCCATGAAAAAAGTCGAGGCCATCATCCGTCCCTTCAAACTGGAGGATGTGAAGCTCGCCCTGGTGAACGCCGGCATCGTCGGCATGACCGTGAGCGAGGTGCGGGGCTTTGGCCGCCAGAAGGGCCAGGTGGAGCGCTACCGCGGCTCGGAGTTCACCGTGGAATTCCTGCAGAAACTGAAGCTGGAAGTGGTGATCGACGACGACCGCGTCGACACCGTGGTGACGGCGATCCAGGACGCCGCCCGCACCGGCGAAATCGGCGACGGCAAGATCTTCATCAGCACCATCGATTCGGTAATCCGGATCCGCACCGGCGACCGCGACAGCAGCGCCATCTGACGGCAGGCCGCCGCCGACCAGGGGGCAGCAGCCCGCCGCCCCCTCAGCTCGCCAGGGTGGCCTCCACCAGCCGGCGAATCGCCGGCCCATCCGGAGCAAGGCTGCCGGGCTGGTCCGGCCAGTCGCCCCGGCGCAGCCACAGCAGGTATTCATGGTTGCCGGCGGGCCCGGTGATCGGGGAGGCCACCAGGCCCCAGGCCCGCCAGCCCTCGCCCGCCGCCGCCGCGATCACCCCGGCGATGGCATCGGCATGGGCCGCCGGATCGCGCACCACGCCCCCCTTGCCCACCCGCTCGCGGCCCACCTCGAACTGGGGCTTGACCAGCAGCAGCGCCTCCGCCGGACCCTCGGCCAGCAGCCGGCCCAGGGCCGGCAGCACCAGGGCCAGGGCGATGAACGACACATCCGCCACCGCCAGATCGGGCCGCGGATCCTCCGCGCCGTAGAGCTGCTCGGGCAGCAGATGACGCAGGTTGGTGCGCTCCCTGAGCACCAGGCGCGGGTCGGTGCGCAGGCTCCAGGCCGTCTGCCCATAGCCCACATCCACCCCATAGACGCGCCGGGCCCCGTGCTGCAGCAGGCAGTCGGTGAAGCCGCCGGTGGAGATGCCGCCGTCGAGGCACACCCGCTCCGCCAGGGTGATCGGGAAGGCCTCCAGGGCCGCGATCAGCTTCTCGCCTCCCCGCGACACGAACCGGGGCGGCTGCTCCACCTCCAGAACCAGCTCCGGCGCCACGTCGAAGCCGGGCTTGTCGAGCACCCGATCGCCGCTGCGCACCCGCCCGGCCCGGATCAGCTGCTGAGCCTGCTGCCGGCTGGCGGCCAGGCCCAGCTCCACCAGCCACAGGTCGAGGCGTTGCTTGCGGGCCATGGCGGGGCGGCGAGGGAGTCGGCGGCGGGTTGGCTGCTGTTGTCCTACACCGAGGCGTGCAAGCACCCGCGATCCCGAACAAAACCGGTGCGGAACAGCGCGGAAGCCCGGATCCGTCGCAGGATTTCCGCACCGCAGGAGTCGGGGCCATGGCCCGCCTACAGGAGCCTGGACGATCGAGCCCCCTGGGCCTCGCCACGCCCGTCAACATCAGCCCCGGCGACAGCCGCCCTGCCCGCCACCCCCGCAGCGGCCAGGGCCTCACCACCGCCCCGGCGCAGCCCGACGGCAACGTGCTCGAACTCCTGCGCCCCGGCAGCTTCGTGAAGCTGCGGCGCCACCCGTCCGACCTGCCCCCCTTCCAGCTGATCCGCTGCCAGGGCGGCCGCTGCTGGGTCCGCCAACAGAGCTGGGGCCCCGCCGTGCACTGGGAAGTCCCCCACCGCCAACTCAAGAGCCTGGGCTCCTGATCGCGGTGGCTGGTGCTTCGGCGGCCGGCGCCCGCGGGGCGGGCGATGCCGCCTCCGCGCCAGCCACCGCGATCAGACGAGCTCCTGAGCTGAGGGGGTAGGGGATCTCGAGGGGCCGGAGTATCACCCCATACATTGGGAGAGAAGTGAGCCCGGCGCGGCCTTGATCGAGCGTTACACCCTGCCCGAGATGGGCGCCATCTGGAGCGAGCAGGCCAAATTCCAGAGCTGGCTCGATGTGGAGATCGCCGCCACCGAGGCCCAGTGCGAACTGGGCCGGGTGCCGGCCGAGGCGGTGGCCACGATCAAGGAGAAGGCCGCCTTCTCGGTGGAGCGCATCCTCGAGATCGAGGCCGAAGTGCGCCACGACGTGATCGCCTTCCTCACCAACGTGAACGAGCACGTGGGCGATGCGGGCCGCTACATCCACGTGGGGATGACCAGCTCGGACGTGCTGGACACCGGCCTGGCCCTGCAGATGAAGGCCTCCGTGGCCGTGCTGCGCTACGAGCTCGATGCCCTGGCCGAGGCCCTGCGGGAGCTGGCCCGGGCCCACAAGGGCACGGTGATGATCGGCCGCTCCCACGCCATCCACGGTGAGCCGATCACCTTCGGCTTCAAGGTGGCCGGCTGGCTGGCCGAGGTGGTGCGCAACCAGGAGCGGCTGGAGCGCCTGGAGCTGGTGGTGGCCGTGGGCCAGATCAGCGGCGCCATGGGCACCTACGCCAACACCGACCCCCAGGTGGAGGCGATCGCCTGCCAGAAGCTGGGGCTGGAGCCGGATACCGCCAGCACCCAGGTGATCTCCCGCGATCGCCACGCCGAATACGTGCAGACCCTGGCCCTGGTGGGCGCCGCCCTGGAGCGCTTCACCACGGAGATCCGCAACCTGCAGCGCACCGATGTGCTGGAGGTGGAGGAGAACTTCGCCAAGGGCCAGAAGGGCAGCTCCGCCATGCCCCACAAGCGCAACCCGATCCGCAGCGAGCGCATCAGCGGCCTGGCCCGGGTGCTGCGCAGCTACACCGTGGCGGCCCTGGAGAACTGCGCCCTCTGGCACGAGCGCGACATCAGCCACAGCTCCGTGGAGCGGATGATGCTGCCCGACTGCTCGGTGACCCTGCACTTCATGCTGCGGGAGACGACCCAGGTGGTGAAGGGCCTGGGCGTCTATCCCGACAACATGGCCCGCAACATGAACGTCTACGGCGGCGTGGTGTTCAGCCAGCGGGTGCTGCTGGCCCTGGTGGAGGCGGGCCTGGCCCGGGAGGAGGCCTATCGGATCGTGCAGCGCAACGCCCACACGGCCTGGAACACCGAGGGCGGCGACTTCCGCTCCAACCTGGCGGCCGATGCCGATGTGACCAGCCGCCTCAGCGCCGAGCAGCTGGCCGACTGCTTCTCCACCGACCTGCACCAGGAGAACCTGGGGGTGATCTGGGAGCGGCTGGGAATCTGAGCCGAAAGGGGCGGCCTCAGCCGCCCCGGAGCCTCGCCCTAGGCGTAGCTGGGCGTGTAGACGTGGCTGCGGACCAGGGCCTCGATGTCGTCGGGCCGGGGCACCTGGGCCAGGTCGCTGTCAAACACCAGCTTGGCCACCCGGGTGGCGGTGTGGATCGCCACCTCCAGCACCTCGGACTGGGGCGGGAACAGCATGCCCAGCTTCAGCTGCTCCTCGGTCACCTGGTCGGCCACGGCATGGGCCGCCTCGATGAACATCTCATCGGTCACCAGCTTGGCGTTGGTGGCCAGGATGGCCAGACCCACGGCCGGGAAGATGTAGAGGTTGTTGGCCTGCGAGGGGATGTAGGTGTGGCCGTTGAGATGCACCGGGGGCAGCTGCACGCCACCGGCGAAGACGACCGTTCCCTTGCTCCAGGTGTAGGCCTCAGGGGCCAGGCATTCCATCTTCTCCGTGGGATTGGAGAGGGGGAAGATGATCGGCTGGGCGTTGTGGCGGGCCATCGCCTCCACCACCTCCTGGTTGAACAGGTTGCCCACGGTGCTCACGCCGATCAGGATCGTGGGCTTGAAGTCGTCGATGGCCTCGATGATGCGGGGGCACTCGCTGGCCAGGCTGGTGTGATCGAAGGGCTGGCTGGGCGGCAGATCCTTGGCGTAGGGCTTCTTGTGGTCAGGCAGGCCGGGGCGGCCTGACACCACCAGGCCCTGGGTGTCGAACATGCGGATCTGCTGGCGGGCCACATCAGCTGAAATGCCCTGCTGGCCGAGGGCCGACACCATCAGATTGGCCAGACCGATGGCGGCGGAGCCGGCGCCGAGGAAGAGCAGGCGCTGGTCCTTGAGCTGGCCGCCGGTGAGCTTGAGGGCATTGATCACGCCCGCCAGGGTCACCCCTGCGGTGCCCTGGATGTCGTCGTTGTAGCAGCACACCTTGTCGCGGTAGCGGGCCAGCAGGGCGATGGCATCCACACCGGTCCAGTCCTCGAAATGGATGCAGCAGTGGGGGAACACCTCCTGCACGGCTTCCACGAATTCATCCACGAAGGCATAGAGCTCCTCGGTGGGCGGCCGGTGCTGGCGCAGGCCCACGTAGAGGGGATCGGCCAGGTAGGGCTCGTTGTTGGTGCCGGCATCGAGATAGATCGGCAGCAGGCCCTGGGGCGGCACCCCGGCCGTGGCCGTGTAGAGCTGTAGCTTGCCGATGGGAATCCCCATGCCGTTGGCACCGAGGTCACCCAGGCCAAGGATGCGGCCGCCATTGGTCACGCAGATGAAGCGCACATCCTTTTCAGGCCAGTTGCGCAGCACCTCCCGCACCCGACCCTTGTGGGTGATCGAGAGGTACATGCCCAGGGGGCGGCGCAGGATGTGGTCGAACTTGAGGCAGGCCTCACCGATGGTGGGGTCGTAGACGATCTGCAGGAACCGCGCCGGATCCGACATCAACGTGCGATAGAAGAGCGTCTCGTTGCTGTCGAGCAGGCCCATCAGGTAGATGAAGCGATCGAGATCCGTGGCCTTCTTGGCCAGCTGCTCGGTCACCCGGCTGAGCTGGGTTTCCAGGGTCTCGGTGACCTCGGGCACCAGGCCGGTGAGGCCGAGGGCTTCCCGTTCGGCGGCGGTGAAGCCGGTGCCCTTGTTGAGGGTGGGGTCATGCAGGAGTTCCATCCCGCGCTTGGTCGTGTTGGTCATGGCTGGAGAAATTGAAGGGGTGGGGAGGGAGTGAACGGGATGACTGTCAGAACGGCGAAATGCGGCCTCAGCTGGCGGAGGCGACATAGGGTTTCACCATTTTCGCGGGATCGACGACCCGGTCGAAATCCGCCTCTGAGACAAAGCCCAGCTTCAGGGCCGCCTCCTTGAGGGTCAGATCGTTGTCGAGCGCGTAGTGCGCCACCTTGGAGGCCTTGTCGTAGCCGATCACCGGGCTCAGGGCCGTGACCAGCATCAGGGAGCGGTGCAGGAATTCGTCGATCTGCTTGTGGTTCGGCTCAGCCCCTTCCACGAGGAAGGTGCGGAAGTTGGTGCAGCCATCGGTCATGATCCGCACCGACTTCATGACATTGAAGATCAGCAGCGGCTTGTAGACATTCATCTCCAGATAGCCGCCGGCACCGCCGAAGGCCACGGCGGCGTCGTTGGCCATCACCTGCACGCCGATCATCGCCAGCGCTTCGCACTGGGTGGGGTTCACCTTGCCGGGCATGATCGAGGAGCCCGGCTCATTGGCCGGGATCTTCAGTTCGGCCAGGCCGGCCCGGGGGCCGCAGGAGAGCAGGCGGATGTCGTTGGCGATCTTGTAGAGCGACACCCCCAGGGTCTTGAGGGTGGCGCTGAGCTGCACCAGGTCGTCGTGGGCGCCCTGCACGGTGAACTTGTTGGGGGCGGTCACGAAGGGCAGGCCGGTGAGCTCTCCGATCTGGGCGGCCACGGCGGTGTCGAACCCGGGGGAGCAGTTGAGGCCCGTGCCCACGGCGGTGCCCCCAAGGGCCAGCCGGTAGACACCGGCCACCGCGTGCTCCAGGCGCTGCAGGTTGTCGTCCAGCATGCCCACATAGCCGGAGATCTCCTGGCCGAGGGTGAGGGGAGTGGCGTCCTGGAGGTGGGTGCGGCCGATCTTGACGATGTCGGCCCAGGCCTGGGCCTTGGCATCAAGCGCATCGCGCAGGGCCTGCACGGCCGGCATCAGCTTCTGCTTCACCCCCAGCGCCGCCGCCACGTTCATCGTGGTGGGGAAGGAGTCGTTGGACGACTGCGACATGTTGACGTGGTCGTTGGGGTGCACCGGCGTCTTGCTCCCCAGCGGCTGGCCCGCAATCTGTGAGCAGCGGTTGGCGATCACCTCGTTCACGTTCATGTTGAACTGGGTGCCGCTGCCGGTCATCCACACGTGCAGCGGGAACTGGTCGAGGTGCTGACCGGCCTGGATCTCATCACAGACCTGCACGATCAGGTTCTTCTGGGTGTCGGCCAGGCGACCGGCGGCACCGTTGACCAGCGCCGCCGCCTTCTTGACGATGGCGTAGGCGGGAATCATCTCCCGGGGAATCAGATCCTCCCCGATGGAGAAGTGTTCGAGGGAGCGTTGGGTCTGGGCACCCCAAAGCATGTCGGCGGGAACGCTGACGGAACCAAGACTGTCCGTTTCAGTGCGCGTGGAGCTCATTGGAGATCATCGAAGACAAAGGGAATACCGGAGCGGCCCACAACGTCCAACAGCACGGAACCAGGAGCCGACGGCCCCAGGACAGGCCACTGGCCCAATGGGAAGAGAAGCCAAAAATGATGCGCGTGCCCTGCAGGATCCGAGAGGGGAGGCGGGCAAACACTAGAACCAAGAATGGGCCAGTGCGTCTAAACGTGGAGGCTTGCCAGAGCAGCCTGACCAGGCCCCGAGGGACAGCCGGAGGCTGAAGGAATCCGTAACCACAGGCCAGGCAGCCACCTTGGCCCGCGACCACACGCCAGCGCCGCTCCGGCCCAGTCCGGCGATCCCAACGGGAGACGAGAAGCACGCCCAGGCCGGCCGGGGCCAGGGGCGGCCGGCCCTTGTCCCCGGCCATAGCAGGCGCGCACGGGTTTCCCTAGGGTCCGCCCACGCCCAATCCGATGATCCGGTGATGCCATTGCTGCGAGGGGGATCTCTCTTCGGCGCCCCAGGCCTGTGCCTGGCCCTTTCCGCCCTGCTGGCCGGTGGTTCAGCAGCCTTCTCTGCTGAGACCAGCACCGTCGCCGCGGAATCCGAAACCGGGCAGCCTGGGCCGTCAGGGGCCCAGCCGCCCCCGCCCGCAGCGTCGCCATCATCCGCGGCCAATGCGCCCGCGGCGCAAGCGCAGCAGTTCAAGGAGAACCACCTGCTCGGCGACTGGGGCGGCCTGCGCAGCTCGCTCTGGGAGAAGGGCATCCAGGCCGAGGTCCTGCTGATCACGGACCCCTATGGGAATCCCAGCGGAGGCCTCGAAAGGGGCTTCACCACCTACAGCATGGTCAGCGCCGATCTGAAGGTGGATACCGGCAAAACGCTGGGGCTGAAGGGAGGCCAGTTCCATGTGGGCTTTGCGGTGAACTTCGGCACCCAGCTCTCGCAGGATGTTGTGGGGAACACCTTTCCGATCCAGTCGTCCGACGTGGCCCCGCCCGGCCCCAGGCTGACCACCCTGAGCTATAGCCAGTCGCTGTTTGACGACCGACTGAACGTGCGTCTGGGCCGGCTGTCGATTGACAGCCTCTACGGCGAGGAGTTTGCCGCTTCCTCCTACTTCCGCCAGTTCACCTCGGTGGCCTTCAACGCCATCCCCTTCGCCATCTTCTACAACGCTCCCGGAGCCCTGGGCTATCCCGCCACCACCTGGGGTGCCCGGGCCCGCTACAGGCCAGCCGGTGATGTCTACGTGATGGCAGGCCTCTACAACGCCGACCCCGCCGTGGGCGAGGCGAGCGTCCATGGTCTGGACTTCACCTTCCGGGGCCCGGCCTTCGGGATCGGCGAGATCGGCTGGATGCGCAACCAGGGGCCCCAGGCCACCGGCCTGCCCGGCAACCTCAAGCTGGGCGGCTTCGTGCTGGGGGGCAGCGTGCCGGCCTACGACTCCACCCAGACGCGCGGGGGCCGCCACGGCTTCTACCTGGTGGGCGATCAGGCGCTCACCCGCCTGGGTGCCAAGGCCGAGGGCCGGCAGCTGGGGGTGTTCGGCAGCCTGGTCACGGCCCCCGACGAGGCCGTGAGTCCGATGCCGCTGTTCTTCAGCACGGGCCTGGTGGTCAACGGCCCCTTCGCCAGCCGCCCGAAGGACGTGCTCGCCCTCGGGGTGGCCTACGGCGGCTACAGCGCGGCCCTGCGCCGGCAGCAGCAGGCCGAGGCGCTGCTGGATGCCGCGATCCGGCCCCAGGTGAGCGAACTCACGATTGAACTCTCCTATGCCCTGCAGCTGCTGCCGGGGCTCACCCTGCAGCCGGGGGTGCAGTATCTGATCCGTCCCGGCGGCAGCCCCGCCACCTCCAATGCCCTGGCCCTGGGCGTGAATGCGGTGGTGAGTTTCTGAGACCGGCCGATGGACAGCACCCCCCTGATCGCCAGCTTCTGGATCGCCCAGGCCGACGTGGTCTACGCCGTGGTGAGCACCACCCTGCTGCTGGCCGTGGTGGCGCTGGTGCTGCGGCCGGGAAACCGCTGATACGTTCCAGCGAAGACTCAGGAAGGAGCAGGGCTGACCAGCCTGGCTGGGATCGGGGAGCACCCCGGATCAGACCTCTGACCGCCGGGGGACGCAGCCAGGATCTCCAGGCCCTCAGGCCGCCCGCTCGGTGGCCGGATTGAGCCCCGCCCCCGCCGCCGCCAGGTCGATCGGCTCACACACCGGGAAGCGGTTGATGGCCTTCAGCGCCAGGCGGGCGTTGCTGCGCAGCCGTTCGCTAATGGCCTCGCAGTAGGGGATCTGGGCCAGCAGGTCCACGGTGCGGCGCATGATCCGCACCACATCGCCCTCATCCAGGGAGGTGTTGGCGATCACATCGTTCCAGGCCGCGCCCTTGGCCCAGGCGTGCACCAGGCCCATCAGCTCCGGCTCGAACCACACCGGCACCACCACCTTGGCGGTCTCCTGCTGGCGCAGCAGCTCGCGGCGGATGCCGCGCAGGTCGTGCAGGGCCTCCTCGGCGGCGGGGGGCGGCGGGTAGCCGCTCCACAGGTCAGGCCGGTTCACCTCCGTGGAGATGGCCTCCAGCAGGGACGCCAGATCCGCCGGCTCCAGCTCATCGGCGTGGCCGCTCATCAGGGCCAGGCCGATCCAGAGCTCGTTGTCGCCGCGGATGGCCGCCACGGTGCGGCCGATCTCGGTGGGTTCGAGGCCCTCCTCGCCGCCCAGGCAGCCGAAGCGCTGCAGGATGTCGATCAGGGCCAGGAAGGTCTCCCAGTGGCGGTTGGCGCGGAAGTGCAGGATGCGCTGCCGCTCCTCGATCTCGGCCTCCAGGTCCTCCATGCGCTGGCGCTGCTTCTTGAGCCGCTTGCGATCGCCGGCGTGGTGGGCCGGATGCAGCTCCAGGGCCAACTCCAGCTCCCGCACCAGGTGGGCCTGGGCCTGCACCTCGCCGGCCAGGTCGTACTGGGGGGTGGTCATGTCGTGGCGGCGGGCCATCGAAGCCACCGCCAGGGCCAGGCCGCCGCTGGCCTGGTCGCCGTGGCGCAGCTCGCCGGCGCGGTGCAGCTCGGGGGCCTGGATCTCCCGCACCTGCAGGCAGCTCAGCTCGGCGTGGAGGCTCACCACCGCGCCGCAGGGCACCAGGATCCACACGTTGTCGTCGGTGAGGCAGAGCAGCAGCGGGAACTGGCCGGGCCCTTCGAGCTTCTCCACGATCACCGCGGGCGTCACCCGGCCCTTGAGCTGGGGCGCGCGCAGGCTCACCAGGGTGCCCTCACTGGCGAAGCGCAGGGCCAGGGTGAGTTCGTGGGCCAGGGTCTCCTCGGCCTGCTGTTGCAGGATCCGCAGCAGGCGCCGCTCCTCCAGCAGGCGACCGCGCTGCTTCTCGTAGGCCTCGAAGTCGTCCCAGGCCACCTCCGGAGCACTGCCGAGCATGTGGCCGAGCTGGGCCCGCAGCTCGGCGATGCGGGCCTCGTCCTCCACCAGATCGAGGGAGGCCAGGTAGCGGCCGAAGCTGCGCTCCACCAGCTCCTTGGCCTTGGGCAGGGCGTAGCGCTGCAGCAGGTTGAGCACCATGCCGTAGCTGGGGGTGAACTGGCTCACCAGCGGATCGGCGGGGCTGGTGGCCAGCTGGCCGGCCTCGCGCACCCCCTCGAAGCGGCTCTGCACCGTCACCACGTAGCCCTGGGAATCGAGGCCCCGGCGGCCGGCCCGGCCCGCCATCTGCAGGAACTCACTGCCCATCAGCGGCCGGTGGCCCCGTTCGGTGCGCTTGGAGAGGGCCGAGATCACGGTGCTGCGGGCGGGCATGTTGATGCCGGCCGCCAGGGTCTCGGTGGCGAACACCACCTTCACCAGCCCCTGCTGGAACAGCTCCTCGATCAGTTCCTTCCAGGCGGGCAGCACGCCGGCGTGGTGGGCGGCGATGCCGCGCAGCAGGGCGTCGTCGTGGCCGCCCTCACGCACGGCCTCGGGGGTGGCGGCCACAAAGTCCTCCAGCCGGGTGCGGATGCGGGCCTGCTCCTCGGGCGACACCAGGCAGATCTTGCCCAGGTCGCGCACGGCCTTGTCGCAGCCGCGGCGGCTGAAGATGAAATAGATGGCGGGGAGCATGTCGCGCTCGGCCATCTGGGCCACCACGAAGGCCAGGGGCGGGGCCTCGGGCTGGGGCGGCTTGGGGGTCTTCGGGCCCTTGCGCTTGTGGCCCTTGGGGGCGCGCCACACCTTGCAGTTGGGGTGCAGGTCGGTGCCCTCGTCGTTGAGCAGCGGATGCAGGCCCTTGGCGCTGCAGAAGCTGAACTGCAGCGGCACCGGCCGGAAGCTGCTCATCACCAGCCGGGTGGGGCCGTGCACCTTGGCGATCCAGTCGGTGAGCTGGCCGGCGTTGGCCACCGTGGCCGAGAGGGCCACCAGCTGCACCGTGAGCGGGCAGTGGATGATCGATTCCTCCCACACGGTGCCGCGCTGGGAGTCGTTCATGTAGTGGCACTCGTCGAGCACCACCGCCTCCACATCGGCCAGGGGATCGTCGTCCTGATCGGCCTCCGCATAGAGCATGTTGCGGAAGATCTCGGTGGTCATCACCACCACCTTCGCCTCGCGGTTCACCGTGAAGTCGCCGGTCATCAGACCCACGTTCTCGGGGCCGAACTGCTCACGGAAATCGCGCAGCTTCTGGTTGGAGAGGGCCTTGAGCGGCGTTGTGTAGAACACCTTCTGGCCGTGGGCCAGGGCGCGGTAGATCGCGTATTCCCCCACCAGCGTCTTGCCGGAGCCGGTAGGGGCGCTCACCACCACCGAGTGGCCCTGGTTCAGGGCATCGATCGCCTCGAGCTGGAAGTCGTCGAGGGGAAAGGGGAAGAGCTGATCGAGGGGGGGAACATCGCCTGAGGCGGTCGGCGACCCAGCGGTGGCGCCTGGAGACGGGTCAGGAGCGGCCTGATCGGGATCCGGGACCGTTCGCTCAGGATCGGCGGCCGAGGGGAGCGTCTGGGGGGTGGAACCGGCCGGATCGGAGTCCTGATCGGGCACGTCGGGGCCGGTGCTGCGCATGGGGGAATCCTAGGAGCAGACTGCGTTGAGCCCAGGTGCCCGTGACCGGCCAGCCCTTGAGCGACGCCCCCCCCGATCCCCTGGCCCCCCTGGCCGCCGCCCTCGCGGCCCTGCCGGCCCAGCGGCGGCGCCAGCTGCGCCGCTTCCAGGCCGCCGGGCCGGGGAGCCTGCGGGCCGTCGCGGCAGGGGCAACCCCGCCTGCCGCCTCCCCCACCGACTCGCACGACCCGCTCCTGCTGGATCTGGCCAGCAACGACTATCTCGGCTTCGCCCAGCACCCCCGGCTGAAGGCCGCCGCCAGCGCCTGCATCGCCGAGCAGGGCGTGGGGGCCGGCGCCTCGCGGCTGGTGAGCGGCACGCGGCCGGTCCATGCCGAGCTGGAGCGGCGCCTGGCCCGCTGGCTGGGGCGGGAGCGGGTGCTGCTGTTTCCGAGCGGCTTCCAGGCGAACCTGGCGGCGGTCGGTGCCCTGGCGGATCGCCACAGCCTGGTGCTGGCCGATCGGCTGATCCACCACTCGCTGCTGGTGGGGGTGCAGGCCGCCGGCGCCCGGCTGCAGCGCTTTGCCCACAACGACCTGGCCGATCTGGCCCGGCGGCTGGAGCGGGCCCGCAGCGCCGAGCCGCAGCGGCGCCTGGTGGTGCTGAGCGAGAGCCTGTTCAGCATGGAGGGCACCTCACCGGACGTGGCGGCCCTGGCGGAGCTGTGCCGGCGCCACGGCGCCGCCCTGCTGCTGGATGAGGCCCACGCCCTGGGGGTGCTTGGGGCCGGTGGGCGCGGCCTGGGCCAGGGGCTGGCGGGGGTGCACCTGGTGAGCGGCACCTTCGGCAAGGCCTTCGGCAGTGGCGGCGCCTTCCTGGCCGCCGATGGCGTGGTGGGGGACTGGCTGGAGCAGTTCTCCGGACCGTTCCGCTACAGCACCGCCCTGGCCCCGCCCCTGGCCGCCGCGGCCGTGGCGGCCCTGGAGCTGTTGGAGCAGGAGCCCGGATACGGGGCGGCGCTGCTGGCGCGGGCGCAGCGCTGGCGCGACGGCCTGGAGGCCGCCGGCTGGGCCCGTCCCCCCGGCGAGGGTCCGATCCTGCCGCTATTGGTGGGCGGCGATGCCGCCGCCCTGGCCCTGCAGCAGCGGCTCGAGGCGGCGGGACTGCTGAGCGTGGCGATCCGGCCGCCCACGGTGCCGGAGGGCACGGCCCGGCTGCGGCTGGTGCTGCGCCACGATCTGCCCCAGGGCAGCCTGGAGCGCCTGCTGGGGGCCCTGGGCCCACCGGCCCACCCGCCGGAGAACAGCTGATGGGCGTCGAGCTGATTGCCATGCACGGCTGGGGCGGCGACCACCGCAGCTGGGCCCCCTGGGACACCGCCGCCATGGAGCGGGGCTGGCGGCTGAGCTGCGGCGAGCGGGGCTACGGCCGCCAGACGCCGCGCCTGCCGAGCTGGGGCGACGCCAAGCAGCGAGTGGTGCTGGTCCATTCCCTCGGCCTGCACCTGCTGCCGGCGGACCTGCTCGCGCAGGCCACGGCGCTGGTACTGCTGGCCAGCTTCGGCCGCTTCGTGCCGCCGGGCCGACCGGGCCGGCGCCTGCAGCAGGCCCTGCGGGGCATGGCCGCCCAGCTGCAAGCCGGCGACGCCGAGGCTGAAGCGATGCTGCGCCGGTTTCTGACGGAAGCGGCCGCACCCGCACCGCCCGAGTGGCTCCCCCACGGCCCCCTGGAGGACGGCCTCAGCAGCGACGGCCGCCAACGGCTCCACAACGACCTGGCCCTGCTGGGCCGCACCGACGGCCTGCCGGCCGGCTTCCCCGGCTCCGCGCGGGTGCTGATCGTGGAGGCCGCGGAGGATCGGATCGTGGCCCCCGAGAGCCGGGCGCTGCTGCGGGCGGCCCTGCCCCAGGCCGAGGTCCTGAACCTGGAGGGGGTGGGCCACAGCCTGCTCAGCCCCACGCTGATCCCCGCCGTGCTGCATTGGATCGAGACCCACGCGGCGGGAGGCCATGGTCAGGGCTGAACCCACGGCGGACCGGGCGAGCCAGGCCCCAGCGAACGCTGCAGCTGCAGCGGCGCCGGCGCCCAGCGCGGAGCCCAGCCCCTTCGCCGGCCAGGTGCGCCGCAACTTCGCCCGGGGCGCCGTCCGCTACGGGCGGGAGGCCCGGCTGCAGCGGGCCGTGGCCTGGCGCCTGGCCCGCCACTGCCGCGACCTGGCGATCCCCGCCGGCCCCTGCGCCGACCTGGGGGCCGGCACCGGCCTGCTGGCCGGATCGATCGAGCGGCTGCGGCCGGAGCTGCGGCTGCTGCGGGTCGACAACTGCCCGGCGCTGCTGGCCCAGGGCGCGCCGGACACCGCCAGCCTGCCCTGGGACCTGAATGGCGGCCTGCCGCCCCAGCTGGGGGGCGCGGCGCTGCTGGGATCCAGCTTCGCCCTGCAGTGGCTGGAGCAGCCGGAGCGGCAGCTGGAGCACTGGGGCGGGCAGCTGCGCCCGGGCGGCTGGCTGGCCCTGGCGGTGCCCACCGCCGCCAGCTTCCGCCAGTGGCGCGCCGCCGCGGCCGCCGCCGCGGTGCCGTTCACCGGCCTGGAACTGCCGGAGGCCATGGGTCTGGAGGGGGCCGTGGCCCGCCACCTGGAGATCCGGCTCTGCCGCCGCCTGCGGTTCAGCCGGCCGGCGCCGAGCGCCCTGGGCTTCCTGGGCCAGATCAAGGCGATCGGCGCCCAGGCCAGCCACGGCCCCCGCCTGCGGCCCGCGGAGCTGCGGCGCCTGGAGGCCGCCTGGCCCAACGCCACCGGCAACCGCCTGGAATGGGAGGTGCTGCTGCTGCTCGGCCGCCGCCCCGGCGCCGCCTGAGCGGCAGCCTGCTCCGACCCACCCGACCGGCCAGCACCATGCCCCCCGTCCAGGACCGCCGCGCCGAGGCCCCCCTGCAGCTGGTGGTCTGCGGCACCGACACCGACGTGGGCAAGACCGTGGTGAGCGCCCTGCTGGTGCAGGGCCTGGGGGCCCACTACTGGAAGCCGGTGCAGTGCGGCCTGGAGGGCGGCGGCGACAGCGGCCGGATCGGGACCCTGCTGGACCTGCCGGCGGAGCGGCTGCTGCCGGAGGCCTACCGCCTGACGGCCCCCGCCTCGCCCCACTGGGCGGCGGAGCTGGAGAGCGGCGATCCCGAGCGGCCCGGGCCGCCGATCGATCCGGCCCGCCTGACCCTGCCGGCCGTGGCCGGCCGCCTGGTGGTGGAGTGCGCCGGCGGCCTGCTGGTGCCCCTGCGCCGGGACCTGCTGCAGATCGATCAGATCCGGCGCTGGGGCCTGCCGGTGCTGCTGGTGGCCCGCAGCGGCCTGGGCACCCTCAACCACACCCTGCTGTCGGTGGAGGCGCTGCGGCGGCGGGGGATCCCCCTGCTCGGGCTGGTGCTGAACGGTCCCCCGCATGCCAACAACACCGCCACCCTGGAGGAGCTGAGCGGAGCCCCCGTCCTGGCGTGTCTACCGCCGCTCGCGACGATCAACCGCACCATCCTGGCGGAGCAATGGCGGCGCCAGAACCTCGCCCATAAGCTGCTGGGGTGACGGCGCTGCCATGAAACCTTCCCCTCTGCTGGTGACTGCGGCCGTGGTCGCCGTCTGCGGCGGACTGCTTGTGCTGTTCACCGACATCGAGGTCTCCCTGGTGCGCTGGGCCAGCTGCGGTCCCTTCGCGACCCAGCAGGAGGATCGCAGCGAACTCTGCAAGGGCAAGCTCTGAGCCCCTGCGGCTGCGCCGAACCGGGACCAGGACCGGCTGGTTCGTCCGGGGAGGTTGCCGTTCTGCAGCTGCAGAAACCCGCTGCGATCCCTGGGGACGACAGCTGAAATCGACAGCTGACCTCAACGGGATGGAGAGGCCTGGCCCCAACCGCCCGGATTCAGCCCTCCATCATGGCGAGGCGGTCCTCCTGCGCCGCACCCCCTCTCCATGGCGACCTGGCACCCCCACCTCTGGCACCCCACCACCCAGGTGGCCACGGCGGATCCACCGCTGCGGGCGGTGCGGGCCCGGGGTGCCCTGCTGGAACTGGAGGACGGCCGCCAGCTGATCGACGCCATCAGCAGCTGGTGGGTGACCCTGCACGGCCACGCGGAACCCGAGATCGCGGCGGCGGTGGCGGCCCAGGCCCAGACCCTGGAGCAGGTGATCTTCGCCAACTTCAGCCATCCCCCCGCCGAGGCCCTGGCCACGGCCCTCAGCGCCCGCACCGGCCTGGAGCGGCTGTTCTTCTCCGACAACGGCTCCACCGCCGTGGAGGTGGCCCTCAAGATCGCCTGGCAGTGGTGGCGCAACCAGGAGGAGGCCGGCACACCGGGGGCGGCGACCCGGCGCCGCCTGATCGCCTTCGATGGCGCTTACCACGGCGACACCTTCGGGGCCATGGCCCTGGGGGAGCGCTCGCTCTTCTCGGCCCCGTTCGAGCCACTGCTGTTCGAGGTGGCCCGGGCCCCCTGGCCCGCCACCTGGTGGCACGACGACGGCGTGGAGGCTCGGGAGGCGGCGGCCCTGGAGCGGCTGGAGCAGCTGCTGGAGGAGGTGCCCACCGCGGCGGTGATCCTCGAGCCACTGGTCCAGGGGGCCAGCGGCATGGCCATGGTGCGACCCTCGTTCGTGCGCGGCGTGGCGGAGCGGGTGCAGGCCGCCGGCGCCCTGTTGATCGCCGATGAGGTGATGACCGGCTTCGGCCGCACCGGTGCCCTGTTCGCCCACCACCTCGCTGCCATCCAGCCCGACCTGATCGCCCTCTCCAAGGGCCTGACCGGCGGCTTCCTGCCCATGGGCGTCACGATGGCGAGCGAGCGGCTGTTCGAGGGCTTCCGCGACGCGGAGCAGCCCCGGCGCACCCTGTTCCACGGCCACAGCTTCACCGCCAACCCCCTGGGCTGCGCCGCCGCCAACGCCAGCCTGGCGCTGCTGGAGCGCCAGGCCGAGCGCTTCACGGGCTTCGAGGCCCGCCACCGGCCCCACCTGGAGGCCCTGGCCCGCCACCCCAGGCTGCGGCGGCCGCGACTGCTGGGCACGGTGGCGGCGGTGGAGCTGGCGGTGGAGCGCCCCGGCTACCTCAACCCCGTGGGCCGGGAGCTGCAGCGGCGGGTGCTGGAGCAGGGCGTGTTCCTGCGGCCCCTGGGCCAGGTGGTCTACCTGCTGCCGCCGCTCTGCCTCAGCGACGCCCAGCTGGAGCAGTGCTACGCGGCGATCGGCCGCGCCCTGGACGACCTCTGAGGCCAGGCTCAGGGGCCGGCCAGAATCGCCGCCTCCACGTCGGCGCGGGAGAGGCCGTAGGGGAAGTGGCGCTCGTTGCGCAGCCCGGCTCGGGGGCCGTCTGCCGCAGCGGCGGGGGCCGTCGCCTGCTGCCAGCGGACGCTCAGCTCCTCGGCCTCCAGTTCGATCTCGGCGCTCCAGTCGCGGTGGTGCAGATCCCAGAGGCAGGGGTTACCCCGCTGCTGCACCGCCCCCAGCTCCTGCAGCCACTGCTCCAGGGCCGGCAGGGGGTGGTGATACAGGGGGGTCTGCGGCGACGGCAGGGGCGACATCCGAACGGGCGGAAGCGGGGAAGTCGGCAGTCTGCCCCGCCGAGTCCACGGGCGCCGGCCACCAGCTGGGGGGGCGGACCAGCTCGGCGCCGCGCGCCCAGGCCAGTCCCACCCCCAGCACCAGGCTGAAGACCACCGCCAGGGCCAGCAGCACCAGGGCGAACCACTCGCCACCGGAGAGGTCGCGCCGCACCGAGGCGGGCGGGCGGGTCACCACCCGCCGCAGATTCGGCGGCGGGGCGGGGGGCGTCGCCGCCAGGGTGGCGACCAGGCTGGCGTCGTAGGCGCGGCGGCGCTCGGGGTCGCTGAGGGCGTGGTAGGCCTGCTGCAGCCGGCCGAAGGCTTCCTGGGCCTCCACCTCCGGCAGGGTGGTGGTGTCCGGGTGGTAGAGCTTGCTCAGGCGCCGGAAGGCCTGGCGCAGCTCCTGGGCCGAGGCCGAAGGCTCCAGCTGGAGCAGCTCGTAGTGGTTGGCATGGCCCCTGTGGCGGGCCTCTCCGAGGGAATCGCCGGCGACCACCGCTGCAGCACCTGGTGTGCGGGATCCTAGAGAGCTTGCCCCTGCCCGCCCGCGGATGCCCGCCGCCCCCGAGCCCAGCGCTGCTGCCGCCACCAACGCCGCGGACCCCGATGGGGCCTGGGCCGGCCCGACCCCGGAGCTGTGGCAGGCCCTGGGCTGGGCGCCGGATGACAGCCAGCGGGCGCAGTTCATCGCCCTGCAGCAGCAGCTGCGCGAGTGGAACGGCCGCCTCAACCTCACCCGCCTGGTGGAGGGGGCCGACTTCTGGATCGCCCAGGTGTTCGACAGCCTCTGGCCGCTGCTGCCGCTGCTGCGGGAGCGCCCCGCAGCGGCGCTGCGCTGCATCGATGTGGGCACCGGCGGCGGCTTCCCGGGCCTGGCGGTGGCGATCGCCCTGCCCAACGCCCGCCTGACCCTGGTGGATTCGGTGGGCCGCAAGACCCAGGCGGTGCAGGCCATGGCCGAAGCCCTGGGCCTGGCGGAGCGGGTGGAGCTGCGCTGCGAGCGGGTGGAGCGCACGGGCCGCCAGAAGCGCTGCCGCGGCCAGTTCGACCTGGCACTGGCCCGGGCCGTGGCGTCGGCGCCGGTGGTGGCCGAATACCTGGTGCCCCTGCTGGCCAGCGGCGGCGAGGCGATGCTCTACCGCGGCCAGTGGTCGGCGGGCGACCAGACGGAGCTGGATCGGGCCCTGGCCCTGCTCAAGGCCCGGGTGAGCCGCCGCGAGCAGCGCGAGCTGCCGGCCGGCCGGGGCCTGCGCACCGCCCTGACCCTGCAGGCCACGGCCCCCTGCCCGGGCCAGTACCCGCGGGCGGTGGGGGTGCCCGCCAAGGTGCCACTCGGGGCCTGAACGCCGGCCGGGGCCTCAGCTCTGCTGCAGCCGGCGCACCGACTCACCGCCGATCCGCTGCCGCAGCCGCCGCAGCAGGTCGGGGATCTGCGCGGCCCAGGGGCTCTCGCCGAGCACGCCCAGCAGCTCTGCCTCACTCACCGAGACATCGAGTGGATCGGCATTGGCGCCGGGGAACCAGTGGCCGCCGGAGCCCAGCAGGCCGTAGCGGGCCCGGCCGAAGCTCTGCAGGTCCCAGGCCTCCAGCAGGGTGTGCAGCCACAGCAGCACCGGCAGGTTGATCTGGCCGGGGGTGTCCTGCCACTGGGGCAGGCCCTGCTCCCAGCTGGCGAGCCAGGCGTCACCCAGGGCCTCGCGCCGGGCCCGCTCCAGCCGCGCCACGATCGGCGGCAGCAGCTCCGCCGCCCGGGGCAGCAGCGCCACGGCCTGCAGGTGCAGCTCCAGGTCCTGCGGCCGGGCGGCCCCCACGCTGAGGGTGTGGATCCCAGGGGCCGACAGGCAGAACAGGTCGTTGAACACGATCGGGTGCAGCGGCGCGCAGAGCTCCAGGAGCCGCGGCGACGGGCTGTGCAGGTGGCCGCCCTTGTCGGTGGGGCTGATTACGAACACGCCCATGTCGTGGGCGGTGGCGGCCGCGATCGCCGGGCCGTTGTCCTGGCGGATGAAATACCAGTGCAGGTTGATGTAGTCGAAGCGATCCGACGCGATCGCCTCCAGGATCAGCGGCAGGGGGGCATGGGTGGAGAAGCCCACGGATCCGATGCGGCCCTCGGCCTGCCAGCGGCGGGCCACGTCCAGGCAGCCGCCGGGCCGCAGGGTCTGCTCCAGGTGCTCCGGCAGGTTGAGGCCGTGGATGGCCAGCAGCGCCACCCGCTCAACCCCCAGCCGCTCGAAGCTCAGGGCCAGTTCCGCCTCGAAGGCCGCCGCATCGTCCTGGGGCGGCACCTTGGTCTGCAGGAGGCGCCGGGGGTCGGGGCACTGGGGCAGCAGCCAGCCCAGCTGGCGCTCCGACGTGCCGTAATGGCGCGCGGTTTCCACGTGGTGGAAGCCATGGGCCACCGCCCGCTCCAGGGTGGAGCGCAGGTTGGCCTGGCTCTCGTCCGTGATCTGATCGGCGGGCAGGTCGCTCCAGCTCTGCTGGAAGCGCATCCCCCCCAGCGACAGCACCGGCATGGCCAGCTCGGTGCGGCCGAAGCGGCGGGTCGGCAGCGGGGCCGGCAACTCAGGGGATGCCATCAGGGCGACTCGCCCAGGGCGGAGCCACCGCGGGGAATCAAGCGCTTGGGCCGGGCCGCGCTCGGCAGCCCCAGGGGCAGCAGCTCCTGGCTGCGGGCCTGCTGCTCAAGGCCGGGCAGGTCCTCGTAGGCCACCCAGTGGATGCAGTCCACCGGGCAGGTGTCGATCGCCTCCTGGATCGTCTCGGTGCTGTCGCCGTCCTGGCGGAGGGCACGGGAGCGGCCCCAGTCGGGCTCCACCACGAAGGTGTTGCCGGCCACGTGGGCGCAGTAGCGACAGCCGATGCACACGGCCTCATCCACCCACACCGCCTTCTGGCGCAGCCCGCCACCCAGCAGCGGCTCACGGCCGCTGGGTTCGACGGCTGGAGCCGCGGCGGCCGCGAAGGCCAGGGAGGGATCGACCGGGACAGGCCGGGGCACTCAGCCGTCCCAGCGGGTCACCACCAGCTCGATGCTGCCGTCGAGGGCCTGGCGCTGCTCGCTCACCTGGAAGCCCTCCTGCTCGGAGGCGGCCAGGATGCTGCGCAGGGCATAGCGCTGGGTGAGCTGGGCCAGGAACCGCTCCACCGGCACCGGCTGCTTCCACAGGTCGAGGTCGGTCACCAGCTCGTAGCTGCCGACCTCGGCGTTCCAGCGGAAGCCGAGGTCGCCGCCCTGCTCGCTGGCGATGGCCAGGTCAGCGAGCACCGTCTGGCCGCGGTAGCCCCGCACCGGGCGCTCGCCCTCGCTTGGCTGGTGGCCCAGATCGCGCAGGGCCTCGAGCAGGGCGCTGCGGTCCCGGAGTTCCGTCTTGACGGTGCTGAAGTGCGACATGGGGCAGGACTCGCGGGGAACTCAGGACAGCGGTGCGGTGATGGTCTGCTCGGCGGTCACCGACTGGCCGGAAGCGAGCGCCTGGGCCTGGTAGGCCTCGGAGGTGGCGCGGCGCTGCTGCACCACGCCGAGCTTGGCCTCGATCCGCTCGGTGAGTTCCTCGCAGCCGCTGCCGGCGATGCCCTCCACCAGCTCCTCCACGCGACCGTCGGGTCGGATGCGGAATCGGATGGTGTGCTGGGCCATTCCGGGCAGCGGAAGGTGACGGGATGCTAGCCGCGTTGTCCAGGCGCCGGGGGCACGGGATCGGCCCAGCTGATGCGCCCAGGCGATCAGCTCAGCAGCCCCTCATCCACCAGGGTCTGCAGGCGCTCCAGCACCAGCGGATCCTCCAGCTGCTCCAGGGCGAGGCGTGCCTCGTCGCGCACGGTCAGGTCGCCGTCGTGGAGCATGGCCTTGAGCAGGGCCTCCACCACCTCCCGCTGGCGCGGCTCCACCAGATCGGCGTAGAGGCGGCCCAACGACCAGGCGCAGTTGCTGCGCACCACCGGCTCGCTGTCGATGCGCAGGCTGAGCAGCAGCTGGCCGGCGGCCTGGTCGGCCTTGGCCAGGCCCGTGGCGCCGGCGTCGGCCAGGGAGCTGGCGGCCCAGAGGCGCACGGCGGCGATGTCGTTCTCCAGGGCCCGGATCAGGGGATTCATCACCGGGGCATCCGGGTAGCTGCCCAGGCTCCAGGCCACGGCCTTGCGCACGTAGCCGTTGCTGTCGTTCTGGAGCAGGGCCAGCAGCGGGGTCACGGCCTGCAGGTCGGGGTTGCGGCCCAGGGCATAGACGGCGCTCATGCGCAGGATCGGGCAGCTGGCCTCCAGCAGGGGCAGCAGCTGGGCCGGGGCGCGCGGGTCGCGGTGCTCGCAGAAGATGCGCAGTCCCTGCATGCGCTCCTCGTGGCTGCCGCGCAGCAGCTGCAGACCCAGGTCGCACTCGGCGGCCACGTCGGCTTCACCGGGGTCGAGGGCGTCCAGGTCGTCGAGGGGATCCCCCAGCAGTTCCTCCGCCAGCTCCGAGGCGAGCACCTCCGGATCCAGGGCCAGCTCGGCCGGGCTGTGGGAGAACGGTGGGAAGGGGTCCGTCATCGGGGGATCGTAAAAGCCGGCCCCCGGCTCAGCCGATCGGCGCCGGGGCGGCCATGTCGCCCGGCAGCCAGATGCGGGCGCTCACCGCGAACAGGGCCAGGCCGAACAGCAGCACGATCGCGGCCGGAAGCAGGGTGGAGCGGAGAAACTGCACGGCGGACTCGGCGTTGGACCCATTGTGGCCGTCCAGCCGGCCCGACCCCGCCGGGCCTCCCTACTGGCCGCTGCCGTAGGCCACGACGCAGGCCGCATTGAGCAGCTGGGCGGCCTCGGCGCTGCTGGCGGGCAGGCCGTTGAGCTGGCCGCTCTGGCAATCCCCCTGGGCCGTCTGCAGCACGCCGTTGGCGCCGTAGGAGAAGCGCACGCCACTGGGGGGTGCGGCCAGCACCGTGGCGTAGTTGAGCTGGTAGCTGGTCTGGGGCACCACGAACACCGTGGACTGCTGGTCGGCGGCGCTGTTCACGGCATCGGCGATCACGGCACCGGTGGCCAGGCCCGCCACCCCCCAGCCCAGGGGCCGGACGCCGTACCAGCCGCTGGTCCAGGGCCGGGCGGCCCAGTAGCCACCCCCGGCCCAGCCCGGGTGATAGGCGGCGGCGCCATAGGCGGCGGACGGGGCGCGGGTGAGGCCCACCCCCGGAGCCCCCCAGCCGGCACCAGGGCGCACGCCCGCCCCGGAGGCCGGGCCGCCCACCCCACCGGCTCCCACTCCGGGGCGAGGGGTCAGACCGGCGCCGGGGGCACCCCAGCCGGCCCCGGGGCGAACGCCGGCACCCGAGGCAGGACCACCGACACCACCGGCCCCAACCCCGGGGCGGGGCGTCAGGCCGGCACCGGGGGCGCCGAAGCCGGCACCAGGACGCACGCCGGCGCCGGAGGCCGGGCCACCGACGCCGCCGCGGGCGGGGCGCGCCTGGGCTCCGGCCGTCAGCAGGTCCGCCCCGAGGACGAGGGTCAGGCCGGCGGCGGCCGCCCACCTGAGGCCCTGGAGAGAACAGCGGACAGCCATGGAGACAGGAGCGGGATGCCCCACTCTGGACAGACCAGGCCAGGTTGGCCGCGGCCGTCAGCGCCGCGCCATCGCCGCGCCAGGCCGGGGTCCCGGAACGGCCTTAGCGTGCCGCCACTTGAGCCGCCCCGATGGTCCCGCAGGTCAAGCCAGCCGGGCGGCCCGCCGGCACCACCCGCCGGCTCGTGGCCGTGACCGCCGAGGGCGTGGCCAGCGGCGCGCCGCTGATGGTGGGCAGCAAGCTGCTGCAGGGCTGGCTGACGGCCAGCGGCGTGCCCCTGGCCCTGATCGGCTTGATCCCCCTGGCGGAACTGCCCTACACGCTCAAGCTGTTCTGGGCGCCGCTGCTGGATCGCTGGCCGATCCCCTGGCCCGACCGCCGCCGCGGCTGGCTTCTGGTGATGCAGCTGTTGCTGGTGGCCGTGATCGCCGCCATGGCG
The DNA here is from genome assembly GCF_943369875.1 of Vulcanococcus limneticus LL. GTDB lineage: Bacteria > Cyanobacteriota > Cyanobacteriia > PCC-6307 > Cyanobiaceae > Vulcanococcus > Vulcanococcus limneticus_A. Next base: position 197,328 of record NZ_CALROT020000004.1, read on the forward strand.
CTGCTGCGGCCCAGCACCGACCCCGCCAATCTCACCGCCATCGGCGTGGCGGCCCTGGTGCTGGCGATCTGCAGCGCCACCCAGGACATCGCCGTGGATGCCTACCGCACTGACCTGCTGCCCGAGGCGGAGCGGGGACCGGGAGCGGCGGCGGCGGCCCTGGGCTATCGGGCCGCGATGCTCTCCGTGGGGGCCGGTGGCTTCCTGCTGGCCGATCGCTATGGCTGGCCCGCCGCCTTCCTCGCCGCCGCGGGCCTGGTGGCCGCCGTGGTGCCGTTCACGCTCACGGCGCCGAAGCTGCGGCCGGTGGAGCATGCGGTCACCAGCCTGCGCCAGGCGGTGGTGGGGCCGGCGCGGGAGTTCGTGCGGCGGGCGGGGCCGAACCGCACCTGGCAGCTGTTGCTGCTGGTGCTGCTCTACCGCTGGCCCGACGGCCTGCTCAGCGCCATGGCGATCCCGTTTCTCAAGCTGCAGGGCTTCAGCGAGGCGGACATCGGCCTGGTGCAGGGGGGCTGGGCCATCGGCGCCACCATGGTCGGCACGCTGCTGGGGGGCACCCTGTTCGCCTGGCTGGGCATGAACCGCTCGCTGTGGCTGTTCGCGATCGCCGGTGCCGCCGGCAACCTCAGCTACTGGGCCCTGGCCCGCTTCGGTGGCGGCTTCACCGGGCTGATTGCGGCGGTGAGCCTGGAGAACGTGAGCGGCGGCATGGTGGGCGCGGTGTTCGTGGCTCTGCTGATGAGCCTCTGCAACCCCCGCTTCTCCGCCACCCAGTACGCCCTGCTCTCGGGCGTCTACGCCATGAGCCGCTCGCTGCTCTCGGCGCCGGCGGGGCTGGTGGCCGAGCGGGTGGGCTGGCCCGGCTTCTTTCTGCTCACCGTGCTGGCCGCAGTGCCGGCCCTGCTGCTGCTGACGCGGCTGGCCCCCTGGAGCGAGTCGGAGGCGCGGGGGGCGTTCGATCCCGCGCGGGATCCCACCTGAGGGGGCCCTACGGCGCCAGCCGGGCGTCGCACCGGGAGGTGCGCCCAATGGCTGGCGCTACGGCGCCAGCCTTGCCTTGTGCAGCCGGCTCTTCTCGTACCAGGCGGCGATCTCCGGCGCCCAGGCCACGAAGTGGGGCCAGAGCAGATCGCAGAGCACCCGGATCTCCTCCTGGGCATCGAGCTTGGCCCGCAGGTCCATGAAGTGCAGGAACGCCCGCAGGCTGAAGCTCACCACGAAGTGCTGGCGGTAGTCGAAGGGGAGGATGCCGCGGGCGTGCTCCTCGGCGAAGCCGGCATCGAGCAGCTCGGCGTAGCGCTCGGCGGCCGCCTGGCAGAGCTGCAGGTCCTTGGCCCGCTGCTCCTCGGTGTACGCATACTTCTTGCCCTGGCGGTCGCTGTAGCTGCCCACCGGCCGCAGGTAGAACACCTCCTCCAGCTCCAGCTCCCCGCGGGCGGCGCGGCGGATGCGGTCGCCCGTGTAGCGCATCGACTGCACGTCGAAGCTCACCCCCACCCTGTGGGTGCGGGCCTGCTGCATCACCGAGTGGGGAAACCAGCCCACATTCAGCACGATCTGGGCATGCTCGAGCGGGCCGTAGTGGCCGCGCTCCCCCGCCAGCAGACGCTTCACGCAGATCTCGCCGGCCTTGGCCTCATCGGGCCAGTTGGCGCGGTCGGCCGCCACGAAGCCCTCCGAATAGTCCTGGTGCATCGCGGCGTAGATGCACTGCTGGGGGTTGGGGGTGGCGGCGATCAGCTCGACCCGGAAGCGGTTCATGGAGCGGTGGGCGCAGGCGGGGCCGGCGGCACCCTAGGTCCGCTGCCGCTGGGCGCTGCGGGGGTGAGCGAGGGTCCTGGCAGCCGCCGGAGGCCGCCTGGCCATCAGGGCAGGGTGAGCCCCAGCGGGGACCGGATCAGCCATGACTCCGGGGGCCGGCCAGCGGGGCCGTGGCGGCAGCGGCGGCCTGGCCCAGGCTGCTGACCGTGCCCACGCCGGCCAGGCGGGGCAGGGGGGCGGCGGCGATCAGGGCGCCGGAGAGGGCCTCCAGCTCGGGGCGGCTGCGGGCGCCCAGGGAACGGCCCACGGGACGGCCATCGGCGGCGAACAGCTCCAGCTGGGGAATGCCGTTCACCTCAAACCGCTCGAGTTCCGGCTGCCAGCGCGGGTTATCCACATTGAGCAGCACCACGTCGAGGGCGCCGCGGTGCTCCTGCTCGATCGCCTCCATCGCCGGCGCCATCGCCTGGCAGGCCTCACACCAGTCGGCGTAGAACTCCACCAGGGTGGGGCGGCCGTTGGCCAGGGCCACCGGCAGATCCAGCGACTGGCGCGCCAGCTTCTCCAGGGGCGCCGCCGGCTGCAGCCCGCCCCGCAGGGCGAACAGCGCCACGGCCAGCACGGCCGCCAGGGCCGCCAGCAGCATCCGGGCCCGGCGATCCAGCAGCGGTCCGGCCTGGGGCAGGGCCTGCGGACGGGTGGGGGAGGCGGAGGGCTCGGGGCTCACGCTTGGGAGCGCAGAGGGGTTGTTCACTCTGCCAGCGCCAGGCGATCGGTGCGGCGCCCCTGCGGTGGGGGCGGGCGAATGTTGCTACGGTCCGAGCTGGCGGAAGCCGAAGCGTGAAGCGGCGCATCACCCTGCATTTCCCCCGCGAGGCGGTGCACCAGCCGATCACCTACCGGCTGGCGGTGGAGTTCGACGTGGCCGCCAAGATCCTGCGGGCCCAGATCGCCCCCAACCAGAGCGGCACCATGGTGGTGGAGCTCTCCGGCGACATCGACGACCTCGACGCCGCCGAGCACTGGCTCGAAGGCCAGGGGCTGGCCCTCAACCGCGCCCAGGGCCAGATCCGCGTCGACCTCGACCGCTGCGTCGATTGCGGCATCTGCTCCAGCGTCTGCCCCAGCGGCGCCCTGGGCAGCACGCCGCCGCTCTGGCGGCTGCACTTCGACGCCCGGCGCTGCCTGGTCTGCGAGCAGTGCATCCCCAGCTGCCCGCTGGAGGCCATTGCCCTGGTGCTGGATCAGCCCAGCGCCGACCTGCCGGCCGTACGGAGCCTGTCCTGATGGCCCTGCTGCGTCTGCTGGTCCTGCCGGTGCGGGCACCGATGCTGCTGGTGCTGCTGCTGGTGTGCATCTACCAGGGTCTGCACTGGACCGACGTGGCCCGCCAGGTGGCGAGCCTGCCGGCGGTGGGAAGCGAGGGGGCGATCCTGCGCGACCTGTTCTGGCCCCTGCAGTGCGGCCAGGCCGTGCTGGTGGTGGTGCTGTGCACCATGCCGGACCTGCTGCTGCGGGAGCTCTCGCTGATGATGTCCTCCAGCAAGGCCCTCACCCTGGTGGTGACCCTGCTGGTGGTGATCACCGGCGGCCTCTACCTGATGCACCTGAGCGTGTTCGCCGAGGTGCTGGTACTGGCCTGCGCCGTCCTGCTGGCCCGCCTCGACCTCACGCGGCTGCGGATCGTGCCGCCGCCCTGGCTGGCGGTGACCTCCCTGAGCCTGCTCGTGCTGGCGGGGGTGTGGATCGGCCATCAGCTCCACGTCAGCCTCGATCGCTTCATTGGCTGAACCCGGCCCCGCCCGTCAGCAGCCGGGCTCCTCGGGGAGGCCGTAGCTCCAGGCGTTGCCCAGCACCTTCTTGGTGTACAGCCGCGTTTCCGGGTAGGGGATGGCCTCCGTCCACAGCTCGGGCTGGCGCCGCGGGTCGGGCCGCCCCGCCCCCAGCCAGCCGGCCACCGCGCCCGGCCCCGCGTTGTAGCTGGCCACCGCCAGGAAGGGCGCGCCCTGCCACTGGTCGAGCAGCTGGCGCAGGTAGCGGGCCCCCAGGGCGGTGTTGCGCTCCGGCTGCTTCAGCGCCTCCAGCGACTGGGGCTCGCCGGCGACCTCGGCGGCCGTGGCCGGCATCAGCTGCAGCAGGCCCACGGCGCCGACCGCCGAACTCACCCCCGCCGTGAAGCGGGATTCCTGGCGGGCCACGCCGAACAGCAGGTTGGGATCCAGCCCCGCCTGGGCAGCGGCCTGGGCAAAGGCGCTGCCGTAGCGGCGGGGGTGCAGCTGCTGCTCCCGCTGCCACTGCACCCGGCAGCTGCCGGCCGGCAGCCGCAGGGCGGCCTGGTCGAGCTGGCCCAGGCCGGTCCAGTCATCACCGATGCCAGTACGCAGCCGGCCCTCCAGTTGCAGCTGCCCGGGACCCTCCGGCGGGCGGCCGCCACGGCGGGTGCGCCACAGCTCCCAGGCCTCCAGCGGCAGATCGAGGCGCCAGAGCCGATCCAGCAGCGGATCGCCGCTGGCCAGCGGCTGCCAGGGCAGCTCGCGGGCCCCAGCCGCAGCCGGCGACGCGGCTGGGGCCCCGAGCCCCGCGGCCGTGGCCTGCGGATCGCGCGGGTCGCGCTCCTCAAGCTCCCCCAACCGCACCCGGGCCCGCCAGCCGTAGTAGCCGCCGGGGGCCAGGGGCAGCAGTTGGCGCCAGTAGCGCTCCGCCCCGGCCCGGTTGCCCTGGTTCTCGGCGGCCAGGCCCTGCCAGAACAGCTGGCGGGCGGCCAGGGGGGCCGGCAGCTGGTCGGGACGCAGGGCCGCCAGCAGGGTGGAGACCTCGCCCCACTGGCCCTTCAGGGCGGCGGCGCGGGCCAGCTCCCACTGCAGATCCCAGCTAGCCGGATCGCGGGGCCAGCGCTGCAGCACCCCCCGCCAGGGACGGCGGCGCTCCAGGGCCAGGCGCGCCTGCACCGGCGCGCTGTCCTGCAGGGAGGGGGGCAGCTGGGCCAGGCGGGCCAGGGCGGCGGGATCCTGCTGCTGGCTCAGCAGCGCGGTGGCCTCCAGGGCTTCGGGGCTGGCGGGGAGACGGCGGGCCAGGGCCAGCAGCCGGGCATCGCCCTGGGCCGGGGCCGGGCCCTCGCCCTTGAGCAGGGCCTTGCCCAGGCTCAGCTCCAGGGGGGCGGAGCCGCGCGCGCCCCGCAGGCAGGCCACGGCCGCCGGACCGTCCCCGAGCTGGGCCAGCCCCGCCGCCAGCTGGCCGCGCTCGGCGGCCGAGGGGCGCGGCCCCTGGGCGGCGCAGGCCTGGCGCAGCAGCGGCTCGGCACCGGGCCAGCGCGGCCCCCAGCGGGCCAGATGCACGGCCGCGCCCTGCTCCAGGGCGGCGGCCAGGGCGGCCGGATGGGCCGGGAAGCGTTGCAGCAGCCGCTGGCGCAGGGGGGGGCGGTCGCGGCCCAGCGCGTAGAGGGCATCGGCGCTGGCGGGCTGCTGCGGGAAGCGCTCCAACAGCTCGCCCCAGAGGGCCTCCGCCAGCGGCGCCTGACCGGCGGCGGCCGCGGCCTCGGCGCTGCGCTTGAGCGCCACCGCCGCCAGCGGGTCGCGGCCCCAGCCCTGGCCCCGCAGCAGCAGCACCTGGCGGGCTGGCGGGGTCTCGGGGCGGGCGCTGAGCAGCAGGGCAGCCTCGCGGCGCCGCTCCGGATCGGCGCTGACGTGGCGGAGCCGCTCCAGCTCGGCCGCCGGGGTGGTGGGATCGAGGGCGGCGGCCCCCTGGCTGAGCAGCTGGCGACCCGCCACCAGGGCCAGGCCCGTCCCCAGACAGGTGAGGCCGATCAGCAAGGCACCCCGGGGAGCGGGGGCGCCGCCGGAGGAGCCGGAAGAGGTCGCGCCGGAACGGCTGGCCGCTGGCGGAGGGGCGGCGGACGGGCTCGGCGCTGGCAAGGGCCGCGGGCAGATGGGGGCATTCTGCGGGAGTCGGCATGCTGGGGAGAACCGCGCCCCGGGCCATGGGCCTGCTCCATCCCCTGCAGCGCCGGCTGCCCGCCCTGCCGCCCCTGCTCAGCACCCTGCCTGGGGCGCCCCAGCGGCGGCGGGCCCTGCAGGTGCTGGCGGCCGCCGGGCTGGTGATGTTGCTGCGCCCCATCTGGCCGCTGGCGCTGCTGCCGGGCTGGCTGGTGGGCGCCCTGCTGCTCTGGGCCGCGGTCGAGCTGCTGCGCTGGGCCTGGTGGCCGCGGCGCTGGCGCTGAGGCGGCCCGGAACCAGCCCTTAGCCTGGCCGCTTGCTCGGCACTGCAGCGCGATGGCGGATCTGGCCCCCTTTCCGGTCGGTCAACCCCTGGACCCCGGCAGCGCCAGCTTCGGCACCGACGGCATCCGCGGCCGGGTGGGCAGCGTCGTCACCCCCGCCCTGGCCCTGCAGCTGGGCTTCTGGTGCGGCCAGGTGCTGCCGGCCGGCGGGCCGATCGTGATCGGTCGGGATTCCCGCAGCAGCGGACCGATGCTGGTGGCGGCCCTGGCCGCGGGCCTCACCGCCGCCGGCCGCGAGGTGTTCGACATCGGCCTGTGTCCCACCCCGGCGGTGCCCGGCGCGATCCGGCGGCTGGGGGCCAGCGGCGGCCTGATGGTGTCCGCCAGCCACAACCCGCCCCACGACAACGGCATCAAGGTGTTTGGCGCCTGCGGCGCCAAGCTCGGCCGCGGGCAGCAGGCGGCCATCGAGGCGGGCCTGCACGGGGCGGCACCCGCCGCTGAGCTGCCGGGCAACGGCAGCGTGCACCGGCGCGACGACCTGCTGATGGGCTACCGCGAGGCCCTGCTGGCGAGCGTCGGCAGCACCCGCCTCGACGGCCTCAAGGTGGTGCTCGACCTCTGCTGGGGCTCGGCCACCAGCTGCGGCGAGGCGGTGTTCCGCAGCCTCGGGGCGGATCTCACCGTGCTGCACGGCGAGCCCGACGGCAGCCGCATCAACCAGGGCTGCGGCAGCACCCACCTGGAACCGCTGCGGGCTGCGGTGCTGGAGCGGGGTGCGGCGATGGGCTTCGCCTTCGATGGCGACGCCGACCGGATGCTGGCGGTGGACGGCCGCGGCCGGGTGGTGGACGGCGACCAGATCCTCTACCTCTGGGGCCAGGCCCTGATGGCGGGCGGCCAGCTGCCCGCCAACCGGATCGTGGCCACCGTGATGAGCAACCTGGGCTTCGAGAGGGCCTGGCAGGCGAAGGGCGGTCTGCTGGAGCGCACCGCCGTGGGCGACCAGTACGTCCACGCGGCGATGGAGAAGCTGGGGGCGGCCCTGGGGGGAGAGCAGTCGGGGCACATCCTCTCGGCCCACCACGGCATGAGCGGCGACGGCCTGCTCACCGCCCTGCAGGTGGCCAGCCTGATCAGCCAGCAGGGGGGATCCCTGGCCGACTGGATGGACGGCAGCTTCCAGCCCTACCCCCAGAAGCTGGTGAACGTGACCGTGCCCGACCGGCAGCGCCGCACCGGATGGGAGCAGTGCGAGGCCCTGTCCAGCGCCGTGGCCGCCGCGGAGGGCGCCATGGCCGGGCGCGGGCGGGTGCTGGTGCGGGCCAGCGGCACCGAGCCACTGCTGCGGGTGATGGTGGAGGCCGCCGAGCAGGGCGACGTGGACCACTGGGCCGGGCACCTGGCGGCCCTGGCGGAGCAGCACCTCAACGCCGCCTGAGGCCGCCGGCAGCCCCCTGGGGCTTGGCCTCAGTCCCGCAGGCGCTCGGCGGCCAGGGCCAGGGCGCCGTCGCTGGCATCGCCGGCGGGGGGCACGAGGCGGGCGGCCGGGAGCCGCCGGGCCAGCTGCTCGGCCAAGCCCTGGCGCAGCTGGGCCAGATGGGTGACGGCCCCACCCACGGCGCACACCGGCGGGTCCTGCAGGCCCAGGGCCGCGGCGACGCCGCCCACCAGCTCCGCCAGGGCCTCGGCCGAGCGGGCCAGGATGCGCCGGGCGTGGGGATCTCCGCTGGCCGCCAGCTGATCGAGCAGGGGCGCCAGGCGCGCAAACCCCGCCGGCCCGAAGCCCGGATCCACCACCGCCGCCTTCACCGCCTGGGCGTCCTCGGCGCCCAGGGCCTGCCAGAGCGCAGCCCGCAGGGGGGTCTCGGGCAGCCGCCCATCGGCCATCTGCACGCTCAGGGCCAGGCCGTCGCGACCCAGGTCCATGGCGGAGCCGGCCCCATCCAGCAGCCAGCCCCAGCCGCCGCAGCGGTGGGTGCGACCGGCGCCGTCGCGGCCCAGGGCGATGCAGCCGGTGCCGCTGATCACCAGGATGCCGGGGCCCCGGGGGACGGCCCCGCCCAGGGCCGTGCGCTCGTCGCCCGTGACGGCCAGCCGCTCCAGGGGCAGGCCCAGGGCAGCCGCCGCCAGGTCCAGGCCCTGGGCCTGCACGGCACTGCCGTGCTCGATGCCGCTGGCGCCGATCGCCGCGGCCGCCAGGGGGAACGCTGCCACGCTGGCGGAGCCGGAGGCCACCAGCGCCGCCCGGGCCACCGCCAGGCTGTCGTTGAGGGCCGCCACGAACCGCTCCGGGCCACCCGGGGCGGCCAGATGGCTGACGCCGCCGGCCTCGCCCTCGGCCAGCAGCTGGCGGCGGCCATCGGCCCCCACCCAGGCCAGGCGGCAGCGCGTGTGGGTCTGGCCCGCATCGAAGCCGGCGATCAGGTGGCCGGGGACAGGCTCACCTGGCAGCGGGGTCGGAGCAGGGCCCATCAGGGGGCGTCAGCCGTGCGGCTCACCGCCAGGCTGGCCAGGCAGAACCAGCCGGTGAGCTGCACCTCCGGCCGGAAGAAGATCGTGTCGGTGACCCCCTGGGCACACAGGCCCGCGATCGCCGCCACCGCGCCCAGGGCCGGCAGGGCCCAGGCGGATTCGCCGCGCAGCTGGGCCAGGCCCTGGCGCAGGCTGGCCGTCAGCAGCCCCAGGCCCGCCAGCAGGGCGGGAATGCCGCCCTCCACCAGCAGCTCCAGCGGCACCGAGTAGGCGCTCAGGGCGTTGAACTTGGGCTGCTGATAGAGGGGGTAGATCAGGTTGAAGGCCGTGTTGCCCGGCCCGATCCCCAGCCAGGGGCGGTCCTGCACCATCTGCAGGACCGCCAGCCACACGTTGATCCGGAAGTTGTTGGAGCTGTCCTGACGGCCCACGAACAGGCTCATCACCCTCACCTGCAGCGCCTCGATCTGGGTCACGGCCACCACCAGCACCGCCACGCCCAGCAGCAGCACCAGCAGTGGCACCAGCCGCCGCCACAGGGCCGGCCAATGGCGGATGGCGCGCAGCAGCAGCAGCAGCCCCACCGCCCCCAGGGCCGCCACCATCCCCAGCCAGCCGCCGCGGCTGTAGCTGAGCAGCAGGGCCGCGGCCCCGAGCACCAGGGCGGCGGCCGCATAGAGCCGCTGGGGCCAGCTCCGCCAGCGCAGCAGCGCCACCACCGCCAGGGGCAGGATCGGGATCAGGTAGCCCGCCAGCAGGTTGGGGTTCTCCAGGGGGCCGTAGACGCGGATCGTGCCGTCGGCCACGGAGTTGGGATCGGCCCAGCGGGCCAGGGCGCTGGTGTCGCCGTAGAGCTGGCGGATGGCGATCACGCTGGTGGCCAGCTCGCCCGCCAGCAGGGCGGCCACGATCCGGTCCCACCAGGGGGGAGCGGCCGCCAGCAGCTGGCGCATCAGGGCGTAGACCCCCAGGTAGCTCACCAGCTTGGCCAGGCCCTTGGCCGCCGCCACCGGCACCGGCGAGAAGCCCGTGGCCAGCAGCATTACCCCGAGCATCACCAGCAGCCAGCCACTGATGGCGCCGATCCGACCGGGGGGGGTGCGCAGGGCCCACAGCACCCAGAGCAGGCCCGAGGCGGTGATCAGCAGGCTGAGGCCGCCGCGGGTCACCAGGGGCAGGCCGGCCATCAGGGCGCAGAGCACCAGGCCCGCCACCAGGCTGAGCCGCGAGGCCAGCGGCCCGGTGCCCCCCGCCAGCAGCCCCTGCCAGCGCAGCAACCAGGGGGTGGCCGGTTCGGCCGGCGGAATGGCCTGGGTCATGCGGCGGGGGGTTCGGAGGCCGGCGTGGTCGCCGGGTCGTCGGGCGGATTATCGGCGGCCCGCTGCCATTCCTCCAGGGCCGCGAGCGGCGGCAGGGGGGCACTGGTGCGCCGGTAGAGCACCCGATACACCGGCAGGCCCTGGTTGAGCACGTAGGTCTCGCGCTCGGTGGGCACCGCCAGCGGATTGGTGCGGCGCCAGGGGCGCTCGTCGCCGGCGGGGCGCTCGAAGCAGCCACTGGCCTCGGTGAGGGCCACCATCGGCTCGATCACCGCCGGCACGTCGCTCTGCAGGAACAGCTCCCGCCCCGGAGCCAGGGCGGCGGCGACGCTGAGCAGCAGCGCCGGCTGCAGCACCCGGCGCTTGTGGTGTTTCTTCTTGAACCAGGGGTCGGGAAACTGGATCGACACCCGCTCCAGCTGCCCGGCCGGCAGGGCCGCCAGCCAGTCCTGCAGGCTGATGTTGGCGTTGCAGAACAGGAAGTGCAGGTGAGAGAGCCCCAGGGCGTCGCGGTCCGCCTGGGCCGCCTGCACCAGGGGCCGGCGGATCTCCACCCCCAGGTAGTTGCGCTGGGGTTCGGCCTGGGCCAGGGCCAGCAGGAAGCGGCCGCGGGCGCAGCCGATGTCCAGGTGCAGGGGCCGATCGGGCTCCGCGAACAGCTCGGCCGGCGGCGGCAGGGGCCGGGGCTGCTGGAAGAAGCGGCTGAGCGGGTTGACGTGCTGACGGACCATCGCGGACGGATTCAGACCTCTGGCGCAGGCTCGGGATCCCCCAGCAGGAAGCCCCAGCTGGCGGTGTAGCCGTGCAGGTGGGTGGTGCCGGCCACCGGCCCGATCTCGCCGTTGCAGAAGGCGCCGGCGATCGGAAGCCGGGGGAAGAGGGCGCCCGCCAGCTCCACATCACCGTCGGCGCGGCCGTAGAGGCCCTCGCCCCGGCCCAGGCAGGCGAACAGCAGCGCCGCCAGCGGCTCACCGCCGCGCCGCTGCAGTGAGCCCAGCAGTTGCTCCTGCTCCTGGCGGGAGGCGCCGGCGTCGCGCAGGTGGAACTGCACCTGCTGGCCCACCCGCATCCGCTCCGCCACCGCCACCGCCCCGTTGCGGGGATCGACGCCGATCAGGTTGCGCACCAGGAACGCCGGACGCTGCAGGCCGTCGTCGGGGCCGCCGAGCTGGAAGCTGCTGCGGGCCACCCCCAGGAACAGGGCGTGGCGAACCAGCTCCTTCTCCGCCGGCGCCAGGGTCTCGAGGATGGCCTGCAGGCAGGCCACCGGCGTGCCGCGCTGGTTATCGGCGCTGAGCTGCTGGAGCACGTTGCGCTCGGCCTTCTCCACGGCGAACACCGGGCCGATCGGCCGGCAGCCCTGGGCCACCACCGGCTCGATCCGCCAGCGGCCGCCGATCAGGCAGCCCACCGCGCCGCCCACCACCCGGTCGTCGAAGAACAGGGAGCCGTGGCTGGCGCTGTGCTGGCCGGCGATGCCGCCCACCTTGGCGATGCCGGGGTAGGCGTAGTCGAGGCCGCTGATCAGGTCGTTGATGGCCGGGCAGCCCGGATCCACGAACAGCAGCATCGAGCGCCCCCGCTCGGGATCGGCCCCCACCCACTGGATCCACTGCTGGCTGGGGCCATCCAAGTCGGGCAGGGCGTCGCCCTCGAGCTGGAAGAGCTGCAGGTCGGCGCCGGGCAGATCCAGCAGGGTGACGCTGAGGGCCGGCTGCTGCTCCAGCTCATGGGGCACGCCATCGGGGCCCGTGCCCACCACACCGCCGCCGGCGCAGCCGATCCAGTGGCGGGCCGGGATCGCCTCCCGCAGCAGCGGCAACAGCCGCTGCAGATCGCTGGCGAAGGCCGTGGAACAGAACACCAGGGCGAGATCCGCCGGCTGGGGCGCCCGGCCGGGCAGGCGGGGGCGCCGCGGGGCCTGCCGGTTCAGATCGCGCACGATCTCGGCCACCGCCAGCTCCAGGGCCACCGCCCGGGAGAGGGCCGTGCGGCAGCGGGCCACCCGCCCGCGGCGGGCTCGCCAGGGCAGGGACCAACGCCGCGCAAGCTGGGCCGGAAGACGTACCGCCATAGGCGGACCCTACCGTGGGCCCGCCGGCGGGCAGGGGTGCGCCGGGCCGCGGATAATGGCACCTCCCTGAGCCCTCCCCGTGCCGGACCTGTTGCCCTACCGCACCCTTGTCTGGCTCGACTACCGCCTGGCGGCGATCTTTGCCCTGGGGCTGCCGCTGGTGCTGCTGATCTGGGCGACCCTCAAGCGGGAGCAGGCCCTGCTGCGCCTGCTGGGCATCTACTGGCGGGTGGCCAGCCTGCTGCCGATCACGGTGCTGCTGCTGACCGACGCCAGGCCCCTGGGCTATCTGCTGGGGGCCGTGGCCCAGCTGCTGCTGGTGGCCTCGGTGTGGTTCTGGGTGGACCTCAACGAGGAGCTGGCCGACCTGCCCCCCTGGCGGCCCCTGCCCTTCACGGTGCGGGCCTGGCGCTGGGGACTCACGGTGTTCGGGCTGCTGGGGGCGGCCCTGAGCGCCTCGGCCTTCCGCTGCCTGGCGGGCGCCCTGCAGCAGCCCGTCTGCGCCGTGTGGCTGGAGGCCCCCAAGGGCCTGCACCTGCATGTGGCCAAGGTGTTCTCCTTCGTGTTCGGCGGCGAGTGGACTTCCGCCGTGGCGGCCTTCGTGGGCTACCTGGGCCTGGTGGCCTACGTGGTGGGGCTGCTGCAGTGGCTGCTGGTGCGGCTGCCGAAGCAGGGGCGCGTGGCCGGTGGCTTCTGACGTGGAGCCGGTGATGCCATCCAACCCCCCGACCATCGCCGAGCTGCTGGCCGCCCTGGAGGAGCTGAGCCGTTCCCGGTCGGATCGGGTGCTGCGGCTGCGGGGATGCCTGCCGATCCCGGGCACTGGGTCGGACGGGCCTGGCGGGGCAGACGGCTCCGAGCCCTTCGAGCTGTTGATCTTCCGCGGCTTCTCCAGCAGCGTGAGCCATCCCACGGCCTTTGACCCGGATCAGCCGGCCCTACCGGAGGGCGCCGTGATCGAGACCGCGGAGCTGCTGGAGGGCCCCCTGAATCCGGCGGCTGAGCGGCTTCTGGCCGGACCGGGACCGGTGCAGGAGTTTCTGAGCCCTGAGCACTGGCAGTCGGCGTGATCGGGCGGCATGACGGCAATCCAGCCGCTAGCGGCCGGCGCCGATCAGCCCGAAGCCATCCGAGCCAAGAGCCCGAACAGAACAAAGGCCCAATCCATGATTGAGCCCGAAGCAATAACTTTTGGAGCCAAAAGCCGGTGACTGGATTTGAACCTGCGACCTACTGATTACGAATCAGTTGCTCTACCACTGAGCTACACCGGCGTGGCCACGAATTTAGCATTCGGCCCTCAGCCGCTGGCCGTCGATGGTTCCTCCCGCCCGTGACCCCCTGGACCCGGCCCTGCGCGCCCGACTGATGCAGGAGGCCCGCACCCCCTGGCGGGGTCTGCGGCGGGGGCTGTGGCTGGCCTTCACCGCATCGGCCGGCGTGGGCCTCGCCGCCATGGCGCTGCGGGCCTCCGCCGGCGGTGAGGTGGCCGGTTCAGACCTGCTGATCCAGGTCAGTGCCCTCGGCCTGTTCGGCCTGCTGCTCTGGAAGGATCGCAGCGGTCCCGTCGACGAGGCTGGGCTCACTGACGGGAAGGTCGGCCGGGGCGGCCGCGAGGGGCGCTGACACCTCGGGGAGCTCGGGCAGGGGGTCCGGCGCAGGCTCGGTGGACGGATCGGGCTCCGCGAATGGCTCAGGCTCCGCGGACGGCTCAGGGTCCACGGCCTCTTCCCTCGCGTGATCGGGCTCGAACGACTCCATGGGTGCCGTGGGCTCCACGGACTCAACTGGCTCGGGCTCGCTGGTCTGCTCGGGCTCGCTGGTCTGCCCGGGCTCGCTGGGCGCAGGGGGCTCGGAGGCCAGGCCAGAAGCCTGTCCTTGGGGCTTAGTGGCTTCAGGCACTGACTCCGGGGCCGTGGCCGCTTCCGTTGCCGCTCGAGCCGGGGAGGCCGCGGCCGGAGGCTGGGGATCCAGTTGGAGCGGTGCCAGCAGCAGTAGGGGCAGCCCCAGGTTCAGACGCCGCTCGGCCGCCTCGGCCTGGCTGAGGGGCGTGGTGACCGCCACGAGCTCGGACCGGCGGCTGAGCATCCACAGGGCCTGCACCAGCTGGTGCCACTGCCACTGCAGGAGCGCCAGCACCAGGGCCGCCGCCAGCAGGCCGACCAGCCGGGAACTGCCGGCCAGGGGCGACCAGGACCAGGCCAGGCCCGCCGCGCCGTCCGCCCACCAGATCAGGGGCAGCGACAGAACCACACCGGCGCTGGTGAGCAGCTTGAGCGGCAGGACCTCCTGCAGGGCGCTGAGCCGCAACTGATCGGGTCGCCGGCCCCGCAGCGGCACCTGCAGCAGCAGCAGCGACCACAGATCCGGCGGCAGGCGCCAGAACAGGAAGGCCGAGCCCAGGCCACCGAGGGCCCAGGCCAGCAGCCGCTCCAGAGCCGGCCAGGGTCCTGGGTCGGCGCCACCGAGCACCAGCACCAGCAGCACTGCCTCCAGGGGCAGGGCCGCCAGGCCGAGCAGCTGCAGCCAGAGCAGCGGTTCGCGCCGGGCGGGATGGCCCGGCAGCGGGGTGGCCTGGGGCAGGTCGGCCCGGCTGGTGGTCACGGTCAGACGCTGAGGGTGCGGCGCTGGGTGACCAGCTTGAAGGCCTCCACCCGGTCGCCTTCCTGCCAGTTGGCGAAGCGATCGGTGCCGATGCCGCACTCGAAGCCGGTGGCGACTTCCTTGACGTCGTCCTTGTTGCGGCGGAGGGAGTCGAGGTCGCCCTCGAACACCTTCTCCTTGGCGCGCCAGACCCGCACCTTGCAGTTGCGCTGCAGCTTGCCGTTGGTGACGTAGCAGCCCGCCACGGCGCTCTTGCCGATGGTGAACACGGCCCGCACCTCGGCCTCGCCCAGGCTCTCCTCCACCAGCTCCGGCTCCAGCAGGCCCTCCATGGCCATCTGGATGTCCTCCAGCAGCTTGTAGATCACGTCGTAGTCGCGGACGTCCACGCCGGTGGCATCGGCGGCGCGCTTGGCGCCGGGAGCCATGGAGGTGTTGAAGCCCACGATCACGGCGCCGGAGGCGGCCGCCAGATCCACGTCGGTCTCGGTGATCTCGCCCGGGGCCGAGAGCAGCACCCGCACCTGCACTTCGCCCTGGGGCAGCTGTTCCAGGGAGCCGAGGATGGCCTCGACCGAGCCCTGCACATCGGCCTTGAGGATCAGGTTGAGCTCCTTGAGCTCACCCTCGCTGGCCTTGCCGGACATCGACGCCAGCGACACCCGGCGCGACGCCATCTGCTGGGCCAGGCGGGTGGCCCGGGCCTCGTTGGCACGATCGCCCACGACGGCGCGGGCGGTCTTCTCATCCGGGTAGACCTCGAACTCGTCACCGGCGGTGGGCACCTCGCTGAAGCCGAGGGCCTCCACGGCATAGGAGGGGCCGGCCTCCTTGACCCGCTTGCCGGTGTCGTCCACCATCGCCCGCACCTTGCCGAGCACGGGGCCGGCGGCGACCACATCGCCGGTGCGCAGGGTGCCGTTCTGGATCAGCAGGGTGGCCACCGGGCCCTTGGCCTTGTCGAGGTGCGCCTCGATCACGGTGCCCTTGGCCATCCGATCCGGGTTGGCCTGGAGGTCTTCGACCTCGGTCACCAGCAGGATCATCTCCAGCAGCTGGTCGATGTTCTGGCCCTTGATGGCGCTCACCGGCACCATCACGGTGCTGCCGCCCCAGTCTTCCGCCACCAGGTCCAGGGCCGAGAGCTCCTGCTTGACGCGGTCGGGCTGGGCGCCCTCCTTGTCGATCTTGTTGATCGCCACCACGATCGGCACCTCGGCGGCGCGGGCGTGGCTGATGGCCTCCAGGGTCTGGGGGCGCACGCCATCGTCAGCGGCCACCACCAGCACGGCCACGTCGGTCACCTTGGTACCGCGGGCCCGCATGGCGGTGAAGGCCTCGTGGCCCGGCGTGTCGAGGAAGGTGATCTTGCGGTGCTCCCCGGCGTGGGGGATCTCCACCTGGTAGGCACCGATGTGCTGGGTGATGCCACCGGCCTCGCCGGCCGCCACCCGCGTCTTGCGGATCGCGTCCAGCAGGCTCGTCTTGCCGTGGTCCACGTGGCCCATCACGGTCACCACGGGCGGACGGCGGATCAGGTGAGCCAGGTCGCTCTCCTCGATCATCTCCACCGTCTTCTTGGCGGCTTCCTGGACGTCGTCCTCCAGCACCGGCACGCCGAATTCCTCGGACACCGTCTCGATCGCCGAGAGGTCGAGGGTCTGGGTGACCGTGGCGATGATGCCCTTGAAGAACAGGCTCTTGATGATCTCGGAGCTCTCGACGCCGAGGCGATCGGCCAGCTCCTGCACCGTGAGGTTGCCCTCCGGCACCACGAGCATGTCGGGACGCACGGCCTTGGCATCGCGGGCGGCCCGCAGTTCCATGGCGCGGCGGCGCTGGCGCTGACGGGTGGTCTCCTTCTTGCGCTTGCGCATCGCCGCCACGGGCTTGGCGGCGGGGGCCGCCGCCTTGCCGCGGGGCTTGGCGGGGCGGGCCAGGCTGGCCTGCAGCACCTGGGCCTCGTATTCGCCGGCGTAGCCGCCGGTCTCAGCCGTCAGCGCGTCGTCGTTCTCGCCAATGATGTGGACCTTGGTGCGCTGCTTCTGGGGCGAGCGGCTGCGCAGGGCCTCCAGCTTGGCGCTGTCATCCCAGTCGGGGCGACGGGCGCGGCCGGGCGGCTGGGGCGTGCGGAAACCGGGGCGACGGGGCGCCGAGGGCGGCGTGGCGGTGGGCCGGGGCGCATCGGGGGCACCGGCGCCACCCTCGGCGGCGGCGGGACGGCGCGGCGGGGCCGCCATCGGGCGGGCGCCGGGCTTCTGCAGCTGCATGAGCTCGCCCGGAGCCACGGGCTTGCGCATGCCCTGGGGCATGCCGGGGCGGCCGGGGGCACCCGGACGGACCGGGCCCGCGGGGCCGGCGGCATCGCGGCGGATCGGCTTGCCCACCAGCTCCACCTGGGCCCGCACCGGCGGTGAGCCGGGCTTGGCACCCTGCTGGCCGGGGCGCACGGGGGCTGGGGCACCGGGGCGCACGGGCATGCCGGGGCGCTGGCTCAGGGAGGGGCGACCGGCCGGGGGCGCGGGGCGGCTGCTGCCACCGCCCTGACCCTGACCGGGCTGGGGCCGGCCCACGAGCTGGGGCTTGACGGCACCGGGGCGGGCCGGCGCCGGGGCACCGGGGCGCTGGGGGGAGGCGGCGGGGCGGGCCGGCGGCGCGCTGGGGCGCGGCACGGGCGCGGAGGCCGCGGGAGGCGTGGGCCGGGGCGCGGTGGCGGGCCGGGGTGTGGCGGGGGCCGCAGGAGCCGCGGCGGCCGGAGCGGCGGGCTTGCGGGCGGGCGGGGCGCCGGCGGGCGCCTTAGCCACGATGTCCGGGGCCGGGCGACCCGCCGCGGGACGGGCAGGGGCGGCCGCCGGCCGGGCGGGCATGGCCGGGCGGGCCGCGCCGGCGGCGGGCTTGGCGGCCGGCGGTTTCACGGCGGGCGCGGCCGGGGCAGCGGCGGCGGGGCGGGCCGGCGGCGCCACGGGGGCAGCCGGCCGGGCCGGAGCAGCGGCGGGCCGGGCCGGGGCCGGGGTGGCGGCACCAGGGGCGGCGGGCTTGGCGGCCGGGGCCATCGGCTTGGTGATCGGGGGCTTGGGCGAGGCAGCGGGAGCCGCTGCGGCGGGGCGGGCCGGGGCGGCTGGCGCAGCCGGACGGGCGGGGGCGGCAGGCGCTGCAGCGGGGGCACTGGCGGCCGGTGCTGCGGCCTTCTTCACCGAGAGGATCGCCTTGGGCGGTTCCGCAGCAGCGGCGGCCGGCGCCGCAGCGGCCGGGGCAGCGGCGGCGGGGCGAGCGGCCGGCTGGCCGTTGCCGGTGATCAGCCCCCGGATCCGGGAGGCCTCGTCATCGCTGATCGAGCTGCTGTGGCTCTTGGCGGCGATGGACAGTTTCTCGGCGGCTTCGAGCACGTCCTTGTTCTCCAGGCCCAAGTCCCGGGACAGCTCGTAAATCCTGACTTTGCCGCTGCTGGTCATTCAATGCTCCAATCGGTCGGGGCAACGGGTGCCACCGGGCCCGCACGCACGGTGAGGCCACTGTTTATCTTGCCTCAGCGCCCGCTGCCGGTGCGCTGAGAAGGCGCTGCTCCAGCGCGGCGTAGATGGAATCCGCAACCTGGCAGCGCAAGGCCTTCTGCAGTTTGCGGCGCCGCCGCGCCTCCTCCAGACAGGCCTGGCTGGGGCAGAGGTAGGCCGATCGGCCCATGCCCCCATCCAGGGCCAGCCCCCCGTCCGCCAGGCGGATGACCCGCCAGAGCCCCTGGCGATCCAGCAGCTCCCGGCAGGTCACACAGCGCCGCAGGACGGGCTTGCCACTCACCCGACCGCATCCTCGGCGGCATCGCCGGTGGTGGCGTCGTCGTCGGTGGCGTCAGCCGTGCTGGCCTCGCCCTCGGCGTCCTCGGGGGCCGCCTCGCTGGCCGCCGCCGCGGGCTGCTCAGGGTCGGCCTGCTCGGCGTAGGCCTGCTCGTCATAGCCCTCCTCCTCGTAGCCCTCCTCGTCCTCCGGCAGGGGATAGAGCTCCCGCAGGCGCGCATCCTCTTCGGCGCGCAGGGCCTGCTCGGCGGCCAGCCGCGCCTCGGCCTCGGCCTGCAGGGCCTCCTCCTCCTGGCGGAGGGCAATCAGCTCGGCGACCTTGGCGTCCTCCGAGCCCTGGTCGTACTCGGTGCTGTTCTTGATGTCGATCTTCCAGCCGGTGAGGCGGGCGGCCAGGCGCACGTTCTGGCCCTCGCGGCCGATGGCCAGGCTCAGCTGATCGGGCGGCACCAGCACGTGGGCGTGCTGGCCCTCGGGATCCACCAGGCGCACCGCCTCCACCCGGGCCGGGCTGAGGGAGTTGGCGATGTACTGGCCCGGATCGGGCGACCAGCGGATCACGTCGATCTTCTCGCCCCGCAGTTCGTTCACCACCTGCTGGATGCGGGAGCCGCGGGCGCCGATGCAGGCGCCCACCGGATCCACCTCGCGCTCCACCGAATCCACGGCCACCTTGGTGCGGGGGCCCACGGCGCGCGACGGCGGGTTGGCCTCGCGGGCCACGGCCACGATCCGCACGGAGCCCTCCTGGATCTCGGGCACTTCGTTCTCGAAGAGATAGACCACCAGGCCGGCATTGGAGCGGCTCACGAACAGCTGAGGGCCACGCCGCGGCACCTCGCTCACCTCCTTGAGGAACACCTTGAAGGTGGCGTTGGCGCGGTAGTTGTCGTTGGGCAGCTGGTCGCGGCGGGGCAGCTCGGCCTCCACCTCGGGCCGGCCCAGGCCGCTGCTCACGGCCATGATCACGCTCTGGCGCTCGAAGCGGATCACCCGGGCGGTGAGCACGGGGTCCTCGAGGTCGGCAAATTCCTCCTGGATCATGCGGCGCTGCTGGTCGCGCAGCTTCTGGGCCAGCACCTGCTTGGTGGTGGCGGCGGCCATGCGGCCGAAGTCCTCCTTCTCGGGGGTGACATCGAGCACCACCGTGTCGCCGATCTGGGCGTCCTCGGCCACCTGCTGCACTTCAGCAAGGGCGATCTGGTGGTCTTCGCTCTCCACCTCCTCCACGATGATCTTGGAGGCCAGCACCCGGTAGCCCTCCTCGTCCACGTCGAGGGCCACGTCGAAGTTGGAGAAGTAGTCCTCCTCGAAGGGATCTTCGCTGATGCCCAGATAGAGGGTGCGGCGATAGCGCTCGTAGCCCTTGAGCAGGGCCTCCCGCAGCGCCGACTCCACCACCTGGGTGGGCAGCTTCTTCTCGTCGCTGATGTCCTCGATCAGGTTCGCCAGACCGGGGAGAAGAACCAGTGCCATAGATCGAGGTCGCGCGGGGTTGGGTGGGAAAAGGCGGGGAGTCGGACTGGGGCCGCAGCGGCGGCTCCGGGCTGGGCTCAGCCCTCGGTGGGGGCCACGAGGCGCACCGCGAGCACGTCGCTTCGGGGGAAGCGAACGGTGCGGCCGCGCACGTTCAGGTGCACGGTGGTCGCGTCGCGCTCGAGCAGC
Organism: Vulcanococcus limneticus LL; assembly: GCF_943369875.1. Taxonomy (GTDB): domain Bacteria; phylum Cyanobacteriota; class Cyanobacteriia; order PCC-6307; family Cyanobiaceae; genus Vulcanococcus; species Vulcanococcus limneticus_A. Next base: position 217,233 of record NZ_CALROT020000004.1, read on the forward strand.
AGGCCCTCACGCCGGGCCTCGCCCCCTGTTCTGGCATCGGTGTAGTGAACCTCCACCGGGAAGCCACGAAAACTGCGGAAGTCGCGGTCCTCGATCAGCTCCTCGCCGATGCCAGGGCTGGAGATCTCCAGCACGTAGGCCTCCTGGAGCAGCTCGCCGGCCTCGAGGGCCGCGTCCAGCAGGACGCTGAAGCGGGCACAGTCGTCCAGGTTCACGTCGCCGCCATCGGCCAGACGCAGCTGCACCTGCAGCGTCATCGGGATGCGGTGGCTGAGCAGCTGCACACCGCACACCTGGAATCCGGCGCTGTCCGCCACCTGGCTGGCCAGGGTCTGGAGGTCGGGGATCAGGGGATGGGGCAAGGCAGCGCAGCTCGGCAGGGGACGGGCGGCCCGTCCGGCACCTGCAGATGGTCTGCCCCCGCACCGCGAACGGGCCGGGCTTCCAGAAGCGCGCCGGCCCGAAGGCCACGGCATCCGAAGTCCGCGTTCAGCAGCAGGAGTGATGCCCGCCGGGCATGTGCTGACCCTAGGGGATCGGGGGGTAGGGCCCTCAGGGCAGGGCGCTGCCCAGGTCCACCACCGGCGGCTCGCTGTAGCCATCGCCGGGCTGGATCTCGCCCCGCTGGGACGGGTCCTGGTTGAGGCACTGGGCCTTCTGCTCGTCGGTGCGCAGGTACTGGCAGACGCGCGCCCACAGCTTGGAGCGCGTGGCCGGGGCGCCCTGGCTGAAATACACCAGGTCCCCTCCGCCGGCCAGGCCCTGGATCTCCACCTGGCAGAGGGAACAGCGCTGGCGGGTGCCCGGGGGAATGGCGGCCATGGCGGACACGCGGGGATCCGGCAACTTAGGTCCAATGGCCCGCCGGCGGGATGGTCCAGCCCCAGACGCGACGCGTGTTGCAACTGAGTGATCCCCACCTGCTGGCGGATCCGGCCGGCCGCTGCCGCGGGCGCCAGTCCCTGGCCTGGCTGGCCCACGGCCTGGAGCAGGCCCTGGCCGCCGCGGCCCCCGTGGACCTGCTGCTGCTCACGGGCGACCTCTGCCAGGACGAGAGCTGGGGCGGCTACGTGCGGCTGCGGGAGCTGCTGGAGCCCCTGGAGCTGCCGGTGGCCCTGCTGGGCGGCAACCACGACGACGCGGTGCTGATGCGGGCGGCCCTGGGGCGGCGGGCGACCATCGCCCCGGCCTGCGTGGCCCTGGGGGCCTGGCGAGTGCTGCTGCTCAGCAGCCACCGGCCGGGCGCTGTGGCGGGCTGGATCGAGGCGCCCCAGCTGGCCTGGCTGGCGGAGCAGCTGGCGGCGGGCACGGGTCCCGTGCTGGTGGCCCTGCACCACCCGCCCCTGCCGATCGGCTCCGCCGCGCTCGACGGCATCGGCCTGCAGCGGCCCGGGGCCCTGCTGGAGCCGCTGCTGGCCAGCCCACGGGTGCGCGGTGTGGTGTTCGGCCACGTGCACCAGCACTGGGCCGGCAGCCTGGCGCGCCCCGACGGCGGCGACCCCCTGCCGCTCTGGGCCTGCCCCTCCACCCTGGCGCCGTTCGCCGCCGCCCAGCCCTGCCCCCTGGGCCGGCCGGACTGGCCCGGAGGCCAGCTGCTGGAGCTGCGGGACGACGGCGGCCTGGCGACCACCCTGCTGCGCTGGCCACCGTTGCCGGAGTGAGCGCGACGACGGGTCAGCGCCGGGCCACGGGCCTGGGGTTCCTAGCCTGGATCCCCATCCGCATCCGCTCCGTGCCCCGTTCCGCCTGGCTCGCCCCGCTGCGCCCCGTCCTGGGGCTGGTGCTGGGCCTGCTGCTGGTGCTGGCTCCGGCGCCCCTGGCCCTGGCCGCCGGCGAGGAGCCGCCGATCCCGGCCGAGGCGGCCGCCAGCCCACCGGCACGCCCCCACAGCTTCGTGGCCGAGGCCGTGCGCCGGGTGGGGCCGGCGGTGGTGCGGATCGACACCGAGCGCACCGTGCGGCCGGCCGGCCTGGATCCGGCCTTCAGCGACCCCCTGCTGCGGGAACTGTTCGGCGACGCGCCCCCCAGCGGCCGCGAGCGGGGCCAGGGCTCGGGCGTGGTGATCGACGGCCAGGGCCTGGTGCTCACCAATGCCCACGTGGTGGACGGGGCCGACCGGGTGGAGGTGACCCTGGCGGACGGCCGCCAGCTGGACGGCACCGTGCTCGGCGCCGACCCGGTGACGGATCTGGCCGTGGTGCAGGTGGCCGGCTCCAAGGCGGTAGTGGCAGCACCGCTGGGGGATTCCGAGGCCCTGGAGGTGGGCGACTGGGCCATCGCCCTGGGCACGCCCTACGGCCTGGAGCGCACCGTGACCCTGGGCATCGTCAGCAGCCTGCACCGCAGCATCGCCAGCCTCGGATTCTCGGACAAGCGCCTGGAGCTGATCCAGACCGACGCCGCCATCAACCCCGGCAACTCCGGCGGCCCGCTGATCAACGCCGCCGGCGAGGTGATCGGCATCAACACCCTGGTGCGCTCCGGGCCCGGCGCCGGCCTCGGCTTCGCCATCCCGATCAACCTGGCCAAGGGGGTGGCCCAGCAGCTGGGCAGGGGCGATCGGGTGGTGCACCCCTACCTGGGCCTGCAGCTGGTGCCGCTCACCGCGCGCCTGGCCCGCGACAACAACGCCGACCCCAACGCCCTGCTGAAGCTGCCGGAGCGCGATGGCGCCCTGGTGCAGCGGGTGCTGCCCGCCAGCCCCGCCGAGAAGGCCGGCCTGCGCCGCGGTGATCTGGTGGTCTCCGCCGCCGACCAGGCGGTGGGCGATCCGGCCACCCTGCTGCGGCTGGTGGAGGGCTCCAGCATCGGCGAGGCCCTGCCGCTGCGGGTGCTGCGGGGCGAGCGGGAGCTGAGCCTGAGCATCCGGCCCGAGGCCCTGCCCCAGGCGGGCTGAGCTGTCGGGCCTCCGGCGGGCTGAGCTACGGTCACGTGCCGTTTCAGACGCTCGCGATGTCGGATCTGCAGGACCGCATGAAGCAGGCCGTGGCCGAGGCGGCCGTGGAGCAGATCCAGAGCGGCATGGTGGTGGGCCTGGGCTCCGGCTCCACCGCCGCCCTGATGATCCAGGGGCTGGGGGCCAAGCTGAAGCGCGGCGAGCTCAGCGACATCGTGGGCGTCACCACCTCCTTCCAGGGCGAGGTGCTGGCCGCCGAGCTGGGCATCCCGCTCAAGAGCCTCAACGCCATCGAGCGCATCGATCTGGCCATCGACGGCGCCGATGAGGTGGACCCCTCCTTCCAGCTGATCAAGGGCGGCGGCGCCTGCCACGTGCAGGAGAAGCTGGTGGCCCGCCGCGCCGAGCGCTTCGTGGTGGTGGTGGATGCCACCAAGCTGGTGGACACCCTCAACCTCGGCTTCCTGCTGCCGGTGGAGGTGCTGCCCGGCGCCTGGCGCCAGGTGCAGGCCGAGCTGGCCGCCCTGGGGGGCAACGCCGACCTGCGCATGGCCGTGCGCAAGGCCGGCCCCGTGGTGACCGACCAGGGCAACCTGGTGCTGGATGTGAAGTTCGCCGGCGGCATCACCGATCCGGTGGCCCTGGAGAAGGAGATCAACAACCTGCCCGGCGTGCTGGAGAACGGCCTGTTCGTGAACCTCACCGACCAGGTGCTGGTGGGCGAGATCCACGACGGCGTGCCGGGTGTGCGCGACCTGGTGAAGCGCTGAGCGGAACCGCCCGGAGTCCTGAGCGGACCCCGCCCGCAGCGTCCGGCTGAGGTCTGCAGCCGGCCTCAGCCCAGGCGGAGGCGCACCGATTCGGCGTGGCTGTGCAGCCCCTCGCTGTCGGCCAGGGCCACCACTGCGCCGCCGGTGGCCTCCAGGGCCTGGCGGTTGAACTGGATCAGGCTGGTGTGGCGCAGGAAGGTCTCCACGCTGAGGGCGCCGGCGAAGCGGGCCGTGCCGGAGGTGGGCAGGGTGTGGTTGGGGCCGGCCAGGTAGTCGCCCACCGCCTCGGGGGTCCAGGCCCCGAGGAAGATCGCCCCGGCGTGGTGGATGCGCTCGGCCAGGGGCTCGGGCCGCTCCACCTGCAGCTCCAGGTGCTCCGGTGCGAAGCGATCGCTCAGCAGCGCCGCGTCCTCCAGGGAGGGGCAGACCACGATCAGGCCCCAGTCCTCGAGGGCCTGGCGGGTGATGGCGGCCCGGGGGTGGCCCTGCAGCTGGGCCTCGAGGGCCGCGGGCACGGCCGCCGCCAGCGCCGTGCTGGTGGTGAGCAGGATCGCGGCGGCCAGGGGGTCGTGCTCGGCCTGGGCCAGCAGGTCGGCGGCCACGTGGTCGGCGTTGGCGCTGGCATCGGCGATCACCAGCACCTCGGAGGGGCCCGCCAGCGAATCGATCGCCACGCGGCCATACACGGCCTTCTTGGCCAGGGTCACGTAGAGGTTGCCGGGACCCGTGATCACATCCACCCGCGGGATGGTCTCGGTGCCGTAGGCGAGGGCGGCGATGGCCTGGGCACCACCCACCCGGTAGAGCTCATCCACCCCGGCCAGGTGGGCCGCCGCCAGCACCGTGTCGTTGACGCGGCCATCGGGGCCCGGCGGGGTGACCATCACCAGCCGCTCGACCCCGGCCACCTTGGCGGGCACCGCGTTCATCAGCACGGTGCTGGGGTAGGAGGCCCGGCCGCCCGGCACGTAGAGGCCGGCCCGCTCCACCGGCCGCCAGCGGCGCCCGAGGCGCTCGCCGTGCACGCCGGTCACGCTCAGATCGGCGGGGCGCTGGCGCTGGTGGAAGTCGAGGATGCGGCGGTGGGCCAGCTGCAGGGCGGCCTGCAGGTCGGCGGGACAGCGCTCCCAGGCCGCCTTGAGCTCAGCGGCGGGCACCCGCAGGGGATCGGGGCGCACTCCGTCGAAGCGCTCGGTGAGCTCCAGCAGGGCGGCGTCGCCCTGGGTCCGCACCTGCTCGATGATCGCGTCCACCCGCTGGGCGGCCTCGCGGCTCTGGCCGCCGCCGGTGCGATCGGCGATGGCCTCCAGGCGCTCGCCGGCGGCCGCGAGGTCGTGCAGCAGTTCGATCCGCAGGGCCGGCGTCGCCACGGGCTCCCCGGCCTGCGTCATGCCCGCCTGCGCCGAGCCCGCCTGCGCCGTGAAGGTCTGGTCGAGGGAGCTGCTGGACACGGTCACCGGTCAGGGTGAGGGGGAGTTCAAGCTAGTGCGCCGGCCGGGATCCCCCAGCAGCGCCACGGGGTAGGATCCGCCTTTGCCGTGCCAGCGCCGATTTCGAGCGCCGAACCTGCCTGTGGCCAATAACAAGTCCTCGAAGAAGCGCATCCTGGTTGCCGAGCGCAATCGCCTGCACAACCGCACCTACAAGTCCGCCGTCCGCACCCTGCTGAAGCGCGCCTTCACGGCCGTGAGCGCCTACAGCCAGGAGCCCGGCGAGGCCGCCAAGGCCGCCGTGCAGAGCAGCGTCAACGCCGCCTTCAGCAAGATCGACAAGGCCGTCAAGGTGGGTGTGCTGCACCGCAACACCGGCGCCAACCAGAAGTCGCGCCTGAGCGCCGCCGTCAAGAAGGCGGTCGAGCCGGCCCAGGCCTGAGTCCAGCGCCCGGCCCCCGTGGCCCCAGCAGCCGGTCCGCTGCCCCCCAGGGGGCTGGCGGGCCGGCTTTGCTCGTGAAGGGGCGGCGTCCCTGGCCTGGGGCGCTGGGCTGGTGCCGCGCGGCTGCCCGGCGCCCCAGCTGTCTAGGGTTCGGACCTCGGCCTGAATCCCGGAACTCCAGCGATGGCGGCAGCGACGATCCCGGCAGCCCTCGGCGGCGAGATCCGGAACCCGGAGGCGCCCAGCGAGGGGCCCAGCCCCACCGGATCCTCAGCGGCCGCCGTGGCCCTGGTGGATTCCCACTGCCACATCGTCTTCCGCAACTTCGACGAGGACCTCGACGCCGTGGCCCAGCGCTGGCGCGAGGCCGGCATCCAGCGGCTGCTGCACGCCTGCGTGGAACCCTCGGAGATCCCGGCGATCCGGGCCCTGGCCGATCGCTTCCCGGAGCTGCGCTACTCGGTGGGCGTCCACCCGCTGGACACCGAGCACTGGCAGGCCGACACCGCCCAGGTGCTGCGGGCGGCGGCCGAGGCCGATCCGCGGGTGCTGGCCATCGGCGAGCTGGGGCTCGACCTGTTCCGCGAGAAGAACCTCGAGCAGCAGCTGGCCGTGCTGCGGCCCCAGCTGGATCTGGCCTGTGCGCTGGATCTGCCGGTGATCATCCACTGCCGCGATGCGGCCGAACCGATGCTGGCGGAACTGCGGGAACGCCGGGAGCGGGGCGCCTGCCCCCGCGGCGTGATGCACTGCTGGGGGGGCACCCCCAAGGAGATGGACGGCTTCCTGGAGCTGGGCCTGTTCATCAGCTTCAGCGGCACTGTCACCTTCCCCAAGGCCGAGGCCACCCACGCCTGCGCCCGCCAGGTGCCGGCCGATCGCTACCTGGTGGAGACCGACTGCCCCTTCCTGGCGCCGGTGCCGCGGCGGGGCAAGCGCAATGAACCCGCCTACGTGGCGGCGGTGGCCCAGCGCGTGGCGGACCTGCGCGGCGAGAGCCTGGAGACGGTGGCCCGCCAGAGCACGGCCAATGCCGAGGCCCTGTTCGGGCTTGGGTTGGGGCAGGCAGCTGACACTGTATGATGATTTATTGGCCTGGCAGCGAGCTCTGAATTTTTCCGTGCTCTCTGCAGCCCGAAAGCGCCCACCACTTGCCTGGTGCCTTGTCTTTCCGGTGCGTGTCGTCGTTGTCCCTGGGGTTGAAGCGAGCTGAATAGGTCCTGCGCTCAGGCAGCCGTCCCCCCAGCGGGGGCGGCTGTTCCTGTGGCAGGCCCTGCCTCGGCCCCTCCCGCCCGCGACCACCCCCTGCGCCGTCAGGTCAGTCCCCCGTCCAACCCGTTCCTGCAGGTTCACCGCATGAGCAGCGCGATCCAGGTCGCCAAGACCGCCACTTACCTGCCCGATCTGGTCGAGGTACAGCGCGCGAGCTTCAAATGGTTCCTGGAGAAGGGCCTGATCGAGGAGCTGGAGAGCTTCTCGCCGATCACCGACTACACCGGCAAGCTCGAGCTGCACTTCATCGGTAGCGAGTACCGCCTCAAGCGCCCCCGCCACGACGTGGAAGAGGCCAAGCGTCGCGACGCGACCTTCGCCTCCCAGATGTATGTCACCTGCCGCCTGGTCAACAAGGAGACCGGCGAAATCAAGGAGCAGGAGGTCTTCATCGGCGAGCTGCCGCTGATGACCGAGCGCGGCACGTTCATCATCAACGGCGCCGAGCGCGTGATCGTGAACCAGATCGTGCGCTCCCCCGGCGTCTACTTCAAGGACGAGCAGGACAAGAACGGCCGCAAGACCTTCAACGCCAGCCTGATCCCCAACCGTGGTGCCTGGCTGAAGTTCGAGACCGACAAGAACGACCTGCTGCACGTCCGCGTCGACAAGACCCGCAAGATCAACGCCCACGTGCTGATGCGGGCCATCGGCCTGTCGGACAACGACGTGCTGGATAAACTCCGGCACCCGGAGTATTACCAGAAGTCGATCGAGGCCGCCAACGACGAGGGCATCGCCTCTGAAGACCAGGCCCTGCTGGAGCTCTACAAGAAGCTGCGGCCGGGTGAACCGCCCTCGGTGAGCGGCGGTCAGCAGCTGCTGCACAGCCGGTTCTTCGATCCCAAGCGCTACGACCTCGGTCGGGTGGGTCGCTACAAGATCAACAAGAAGCTGCGCCTCACGATCCCCGACGCGACCCGCACCCTCACCGCCGAGGACGTGCTCAGCACGATCGACTACCTGATCAACCTGGAGCTCGATGTCGGCGGCGCCAGCCTCGATGACATCGACCACCTCGGCAACCGCCGCGTGCGCTCGGTGGGCGAACTGCTGCAGAACCAGGTGCGCGTGGGCCTGAACCGCCTGGAGCGGATCATCAAGGAGCGGATGACGGTCGGCGAGACCGAATCGCTCACCCCGGCCCAGCTGGTGAACCCCAAGCCCCTGGTGGCGGCGATCAAGGAGTTCTTCGGCTCCAGCCAGCTGAGCCAGTTCATGGACCAGACCAACCCCCTGGCCGAGCTGACCCACAAGCGCCGCATCAGCGCCCTCGGCCCCGGCGGTCTGACCCGGGAGCGCGCCGGCTTCGCCGTGCGTGACATCCACCCCTCCCACTACGGCCGCATCTGCCCGATCGAGACCCCGGAAGGTCCGAACGCCGGTCTGATCGGCTCGCTCGCCACCCACGCCCGGGTGAACGAGTACGGCTTCATCGAGACCCCCTTCTGGAAGGTGGAGAACGGCATCGTGCTCAAGCAGGGCGATCCGATCTATCTCTCCGCCGACCTCGAGGACGAGTGCCGCGTCGCCCCCGGTGACGTGGCCACCGACGCCGACGGCCGCATCAAGGCCGAACTCGTGCCCGTGCGCTACCGCCAGGACTTCGAGACCGTGCCCCCCGAGCAGGTGGACTACGTCCAGCTGTCGCCGGTGCAGGTGATCTCGGTGGCCACGTCGCTGATTCCCTTCCTGGAGCACGACGACGCCAACCGCGCCCTGATGGGTTCGAACATGCAGCGCCAGGCGGTGCCGCTGCTGCGCCCCGAACGCCCCCTGGTGGGCACGGGCCTGGAGACCCAGGTGGCCCGCGACTCGGGCATGGTGCCGATCACCACGGTCAACGGCAGCGTGGTGTTCGTGGACGCCACCGCCATCGTGATCCGCGATGAGCAGGGCAACGACCACACCCACTACCTGCAGAAGTACCAGCGCTCCAACCAGGACACCTGCCTCAACCACCGGCCGATCGTCAAACTCGGCGATCCGGTGATCGCCGGCCAGGTGCTGGCCAACGGCTCGGCCTGCGAGGGCGGCGAGATCGCCCTCGGCCAGAACGTGCTGATCGCCTACATGCCCTGGGAGGGCTACAACTACGAGGACGCGATCCTGGTGAGCGAGCGCCTGGTGCGCGACGACCTCTACACCTCGGTGCACATCGAGAAGTACGAGATCGAAGCCCGTCAGACCAAGCTCGGCCCCGAGGAGATCACCCGTGAGATCCCCAACGTGGCCGAGGAGAGCCTCGGCAACCTCGACGAGATGGGCATCATCCGCGTGGGGGCCTACGTGGAGAGCGGCGACATCCTGGTGGGCAAGGTGACCCCCAAGGGTGAATCCGACCAGCCCCCCGAAGAGAAGCTGCTGCGCGCCATCTTCGGCGAGAAGGCCCGCGACGTGCGCGACAACTCCCTGCGGGTGCCCAGCACCGAGCGCGGCCGCGTGGTGGACGTGCGCATCTACACCCGGGAGCAGGGCGACGAACTGCCGCCCGGCGCGAACATGGTGGTGCGGGTCTATGTGGCCCAGCGCCGCAAGATCCAGGTGGGCGACAAGATGGCCGGCCGCCACGGCAACAAGGGCATCATCAGCCGCATTCTTCCCCTGGAAGACATGCCCTACCTGCCTGACGGCACCCCGATCGACATCGTGCTCAACCCCCTGGGTGTGCCGAGCCGGATGAACGTGGGCCAGGTGTTCGAGTGCCTGATGGGCTGGGCCGCGTCCCACCTCCACTGCCGCGTCAAGGTGGTGCCGTTCGATGAGATGCACGGCCCCGAAACCTCGAAGAACACCGTGCAGGCCTATCTCGAGGCCGCCAAGGCCCAGCCCGGCAAGGACTGGGTGTACGACCCCGAGAACCCCGGCAAGATCCAGCTGATCGACGGCCGCACCGGCGAGGCCTTCGACCAGCCGGTCACCGTGGGCTATGCCCACATCCTCAAGCTGGTGCACCTGGTGGACGACAAGATCCACGCCCGCTCCACCGGCCCCTACTCCCTGGTGACCCAGCAGCCCCTGGGCGGCAAGGCCCAGCAGGGCGGCCAGCGCCTGGGTGAGATGGAGGTGTGGGCCCTCGAGGCCTACGGCGCCGCCTACACCCTGCAGGAACTGCTCACCGTCAAGTCCGACGACATGCAGGGCCGCAACGAGGCGCTCAACGCCATCGTCAAGGGCAAGCCGATCCCCCGCCCCGGCACCCCCGAGTCGTTCAAGGTGCTGATGCGCGAACTGCAGTCGCTCGGCCTCGACATCGCCGTCTATACCGACGCCGGTGAGGAAGTGGATCTGATGCAGGACGTCAACCCCCGCCGCAGCACCCCCAACCGCCCCACCTACGAATCCCTCGGCGTCGCGGATTTCGACGACGACTGACCGCTGAACGGGACCGCTCCCGGCTCGGCCGGGACGGTGCTCGCTCCCTCTGATCAGCTCCCCTCCACCGCGGTCCGCGCACCCCATCGGCCATGACCAACAGCAATCTCCGCACCGAGAACCACTTCGACTACGTCAAGATCACGCTCGCCTCGCCCGAGCGGATCATGCAGTGGGGCCAGCGCACGCTGCCCAACGGTCAGGTGGTGGGTGAGGTCACCAAGCCCGAAACGATCAACTACCGCACGCTCAAGCCCGAGATGGACGGGCTGTTCTGCGAGAAGATCTTCGGCCCGTCGAAAGACTGGGAATGCCACTGCGGCAAGTACAAGCGGGTGCGCCACCGCGGCATCGTCTGCGAGCGCTGCGGCGTGGAGGTCACCGAGAGCCGGGTGCGCCGCCACCGCATGGGCTTCATCAAGCTCGCCGCTCCGGTGAGCCACGTGTGGTACCTGAAGGGGATCCCCAGCTACGTGGCGATCCTGCTGGACATGCCCCTGCGGGATGTGGAGCAGATCGTCTACTTCAACTGCTACGTGGTGCTCGACAAGGGCGACCACAAGGACCTCACCTACAAGCAGCTGCTCACCGAAGACGAGTGGCTGGAGATCGAGGACCAGATCTACGCCGAAGATTCGGACATCGAGAATGAGCCCCAGGTGGGCATCGGCGCCGAGGCCCTCAAGCAGCTGCTGGAGGACCTCGACCTGCCGGTGATCGCCGAGCAGCTGCGCGAGGAGATCGCCGGCAGCAAGGGCCAGAAGCGGGCCAAGCTAATCAAGCGCCTGCGCGTGATCGACAACTTCATCGCCACCGGCGCCAAGCCCGAGTGGATGGTGCTGGACGTGATCCCCGTGATCCCGCCCGACCTGCGGCCGATGGTGCAGCTCGATGGCGGCCGCTTCGCCACCTCCGACCTGAACGACCTCTACCGCCGCGTCATCAACCGGAACAACCGGCTGGCGCGCCTGCAGGAGATCCTGGCCCCCGAGATCATCGTCCGCAACGAGAAGCGGATGCTGCAGGAGGCCGTCGATGCCCTGATCGACAACGGCCGCCGCGGCCGCACCGTGGTGGGCGCCAACAACCGGCCGCTCAAGTCGCTGAGCGACATCATCGAGGGCAAACAGGGCCGCTTCCGCCAGAACCTGCTGGGTAAGCGGGTCGACTACTCCGGTCGTTCCGTGATCGTGGTGGGCCCCAAGCTGAAGATGCACCAGTGCGGCCTGCCCAAGGAGATGGCGATCGAGCTGTTCCAGCCGTTCGTGATCCATCGCCTGATCCGCCAGAACATCGTCAACAACATCAAGGCCGCCAAGAAGCTGATCCAGCGCGCCGACGACGAGGTGATGCAGGTGCTGCAGGAGGTGATCGAAGGGCACCCGATCCTGCTGAACCGCGCCCCGACGCTGCACCGCCTGGGCATCCAGGCCTTCGAGCCCAAGCTGGTGGACGGTCGCGCCATCCAGCTGCACCCCCTGGTGTGCCCGGCCTTCAACGCCGACTTCGACGGTGACCAGATGGCCGTGCACGTGCCCCTGGCGATCGAGGCCCAGACGGAAGCCCGGATGCTGATGCTGGCCAGCAACAACATCCTCTCGCCCGCCACGGGCGAGCCGATCATCACCCCGTCCCAGGACATGGTGCTCGGCGCCTACTACCTCACCGCCGAACAGCCCGGCGCCGAGCGTCCCGCCTTCGGCGACCGCAGCCGCACCTATGCGGGCCTGGCCGATGTGCTCAGCGCCTTCGATGAGCGCCACCTCACCATGCACGACTGGGTGTGGGTGCGCTTCAACGGCGAGGTGGAGAACCCCGAGGAGGGCAGGGAGCCCGAAAGCAGCGAAACCCTGAGCGATGGCACCCGCGTTGAGCAGTGGAGGTTCCGCCGCGACCGTCTCGATGAGGACGGTGCCCTGATCAGCCGCTATCTGCTCACCACCGTGGGCCGTGTGGTGATGAACAGCACGATCATCGACGCGGTGGCCGCCGCCTGAGATCCCGGATAGTCCCCCTCTTCGTTCACCCTCGACGCGCGCAGCCATGACCGCCACCCCCGCCAAGAAAACCAGCAAGAAGTCCAGCAAGAAGGCCGAAGCCGCCGCCGCTGAGATCACGCCCGTGCTCGGCGCCGTCGCGCCCCTGAGCAAGGCCGCTCCGCCGTTCCGCAACCACGTCATCGACAAGAAGGCGCTGCGGAACCTGATGGCCTGGGCCTACAAGAACCACGGCACCGCCGCCACGGCCTCCATGGCCGATGAGCTCAAGGACCTGGGCTTCCACTACGCCACCCAGGCCGCCGTGTCGATCTCCGTCGACGACCTGCGCATCCCCGGCGAAAAGGCTCGTCTGCTCGAAGAAGCTGAGCAGCAGATCACGGACACCGAAGAGCGCTACCGCCTCGGTGAGATCACCGAGGTGGAACGGCACACCAAGGTGATCGACACCTGGACCGAGACCAACGAGCGTCTGGTTGAAGAAGTCAAGAAGAACTTCAACGAGAACGATCCACTCAACTCGGTGTGGATGATGGCCAACTCCGGCGCCCGGGGCAACATGTCCCAGGTGCGTCAGCTGGTGGGCATGCGCGGCCTGATGGCCAACCCCCAGGGCGAGATCATCGACCTGCCGATCCGCACCAACTTCCGTGAGGGTCTGACGGTCACCGAATACGTGATCTCCTCCTACGGCGCCCGCAAGGGTCTGGTGGACACGGCCCTGCGCACCGCCGACTCGGGTTACCTCACCCGCCGTCTGGTGGACGTGGCCCAGGACGTGATCGTGCGCGAGGACGACTGCGGCACCACCCGCAGCATCCCCATCGACGCCGACGACAAGGGCAAGTACGCCGCCAAGCTGGTGGGCCGCCTGGCCGCCGAGCCGGTGGTGGATGCCAACGGCGAGATCCTGGTGGACCGCGACGGCGAGATCGATCCGCCCCTCTCCCGCCGCATCGAGGCGGCCGGCGTGAAAACCGTGAAGGTGCGCTCGCCCCTCACCTGTGAAGCCACCCGCTCGGTGTGCCGCAAGTGCTACGGCTGGGCCCTGGCCCACAACGAACTCGTCGACCTGGGCGAGGCCGTCGGCATCGTGGCCGCCCAGTCGATCGGCGAGCCGGGCACCCAGCTGACGATGCGGACGTTCCACACCGGCGGTGTGTCCACCGCCGAGACCGGCGTGGTGCGCTCCACCACCGACGGTGTGGCCGAGTTCGGGCCCAAGGCCCGCGTGCGGGCCTTCCGCACCCCCCACGGCGTGGACGCCCTGATCGCCGAGACCGACTTCGCCCTCACCCTCAAGCCCAGCGGCAAGGGCAAGGTCCAGAAGCTGGAGATCACCCAGGGCTCCCTGCTGTTCGTGGCCGATGGCGGCACCGTGGCCTCCGACACGATGCTGGCCCAGATCTCTTCCGGCGCCGCCGTGAAGAAGAGCGTGGAGAAGGCCACCAAGGATGTGATCTGCGACCTGGCCGGCCAGGTGCGCTACGAGGACGGCATCCAGCCCAAGGAGGTCACCGACCGCCAGGGCAACATCACCCACAAGGCCACACGCCTGGGGCGGATGTGGGTGTTCGCCGGCGACGTCTACAACCTGCCCCCCAACGCCCTGCCGGTGGTCAAGGGCGAGAAGCCGGTCACCACCGGCGAGGTGCTGGCCGAGAGCCGCCTGGTGAGCGAGTACGGCGGTGCCGTGCGCCTGCGGGAATCCGCCGGTGACTCCCGCGAAGTGCAGATCGTCACCACCAGCCTCACCCTCAAGGACTGCAAGCTGGTGGGCCAGTCGACCCATGCCGGTGAGATCTGGCACCTGGAGGGCAAGGACAGCCTGCGCTACCTGCTCAAGACCCAGCCCGGCACCAAGATCAGCGGCGGTGAAGTGATCGCCGAGCTGGCCGATGACCGCTTCCGCACCCAGACCGGCGGCATCGTGAAGTATGCGCCGGGCCTGGCGATCAAGAAGGCCCGCAGCGCCAAGAACGGCTACGAGGTGAGCAAGGGCGGCACCCTGCTGTGGATTCCCCAGGAAACCCACGAGATCAACAAGGACATCTCCCTGTTGATGATCGAGGACGGCCAGTGGATCGAGGCCGGCACCGAAGTGGTGAAGGACATCTTCAGCCAGACCGCCGGCATCGTGACGGTGACGCAGAAGAACGACATTCTGCGCGAGATCATCGTGCGCTCCGGCAAGCTGCACCTGGTCTCCGACGCCAAGGTGCTGAGCCGCTACGGCGGCAACGGCAATATGGTGAACCCGGGTGAGGAGATCGCCCCGGGCCTGACGGCCGACGCGATCCTGTTCGTGGAGGCGGTGGACACCCCCGAGGGCGGAGCCCTGCTGCTGCGGCCCGTGGAGGAATACAGCATTCCCGATGCGGCCCACCTGCCCGAACTGAGCCTGGTGAAGCAGAACGGCGGCCCCTCCCTGGGGCTCAAGGCCACCCAGCGCCTTACCTACAAGGACGGCGAGCTGATCAAGAGCGTGGAGGGCGTGGAGCTGCTGCGCACCCAGCTGATCCTCGAGACCTTCGACACCACCCCCCAGATGACGGTGGATGTGGAGGCCGTGCCCGACAAGCGCGCCAAGACGATCGATCGCCTGCAGCTGGTGATCCTCGAGAGCCTGCTGGTGCGCCGCGACACCCTCTCCGACGCCAGCCACGGCTCCACCCACACGGAGCTGCAGGTGGAGGACGGCGCCGTCGTCAAGAGCGGCGACGTGGTGGCCACCACCCAGATCCTCTGCAAGGAGGACGGCGTGGTGCAGCTGCCCGACCTGGTGGAGGGCGAACCAATCCGCCGCCTGATCGTCGAGCGCGCCGGCGACACCCGCACCATCGATCTGGGCTCCGCCAAGGCGACGGTGGAAGTGAGTCAGCGCCTGGTGGACGGCGACCTGCTGGCCGCCGGCATCGAGGCCCCCTGCTGCGGCCAGGTGGAGGCCGTCGAGGGCAACAGCGTCACCATCCGCCTCGGCCGCCCCTACATGGTGTCGCCCGATTCGGTGCTGCACGTGCGTGACGGCGAACTCGTGCAGCGCGGCGACTCGCTGGCCCTGCTGGTGTTCGAGCGCCAGAAGACCGGCGACATCGTGCAGGGTCTGCCCCGCATCGAGGAACTGCTGGAGGCCCGCCGCCCGCGGGAATCGGCCATTCCCTGCAAGAAGGCCGGCACCGTGCAGATCAAGCAGGGCGAGGACGACGACTCGGTGACCGTGTCGGTGATCGAGGGCGACGACGCCATCACCGAATACCCGATCCTGCTGGGCCGCACCGTGATGGTGTCGGATGGCCAGCAGGTGAGCGCCGGTGAACTGCTCACCGACGGTCCGATCAACCCCCACGAGCTGCTGGAGTGCTTCTTCGAAGACCTGCGCAGCCGCAAGCCCACCCTGGAAGCGGCCCAGGAGGCCATCTCCAAGCTGCAGTTCCGCCTGGTGCAGGAAGTGCAGAACGTCTACAAGTCCCAGGGCGTCACCATCGATGACAAGCACATCGAAGTGATCGTGCGCCAGATGACCAGCAAGGTCCGCATCGAGGACGCGGGGGACACCACCCTGCTGCCCGGCGAGCTGATCGAACTGCGTCAGGTGGAGCAGGTGAACAACGCCATGGCGATCACCGGCGGCGCACCGAGCGAATTCACACCGGTGCTGCTGGGCATCACCAAGGCCTCGCTGAACACCGACAGCTTCATCTCGGCGGCCTCCTTCCAGGAGACCACCCGGGTGCTCACCGAAGCCGCCATCGAGGGCAAGAGCGACTGGCTGCGCGGTCTCAAGGAGAACGTGATCATCGGTCGCCTGATCCCCGCCGGCACCGGCTTCAGCGGCTTCGAAGAGGAGCTGCGGGCCGAGGCGGGCCCCCACCCCGACATCCTCGAGGAGGAGGCCGCCGGCTACCGCCGCATGCAGAACCTGCGTCCCGACTACACCGTGGAGATGCCGGCCGCCCCGGCGTCCGCCGCCGCCCAGGCCCTGCTCGACGACCCCTCCGACGACGAGCTGGAGGCCACCCGCAGCCGCCATGGCATCGAGGCCAGCGCCAGCACCACCGCCGCCTTCACCCGCCCCAGCGTGGAGGAGGGCCTGGAGGAGGAGCTGATCGCCGACCCCGCCGCCCTCGAGGGTCTGCAGGAGGAGGGGCTGCTCACCGACGAGTGAGTCCCGTTGCCGGGGAGGCCCGACGGGTTTCCCCCCTGCGCCGGTCCCGTCGGGGGCCGGCTTCTGGCTTGAATGGAGCCGATCCGCAGTCCCCGTAGGCGCCGCCCGCCATGCTCGAACCCAAGCTCGTGCCGCAGCGCCGCCTGCCCCGCTACGGCTTCCACACCCACACCGAATTGCTCAACGGCCGGATGGCCATGCTGGGCTTCATCGCCCTGCTGGCCGTGGAGGCCTGGCTGGGTCACGGCCTGCTGGTGTGGGACTGATGGCCTCCGACGCCGCCCCGGCGACGGCCATCGCCGCCGGATCAGCCCCTGAGCCCGCCGCCGCGACCGAGGCCCGTCCCCTGCTGGGGATGGGCCTTTCGGCTCTGGAGCAGTGGGCCCAGCAGCAGGGGCAGGCCAGGTTCCGGGGCCGCCAGCTCCACGACTGGCTCTACGCCAAGGGCGCCCGCAGGCTGGAGGAGGTGTCGGTGCTGCCCAAGGCCTGGCGCGAGGGCCTGGCCGCCACACCGCCGACGGGCGCCAGCGACTGGATCGGCCGCTCGCGGGAACTGCACCGCAGCGTCGCCCGCGACGGCACCACCAAGCTGCTGCTCGGCACCCACGACGGCCTCAGCATCGAGACCGTGGGCATTCCGGCCGAGGGGCGGCTCACCGTGTGCGTGAGCAGCCAGGTGGGCTGCCCGATGGCGTGCCGCTTCTGCGCCACCGGCAAGGGGGGCCTGCAGCGCTCCCTGGCGGTGCACGAGGTCGTGGACCAGGTGCTGAGCGTGCGCGAGGTGATGGGGGAGCGCCCCAGCCACGTGGTGTTCATGGGCATGGGCGAGCCGCTGCTGAACGTCGAAGCGGTGCTGGAGGCCATCGACTGCCTCTGCAGCGACCTGGGCATGGCCCAGCGCCAGATCACGGTGAGCACCGTGGGGGTGCCGCGCACCCTGCCGACCCTGGCGGAGCGGGCCCTGGAGCGGCTGGGCCGGGCCCAGTTCACCCTGGCGGTGAGCCTGCACGCCCCCGATCAGCGCCTGCGCGAAGAGCTGATCCCCACCGCCCACGCCTATCCGATTGAGGCCCTGCTGGAGGATTGCCGCCGCTACGTGGCGATCACGGGCCGGCGCGTGAGCTTTGAATACATCCTCCTGGGCGGCCTGAACGATCAACCCCGCCATGCGGCGGCCCTGGCCCAGCTGCTGCGGGGCTTCCAGAGCCACGTGAACCTGATTCCTTACAACCCGATCGAGGAGGAGGAGTTCCAGCGGCCGAGTCCGGCGGCGGTGGAGAGCTTCCGCCGGAGCCTGCAGGAGCGCCATGTGGCCGTGAGCGTGCGCGCCAGCCGCGGCCTCGATGCCGATGCGGCCTGCGGCCAGCTGCGGCGACGCCTCACGGCCTGAGCCCATCGGTTCAGCGACTGGGCAAGCCGCATCCTCAGAGCAGCCAGGCCAGGGCCCCCGCGGGATGCTGCTCCGGGGGCTGATGGCGCAGCAGCTCGAAATCGACAAAGTCGAAGCCTGGGCCCACGCAGCAGCTCACCAGGCTCCAGGCTCCCAGCGGGCGGGCGGCCTGCCACCAGCCCGCCGGCACCACCAGCACGGGCTCGAGGGCTGGCGGCTGGGACTGGGGAAAGGCCGGTCTTTGCAGCGGCTGGATCGGCGCCGGCCGCAGGGGCCCCAGGCTGGCGGGCTCGGCCACGCCGCCGGCGGGCGGCAGCCGCCACAACTCCAAGGGCGACCCACCGGCGTGGTGCCAGGTCTCGTCGGCGCCGCGCACGCGATGCCAGCGGCTGAGGCTGCCCTTCACCAGCAGGAACAGGATCACCGTGAGCCCCGCCCGTTCGCCGCCATCGCGGCGCCGCACCGGTTCGCCGCTGCGGTGGACCTCCCGGTACCAGCCCCCCTCCGGATGGGGCTCCAGGCCAAGGTCGGCGATCAGCGCGCTGGCCTCGTCCTGGGCTGCCACCGGCGCCGCAGCCTCCAGCCCGCCGTCCCCACCAGCCACAACGTTCAGTTTCTCTGCCATAAGGCCGCCTGCCTGCCTGGATCGCAGCCTGGCAGACCTCTGGAGACCCTGCGGGTCGTTGGGGCCGTGGAGCGGTATCGGTCGCCCCCAGGCCTCCGATCGCCCCAACCCACCACGACCGCCGACCGCTCCACGGCCCCAACGACCCGCCGTTCAGGGGGTGGGGGCTGCCACAAAAAAAGCCCCCGCCGAGGCGGGGGCAGAGGGAACTGGGTCAACCCAGGACCGGAGAAGCCGGAAGGCTTCAGCCGATGGCGGGGGCGGTCAGCGCCACGGGGGTGGCGGTGGCAGCAGCCAGGTCGAGGGGGAAGTTGTGAGCGTTGCGCTCGTGCATCACTTCCATGCCCAGGCCTGCACGGTTCAGCACGTCGGCCCAGGTGTTCAGGAC
>NZ_CALROT020000005.1:0-208197 GCF_943369875.1 Vulcanococcus limneticus LL
CCAGCCCCCCAGCGCCAGGTAGGCGGTGGGGAACAGCAGCAGACCCGACCAACCGACAAAAACGAAGCGGTCGCGCTTGAGCCAGTCATCGAGGACGTCGAACCATCCCCGCTGTGGCGCGCGCCCTACAGCGATCGTCATGAGAGCGGCTTCATGAAGCGTTACAGGGCTCATGGTACGGGGAACCGCGGCCCTGTGGCGGGTGGGCCGCCCCAGAAACCGATCCAGGCCGTTCAAATGAGTAAAAGCACTCAGGAGCCCGGCGGGCCTGGGTCATTCGCCAGAGTGGGGGCTGGCCGCAAGTCCCTGCCCGTGTACGTCGTCGAGCTCTCCCTCAAGCTCAGCCCCATGCCGGTTGCCGTGCAGCGCAAGGAGCTGGCGGATGCCCAGGCCCTCTACGGCCAGGTGAAGCAGGCCCTGGAGACCGGCGCGCCCCGGGTGCTGGAACTCAGCTGCGAGAAGGAGGAGGACAAGCGCATCAGCCTGCTGAGCAGCGAGGTGGTGGCCGTGCAGATCTACGAGAAGTCGGCCATGGGCGGCGGCAGCAAGCGGCCGGGCTTCTCCTTCGAGGGCTGAGCGGCGCCCCTTGACCCTGACCCCACCCCTTCCCCACTCCAGCGGCCCTGCCCTGGCCGAACCGCCGCTGGTGGTGGACCAGCTGGGCTTCGCCTGGCCCTCGGGCCAGCGGGCCCTCAGCCACTGCAGCCTCACGGTCCCCCGGACCGGCCTGTGGATGCTGGTGGGGGGCAACGGCAGCGGCAAGAGCACCCTGCTGCGGCTGATCGCCGGACTGCTGGAGCCCGCCCGGGGGCGAATCCACACCCCCCTCAAGACGGCCCTGGTGTTCCAGAACCCGGATCACCAGCTGCTGCTGCCCAGCTGCGGCAGCGACATCCAGCTCTCCCTGCCCCCGGGGCTGGACGCCGCCGGACGCCAGCAGGAGGTGGCCCGTGCCCTGGAGCTGGTGGGCCTGGATGGCTTCGAGGGGCGACCGATCCACACCCTCAGCGGCGGCCAGAAGCAGCGCCTGGCGATCGCGGGGGCCCTGGCGAGTCGGGCCCGGCTGCTGCTGCTGGACGAGCCCACCGCCCTGCTGGACCCCGACAGCCAGCAGGACCTGCTGCGGCTGATCCGCCGGCTGTGCAGCCAGGGCGAAGCGCCGATCACGGCCCTGTGGATCACCCATCGCCTCGACGAGCTGGACTGGTGCGATGGCGCCGCCCTGGTGGAGCGGGGCAGCGCCGGCCCCTGGCAGACGGGGGAGACCCTGGCCAGACGGCTCAGCCCCTTGCCCAGGGGCAGGGCTGAGGGGTAAGGTCTTCGGGTCCCAGTCAGGGACACCGTTCCCAGAAGCCGGCTCCCCAGGAGTTCGTTGTTTGGAACGCATTCCTCGGTAGCTCAGCGGTAGAGCGATCGACTGTTAATCGATTGGTCGCAGGTTCGAATCCCGCCCGGGGAGTTCTTCTCCAACCCCAGCCCCAGGGCTGGGGTTTTTTCTTGGCGGCTGGCTGGCGCTGGCCCGAGCGGGCCCACAGGCTGGATGGGGCCGGGTCCGCGGCGGGGAGATCCACGGCCACAGCGGCAGCCCGCTGGCACCAACACCGCAGGATTACAAGATCTCGATCAAAAGAAAAGGTGAAGATTGAAGGGCCTGTCAGGGCGTTCCCGGGGCGCGGATCCCTCTGACTGCAGGGCATCTGGCCGATCGCGATGGAAAGCGGGCAGCCCCCGACCGGTGCACATCCGCGCACCCGTGGAGAGAATGCCTGCACGAAACGTGGCCGCGGCCACATCCCGTCCAGAGCCGCTTCCGCGGCGCCTTGCCGTAGCAGCCATGAAACCCTGCATCCTGCTGATCGAAGACGACAGCGACATGCGCGAGCTGGTCGCCGGCCACCTGGAGCACAGCGGCTTTGACGTGCAGCGCGCCGAGGACGGGGTCAAGGGCCAGGCCCTGGCCATGCAGACCATCCCGGATCTGATCCTGCTGGACCTGATGCTGCCGAAGGTGGATGGCCTCACCCTCTGCCAGCGCCTGCGCCGCGATGAGCGCACCGCACGCATCCCGATCCTGATGCTCACCGCCCTGGGCAGCACCAAGGACAAGGTGAGCGGCTTCAATTCCGGCGCCGACGACTACCTGGCCAAGCCCTTCGACCTGGAGGAGCTGCAGGTGCGGATCAAGGCCCTGCTGCGGCGCTCCGAGCGGGCCCCGCTCTCGACCAAACACAACGAGATCCTCAGTTACGGCCCCCTGACCCTGGTGCCGGAGCGGTTCGAGGCCTTCTGGTTTGACGAGCCGGTGCGCCTCACCCACCTGGAATTCGAGCTGCTGCACTGCCTGCTGCAGCGCCACGGCCAGACCGTGGCCCCGTCGCTGATCCTCAAGGAGGTGTGGGGCTACGAGCCCGACGACGACATCGAGACGATCCGGGTGCACGTGCGCCACCTGCGCACCAAGCTGGAGCCCGATCCCCGCAAGCCCCGCTTCATCAAGACCGTCTACGGCGCCGGCTACTGCCTGGAGCTGCCCATCGGCGCGCAGCTGGAGGAGCTGGCCACGATGGTCCGGGAGGCGCGGCGGCAGCGCCAGGCCCCCGGCGGCAGCCCCCAGGCCGCCTGAGCCAATCCTCCCGCCGGGGCCACGTCTGCGCTGCCGGGCTCAGGCGGCAGCCACGGCGCCGCTGAGCTCCAGCAGGGCCACCTCCCAGGCCAGGCGCGGCTGCACATAGGCCCGCAGCTGGCGCCGCAGCGTTTCGAGGCGGTGCTGCTGGCCGGGGTCGTGGTGGCGGCGCCACAGCCGCAGCTGCCACAAATCCAGGAGCCAGAGCTGCTGCTCGCCATCGAGGGCCTCGCACAGGTCCCGGGCCAGGGCCAGGGCCTCCACCGGGCTGGCCGCCAGGGAGGAGAGCCGCTCCGCCAGGCCCGCCGGCAGGGCCTGCCACTGCTGGCGATGCCGCAGCAGGGCCCCGGGCGAGCCGGCGGCCAGCTCCAGCAGCTCGGGAGGTTCGGGGCCGGTGGCTGGGGCGGGTTCCTGATCGGGAGCGGGGGCCGCGGTGGGGGGCAGGCCGGCCAGCACCTGCTGCAGCAGCTCGGGGCGCAGCCGCGCGAAGGGCACCTGCTGGCAGCGGGAGCGGATCGTGCTCAACAGCCGGTCCGGGGCGGCGCTGAGCAGCACCAGCAGTCCGTCGCCGGGTTCCTCCAGGGTCTTGAGCAGGGCGTTGGCTGCCCCCTCCGCCATGGCCTCCACAGCCTCGATCACCACCAGGCAGCGGCTGGCCTCCAGGGGCCGGCGGGCCAGGAACTGGGACACGCCCCGCACCTGCTCCAGGCGCAGCTGCGGCGGAGCCCGCCGGCTAACGCCGGCCTCGACGGCCTGGGAGGCCGGAATCAACTGGCCCTTGTCGGAATAGGTGGGCTCGACCCAGAGCAGATCCGGGTGGTTGCCCTCCTCCAGGCGGCGGCGCACGGCCAGGGAGCCCTCCGGCCCGGCGATCACCCCCTCCAGGAAGCGGAGCGTCGCCAGGCGGCGGCCCACCCCCTCGGCGCCGCTGAACAGATAGGCGGGCGCCAGCCGCCCCTGCACCAGGGCCGCCCGCAACAGGGCCGTGGCCGGCGCCTGCCCCACCAGATCGGCGAACAGGTCCTCAGCCATGGGCGGCAAGACCCTCAGCCGCCGCCGGCGCCCCGGGGTGCACAGCTGCGGAGAACGCCCGCAGCGCCGCCTCGATCGCGGCACTGACCTGCGGGGCTGGCTGACGCCCATCCAGGCGATGCCAGCCCCGCTCGGCCGCCAGGGCCGCAAAGCCGCCGCAGACCCGCGCCAGGAAGGCCTCGCCGCTGGCCTCGATCCGATCAGCCGCCCGGTGCCCCCGGCGCCGCAGCGACTCAGCCAGGGGCAGCTCCAGCCAGAGCGTCAGATCGGGCGCCAGGCCGCCGGTGGCAATCCGCTCCAGCTGGTCGATCAGCTCCAGCGACAGGCCGCGGCCATAGCCCTGGTAGGCGGCGGTGGAGCCGGCAAAGCGATCGCTCAACACCCAATGGCCGGCCTCCAGGGCCGGCTGGATGCGCTGCTGCACGTGCTGGGCCCGGTCGGCGGCATAGAGCAACAGCTCGGCGCCACTGCCGGGGGCCGCCTCGCCGGGGGGGTGCAGCAGCAGCTGGCGCAGGGCCTGGCCCAGGGGGGTGCCGCCGGGCTCGCGGGTCACGATCAGCTCGGCGCCGGCCGGCAGCAGCCCACTCTCCGGCAGCCAGCGGCAGAGGTGCTCGAGCTGGGTGGTCTTGCCGCAGCCGTCAATGCCCTCCAGCACCAGGAAACGGCCCCGAGGGCGGGCGGGATGGGCCGAGGGGGAGGGCTCAGCCGGCACGGCGGGCTCCAGCCGGCGGACGCCCCTGCAGGAGGAGGGCATTGGCCACCACGGTGATCGAACTGAGGGCCATCAGCAGGGCCGCCAGCGGCGGCGACAGCAGCACCCCAAAGCCTGGCAGCAGCACCCCCGCCGCGATCGGCAGCACCACCAGGTTGTAGCCGAAGGCCCAAGCCAGGTTCTGGCGCACCTTGGCCATGGTGCGGCGCGCCAGCCGCAGGGCTTCGGCCAGGCCCTCCAGCCGATCGCCCAGCACCACCAGATCGGCGCTGTCCATCGCGATCTGGGTGCCGGTGCCCACGGCGATGCCCAGGTCGGCCGCGGCCAGGGCCGGCGCGTCGTTGATGCCATCACCCACCATCGCCACAGGCCCCTGGAGGTGGGCCGCCAGGATCCGCTCCAGCTTCTGCTCGGGCAGCAGCTCCCAGGCCAGGGCCGCGGGTTGGAGCCCCAGCTGGCGCCCGAGCCGCTCCACGGCACCGCGGCGATCGCCGCTGAGCACCCCCAGCTCGAGGCCCATGGCCTCCAGGGCCCGCAGGCTGGCCGCGGCATCGGGGCGGGGCTGATCCTGGACGGCGATCAGGCCGAGCAGCCGGGGGCCCTCGGCCACCGCCAGCAGACTGGCGCCGGCCTCCTCCTGGGCGGCAATCCAGGCCTGCTGGCCCGGGGTGAGGGGCAGGGCTCCGGCGGCCGCCTGCACCCACTCCGGCCGCCCCACCCAGCAGGCCTCACCTGCCGCCAGGCGACCCGCAACGCCCTGGCCCGCCAGCGCCGAAACCTGCTGCAGCGGCAGCAAGGCCAGCTCGCGCCCCTGGGCCTCCTGGAGCACGGCGAAGGCCAGGGGATGGCGGCTGCTGGCCTCCAGGCTGGCCGCCAGCTGCAGCAGCCGCGCCTCGGCGGCGAGCCCCGCAGGACCCTGACCAGGGCCTGCGGGGCCGCCGCCGCCGTCCGCCACCAGCGCGATCGCCGTCACCAGGGGGCGGCCGAGGGTGAGGGTGCCGGTCTTGTCGAACAGCACGCGGTGCAGCTGCGCCGCCGTCTCGATCGCGGCGCCACCGCGGAACAGCAGCCCGGCGCGGGCGGCGCGGCCGGTGCCCACGGTGATCGCCGTGGGGGTGGCCAGGCCCAGGGCGCAGGGGCAGGCCACCACCAGCACGGCGATGCTGAGCTGCAGGGCCAGGGCCAGCGGCGTCTCGGCGCCCATGCCCAGGCTGCGGTGGCCGCCGTGCAGGTGGACCGAGGGCCCGGCCATCAGCACCTGGGGCCAGAGCCGGGTGCCCCACTGCCACCAGAACAGGAAGGTGGCGGCGGCCAGGGCCAGCACCAGCGGCGTGAAGCGGCCGGCCATCCGGTCCGCCAGGCCCTGGATCGGCGCCTTGCGGGCCTGGGCCTGCTCCACCAGGCGGATGATCCGCGCCACCGCGCTCTGGGAGCCGGGCCGCAGCACCTCCAGCTCCAGGCGGGCCTCCAGGTTGAGGCTGCCGGCGGCCAGTTCGCTGCCCGGGGCGGCCTGCAGGGGCAGGGGTTCGCCGGTGAGGCTGGACACGTCCACCGCCGATTCCCCGGCCAGCACCCGGCCATCCACCGGGACGCGATCGCCCGGCAGCAGCCGCAGCCGATCGCCCGGCCGCAGGGCGCCGACCCGCACCGGCCGGGGCTCGCCCTCCCCGAAGAGCAGCAGGGCCGTGTCGGGCTGGAGCGCCGCCAGCTCCTCCAGGGCCCGGCCGGTGCGGAAGCGGGCCCGCTCCTCGAGGAAACGGCCCAGCAGCACGAAGCCCAGCAGCATCACGGGCTCGTTGAAGAAGCACTGCCAGCCCACCGCCGGCCACAGGAAGGCCACCAGGCTGGCCAGGTAGGCACTGGCCATGCCCAGGCCCACGAGGGTGTCCATGCCGGGCATGCCGGCCAGGGCCGCCCGCCAGCCACCCCACAGGATCGGCCGGCCGGGCCCGGCAAGGGCCACCGTGGCCAGCAGGGCATGGAGACGGATGTCCGCCAGCCAGGGCTGGGGCAGGCTGCCCGCCTCCGCCAGGTGGCCGGCCGCCGAGAGCAGCAGCAGCAGCAGGGCCACCACCAGCTGGCGCCACTGCTGCCACCAGCTGCGCCGCTGCCGGTGCCGCAGCCGCTCCAGCACGGGGTCATCGCCGTCGCGGCGGCGGGCCGTGAAGCCCACGGCCGCCAGGGCCTCCACGAGGGCCAGGGCGGGATCGGCGCCGGTCTCCCCGGCCGCCGGCCGATCCGGTGCCACCTCGGTGGGGTCAAGGCCCACCCAGGCGGTGCGGGTGAGCAGGTTCACGCTGGCCTGGCGCACCCCGGGCTGGGCCAGCAGCCGCTGCTCCACGGCCCGCACGCAGCCGCCGCACTTCATCCCCTCCACCTCCAGCAGCAGCGGCGCCAGGGACCCGGTCTCCGCGCCGGCCGCTTCAGGCGCTGCGGCCGGGGGCTGGGCGGAGGCGGCTGGGGTGGCGGAGGGGGAGGTGGAGTCTTGAAGGGAGTCGGTGGCGGCCTCGATGGCGGGCGGCACGCGCGGGCGGCGGGCCCCCCACGCTAGGGACTGCGAACGGCCCGGTCCCCTGCCGGCCGGCACAGGTGAGGATGGGCCCACGCCGACCAGAACCCGCCCGTGCCCCGCTCGCAGCGCAACGACAACTTCATCGACAAGAGCTTCACGGTGATGGCCGACCTGATCGTGAAGCTGCTGCCGATCGACCCCAAGGCCAAGGAGGCCTACGTCTACTACCGCGATGGCCTCTCAGCCCAGAACGACGGCGACTACGCCGAGGCCCTCGATAACTACGAAGAGGCGCTGCGGCTGGAGGAGAACAAGGTGGACCGGGGCGAGATCCTCAAGAACATGGCGATCATCTACATGAGCAACGGCGAGGAGGAGAAATCGCTCGACTACTACCGCCAGTCCCTGGAAGAGAACCCCAACTCCCCCTCCTGCCTCAAGAACATGGGGCTGATCTACGAGAAGTGGGGCCGGCTGGCGGTGGAGCAGGGCAACCAGGATGAGGCCGACCGCTGGTTCGACCAGGCGGCCGACTTCTGGACCAAGGCCGTGCGCCTCTACCCCGGCGGCTACCTGGACATCGAGAACTGGCTGAAGTCCTCGGGTCGCTCCAACGTGGACGTGTACTTCTGAGGCGCCACCCCTAGCCCCGATCGTCCGCCGGGTTCACCCCCAGCGCCGCCACCAGGGCCTCGGCCACACCGCCCGCCTCCAGCAGCTGCAGGTCCAGCCCCGCGGCCAGCCGCGCCAGGCCGCTGCCCTTGGGCACCACCGCCCGCGAAAAGCCCAGCCGCGCCGCCTCCTGCAGCCGCAGCTCCAGCTGGCCCACCGGCCGCAGCTGGCCGCCCAGGCCCAGCTCGCCGATCAGCACCGTGCCCGGCGGCAGGGTGAGATCGCGGTAGCTGGCCACCACCGCCGCGGCCACCCCCAGATCCGCCGCCGGCTCCTCCACCTCCAGGCCGCCGGCCACCGCCAGGTAGCAGTCGAAGCGGGAGAGGGGCAGGCCCAGGTGCTTCTCCAGCACTGCCAGGATCTGGTGCAGGCGATTGGTGCCAATGCCGGTGGCGGTGCGGCGGGGACTGGCGTAGCTGGTGGTGCTCACCAGGGCCTGGAGCTCCACCACCAGGGGGCGCGTCCCCTCGCAGGCCACGATCGTGGCGGTGCCGGCACTGGGCTCCTCGCTGCCCAGGAACAGCTCGCTGGGGTTGCTCACCTCCGCCAGGCCGCGGCCGCGCATCTCGAACACCCCCAGCTCGTGGGTGGCGCCGAAGCGGTTCTTCACCGCCCGCAGCAGCCGGTGGCTGGCGAAGCGGTCCCCCTCGAAGGTGAGCACCGCATCCACCAGGTGCTCCAGCACCTTGGGGCCGGCGAGCATGCCCTCCTTGGTCACGTGGCCCACCAGCAGCAGGGCCGTGTCCTGGCGCTTGGCGATGCGGGCCAGGGCGGCGGCGCACTCGCGCACCTGGGCCACGGAGCCCGGAGCGCTGCTGAGCTCGCCGTCGTGCAGGGCCTGGATGCTGTCGATCACGGCCACCGCCGGCCGCAGGGCCTCCAGCTCCTGCAGCACGAGCTCCAGGTCGGTTTCGGCCAGGAGCTGCAGGCCGGAAAGCTCCGGCGCCCCGGGCCGCGCCCCTGCCACAGCCCCAGCCGCGCCCTCCGCCTCATCGGCCCCCTCCGCCAGCCGGCGCCAGCGCAGCTTCACCTGCTGGGCCGACTCCTCCGCGCTCACGTAGAGCACCGAGCAGCGGGTGGCCATCGCCTCGGCGCTCTGGAGCAGCAGCGTGCTCTTGCCGATGCCGGGATCGCCCCCCAGCAGCACCAGGGAGCCCGGCACCAGGCCGCCGCCCAGAACCCGGTCCAGCTCGGCGTAGCCGCTGCCCAGGCGCTGCAGGGGCCGCTCCCCCACCGCCGCGATCGGCTCGGAGCGGCGCGGCTGGCGGGGGCTGGCGGCAGCGGTGTCCGCCGCCACCGGGCGACGGCGGCGCGTGTCGCTGGCGGGGGCCGTCTGCTCCACCAGGCTGTTCCAGGCGCCGCAGCTGGAGCAGCGGCCGAAGAACTGGCGGGTCTGGGCGCCGCAGCTCTGGCAGACGTAGGTGGTGGTGGGACGGGCCAAGAAGGTGTATGAAGAATGTTGGCTCTCGGTGAACCTGGGGGCCCCAAGACCCTGTTCAGTAGGGCGATCGAGTTAACCCGTCCGAACTGACAGGCGCCATGACGGCCACGTCCCCCGCGAAGGAAACCATCCTGGTCGTCGATGACGAGGCCAGCATCCGCCGCATCCTCGAGACCCGGCTCTCGATGATCGGCTACCAGGTGGTGACCGCCTCCGATGGGCTGGAGGCGATCGAGACCTTCCGCCGCACCAGCCCGGATCTGGTGGTGCTCGACGTGATGATGCCCAAGCTCG
The DNA here is from genome assembly GCF_943369875.1 of Vulcanococcus limneticus LL. Taxonomy (GTDB): domain Bacteria; phylum Cyanobacteriota; class Cyanobacteriia; order PCC-6307; family Cyanobiaceae; genus Vulcanococcus; species Vulcanococcus limneticus_A. Next base: position 9,287 of record NZ_CALROT020000005.1, read on the forward strand.
ACGGCTACGGCGTCTGCCAGGAGCTGCGCAAGGAGTCGGACGTGCCGATCGTGATGCTCACGGCCCTGGGCGACGTGGCCGACCGCATCACCGGCCTGGAGCTCGGCGCCGACGACTACGTGGTCAAGCCCTTCAGCCCCAAGGAGCTGGAGGCCCGCATCCGCTGCGTGCTGCGCCGGGTCGACAAGGAGCAGAGTGCCGGCATCCCCAACTCGGGGGTGATCCAGGTGGGCGACCTGCGCATCGACACCAACAAGCGCCAGGTGTACCGGGGCGACGAGCGCATCCGCCTCACCGGCATGGAGTTCAGCCTGCTGGAGCTGCTGGTGGGCCGCAGCGGCGAGCCCTTCAGCCGCGGCGAGATCCTCAAGGAGGTGTGGGGCTACACCCCCGAGCGCCACGTGGATACCCGGGTGGTGGACGTCCACATCTCCCGGCTGCGCTCCAAACTGGAGGATGATCCCGCCAATCCCGAGCTGATCCTCACGGCCCGCGGCACGGGATACCTGTTCCAGCGCATCGTCGAAGCCGTTGCCCCCGAAGCCAACTGACGCCACGCCCGATCCCAGCGGCCGCAGCGCCCGGCGCGCGCGGCCCCGGGCAATCCGCCGCCTGGTGATCTGGTATCGCCGCAACGCGGCGGTCACCAGCCTGGTGGACACCGCCAACAGCGCCGGCCAGGCCGCTGGCTCCGTCGCGGGCAGCGTGGCCGGCAGTGTGATGTCCACGGCGGGCTCGGTGGCCGGCGCCGCCGCCAGCACCGCCGGAGCCGCCGCCAGCACCGCCGGCTCGGTGGCCAACACGGTGCTGCAGCCCCTGGTGTTCGACCCGCTGCGGCGCCTGCAGCAGGGCCCCGGCCAGGACGGCACGCTGACCATCGATGACAGCCAGCGCCTGTGGGTGGCGGTGGACGGCATGGGCGGCGACCACGCCCCCGGCCCGATCCTGGAGGGCTGCCTGCGGGCCGTGGAGCAGCTGCCGCTGCGCATCCGCTTCGTGGCCGAGACCGCCCTGCTGGAGGCCGCCGTGGCCGAGCTGGGGCTGGGCCAGGAGCTGGCGGCCGCCACCGGCGCCGGCCTGATCGAGCTGGTGCCCAGCGGCCCCTCGGTGACCATGGACGACGAGGCCACGGCGGTGCGCCGCAAGCGCGACGCCAGCATCAACCTGGCCATGGACCTGGTGAAGCACGGCCAGGCCACCGCCGTGTACTCGGCCGGCAACTCCGGCGCCGTGATGGCCTCGGCGATCTTCCGCCTGGGCCGGCTCAAGGGCATCGACCGCCCCGCCATCGGCGCCCTGTTCCCCACCAAGGACCCGGCCCAGCAGGTGCTGGTGCTGGATGTGGGCGCCAACATGGACTGCAAGCCCGAGTGGCTGCACCAGTTCGCCCTGCTGGGCAACATCTACAGCCGCGACGTGCTGCAGGTGCCGCAGCCCCGCATCGGCCTGGTGAACATCGGCGAGGAGGAGTGCAAGGGCAACGACCTCTGCCTCAAGACCTACCCGCTGCTGGCGGAGGATCCCCGCTTCGTGTTCGCCGGCAACTGCGAGGGCCGCGACATCCTCTCCGGCGACTTCGACGTGGTGGTCTGCGACGGCTACACGGGCAACGTGCTGCTCAAGTTCCTGGAGTCGGTGGGCAGCGTGCTGCTGGACGTGCTGCGGGCCGAGCTGCCCCGGGGCCGCCGCGGCAAGGTGGGCTCCGCCTTCCTGCGCAGCAATCTGGTGCGGATCAAGAAGCGCCTCGACCACGCCGAGCACGGCGGGGCGCTGCTGCTGGGCGTCGACGGGGTCTGCGTGATCGGCCACGGCAGCAGCAAGGCCCTGGCGGTGATGAGTGCCCTGCGGCTGGCCCACTCCGCCGCCAGCCACCGCGTCATGGACGACCTGCACCGTCTCGGAGACAGCGCGGAGGCCGCCGTTGCCTGTGGTTGACTGAGCCCAAACTGGGGGCTCGATGGTGTCGCTCGGCGCAGGCAAGGCCGCGGTCACGGGGTTGGCGGCGGCCCCGGAACTGGCTCTCCCCCGCGGCATGGCCCTGGGCGGCATGGCCCTGGTGGGCTCCGGCAGCGCCGTGCCGGCCGTGAGCCTGAGCAACCAGCGCCTCAGCGAGCGGGTCGACACCAACGACGAGTGGATCCGGACCCGCACCGGCATTGCAGCGCGGCGGGTCGCGGCGCCCGATGAGCCCCTCACCGTGCTCGCCAGCCGGGCCGCCCAGGCCGCCCTTGATCACGCGGGCTGGAGCCCCGAGGATCTCGACCTGATCCTGCTGGCCACCTCCAGCCCCGACGACCTGTTCGGCACCGCCCCGCGCATCCAGGCCGCCCTGGGGGCCCGCAACGCCGTGGCCTTCGACCTCACGGCCGCCTGCAGCGGCTTCCTGTTCGCCCTGATCACCGCCGGCCAGTACCTGGCCACCGGCGCCATGACCCGGGCCCTGGTGATCGGCGCCGACCAGCTCAGCCGCTGGGTCGACTGGGACGACCGCAGCACCTGCGTGCTGTTCGGCGACGGCGCCGGCGCCGTGGCGGTGCAGGCCTGCCCGGCGGACGAGGGCGGCCTGCTGGGCTTCCGCATGCGCTCCGACGGCAGCCGCAACGGTTGCCTCACCCTGGCCCAGACCGACTCCCATCAGGACCTGCTGGCCGGCGTCAGCGCCCAGGTGGGCGGCTTCGCGCCGATCCGGATGAACGGCCAGGAGGTCTACAAGTTCGCCGTGCGGGAAGTGCCGGCGATCCTCAAGGAGCTGCTGGAGGCCACCGGCACCGCCCCCGACCAGCTCGACTGGCTGCTGCTGCACCAGGCCAACCAGCGCATCCTCGACGCGGTGGGCGAGCGCTTCGCCATTCCCCAGGAGCGGGTGCTCAGCAACCTGGCCAGCTACGGCAACACCTCCGCCGCCACCATCCCGCTGATGCTCGATGAGGCCGTCAAGGACGGCCGGGTGCAGCCGGGCCACCTGCTGGCCAGCAGCGGCTTCGGCGCGGGCCTGAGCTGGGGCGGGGCCCTGCTGCGCTGGAGCGGGCCCCAGGCCTGAGGCGGCGCCCGCGGGGCTGAGCCCTAATCTCCTGGCCACAGTGCAACTGGCGCGCATGGGCATCGCCTGGGTGTTTCCCGGACAGGGTTCGCAGAAGGTCGGCATGGCGGCCGGCGTGCTGGAGCTGCCCGGGGCGGTGGAGCGCTTCGCCGCCGCCTCCGAGCTGCTCGGCCGCGACCTGCTGGCCATTTGCGCCGGCGAGGCCACGGGCGAGCTGAGCGACCTCAACGACACCCGCAACACCCAGCCGGCCCTGTTCGTGCTCGAGAGCTTGCTGGTGGATGGCCTGAGGGCCCAGGGCCGCTCGGCCGATCTCGTGGCCGGCCACAGCCTGGGCGAGCTGGTGGCCCTCTACGCCGCCGGCGTGTTCGATGCGGCCACCGGCCTGCGGCTGATCCAGGTGCGCAGCGCGCTGATGGCCGGCGCCGGCGGTGGCGCCATGACCGCCGTGATGGGCTTCGATCGGGGCGAACTCGATGCCCTGGTGGCCGCCACCGAGGGCGTGGTGGTCGCCAACGACAACAGCAGCGCCCAGGTGGTGCTCTCCGGCAGCCCGGAGGCGGTGGCGGCGGTGAGCGGCGCCCTGACCTGCAAGCGCGCCATCCCCCTGGCGGTGAGCGGCGCCTTCCACTCGCCGTTCATGGCCGAGGCGGCCGAGGCCTTCGCGGCCGAGCTGGAGGCCGTGCCCTTCGCCGACGCCACGATCCCGGTGCTGAGCAACACCGACCCCAGCCCCGAAACCAGCGGCGAGGCCCTCAAGGCCCGGCTGCGCCGCCAGATGACCAGCGGCGTGCGCTGGCGCGAGACCATGGAACGCCTCAGCGCCGACGGCATCGACACGGCCGTGGAGATCGGTCCGGGCAACGTGCTCAGCGGCCTGATCAAGCGCAGCTGCGCCGGCATCAGCACCGCCCAGATCGCCGGCGCCGCCGACCTGGGCCTGTGAGCGGCTCCGAGCTGGGCCCCCCGGTCAACCCGCGCCCGGGCAGCCGGCCGGTGAATGCGGTGAAGCGGGTGCTGCGGCGCCGGCGCCGCAAGAGCGAGCCGCCGGCCCTCCTCAGCACCCCCAGGCCAAGCCTCACCTACCGGCTGATCAGCTACCTGCTGGTGTTCCCCGTGTATCGGCTGCTGTTCCGCGGCCGCACCGCCGGCAACGCCAACGTGCCGATGGAGGGGGCCCTGGTGGTGGTGGCCAACCACGGCTCGCACCTGGATCCACCGCTGCTGGGCCACGCCCTGGGCCGCCCGGTGGCCTTCATGGCCAAGGCGGAGCTGTTCAGGGTGCCGATCCTGGGGCCGATCATCCGGGCCTGCGGCGCCTATCCCGTGTCGCGCGGGGCCAGTGACCGCGAGGCGATCCGCATCGCCACCGACCGGCTGGAGGAGGGCTGGGCCACCGGCGTGTTCATCGACGGCAGCCGCCAGGCCGACGGCCGCGTCCATGCCCCCCAGGCCGGTGCCGCCCTGCTGGCGGCCCGGGCCGGCGTGCCGCTGCTGCCGGTGGCGATCATCAACAGCCACCGGGCCCTGGGGCCCGGCCAGAGCAAGCCCCGGCTGGTGCCGGTGCACATCCGCATCGGCACGCCGATCCCGCCGCCGGCCTCGCGTCGCCGCGCCGATCTCGATGCCGCCACCGCCGCCTGCCAGGAGCAGATCAACGCGCTGCTGGACCAGGGTCTGATCCGCGGCCCGCTCAGGAACGCGCCGCTGGCTCCAGCAGCGGAGCAAACCGCCTTGCCGCCCAGTCCCTGACGTCGCGGCCGCTCAGCACCCACAGGGCGGCCCGGGCGCCATCGCCCCACACCTTGCGGCGGCCCTCCGGATGGCACTGGTCGCCGCAGGGCACCGCCACCGGAGTGAGATGGATGCCGCGGCTGCCGGCCACGATCCGCCCCACCAGCAGGGCCCGCTCCATGTGGTCGCTGCTGGTCACCAGCAGCACGTGGCGCACCTTGGCCCGCCTGAGCTCGTCCACCACCGAGGTGAAGTTGGTGAGGGTGTCGTGGGCGCGGTAGTCGAGCTGAACGCGGCCGGCGCCGAGCCCCTGCCGGCCGAACTGCCAGGTGGCGTATTCGGGGTTGCTGCCGCCGCTCACCAGCAGCGGCAGCCCGTCGCGGCGGGCCAGTTCGCCGGCGGCCCGCTCCCGGGCCACATCGCCGCCGAGCACCAGGATCAGCTGGGGCCTGGGCGGGGTGGGCAGCAGCAGCCCCCGCGACAGCCACAGCAGACCGCCGGCCGCCAGCAGAGCCAGCAGCCAGGGGCCACGGCCGCCGCCCTGGCGCCTGGGCCGGCCACGGCGGGGACGCCGCGGCGGTCCGGCCAGGCCCTCGGCGGCGCCCCCCCGCCCCGCCCCTGCGGTGGCCGAGGCGGCCGTGGCCCGGCCCTCACCCCGAACCCGCCGGGAGACCTGGATCTGGGAGCGGGGGCGCCCCATCACAGCCCCTCCACCGGGCTGGTGGGGTAGAGCGGCAGCACCGGCTGCCAGGGCCCCGCCAGGTGTCGGGCCGCCGCCAGCTGGCCCAGGGCCAGCAGCTGGGCGGCATCGGCCTCGGGCTCCACCAGGGCCTGGGCCCGGGGCCCAGCCGGCAGGGCCTCCCCCGGAGGGAAGAGGCGCGGCGGCTCCCACTCGGCCACGCCGCCGAAGGCGGCCGGGTCAGGGCCGTAGGCCCCGGCCACCACGCCGCGGCGCGGCAGCTCCTGGGTGAGCCAGAAGCGCTCGGCCCCGGCCATCGCCCCGCCCGGTGCGGCCAGCCGGCGGGCGATCAGCAGAAAGCTGCTGAAGCCGTGCAGCGGGATCGCCAGCTGCTGGGCCAGGGTGCGGGCCAGCACCAGCGTCAGCCGGGTGCCGGTGAAGCCGCCGGGGCCGGTGGCCACCACCAGCCGGCCGAGCTGGGGCCACTGCTCCGCCGGCAGCAGCTCCTCCACGCAGGGCAGAAGCTCGTTGGAGAGCTGCCGGCCCAGGGGAAAACCGGCGAGTCGGGCCGGCTCGGGCGCCGTTCCGGCCGCCAGCCGCTGCAGCCCCACGGCCAGCGTGTCGCTGGAGCTGTGCAGGGCCAGCAGCCAGGGCGAGGCGCTCATGCCGGCACGGCCAGACCGGGACGGAGCCGCTGCCAGTGGCCGGGATCGGCCTGGAAGCTGGCGCAGGCGCGCACGTCCCACTCCACGCCCACCTGGCCGCCGGGCAGATCGCGCACCTGCACGTGGATGCGGGGCTGGCTGGGCACGAAGCCGGGGTCGGCGCTGAGGTGGGGCACCCCGTGCTGGCGCTCGACCGCGTGATAGGCCTGGCAGTCCCCCACCCAGTGGCAGTCCACGCAGATGCACATGTCAGCGTCCGGCGCGGGTGAGCCCATTGTGGCGGGCGCGCCAACCCGCCAGCTCTGGCAGCGGCTGCGGCCCGAACGCTGGCCCCTGCCCCTGGACGCCCTGCCGGCCGACGCGGCCCTGGTGGGCGGCGCCGTCCGCGACGGCCTGCTGGACCGGCTGGGCCCGAAACCCGACCTGGACCTGGTGGTGAGCGGCGATGCCATCGCGCTCTGCCGGGCCCTGGCCCGCCGCCACGGCGGCAGCGCGGTGGTGCTCGACGCCGAGCGCTGCATGGCGCGGCTGGTGATCCGGGGCTGGAGCCTGGACCTGGCCCGCCAGGAGGGCGCCAGCCTGGAGGCGGACCTGGTCCGGCGCGACTACACGGTGAACGCCATCGCCCTGCCGCTGCGGCGTGGGGCGGACCTGGTGGACCCCAGCGGCGGCCTGGAGCACCTGCGGCAACGCCGGCTGGTGGCCGTGAGCGAGGCCAACCTGCTGGCCGACCCCCTGCGCCTGCTGCGGGGCGTGCGGCTGGCGGCCCAGCTCGGCTTTGCCCTCGATCCCGGCAGCGAGGCCTGGATCCGCCGGCACCATGGCCGGCTGCCGGAGGTGGCGCCCGAGCGGGTGCTGCAGGAACTGGAGAAGCTGGCGGCGGCGCCCCTGGGCCACCTGGGGCTGGCCCAGGCTGTGGCCACCGGCCTGCTCGCCCCCTGGAGCGCCACAGCCGCCGGGCCCGCTGCCGGTCTCGCAGCAGCAGCAGCCGATCTGGCCCTGCTGGAGCGCCTCAGCCCGGAGCGGGCCGCCGCCGCCGGCCTGACGGCGAGCGAAGCGGCCGAGGCCCTGCCCCTGGCCCGCCTGGCCGCCCTGTTCGACGCGGAGGCCCTCGAACGGCTGCGCAGCAGCCGCAAGCTGCAGCAACGGGCTGGCCGGCTGCGGAGCTGGCGGCAGCGGCTCGGGGCGGACCGTCCCCAGGACGGCGCCCCCTCCTCCGCTCCCGGTGCCGCTGCGGGCGCCGATCCCGCCGCCGCCCTCAGCGCCGCCATCGCCGCCCTGCCGGAGGTGGAGCGGCTGCAGCTGCAGCGCCAGCTCGAAGCGGACCTGCCGGCCCTGCTGCTGGCCTGGCCGGCGGAGCTGGCCCGGTCGTGGCTGGAGCGCTGGCGTGATCCGGACGACCGGCTGTTCCATCCCCGGCCGCCGCTGGATGGACGCCGCCTGCAGCAGGCCTGCGGCCTGGCCCCCTCCCCCCGGCTCGGGGAGCTGATGGAGCACCTGCTGCTGGAGCAGGCCTTTGGCCGCCTGCACGGCCCCGAGGCCGCCATCGACGGGGCCCGCCACTGGCTCGAGCACCAACCTGACGCTGGCGCCTAGACACCGCGCCGTGATTAACTTCTCTGGCAAAGTCGTTTTCAACGACCTGAATCGCGCCAGTTAGGGCTTCGCTGCAGTCCCAATCACCGTTCCATTCCCCCCGAGAGCGACTTGAGCGCGCCTCCGGGGCGAGTGCAACGCCGATGAGGGCAAGAACGTCAGGCTCGCTGATCGCGGGCCAGAGCCAGCCGATGCCGGGTCCAGGCCCGCGCCATCAGCCAGCGACCCCGGCCAGCACAGCTTCTCCTCTCCCCCTCTCCCCGATCCCATGAGCGTTCGTCTGTACGTCGGCAACCTGCCGCAGAGCTTCGAGGCCACCGAACTCGAGGCCCTGTTCGCCTCCGTGGGTGAAGGCATCCGCTTCAAGGCGGTCCAGGATCGGGAGACCGGCGCCGGCCGTGGTTTCGGCTTCGCCAACGTGGACGACGAGAAGGTCGCCGATGCGGTGATCGAGCAGCTGAACGGCCGCGAGTTCGGTGGCAACAGCCTGCGCATCGAGCGCTCCGAGCGCCGTGATGCCCGCCCGGCCGCCGGCGACCGCCGCCCCGGTGGCGCCCCCACCAGCCAGGTGGCCCGCAAGGCCGTCAACAAGGTGGTGCACAGCGACACCGTGCAGGAAGACGCCCCCGACCCCCGCTGGGCCGGCGAACTGGCCAAGCTCAAGGCCCTGCTGGCCGATCAGAAGGCGGCCGTCTGAGGCCTGCCGCAGGTCGCTCCCGGCCCCTGTGGACCGGGAGCGACCTGCCAGAGCAGCCGGCACGCCAAGCCAACCAGCCAAGCCCCATCCGATTCCGATCGGGTGGGGCTTTCTGCCGAGGACCGACCGGCCTGGGCCTCAGGGCAACAGGGCGGCGAGGGCGATCACGCCGATGAAGATGCCCAGGAACATGAAGCCCATCTTGGTCATCGAGGCCTCGTGGTGCTCGATGCCGTGCTCCACCTCCTGATCCAGTTCCTCACGGAAGGCCACGAAGGCAGCCTGCTTTTCCTCGGGAGAGGGTTCCTTCATCGCCGGTCAGGGGGGAGTGGGGTTGGAGGGTGTTCGGGGTGGGGTCGGCTCAGGCGCGGTGGAAGAACCAGTAGGCCCCCACCGCCAGCACCACCATCACGATGATCGGCGCGGCGATGGCGAGCATGCCGTTGTGGCTGCGCACCACGCGCGATTCATGGGAGACCACCGCCTGCTGGATGGTCTGCTTCATCTCCTCCCGCAGGCGGGCCAGCTCGGAATCCAGGGATTCATCGCTGAACAGCTCCTTGAGGCGCTCGTAGGTGGTCTTGCCGAGCAGCAGGCTCTTTTCGGGGCTTTCAAACAGAATCTCGAGCAGTTCGCCGCGATCGAACACCACCAGCTCAGCCGGCGTGGTCACACGGGCATTGGCGAGGCGGGCGCGGTTGTCGATCAGCTCCACCTCACCGAAGATGTGGCCAGGGCCATGGCTCACATCGACGGCTTCGCCGGTCTCCGGGTAGGTGACGGTGATGTCCACCTTGCCGGAGCGCACCAGAAACATGGCCTCGCTCGGATCGTCCTGCTTGTAGACGTACTCACCGGCTGGAATCCGTAGGCGACGCATTCCCACTGGGTCCCAAAGTTCGGCCCAGTGTAGGGGCACTTTCCCGCTTCCATTGCCCCTTAAGATGCGCGGACCAGCACGCGGCCATGAGCACGACAGCCCCGCAACGGGCCCCGTCCTGGATCGGAAAGCGTCGCCGCTTGCTCCTGATCGTCACCCTCGGGGGCCTGCTGGTGGCCGGCTGGGTCGTGCTGCGCCCCAAACCCGCGCCCAAGCCCCAGGCCCCCCTGCGCCAGGACGTGACCGCCCTGGGCCGACTGACGCCGGATGGGGGCCTCGTCAACCTGTCGATCCCGGCAGGCAGCGTCGGCGGCAGTGAAGTGGTGGGCCGCTGGTTCGTGGGCGAAGGCGACCCGATCCGCAAGGGCCAGGTGCTGGCGCGGCTGAGCAGCTGGGATCAGCTGGAGGCCTCCGTGCGCGAGGCACGCGCCGACCTGCGCGCCACCCAGGTGCTGCTGCCCAGCCTGGAATTCAGCCAGAAGCGGGCCCGGGAGCTGTTCCGCGATGGCGGCATCTCCGAGCAGGAGCTCGGTGAGGTGCAGTCGAACGTGATCAGCAAGCGCGCCGACATCGACTCGAGCCGGGCCGCCCTGGAGCGGGCCCAGACCCAGCTGGCCGCCGCCGAGGTGCTGTCGCCGCTCGACGGCAACCTGATCCGCATCTACAGCTGGCCGGGCATGAAGGAAACCGATGAGGGCCTGGCCCTGATCGGCCGGGCCGACCGCATGCAGGTGTGGGCCCAGGTGTTCCAGACCGACGTGAACCGGCTGCGCATCGGCCAGCCGGCCGTGGTCACCGCCGAGAGCGGCGGCTTCAAGGGCAGCATCAACGCCAGCCTGGCCTCGATCATCAGCCAGGTGTCGGAGCGGGATCTGTTCGCCATCACCGGCAACAACGACGTGAACGCCCGGGTGGTGCTGGTGAAACTGGATCTCGACCCGGCCGATCGCCGCCGGGTCGAGCGCCTCAGCGGCCTGAACGTGATCGTGCGGTTCCCCCGCTCATGAGGCGGCTCCTGCCCGCAGGCATCAACCTGGCGGATCTGCCCCTGGCCTGGCTGCAGCTCAAGCGCCAGCCGATTCGTTACCTAGTGGCCGTCACCGGCATCGGCTTCGCCGCGCTGCTGATGTACATGCAGCTGGGCTTTCAGTCGGGCCTGCTCAACAGCGCCACCACCTTCTACGAGGCCCTCGACACCGACCTGATCCTGATCAGCCCCGGCACCCTCAACAGCGGCAACTTTCAGCAGTTTCCCCAGTCGCTGCTCTACAACGCCCTCGGGGTGGAAGGGGTCAAGCAGGTGATCCCGATCTACGTCGCCAATGTCAACGCCCAGCGGCTCGGCGGCGTCAAGCCCACCAGCCTGCGCCTGATCGGCTTCGATCCCGCCACCAACGTCCTCAAGCTGCCGGAGGTGACCGCCCAGCTCGACAAGCTGCGCATCCCCAACTACGTGCTGTTCGACGCCCGCGGCAACCGCAACACCGGCCCGGTGGCACCCGCCGTGCAGCGCAACGGCTACCAGGAGATGCTGCTCTCGGACTTCTCTAAGACCTTCCGGATCGTGGGGCTGTTCAAGCTCGGCTCGATCTTCGCCGCCGACAGCAACCTGATCAGCAGCGACAGCACCGCCATCAACCTCGCCTACCGCCAGATCAACGAGGGTGAGATCTCCCTGGGGGCCGTGCGGCTGAGCGACCCCGCCCAGGTCCCCCGCGTGCAGGAGTTTCTACGCCAGCGCTACGGCCGGGAGCTGCAGGTGCTCACCAAGGCCGAACTGATCAGCCAGGAGCGCAACTACTGGAACACGTCGTCGTCGTTCGGGATCATCTTCGGCTTCGGCACGATCATGGGCATCCTGGTGGGCGGTGTGGTGGTGTACCAGGTGCTCTACACCGATGTGACTGATCACCTCAAGGAATACGCCACCCTCAAGGCGATGGGTTTCAGCGATACGTTTCTGCTGGTGATCGTGGTGCAGGAGGCCATCATCCTGGCCGTCTCGGCGTTCATCCCCGCCACCCTGGCCAGCGCCGCCCTCTACGCCTTTCTCACCTCCGCCTCGGGCATCCGCATCGAGATGAGTTCCGACAAGATCCTGCTGGTGGGATCACTCACCCTGGGGGTCTGTGCCGCCTCCTCCGCCATCGCCATCCGCAAGCTGGCGGATGCCGATCCGGCCTCGGTGTTCTGAGCCGTGTTCTGAGCCGCCATGACACCGACCCCGCGCGAACCCGTCATCATCACCAGCGACCTGCGCCACAGCTATGGCCAGGGGGAGCTGCGCAGCCAGATCCTGCACGGCCTCGACTTCGAAGTGCAGGCCGGCGAGATCACACTGCTGGTGGGCCCGTCCGGCAGCGGCAAGAGCACCCTGCTGACCCTGGTGGGCGCCCTGCGCTCGGTGGAGGAGGGCTCCTTGAAGGTGCTCGGCCAGGAGCTCTCCGGAGCCAGCGAGCAGCAGCGCATGGCCGTGCGCCGGCGCATCGGCTTCATCTTCCAGAGCCACAACCTGGTGGCGTCGCTCACGGTGCTGCAGAACGTGCAGCTGCTGCTGCAGCTCAGCGAGGCCCATGGGGGCCAGCGGGAACAGCGGGCCCGCGATCTGCTGGAGGCCGTGGGCCTCGGCCATCGGCTGCACCACTACCCCGACGAGCTCTCGGGCGGCCAGCGCCAGCGGGTGGCCATCGCCCGGGCCCTCGCCCCCGAGCCGGATCTGATCCTGGCGGATGAACCCACGGCCTCCCTCGACAGCCAGTCGGGCCAGGACGTGGTGGAACTGCTGGGCTCCCTGTGCCGCCGCCGCCAGAGCGCCGTGCTGCTGGTGACCCACGACCTGCGGCTGCTAAAGGACGCCGACAGAATCTGGCGGATCGAAGACGGGCGCGTGCGGCCATGGCAACCGGATCTGGCCTCAGCGGAGCACTAGCCATGGCATCCCTTCCCTATCCCGAGAGCTGGATCCACCAGTGGCAGTGGCGCGGTGAACCCGTGAGCTACGTGGTCGCCGGGCCCGAGGCCGGGGCGGCCAGCGCCGACGCCGGCGACGCCGCCAGCACAGGCGACACCGTGGTGCTGATCCACGGCTTCGGGGCCTGCAAGGAACACTGGCGCCACACCATCGCGCCCCTCGCGGCCGGCCGGCGCGTGCTGGCCCTCGACCTGCTGGGCTTCGGCGCCAGTGGCAAGCCCCGGGCCGTGCTGGCGGGGGAGGAGGCGGCCCCCGGCGACTGCCGCTACGGCATCGATCTCTGGGCCGAGCAGGTGTGCGCGCTCCTCGAAGCCCTGGAGCCGGGTCCGGTGAGCCTGGTGGGCAACTCCATCGGCGGCGTGGTGGCCCTGCGGGCGGCCCAGCGGCTCGAACAGCAGGGGCGACCCGCCCGGCAGGTGGTGCTGGTGGACTGCGCCCAGCGCGCCCTCGACGACAAGCGGCTGGCGGAGCAGCCGCCGCTGCGCCGCTACGGCCGGCCGCTGCTGAAGTCGCTGGTGCGGCAGCGCTGGCTCACCACCCTGCTGTTCAACCAGCTGAGCCGACCGGGGGTGATCCGCAAGGTGCTGGGGGTGGCCTACCCCAGCGGCGCCAACGTGGATGACGCCCTGGTGGCCGCCCTGCTGGAGCCCACCCGCCAGGCCGGGGCCGCCGAGGCCTTCCGGGGCTTCATCAACCTGTTTGACGACCTGCTGGCCCCGCAGCTGCTGGCCGAGCTGCACACGCCGGTGGCGATGATCTGGGGCGAGGCCGACCCCTGGGAGCCCGTGGCGGAAGCCCGCCGCTGGCAGGACTTCGCCTGCGTGCGCAGCCTGGAGGTGCTGCCGGGGCTGGGCCACTGCCCCCACGACGAGGCGCCGGAGCGGGTGAATCCACTGCTGCTGCAGGCCCTGGCCGGGGGTGCGGCATGAACCGCCGCGCCCTGCTGATCCTCTGCCTGGTGGTGGCCGTCGACACGGGCTCCTTCGGGCTCCTGGCGCCGGTGCTGCCGTTCCTGGTGGCGGACCTCACCGGCAGCCTCAGTGCCATCACGGTCACCCAGGTGACGGCCCTCTATGCCGGCTGCCAGCTGGTGGGGGCGCCGCTGATCGGACGCCTCTCGGACCGCTGGGGCCGCAAGCCGCTGATGGCCGGCGCCATCGCGGTGGGCAGCCTGGGGCTGCTGGGCTCGGGCCTCTCCGGCAGCCTGGCGATGCTGATGCTGTTCCAGGCGATCAAGGGCGGCAGCGCGGCGGTGTTCGCCCTGGCCCAGGCCATGGTGGCCGACCGCAATGAGGACGCGGACGGCCGCACCGTGAGCTTCGGCGCCCTCGGGGCCGCCCTGGGCCTGGGTTTCGTGTTCGGCCCGGCCCTGGGGGGCCTGATCGGCTCCTTCAGCCCCCGGGCCCCCTTCCTGGTGGCCGCGGCCCTCACGCTGGTGAACCTGGTGCTGGTGCTGAAGCTGCTGCCGGAAACCCTCTCGCCCCAGGCCGTGCGGTCGGAGGAGCCCCAGGAGCCGCTGCGCTGGTGGAGCGGCGAGCAGGCCCAGCTGCGCCGCATGCTGATCGTCTATTTCCTCTTCTATCTCGGCTTCTCCTCCTTCACCGGCGTCTTCGTGGTGGACACCAAGCAGCGCTTCGGCTGGGGGCCCGAGGCCGCGGGGCTGCTGCTCTGCTTCGTGGGGGTGGTGGCGGCCCTGGTGCAGGGGGGCCTGCTGCCCAAGCTGCTGCGACGCTTCCGGGCCAAGCGCCTGGCCGAGGTGGGGCTCGTGCTGGTGGGTATCGCCCTGCTGGGGGTCTCGGCCATTGAGCAGGGCAGCTCCCTCTATCTCACCCAGTTCCTGTTCGCCACTGGGGTGGGTCTGAGCACACCGGGCCTGCGCACCCTGCTCTCCACGGCGGTGAATGAACGCCAGCAGGGCGTGCTGGGTGGCCTGACCCAGTCGTGCGTGAGCCTCACCAGCCTGCTGGGCCCCCTGGCCGCCGGCCGGCTCTACACCTACGGCGGTTTCCGGCTCACCTTCCAGCTGGAAGCCACCGTGATCTTCATCGCGGCGGCCCTGTTGATCCTCACCAAGGTGCGATCCCAGCCCCAGGCGGAGCCCCAGCTTGAGCCGTCGGTTCAGCCGACGAACACCCCGTCGCCGTAGCCGATCAGCTCGATCTGGTGGCCATCCGGGTCGGAGAGGAACAGGGAGCGGCAGCGGGGGCCATAGGCAAACGCCTTGACGGCATGGCCCTGCTCCCGCAGGCGCTGCTCGGTCTGCTCCATCAGGGCGAAGGGGACGCGGAAGGCCAGGTGCCGCATCGCGATCGTGTCGTGGCCGGGGCTGGGCTGGGTGGCTCCGGCATCGGGCGGGAACAGGTTGAGGTACGACTCACCCACCACCCGCAGGATGAACGGCGGACCCACGGCCAACCCCTCCATGTGGGCCTCCGTGAAGCCGAAGGTGTCCTGATACCAGCGGATCGAGCGGGCCGGATCGGACACCGTGAGCGCCACGTGGTCGATCGCCTCGATCGGGATGGGCTGGCCCCCTGCGGGACTGACGGTCTCCGCTGGGGTGACCTGGGCGGAGACGGCGGGCGGGGTGGCCTCGGAGGATGTCATCGCAAGGGCTCCTTCGGATCGGTGAGGTCGTTGTGTCGGGGAGTTGGGCGGGGGAGTGGCGGGGGGAGTTGAGCGTGGGATTCGCTGCGCCGGGTCTGCGTCAAGAAAGCAGCTGGAGGGCCGCTGGTCTCAGCGCACCAGGCCCGCCTCGCGCTTGGCGCGCAGCAGCTTGCGCAGGCCCAGCGTCATCGAATCACTGGCCAGCAGCAGATCCTCGCGGCCATCCAGATCCGGCTCGAACGGCTGCATGGATTCCACGATGACCTTGTCTTCCTCCAGGAAGCGGTGCACCCGCTTGAGGGCGGCCCCATCGGCCAGCGGACTCCTGAGGAAGGAGCGGAAGTGGCGCCACAGCAGCTGGGTGCGGCCATCGCCCAGCGGCACGGGAATGAGGCAGAGATAGATCGAGAAGTCCTTGAACACCACGCGGATGAGCAGGAAGTTGGCCATCCACAGGTTCAGGTGCTGCACACCGGCGGGGGCGGCATCGGCCCCGTCCGCAGGCTGATCCGGAGCGGGATCTGCCCCACCCGGCTCGTCCTCCGGATGGCCGGAGCCCAGCAGGGTGCGCTTGAGGCGGCTGAGGGGATTGCCACCCTGATCGGAGCGGTAATGGCGATCCCGGGGCGTATCGATCAGGGCATAGAGGCTGTCCGCCGTGGCCGACTCCTCCGCGGGGTAGAGCTCATCGGCCGCCGCACCGCCGAAGGTGCTCTTGTGCACGTAGGGCACGTGGGTGAGGTCGATGAAGCCCTCCAGAATCCGCAGCCAGTGGGCCGACCAGACCGCCGTTCCCTCCATGGTGCGCCAGCCGGGATCCTGGGCGGCGGGCACATGCTCGATCGGCGGCACGGGGGGCACGGTGGACGGATCGAGATCGGCCTGCTGATGCCACCACACCCACACGAATCCATGGCCCTCCTGGCAGGGATAGGGGCGCAGATGGGCGCGATGGGGAATGCTCATTCCCTGGCGATTGGCCGGAATCTCGACGCATTCGCCCTGCTGATTGAAGCTCCAGCCGTGGTAGCCGCAGCGCAGCCTCCCCTCCACCAGGCAGCCCCGCCCCAGGGACGCCCCCTTGTGGGGACAGCGATCCTGGGCCGCCAGCGGCGCACCATCGGCGCCGCGCCACAGCACCAGCGCCTGGCCGTGCAGGTGCACCGTGAGCGGTTGATCCGGCTGCAGCCCTGAGGCCAGAGCCACGGCATACCAGGCGTTGAGCAGTTGCATCGGCGGGGTACGGAGAACGGCGACGGGCGCCGGGTAGATGGGGGCCAGGGGTGGCGGGACGGGCCGTCCCAGGGGCAGGGGGAGAACGGGCCGTGCGACGTCGCTGCGGCGGCGGTCAGCCCAGATGGGTTTTCCAGCGCTCCGCCTGGGGATTCCAGCGGAACCACTCCCGCTCCGCCAGGGCAGCCAGCAGGGTGTCGGCCTCGGGGCTGCCGGTTTCCAGGCCCCAGTCCTGGCGCAGCAGCTGCTCCAGCTCCGGCGGGGCAAGGCCGAGCCGCAGACCCGACTTGAGCAGGCGGCGCAGCTCCGGCGGCTCGAGGCTCAGCAGCAGCCCCATCGAGAGCGGCTGCCGCGGCAGCTGGGCGCCGTCAAAGGATGCCATCGATCAGCTTCTGGGCGAGGGAATGCACCCCCTGGCTCCAGGGGTGATCCGGCACCGTGAGCAGGGCCAGGTCGCCACTGGCGAGATCGAGCAGCTCATCGCTGAGGGGCAGCACGGCCCCCAGGGGAATGCCATAGCTCTGCTCCACCCGATCGCGCACCTGCTGGCCGTCGAAGTGGCGCGGCAGCTTGTTCACCACCAGCAGGGCATTGGGCACATCCAGGCGCTGGGCCACCTCAAGCGCCACGGCGGTACCCAGATAGTCCTGGGAGTCAGGGCGCATCACCATCACCAGGCAATCGGAGATGGCCGTGGTGAGCAACGTCTCCTCATTGATACCGGGGTGGGTATCCACAATAATCACATCGAGATGGCGATGTTCGCCGAGGTGGAAGAGGGCGTCATTGAGTCGCTCCACTTCATAGCCCTCGCGCAGCAGCCGCGCGATCCGGTCACTCTGCATCGAAGCCGGCACCAGAAACACCTGGCCGGCCTTCGCCCGCACTGCCGCAGGTGTCACGTCATGGCAACAGCTTTCGATCGGAGCTGAGCCCTGGAGATGGTCATTCAGGGTGGCATCATCCGGGGCGGGCGTGAACTGAAACAGCACATGCACGCCAGGGGAGGCCAGATCGGTATCGATCACGGCCACCTTGCGTCCGCTGAGGGCCAGGGCCGTGGCCAGATTGGCGGAAAGATTCGACTTTCCCGTGCCGCCGCGGAAGGAATGAACGCAGACAATCTTGGTCATCGCAACAGGCCCAAACCCCTCTCAGCTACGGGATACTAGGACTCTCCCAGTGGTACGCATGACCAAGAGCCTGCCCCTCGGGACCCGCCTGGTGATCCTGGGAGTGAGTGGCCCCCTGGTGAGCACCCTGCTGTTGCTGGGAGGTGCCAGCACCGCCGCGGTGGCGATCGCCAGACAAGCCAGCATCGAGATCTCCAGCCTCTTCCAACAGGACAACCGCGCGAACCTGCTGCACACCACCGCGCTGATCCAGGCCTCCGCCACCAGGACCAGCGAGCAGCTGATCCTCGATGCCGAAGCGATTCGCCGCAATCTGCAGGGCCTGGCGATCTCGGGGTCCAGCAGCCTCACCTGGCAGGGACAACGGTTTGAGTCCAACCAGGCGGCCACACTGCTCAACGATCTGTTGCGCCAACCCCTGTCGATCGGCGACGCCTGGGCGGGGATCTTTTTCAAGAATGAGCAGGGCCAGTGGCATCGGCTCACGGGCATCACCCGCTCGGGCGAACCGCTGCAGATGAACTGGCAGGCCCCCGCCGAGACCGTGCGGGAGCTGGAGGCGCTCTATCTGAACCGCGAAGGGCTGCTGACGCCCCGCAACACCCTGCTGCGCCGAGGGGATCAGTGGCGCGTCACCCGCCTGGCGCCCCTGAACGGCACGCCCCAGGGCCGGCGCCTGGTGGTGATGGTGAGTGTCTCCACCGATGCCGCCACCGGCCTGCTCAACGCGGGCTCCAACCTGTTCCCCCAGGAGGACCACGAGGTGGCCTTCTTCGGCTGGACGCCCACGGGCACGCTCTACTGCAACTACCAGCGGCCCCGGCCCACCACCTGCCGGGATCTCCAGGCCGCCCTGGCGGCGACGGGCGGGATCCCCAGGCCCGGAGCGGGGCAGCAGCCCGCGCTGATGGAGCGCCAGCTGCCGCTGATCGGCCCGGACCGGCGGCCGCTGCCGCGCCGCTCCCTGTTTGTGGCCACCTTTCCAACCTGGAACTGGGTGGCCGCCATCGCCGTGGACGAGGACGTGCTGCGGCGCACGCTGCTACCCCTGCGCCGGGAGACGATCCGGGTGATCACCGGGCTGATCGGCCTGAGCCTGCTGCTGATGCTGGGCTGCGGCCTCGCCGCCTGGCACCTGGCCCGCGGCGTGACCCGCCAGCTGCAGCAGCTGGCGGAGGCGGCCGATGCGATCGCCTCCGACCAGACGCGCCAGACCCTCAGCTATGGAGCCGACGATGCCATCGGCCAGCTGGTGCTGGCCTTCAACCGCATGGCCAGCGCGGTAGCCGACCGGGAGGAGGGCCTGCGGGCCCAGATCCAGGAGCTGACGATCAGCATCAACCACCAGTCGCTGCAGGGGCAGGTGTGCTCGATCGTGGCGGACCCCAGCTTCAGCGCCCTGAGCGAGCGGGCCCAGGCGATGCGGCAGCGGCGCCGCCAGTTCCGCGACCCCACGCCCCCCGAGGCCGGAGCTGCGGACGGGAGCAGACCCCTGGCCAGCAGCCCGGACAGCCAGCCGCCGGAGAGCCTCTCCCCGTCCGAGGGGAGCGCAGGGGGCTGATCAGCGCAGCTTGGCCAGGCGGGCCGGCAGGCGCAGGTCGTTGAGGGGGGTGCCGAGCTCCTGGCGGAGGGCCGGATCGTCCATGTAGCTCAGGCCACTGGCGCGAGCCAGGCTCACCAGTGCGACGTTGTAGTCGGCCAGGTCGTTCACATAGGCGATCACGGCCTGGGTGAGATCCTGCTGGGCCTGCACCACGTCGGTCACGGTGCCGTAGCCGGCGTTGAAGCGCAGGGTCTGCAGGCGCAGGGCCTCATTGGCGGCCTTGACGCGGCCCGAGGAGAAGAGCACCACGTCGCGCCCCTGGGTGGCCTGGGCGTAGAAGCTCTCCACCTCCTTGCGCACCTGGTTGACCGCCGCCTGGTAGGAGGCCTCGGCAGCCCTGGCCTTGCGGCGGGAGGCCTCGGCGTTCATGCGCGCCTGGCCGCCATCGAAGCCGGTGAACGACAGCTGCAGCAACGCCGAGGTGTCCCACAGGTCGGAGCGGGCCCCCTGCACCCACGGCGGCCCCTGACCGGTGAACCCCGCGGCCTTGGTCCACAGCCAGCTGTTGACCAGCTGGATCGTGGGCCGGTAAGTGGCGAGCTCGATCTGGGCCTGGGCCTCGTTGATCTTCACGTCCATCAGCTTCTGCTCGATCACCTTGCGGTAGTCGAGGGCGGCGCGACTGGTCTCCGCCAGGGAGTGGGGCCAGGAGCCCAGGGCCCCGAGCTGCTCGGCCGGGGTCAGGGGCGAGGAATCACTGATGGCCAGCAGCTCGCCGAGGGCCGCCTGGGCCACGCGCACGTCCTGCTGGGCCCGGGCCAGGTTGCTCTGGTCGGCCTTCAGCACCGACTCCTGCTTGGCCAGATCCACCTTGGTGGAGGAGCCCAGGCGGAACCGGGTCTCGGTGAGGCCATAGAGCAGCTTGTCGTTGGCCACGATCTGCTGGCCGGTGAGCACCTGGGCGTAGGCCTGCTGCAGCTCCACGAAGGCCTGCTCGGTCTGCAGGCGGTTGTCCCGCAGGGCGATCACATAGGTGTCGGCGGCCTGGCGCACCTTGTATTTGTTCTGCCAGATCGTGGGGGTACGGGCCGGATCGAAGAGGTTCCAGGTGACATCGACCTGGCCGATCGCCTGGAAGTAGCTGCCGAGGTAGGCCTTCTGGTTCTGGTAGGGCCCGGGCGACGCCACGCCACCGGTGAAGGCCCCCGGATAGTTGTAGTAGGAGCGGGCGCCGTAGGGGCCGCCGTTGAGGGAGGCGTTGAGCGTGGGCCACCAGGTGGCGTAGGCGGCGCCGAGGCTGTTCTGGGTCGCCACCAGCTCCTCATACGACTGGCGCAGCACCGGGTTGCGCTGGCTGGCCCAGGCCACCGCCTGGGCCATGGCCAGCCGGGACAGCTGCTCCGGCGGCAGCGGCGACTCCGTCGGGCGGGGCCGCTGGCCCGGCCAGCCCGATCCGAGGCTCTCGACGCGCTGCTCCCCCGGCAGCGGCTCGGCACCGGCCGATCCGGCCGGGATGGCGCCAGCGAGCAGCAACGGCAGCGCAGCGGCGAACCGCAGCAGGGCCGCGGTCCCACGCCGGCAGGGGCTCAGCTCTGGCGGGCGACTCATCGGGCCTGGGAGATCACGTAGGAGAAGGGCAGGTCGAGGAGCTTGCCGGCCTGGGGCACGTAGGCGCGCTTATTGAACACGTCGTAGTCGTGCCGTTCGATCACATCGAGGATGCCCCGGTAGAGCCGCAGCGACGCCCACACCGGCCAGCGGGCATCGGGGGCCAGCCAGCGCACGCCGGCCTCGGAGCGGGCGAACCACTGGCGGGCACGCTCCAGCTGGAAGGCCATCAGCGCCCGCCAGTTGTCGTTGAGGGTGCCGGCCAGCAGCTCGGCCTCCGAATAGCCGAAGCGCTCCAGGTCCTCCTGGGGCAGGTAGATGCGGCCGCGGCCCCGGTCTTCGCCCACGTCCCGCAGGATGTTGGTGAGCTGGTTGGCGATGCCGAGGGCCACCGCGGCCTCGGAGGTATCGGGCCGCTCGCTCCAGGGGGCGGAGGTGTAGGCGGGATCGAGACCCATCACCTCCTGGGTCATCAGGCCGACGGTGCCGGCGACGCGATAGCAGTAGAGCTCCAGCTCGGCGAAGGTGGCGTAGCGGGTCTGGTGCAGGTCCATGCGCTGGCCCTCGATCATGTCGAGGTAGGGCTGCAGGTCCTGGGGATAGCGCTCAAGGGTGTCCACCATGGCCCGATCGAGGCCATCGCGCACCTGGCCCTCGAACAGCTGGCGGGTGCGCAGCTCCCAGGCATCGAGCCGCGCCGCCAGCTCCTCCACCGGACGCGCCTGGGCCTCGGCGCTGTCCATCAGCTCATCGGTGCGGCGGCACCAGACGTAGATGGCCCAGATCGCCCGGCGCTTGGCCGGGGGCATCAGCAGCGTGCCGAGATAGAAGGTCTTGGCCCACTCGGCCGTCTCCCTGCGGCAGGCCTCATAGGCCTCCTCCAGGCTCGGCAGCACGGCGGATCCAGGCTCCCGCTGGCGGGACGTGGCGGCGGAGGACTGTGCCGTCATCGGGGCAGGGTCGGCACCTGGATCAACCGAGGCAGAGGCCATGGTGGCAGAGCGCTGGCTCACGAGGCGGCACGGCGCTGGCGCATGGCCCGGGCCCGTTCGGCCAGGGAGGAAAAGGAGGGATCGCCCAGGATCGAGCCCACCTGCCCCTGCACCGCGGCGGTGTTGATCTTGATCTCCAGCTCCTTGATGGTGGCCCGCAACTCCGTCTCCCGCCGCGACACGGCCCCGGCCATGCGCTGGAAGGCGCTCAGCAGGGGCGCCACCCGGGGGTCCTCGCGCACATCGGCCGCCATGGAGGCCACGAAGCGGTCGGCCTGGCTGAGCTCGCGATCGAGGCGCTGCTGGCTCAGCACCAGGTTCTGGTAGAGCTCCAGCTCCTGGTCGCGCAGGGCCTTCTTCTCCAGGCAGGCGCCGATGCGGGCCCGCAGCAGCGTGGCGTTGAAGGGCTTGGGCAGGTAGTCCTCGGCGCCGGCCTCGATGCAGCGCACCACGCTGGAGAGGTCGTCGAGGGCGCTGATCATGATCACCGGCAGATGGCGCAGCTCCTCGTCGGCCTTGAGCCGCAGCAGGGTGTCGTAGCCGTCCAGGCGCGGCATCATCACGTCCAGCAGCACCAGATCGAAGCGCTGCTGGCGCACCTTCTCCAGCACCTCCATGCCGTCGGCGGCGGTGGTGACGGTGTGGCCCTGGCGGACCAGGCGGCTGGCCAGCATGTCGCGGTTGAGCGGGTCGTCGTCCACCGCCAGGATGCGGCCGTGGCGCGGCACGGGCCCGGCGGCCTGGGGCGGGGGTTCGGACGCGCCGGGGGCAGGGGCCTCAGCCGGCTCAGCGAGCGGCTGGGATGGGGCCTCGGCGGCGGGGAGCGGGCGGGCGGGCGGAGCGGCTCCCGGGGCCGGCAGCGGCGCCAGCTGCAGCCGGGTGCGGATCAGGCCCACCAGCGTGGCGGCCGCCTGCTGGATGCGGCGCAGATCGGGCACGGCGGCCGGGTGCTCCTCCGCGGCCTCCTCCTCCAGCAGTTCGCTGTAGCCAATGATCTGGTTCAGGGGTGTGAGCAGGTCGTGGCGCAGGGCCGCGAGCTCCTGGGAGGCGTCCGGGGCGACCGGGGCCTCGGAGCCTGGCGGCGGGCTCGCCGCGGAGGCGGCACCCGGGGAGGGGGAAGCAGGCGGCATCACTCAGCCGTCCACCGCGATGCCGCAGCGCTGCAGCTGGGCCTGGATTTTCTCCAGCAGCCGGGCCAGGTCCACGGGCTTGGTGTCGTAGTCGTCGCAGCCGGCGGCGAGACAGCGGTCCCGGTCCTCCGCCATCGCATGGGCCGTGAGACCGATCACCGGGATGGCGGCGGTGGCCGCATCGGCCTTGAGGCGCCGCGTGGCCTCCCAGCCATCGATCACCGGCAGACTCATGTCCATCAGGATCAGGGCCGGGGCCTGGGCCGCCGCCACCTCCAGCGACTCAGCCCCATCCAGCGCCATCACCACCTCGAAGCCCTTGCGCGTCAGCCGCCGGGACAGCATGTCCCGGTTCATCTCGTTGTCCTCGACGAGCAGGATGCGAACCATCGCGGTGGCAGGAGTGCTCAGGATTTTCGCCTCACAATGGCATCAATCTGCGCCAGCAGAGAGTTGCCGGTGACGCGCCCCTTGCTGAGCACATCGCTCACCCGGCCGTTGAGCCTGGCCTGATCATCCGGGGTGAGGCTCTTGGCCGTGAGCACGATCACGGGAATGGCGGCGGCGATCGGATTGCGGCGCAACTGTTCGATGAACTCCAGGCCATCCATCTCCGGCATCATCAGGTCCAGCAGGATCAGGGCCGGCCGGCTGATGGCGATCCGCTCCAGGGCCTCGCGGCCGTTGCAGGCCCGCTCCACGGTCCAGCCCGCCTTCTCCAGCAGGCGCTGCAGCAGCTCGGCGTTGGCGTCGTCGTCCTCCACCACCAGCACCTGGGCCAGCTGGGAATCGCCCGTGAGCCGGCCGAGCAACTGCTCCAGCTTGGGCCAGTCCACCGGCTTGGTGAGACAGTCGGTGGCCCCCATGGCCACCCCCAGCTCGCGGTTGTCGAGCATCGTCATCATCACCACCGGAGTGAGCGCCAGCTCCGGATCCGACTTGAGGCTGGCCAGCACCGCCCAGCCGTCCATGCCCGGCATCATCACGTCGAGCGTGATCAGATCGGGGCGCAGGCGGCGGGCCATGGCCAGGCCCTCGGCCCCATCGGCGGCCAGCTCCACCTGGAAGCCCTCGCGCACCAGGAAGCGGCGGATCAGCTCGCGGGCATCGGCGTCGTCGTCGATGGCGAGCACTGTGCCGCGGGGCGGCACGGCGGGGATGGGCAGCGGGGAAGCCGGGGCCGCTGGTGCGGGTGGCCCGGCGGCCGGCTCGGCTGCCGCCTGGGGCAGGGCCGCGGGAGCGACCGCAACCGGACCGGCGGGATCGGCCTCCGCATTGGTCTCCGCCCCGGCCTCAGCCTCCGCCTCGGGCCTCACCCGGCGGGGCAGCTCCAGGGTGAAGGTGCTGCCACGGCCGGGCTCACTGGCCACCGTGATGTCCCCGCCCATCTGGCGACTGAACTCGCGGCTGATGGCCAGGCCGAGCCCGGTGCCGCCGTAGCGGCGGGTGGTGCTGCTGTCGGCCTGGCTGAAGCTCTGGAACAGGCGTCCCATCTGCTCCTCGTTCATGCCGATGCCCGTGTCGGCCACGGCGATGCGCAGGCGCTCGCTCGGGCCTGAGCCCTCGGCGCTCACGGTGATCGTGATGTGGCCGTGGTCGGTGAACTTGCTGGCGTTGCTGAGCAGATTGAGCAGGCACTGGCGCACCTTGGTGAGATCGGCGTGCACCGTGCCGATGTCCGCAGGGCACTCCACCTCCAGCCGATTGCCGTTCTGATGGAGCAGCGGCTGAACCGTGCTCACCACCTCGGCCAGGGTGTCGGGAAGCTCGAAATCCTCCAGGTAGAGGGTCATCTTGCCGGCCTCGATCTTGGAGAGATCGAGCACATCGTTGATCAGGCCGAGCAGATGCCGGCCGGCGGCATGGATCTTGCGCAGATCCGGCACGAACTCGTCGGGCTCGAGCTCCTCCGCCTCCTCAATCAGCATCTCGCTGTAGCCGATGATCGCGTTCATCGGCGTGCGCAGCTCGTGGCTCATGTTGGCCAGAAAGGCGCTCTTGGCCTGGTTGGCCTCCTCGGCCTCCTGGCGGGCGACGTGGGCCGACGCCCGCTCCGACTCGGCCAGGAGCCGCGCCACCTCGTCGTCGATCAGGGCCTTGGAGAGCCGCTGGCTGAACCACCAGGAGAGGGCCAGCACGGCCCCCACCATCACGAACAGCAGACCGAGCAGGCCACCGGTGAGCTGCACGGTGAGCCGATCGATGTCCGGCAGATAGGTGGCGGAGAGGATCTCGAAGCGCCAGGGCGCGAACTGCTGACGCTTCAGCAGGTAATCCTTCGGGGCGGCGGGGGATGCAGCCGCCCCCGGAGCACCAGCAGCGCCAGGGCGGTCGGACGAATCCACCAGCGCCTCAGCCTGGCCCCGCGGCACGTGGGCGGAATGGAAGCGGCGCTGGCCGCGGGAATCCAGCAGGGCCACGAAGCCGCGGTCCAGGATGCGGGAGCTGTTCACCGAGCGGCCGATCACCGCCAGGGTGTCGATGCGGTAGCCGGTGTACCAGGCGCCGATCACCGCCCCGGAGCGGTCACGGATCGGCTCGTAGGTGGTGAAGTAGGGCTCGCCGAAGATCTCGGCCACGCCGGTGAAGCTGCGGCCCGAGCGCAGGGCCCGGATCGCGTCACCGCGCGGGTTCAGTTCGGTGCCGATGGCACGCTGGCCGTCGATCTGGCGCACGGTGGTCGCCACGCGGATGAAGCGGTCTCCCCGGCGTACGAACAGGCTGGCGGTGCCGCCCATCCGTTCCACCACCGCATCGACGATCCCGGTGCTGGCATCGATGTCGGTGGTGCCGAAGCGCAGCTTGGGAACCAGCTCCACGCCGATCCGCCGAAGGCCTGGCCCCAGGGAGGGCTCACCCAGGCTGAGGGTGTCGGCCTGGAGCACCCGGAGCGCCGCCCGGGTGAGCTGGCGGTAGATGGTGTCGGTGACCTGCAGCTGGCTGGCCAGGCTGTCGCCCACCGCTTTGGCCTTCTGGGCCGCGAAGGTCTGCACGGTGCTGCGCAGCTGCAGCAGGCTGAACACGGCGGTGCCCACCAGCAGCCCGGCGACGACCCCGAACCAGATCAGGGTGCCGCGCAGGACGCGGCGTTCGATGGCGCGGGCATCAACGCCCAGGGCGCCGGGGTCGCTCACACGCCGACCGGCGTGCGCTCCGCCTGGCCCGCCGCCACGGCGGATCCGGCCACGGCCGCGGCGCACTGCTTGCCGCTGAGCACCGCCCCCTCCATCGAGGCCAGATAGCGCTGCATCGTGTAGCAGCCGGCCAGGAAGAAGTTGGCGATCGGGCTGGCCTGGTCGGGCCGCAGCTGCTGACAGCCGGGCACGGTCTTGTAGACCGAGAGGGGCGTCTTGACGACGATCGCCTTGCGCAGCTGGGCCTGGTCGTCGCCGGTGAAGTGCATCGGGAACAGGCGCTTCAGCTCCTCCATGGTGGCGGCCACGATCTCGTCGTCGCTGCGGCCGATCCAGTCCTTGGCGGGGGCGAACACCAGCTCCAGCATCGAGCGGTTGGGGTCTTCGTACTCGCGGCAGGTGTTGCTCATGTCGGCGTAGACGCTGAGCAGGGGGCTGCGGCTGAACAGCAGGTGATCGATCTCGGTGAGCTTGCGATCAAACCAGAGGTGGATGTTGATCACGGGCACGCCGTTGAGACCATCGAGCTTCTGGAAGTAGGGGATCCCCTTCCAGGCCTCAGGAATCAGCAGCTTGAAGGGATCCACCGGCATGGCGCTCACGTAGGCATCGGCCGTGAGGGTGTAGCCCTCCTTGCCCTTGATGCCGCCGATGCGGAAGCCGCTCACCGTGCCATCGGCGTTCAGCTCGATCTCCCGCAGGGGCGAATCGAGGTGCACCTCACCGCCGCGGGCCGTCACGTAGTCGACGATGGGCTGGCAGAGGCGCTGGGGCGGGTTGCCATCGAGGAAGGCCATCTTCGAGCCGTCGCTCTCCTGCAGGAAGCGGTTCAGGGCCGTGAGCACCACCGTGCTGGAGATCTCATCGGGGTCGATGAAGTTCAGCGCCTTGGCCATGGCGATGAACACCTCGTCGTTCACCCGATCGGGGATGTTGTGCAGTTTGAGCCACTCGCTCCAGGAATACTTGTCGCACTCCTCCACGTAGGACTGGCCCCGCAGCATCGCCGGCACCAGGCCCAGGCCGAAGGCGATCTTCTCCGGCCAGGTGAGCATGTCGTTATTGCCGAGGATCGCCGCCACGCCGTTGAGGGGGGCGGGGATGTCGGGGAAGTCGAAGCGGCTGTAGGTGCCGGGGGTCTCCATCTGGTTGAAGATCATCGAGTGGCTCTTCCACTGCAGACGGTCTTCGATGTCCAGCTCCTTGAACAGCTGGCGCATGTTGCGGTAGGCGCCGAAAAAGATGTGCAGACCGGTCTCGTACCAGTCGCCCTCCTCGTCCTGCCAGGCGGCCACCTTGCCGCCCAGCACGTCGCGGGCTTCGACCACGATCGGGGTGTGACCGGCGTCGCAGAGGTACTTGGCGCAGGCCAGACCGGCCAGCCCGGCTCCTGCAATGGCGACGCGCATGGCACACCCGAAATCCAGCGACAACCTTAAGAGCCCCGCTCCCGCCGCCGAGAGGGCCGGCCAGGGGCGGGGATCGCCACCCCTGGGCCGAGGCGGGACCGGAAGGCCGTGGGGAGACCGGCGGCGCCGGACCGGAGCGGGGCGCACTGTTCCTAAAGTCGGTTCACGCCCCATCCGAGCCCGCCCGCCGCGCCAGCCCAGGCGAACGCCGGCGCCGCCGCGCTCCGGCACCCTCCCGGTGAGACTTCCGACCCCATGGCCGACACCCTGATCAAGTCCACCACCCGCCACATCCGCCTGTTCACGGCGCGGGTGGAGAACGGCCAGCTGGTGCCCGATGACGGCCAGCTCACCCTGGACGTGGACCCGGACAACGAATTCCTCTGGGACCCCGCCGCCCTCACCAAGGTGCAGGACCGCTTTCGCGAGCTGGTGGACGCCCAGGCCGGCGCCGACCTGACCGACTACACGGTCCGGCGCATCGGCTCGGAGCTGGAGGGCTTCGTGCGCCAGCTGCTCCAGGCCGGCGAGCTGCGCTACAACCCGGACGCGCGGGTCCTCAACTACTCGATGGGCCTGCCCCAGGCCCCCCAGTCGGCATGAGCCGCTCCCGCTACGGCGACGACGGCGGCCGCTCCCCCCGCGAGGGCCGCTACGACGCCCCCTCCAACGACCGCTACGCCACAGCCCGCGGCGGCCGCTCCAGCGGCCGCGACTACGACAGCCGCTACGACGCCCCCCGGGACACCGGTCGCAGGCCCGCCAGCGGCGGCCCGGGCGGTGGGCCAGGCGGAGGGGGCGGCCCCGGCGGCGGCGGACCCTTCCAGTTCAACATCGGCACGATCGCCGTGCTGGCCGGCGTGCTGGTGGTGGGCATCGGCATCGGGACCGCCCTCTCCAGCACCACCCAGGGCGACCAGGGCAACATCGCCAGCTCCCAGCAGCTGGACATGGCCGTGCCCGATCCGGAGTTCTGCCGCCAATGGGGCGCCAGCGCCTTCGTGATGGACGTGGAGCTCTACACCACGATGAACCCCAGCAGCAGCTTCGTGACCCAGCCCCAGCTCAAGCCGGGCTGCGTGATCCGGCGCGAGAACTGGAGCGTGCTGCAGAAGGAGGGCGCCGTGACCGCCGAGCAAATGCGCCAGTGCAAGCAGCGCATGAACACCTTCGCCTACGTGGGCTCGGTGAAGGACAAGCCGATCGTGCGCTGCGTCTACCAGACCGACATCAGCGAGAACAAGTTCCTCACCAAGGGCGTGGCCGACGACACCGTGGGCGTGACCCCCGAAGCCGACCAGTTCTGAGGCCAGCGGCGGCTCAGAACCGGTCGGATCAGGCCCCCGCCGAGGCGGGCTCGCCGCCGGGGGCCGGAGCCGCTGTGGCGGCCTGCTGCAGCGGCCGCCGCAGGGGGCTGTCGGGGCTGGCGAACACCGGCAGGATCTCGCGCCGGAAGGCATCGGCGGCCCGGGAGCAGTAGCGGGCCGGGTGGGTGATCAGCTTGAGCTGGCGCCGCACCGACAGGTCCGCCAGGGCCGGCCGGTGCAGGCTGCCGGCGGCCAGTTCCCGCTCGATCGACACCACCGGCAGGAAGGCCGCCCCCAGGCCGCTCTGCACCGCGTTCTTGATCGCCTCGAAGGAGTTGAGCTCCATCTCGATCTTGAGCCGGCCCACGTCCAGGCCGGAGCGGGCCAGCAGCTGGTCCACCATCTTGCGGGTGGTGGACTGGGCATCCAGGCAGACGAAGCCCAGCCGGTAGAGGTCGTCCTTGCTGAGTTCCGGCAGCCGGGCCAGGGGATGCTTCACCGGCAGCACCAGGGCCAGCTCGTCGCTGGCGTAGGGCACCACCTGCAGCAGCTCGTTCAGGTCCCCCGGCAGCTCGCCGCCGATGATCGCCAGATCGATCTGGCCGTTAGCCACGCTCCAGCCCGTGCGGCGGGTGCTGTGCACCTGCAGCTGCACCGCCACGTCCGGATACTTCTGGCGGAACAGGCCGATCATGCGCGGCATCAGGTAGGTGCCGGTGGTCTGGCTGGCGCCCACGATCAGGGAGCCGCCGCGCAGGTTGTGGAGATCCTCCAGGGCCCGGCAGGCCTCCTGGCACTGGCTGAGGATCCGGTCGCAGTAGCTGAGCAGCAGGTGGCCGGCCTCGGTGAGCTGGGCCTTGCGGCCGCCGCGGTCGAACAGCGACACGCTCAGCTGCTTCTCCAGGTTCTGGATCTGCAGGCTCACCGCCGGCTGGGTGACGTAGAGGCTGTCGGCAGCCTTCTTGAAGCTGCCCTCGCTGGCGATGGCCCGCAGGATGCGCAGCTGGTCGAGGGTGAACGGCAGATCGGCCATGGATCCCGTTGGGGCTGCACCGTCTGGAGATCAGAACTGTAGGCACGGATGCCGTGTCGCCAGAATCACGGGCCCCGCATCCCGTCATGGCCGACCCGCACCTGCACCACAGCAGCCTGGTGATGCTGGGCCTGCTGCTGGCCTTCGCCCTGGTGCACAGCGGCGGCGCCTCGCTGCGGGCCTGGGGAGTCGAACGCATCGGCGAACGGGCCTGGCGGCTGCTGTTCGCCGGCGTCAGCATCCCCTCGGCCGTGGTGGTGATCGGCTACTTCCTGGCCCACCGCTACGACGGGATTCGCCTCTGGAACCTGCAGGACCAGCCCTGGATCATCCCGGTGGTCTGGACCGGCACGGCCATCAGCTTCCTGTTCCTCTACCCGGCCACCTACAACCTGCTGGAGATTCCGGCGGTGCTCAAGCCCCAGGTGCGGCTCTACGCCACCGGCATCATCCGGGTGAGCCGCCACCCCCAGGCCATTGGCCAGATCCTCTGGTGCGCCACCCACCTGCTCTGGATCGGCAGCAGCTTCATGGTGGCGGCCTGCATCGGCCTGATCGGCCACCACCTGTTCGCGGTGTGGAACGGCGACCGGCGCCTGCGCAACCGCTTCGGGGCGGCCTTCGAGGAGCTCAAGGCCAGCACCTCGGTGATCCCCTTCCTGGCGGTGCTGGACGGGCGGCAGCAGCTGGTGCCCTCGGAATTCCTGCGGCCGGCCCAGCTGGGCATCGCCATCGCCGTGGGGGTGTTCTGGTGGGCGCACCGCTTCATCGGACTGGGGGCCACGGCCTTCGGGCGCACCGGCCTGGCCCACTGGCTGGGCTGAGGGCACGGCCTGGCCGAGCGCGCGTCACAGGCCGGCCACAGGAACCAGAGCGCCCCGAAGGGCTGCCTACACTCCGGGGGACTGCCTCCTCCCCGGATGCCCTCGGCCGCCGAACTCGCCTGGTTGATTCCGGTCCTGCCCCTGGCGGGGGCCTGCCTCGTGGGGCTGGGGCTGATCAGCTTCAACCGCACCATCAACCGCCTGCGCAAGCCGGTGGCCCTGCTGCTGATCACCTGCGTCGGGGCGGCGGCGGTCCTCAGCTACGCCGTGCTGGCGGACCAGCTGGCCGGGGCCGGCCCCACGGAGGTGCTGTTCAACTGGGCCAGCGCCGGCACGTTCAACCTGCAGATGGGCTTCCGCGTCGATGCCCTCGGGGCGGTGATGCTGTCGCTCGTGACCACCATCGCCGTGCTGGTGATGGTGTATTCCGATGGCTACATGGCCCACGACAAGGGCTATGTGCGCTTCTTCACCTACCTGGCCCTGTTCAGCAGCTCGATGCTGGGCCTGGTGATCAGCCCGAACCTGCTCGAGATCTACGTGTTCTGGGAGCTGGTGGGCATGTGCTCCTACCTGCTGGTGGGCTTCTGGTACGACCGCGACGGCGCCGCCAATGCCGCCCAGAAGGCCTTCGTGGTGAACCGGGTGGGGGACTTCGGCCTGCTGCTGGGGATCCTGGGCCTGTTCTGGGCCACCGGCAGCTTCGGCTTCGAGGAGATCGGCGCCCGGCTGACGGAGGCCGTGGCCGCCGGCAGCGTCAGCAACGGCGCGGCGATCCTGCTCTGCCTGCTGGTGTTCATGGGCCCGATGGCGAAGTCGGCCCAGTTCCCCCTGCACGTGTGGCTGCCCGACGCCATGGAGGGCCCCACGCCGATCTCGGCCCTGATCCACGCCGCCACGATGGTGGCCGCCGGCGTGTTCCTGGTGGCCAGGCTGCAGCCGGTGTACGTGCCCTTCCCCGAGGTGCAGACGGTGATCGCCGTGGTGGGCACCATCACCCTCGTGCTGGGCGCCTCGATCGCCCTCACCCAGCAGGACCTCAAGAAGGGACTGGCCTACAGCACCGTGAGCCAGCTGGGCTACATGATGCTGGCCATGGGCTGCGGCGCCCCGGTGGCCGGAATGTTCCACCTGGTGACCCACGCCTTCTTCAAGGCGATGCTGTTCCTGGGTTCGGGCTCGGTGATCCACGCCATGGAGGAGGTGGTGGGCCATGAGCCGGTGCTCGCCCAGGACATGCGCCTGATGGGCGGCCTGCGCCGCTACATGCCTGTAACCGCCACCACCTTCTTCATCGGCTGCGTGGCCATCAGTGGCATCCCGCCCCTGGCCGGCTTCTGGAGCAAGGACGAGATCCTCGGCGTGGCCTTTGGCCAGTTCCCGCTCCTCTGGGTGGCCGGCTTCGCCACTGCCGGCCTCACGGCCTTCTACATGTTCCGCCTCTACTTCCTCACCTTCGAGGGCAGCTTCCGCGGCAACGACAAGGCCGTGCAGGCCCAGCTGCTCGCCGCCGCCGGCAAGGGCAGCGGCAGCGGCGACCACGGCGACGACCATGGCCACGCCCATGCCGAGCATCCCCACGAGTCGGGCTGGCAGATGGCGTCACCGCTGGTGGTGCTGGCCGTGCCCTCGGTGCTGATCGGCCTGCTGGGCACCCCCTGGAACAGCCGCTTCGCCACCCTGCTCGATCCCCGCGAGGCCGCCGAGGCGGCGGAGCACTTCAGCTGGGGCGAGTTCCTGCCCCTGGCCGGCGCCTCGGTGGGCATCTCGCTGCTGGGCATCGGCGTGGCGGTGCTGGCCTACGCCCTGCACAAGCTGGATCTGGCCACGGCCGTGGCGGGTCGCTTCCCCGCCGTCAACGCCTTCCTGGCCAACAAGTGGTATCTGGATGCCATCAACGAGAAGCTGTTCGTGCAGGGCAGCCGCAAGCTGGCCCGCCAGGTGCTCGAGGTGGATTCCAAGGTGGTGGACGGCGTGGTGAACCTCACCGGCCTGGTGACCCTGGGCAGCGGCGAGGGTCTCAAGTACTTCGAGACCGGCCGGGCCCAGTTCTATGCCCTGATCGTGTTCGGGGGCGTGATCGCCCTGGTGGTGCTGTTCGGCGTCCTGGGCTGAGCGGCGGCTCCGACCGCCGCAGCGGCACTGCGAACCCCCGGCCCCCTGGCCACAACGCTCTGTGTGACATCGGCCACCGGCCAAGGTCCGGGCCGGCCGGCATTTCTACACTCCGGCCAGACCATCGGGCCTGTCTGTGTTCTTCGACTTCGCGGTGTTCCCGGCTGGGGCGAGCCTGGCCGCCGCCAGCGCCGCCCCGGGAGCCGCCCCTGCATCGGCGGCCGCCTTTCCCTGGCTGAGCGCCTCGATCCTCTTCCCGATCGCCGCCGCCCTGCTGATCCCCTTCGTGCCCGACAAGGGCGACGGCAAGCAGGTGCGCTGGTTCGCCCTGGGGGTGTCGCTGATCACCTTCCTGCTCACGGTGGGCGGCTACCTCAATGGCTACGACCCCAGCGTCGAGGGCCTGCAGCTGGTGGAGCGCTGGCAGTGGCTGCCCAACCTGGGGCTGGCCTGGTCGGTGGGGGCCGATGGCCTGTCGATGCCGCTGATCCTGCTCACCAGCTTCATCACCTCGCTGGCGGCCCTGGCCGCCTGGCCCGTGAGCTTCAAGCCGCGGCTCTTCTACTTCCTGCTGCTGGCGATGGATGGCGGCCAGATCGCCGTGTTCGCCGTGCAGGACATGCTGCTGTTCTTCCTGGCCTGGGAGCTGGAGCTGC
The DNA here is from genome assembly GCF_943369875.1 of Vulcanococcus limneticus LL. GTDB lineage: Bacteria > Cyanobacteriota > Cyanobacteriia > PCC-6307 > Cyanobiaceae > Vulcanococcus > Vulcanococcus limneticus_A. Next base: position 42,273 of record NZ_CALROT020000005.1, read on the forward strand.
TGCCGGTGTATCTGCTGCTCGCCATCTGGGGGGCCAAGAAGCGCCAGTACGCCGCCACCAAGTTCATCCTCTACACGGCCGGCGGCTCGGTGTTCATCCTGCTGGCGGCCCTGGCGATGGCCTTCTACGGCGGCGGCACGCCCAGCTTCGAGTTCTCGGCCCTGATGGCCAAGGAGTTCCCGCTCAAGTTCCAGCTTCTGGCCTACGCCGGTCTGCTGATCGCCTTCGGGGTGAAGCTGCCGATCGTGCCGCTGCACACCTGGCTGCCGGATGCCCACGGCGAGGCCACGGCGCCGGTGCACATGCTGCTGGCGGGCATCCTGCTGAAGATGGGCGGCTACGCCCTGCTGCGCTTCAACGTGCAGCTACTGCCCGAGGCCCACGCCCAGTTCGCGCCGCTGCTGGTGGTGCTGGGGGTCGTGAACATCATCTACGCGGCGCTCACCTCCTTCGCCCAGCGCAACCTCAAGCGCAAGATCGCCTACAGCTCGATCAGCCACATGGGCTTCGTGCTGATCGGCATCGGCAGCTTCAGCGCCCTGGGCACCAGTGGGGCGATGCTGCAGATGGTGAGCCACGGTCTGATCGGCGCCTCGCTCTTCTTCCTGGTGGGCGCCACCTATGACCGCACCCACACCCTGCAGCTCGATGAGATGGGCGGCGTGGGCCAGAAGATGCGCAAGATGTTCGCCCTCTGGACGATCTGCTCACTGGCCTCACTGGCCCTGCCGGGCATGAGCGGCTTCGTGAGCGAGCTGATGGTGTTCGTGGGCTTCGCCACCAGCGAGGCCTATGCCCTCAGCTTCCGCATCGTGATGGCCGTGCTGGCGGCGGTGGGGGTGATCCTCACGCCGATCTATCTGCTCTCGATGCTGCGGGAGATCTTCTTCGGCAAGGAGAACGCCGAGCTGGCCTCCCACACCCACCTGGTGGATGCCGAGCCCCGCGAGATCTACGTGATCAGCTGCCTGCTGGTGCCGATCATCGGCATCGGCCTCTACCCCCGCCTGGTGACCGACAGCTACCGCGCCTCGATCGAGGCCCTGGTGCAGCGGGAACTCACGGCCATGAACCGGCCCGTCGGCAACCCGCCGGGCGGCCTGATCCGCCGCTCCCCCCTGGGCGAGCTGCTGCCGCCCGCGCTGCTGCAGGCCCCGGCCCTGGTGCCGGCGGCGGCGTAGGGAGCCATCCCGACGCGTTCCCACCGGCGCTTGCGCAACACAGACAGGCTCCGTACGCTCCCGGATCGGAGCGAGCCCCGGTCCCTTCCCTTCCCTGAACGGCGATGCGACAGCTGAACTTTCTGCTGATCTTCAGCTTCAGCCTGGCGATGGTGATGTTCACCCTGGAGAACACCACCGCCACCACGGTGAAGTTCCTGCCGGGCGTCTCCACCACCCTGCCGCTGGCGGTGCTGCTGCTGCTGGTGGGCGGCATCGGGGCCACGGCCGCCTGGGTCTTCGCCGTGTGGACCGGGGTGGTGAAGCAGGTGGAGACCCTGAACAATTCCAGCGACGTGGAGGCCCAGCAGGTGCGCATCCGCGAGCTGGAGGAGGACGTGCAGCGCTACCGGGCCGCCGTGGATGCCCAGCTGGGGCTGCTGCCGGCCGCCGGTGAGAGCTCCGCCCCCCAGGCCAGCGGCAACGGCTGACCACCGGCCGGGGCTGGTCCAGATCCGATCCAGCCGGTAGCTTGCAGGAAGTCTGCGGAATCCCGTGTCGGAAGGGGGCGCCAGGCTGGCCATCCGCCTGCTGCAGGACGCGGCCCTGCGGGGGGATCTCGATCCCTGGGACGTGGATGTGATTGCCGTCGTGGACGGCTTCCTCGACCAGCTGCGCCAGCGCATCAGCCTGCCCCGGCTGGTGGTGGCCAACGGAGCGGGCGGCGGCGGCAGCTACGAGCAGGACCTGGCCGAAACCAGCGAGGCCTTCCTGGCGGCCTCGGTGCTGGTGAGCCTCAAGGCCGAGGTGCTGGAGGCCCGCACCTTTCCCCCGGACGCGGCCCTGGAGGACGAGCCCGACGAGCTGGAGCCGGCCTGGGGCGGCGGCGAGCTGATCGAGCTGCCCAGCCGCCCCGAACGGCACCTGCGCCGGCGGCTGGTGGCCCCGCCGCCCCTGCAGCGCCCGGTGACCCTGGGGGAACTGATCCGCCAGCTGGAGGAGATCGCCGAGCGGCTGGAGCAGGAGGAGGCCCGGCCCCGCCAGCGCCAGCGCAGCCGGCGCTTCAGCGACCGGGCCGTGATCGAGCAGGTGGCGGCCCTCGCCCACCGCGAGAAGCTGCCGGAGACCACCGCCGCCCTCGGTCGCTTCCTGCTGGAGCACCCCGACAGCCTCGACTGGCTGGGCTTCGACGCCCTGGTGGAGGGCTGGTCGGCCGTGGCCCCAGCGGACCTGGACTGCGATCGGGTGGGGGTGTTCTGGGCCCTGCTGTTCCTCTGCTCCCAGGGCAAGGTGGCCCTGGAGCAGAGCGGCGGGCTCTACGGACCGCTGCGCCTCAAACGCCTGGCCGAGGCGGACGAGGAGCCGCTGCCTGCCCTGGCAGCGGCCCCGGGGCCAGCTCCGGGGCCGGCTCGGCCGGCACTGGTGGCCTAGAGCCGTTGACTAGGGTTTCTGCATCCAGACCCTCTCACCACGGAAGACAGCGCCGATGAAGGCGATGATCCTGGCCGCCGGCAAGGGAACGCGGGTGCGTCCGATCACGCACACCACGCCCAAACCGATGATCCCGATCCTGCAGAAGCCCGTGATGGAGTTTCTGCTGGAGTTGCTGCGGGAGCACGGCTTCACCGAAATCATGGTGAACGTGTCGCACCTGGCGGAGGAGATCGAGAACTACTTCCGCGATGGCCAGCGCTTTGGCGTGGAGATCGCCTACAGCTTTGAGGGCCGCATCGAGGACGGCGAACTGATCGGCGAGGCGGTCGGCTCGGCCGGTGGCATCAAGAAGATTCAGAACTTCCAGCCCTTCTTCGACGACACCTTCGTGGTGCTCTGCGGCGATGCCCTGATCGACCTGGATCTCACCGAAGCCGTGCGGCGCCACCGCGAGAAGGGCGCCATGGCCAGCCTGATCACCAAGCGGGTCCCCAGGGATCAGGTGAGCAGCTACGGCGTGGTCGTGACCGACGCGGACGGCCGGGTGCGCTCCTTCCAGGAGAAGCCGGCGGTGGATGAGGCCGCCAGCGACATGATCAACACCGGCATCTACATCTTCGAGCCCGAGGTTCTCGACTTCATCCCCACGGGCGTGCCCTTCGACATCGGCTCGGACCTGTTCCCACGCCTGGTGGAGGCCGGGGCTCCCTTCTACGCCCTGCCGATGGAATTCGAGTGGGTGGATATCGGCAAGGTGCCTGACTACTGGCAGGCGATCCGCAGCGTGCTGGATGGCCAGGTGCGCCAGGTGCAGATCCCCGGCAAGCAGGTGCGTCCCGGCATCTACACCGGCCTCAACGTGGCCGCCAACTGGGACAAGATCAAGGTGCAGGGCCCGATCTACGTGGGCGGCATGACCAAGATCGAGGACGGCGCCACGATCATCGGCCCGGCGATGATCGGCCCGAGCTGCCACATCTGTGAGGGCGCCACGATCGACAACTCGATCATCTTCGACTACTCCCGCATCGGCCCCGGCGTGCGGCTGGTGGAAAAACTCGTGTATGGCCGCTACTGCGTGGACCGCAACGGCGACCACTTCGACCTGCAGGAAGCCGCCCTCGACTGGCTGATCACCGACGTGCGCCGCCAGGATCTGGTGGCCCCCTCGCCCCAGCAGAAGGCGATGGCCGAACTGCTCGGCACCGACCTGGCCATCAGCGGCTCCGCCGCCGGCTGAACGGACTGGGCCGCGTGGGGCCTGCCGGGCGCCTGCTCGCCCGCCTCAGGCCGCCACGCCCACGGCCCCGACCCCGGCGCGCTCGAGGATCAGCGGGATGCGCTCCTCCGCCTTCACCGCCATCAGGTGCACCCCCTGGGCAATGCCGGCGTAGGCCGCCACCTGCTCGGCGGCGATGCTGATCCCCTCGTCGGCGGGGTTGGCGGCGGCGGCGAGTCGATCGATCACCGCCTGGGGGATGCAGGCGCCGGGCACCACCCGGTTGATGAAGGCCGCGTTCTTGGCCGACTTGAGCAGAAACACCCCCGCCAGCACCGGCAGTCCCAGGGGGGCGGCCAGCTCGCCCACAAACCGGCGCAGGCGCTCGGCATCCATCACCATCTGGGTCTGGAGGAAGCGGGCGCCGGCGGCCTGCTTGCGGGCGAGGCGGCGCTGCAGGCCACTCCAGCTGGGGCAGTGGGGATCGGCCGCCGCGCCGGCGAACAGGTCGGTGGGGCCATCGGGCAGGGTCCCCTGCACAGGATCGAGCCCCTGGTTGAAGGCGGTCACCTGTTGCAGCAGCCGCACCGCCTCCAGCTCATTCACCGGCCGGGCAGAGGGCTGATCGCCGGCGCGCACCGGATCACCGGTGAGACAGAGCAGGTTGCGGATGCCGAGGGCGTGGGCACCCAGCAGGTCGGCCTGCAGGGCGATGCGGTTGCGGTCGCGGCAGGCCAGCTGCAGCACCGGCTCGATGCCGGCCTCCAGCAGCAGCCGGCACAGGGCCAGGCTGCTCATCCGCATCACGGCGCGGCTGCCGTCGGTCACATTCACGGCATGCACCAGGCCCCGCAGCCGGTGGGCATGGGCGAGGGGGGCGGACACGTCGGCTCCGCGGGGGGGCATCACCTCCGCGGTGATGGCGAACTGCCCCGCCTCCAATGCCTGTTGCAGCCGCAAGATGCCGTGCTTTCGAGTCGGCCCATCATCGGCCAGCACGGTCACGCCCTAGACGGTGACGCCCTGGACGGTTCGCCGCCGGAACGGCGCAGCGGCGGGCGCGCTGCATACAGTGGGGCCACAGCTCCAGGAGCCGCGATGTCAGAGCTGGGCGACCTCGGACACCCCCGCTCCGCCCTCTCGGAGCGCGAGCTGGAGATCATCGAGCTGGTGGCCCAGGGCCTCACCAACCAGGAGATCGCCCAGGCGCTGATGATCAGCAAGCGCACCGTGGACAACCACGTGAGCAACGTGTTCACCAAGACCGGCGCCAAGAACCGCGTGGCCCTGCTCAACTGGGCCCTGGACAACGGCAAGATCTGCCGCGACGGGGTGAACTGCTGCAGCCTGCCCCAGCCCAACGGCCAGGGCTGACGGCCTCAGGCCGCCGCCAGCCGTGGATCGGCCAGCTCGCCCTGCAGCACCGCCAGGCTGAAGCTGCCGGCCTCCAGGCCGAAGAACTCGGCGTAGGCGAGGCAGTCGTCCCGGTCGCGGCCGGCGATGCGGAGCACGCCGTCCTGGTCGTAGAGGCCGATCATCCGGGCAGGGGCAGACAGGGAGAACAAGGGAGGGACAGGCCACGGCGCGGCAGCCCGTGACAGCCCAGGTCCTGGCAGGGACCAGGGCGCCATTCCTGAAGAGAAATGGAAGTTTCCAGTGGAATCCTAAGCGCCCGCCGCGGCTGCTCGCCCGGGGCCGGTGCCCGCCGCCAGCAGCTGCTCCACGGCCGCGCGATCGGCATCGGGCCAGCCGGCGAAGGGCTGCCGCGCCAGGGCGGCGTTGCTGAAGCGGCCATCGCCGGTGAGTTCCCGCACGCACCAGGGCGGCACCGTCACCGGACTGTCGGAGTGCTCCAGCTCCACCTCGGCGATCACCAGCGGGGCGTTGGGGCCCTCGAACACATCCAGCACCCAGTCGCCGCCGGGCAGATCGAGCTGATGGCGCCGCTTGCGCAGCGCCGTGGGGCAGAGCGTCAGCAGCTGCTCGGAATCAAGGGCCGGAATCGGATACTCGAATTCATGGCGGGCGATGCCGGCCGCCGGCAGCTTGAGCGTGAGCCAGGCCTGGCCGGCCCCATACCCAGCAACCACCGCCTCCGTGGCGGCCGACGCCCCGCCCTCACCGGCCGGGAGCGGCGCCGCCTGGCGCACCCGCAGGGTCAGGCCCTCGGCGCTCCCGCTCAGATAGCCCTGGGCCAGGGCCTGCGGGGGGCCCGCGTGGAGGCGCCAGCCGTCGCCGGCCACCAGGAAGCGTCGTTCGATCTCCAGGGCCATCGCGGAGTGCGGCTCAGTTGGGGGAGGGCTCGCCGGCGGTGAGGTTGCCGGCCCAGTGCAGTTTGCGGGTGAGGGTGCGGTAGTAGGAGGGGCTCTGCTCCAGCACCACCAGCAGGGCCTGGTGGTGCGAGCGCTGCACGATGCAGCGCTCGCCGGGCTCCAGGTCCGTGGCGTGGGCGCCGTCCTTCCAGAGCCGCACCCGCCGGGTGGCTTCGCCCAGGGGCCAGATGGCCAGCTGGGAGCGGGGCGGCACCACCACGGGCCGGCTGGAGAGGCTCATCGGGCAGATCGGATTCACCACGATGGCGTCGATGCCGGGATGCAGGATCGGGCCGCCGGCCGCCATCGAATAGCCGGTGGAGCCCGTGGGAGTGGAAATGATCAGGCCGTCGCCGCGGTACTGGTCCACCACCTCGCCGTCGATCTCCAGCTCCAGCACGCAGGTGGGCGACAGCTCGTCCTGTCCCGGCCGCAGGTAGAAGTCGTTGAGGGCGAGGTGAACCTCATCGCCGTCGTCCACATGGGCCTCCAGCATCATGCGGCGCTCCAGGGCGAAGCGGTCGTCGCGCAGGCGATGCCAGAGGTTCTCGGGCGAATCGGCCGGCTCGGCCGTGTGCATCAGCTTGCGCTCGTGGGTGAGGAAGCCGAAGTGGCCGCCCACGTTGAAGCAGAGGATCGGCACCCCCAGCGGGCCCAGGTGGCGGGCGGCGCCGAGCACGGTGCCATCACCGCCCAGCACCACCGCCAGATCCGGCGGCTCGCCCTCGTGGGCCAGCAGGCCGGGAAAGGGGTTCACGTTGGCGCCGCTCATCGCCACGGCCACCCGGGTCCCCTGCTGGCGCAGCTGCTCGGCGCTGCGGCGGGCCTGGCGCAGGGCCGCCTGGCTGCCGGCGCGATGGATCAGCCAGACGGTCCGCAGTTGCATGGATCGAGCGGGGCAGGCCGGGGCGGCTGCCCAGGGGCAGCCAACACCGGATCAGCCCCCAGCCTGCCTACCAGCGCAGCAGGTTGAAGCGCTCCATGTCCACCGTTTCACGGTTCCGGTACAGGGACAGCAGGATCGCCAGGCCCACGGCGGCCTCGGCGGCGGCCACGGTGATCACGAAGATGGCGAACACCTGGCCGCGGATCAGCTGGCCGTCCAGGTAGCTGGAGAAGGCCATCAGGTTGATGTTCACGGCGTTGAGCATCAGCTCGATGCTCATCAGCACCCGCACGGCGTTGCGGCTGTTGATCAGGCCCCAGACGCCGGTGCAGAACAGGACCGCCGCCAGGGCCAGGTAGGCCTGCAGGGGCACGGTGGTGGGCAGCTCGAGGCTCATCAGCGCTTCTCCAGGACGGGGGTGGGCGCGGCGGGTGCCGCTGAGGCGGGGGTCTCGAGCAGCAGCGGCGTGCGCGATTTCTCGATCAGTCCCTGGTCGGCGGGTTCACCGGTCACGATGTCGGCGGAGAGCACATCGCGGCGGGCCAGCACAATGGCGCCGATCATCGCCATCAGCAGCAGCACCGAGGCCAGCTCGAAGGGCAGCAGGTAGTCGGAGAACAGGTGCTCGCCGATCCGGATCGTGGCCTCATCGCCCAGCGGCTCGGGGCCGGGGGTGGCCCAGGGGGTGGTGAAGGCCACCCGCAGCAGCAGAACGAACAGGCCGGCGCAGACGGCCCCCGAGAGCACCCGGCGCAGGGCCAGCCCCGGGATGACGGCCATCGTCTCCTTCTTGTTCACGAGCATGATCGCGAACAGGATCAGCACGTTCACCGCGCCCACGTAGACGAGCACCTGGGCGGCGGCCACGAAGCTGGCGTTGAGCAGCAGGTAGAGGCCTGCCACCGAGAGGAACACGCCCCCCAGCAGGAAGGCGGAATAGACGATGTTGGGCAGCAACACCACGCCCAGGGCTCCGATCGCCACGGCCGCCGAGAGGGCCGCGAAGCAGAGGAACTGGGTGGAGGAGGCGATGGTCATCAGGCTTGGTCTCCGCTGGCGGCGGCCTCAGGCTTGGGCAGGGTTTCGAGCACCTGCTCGGGCAGTCTGCCGGCCCGGGGGCGGCTGGGATCCACTCCGTGGGGATCCATCTCACCCTTGGGCAGGTAGGCCAGCTCACGCAGGGCAAACACCGCCGGGTCGCTGGTGACGCTGGTGGGCAGGCGGCCCAGGGCGATGTTGTCGTAGTTGAGGTTGTGGCGATCGAAGGTGGAGAGCTCGTACTCCTCCGTCATCGACAGGCAGTTGGTGGGGCAGTACTCCACGCAGTTGCCGCAGAAGATGCACACCCCGAAATCGATCGAGTAATTGCGCAGCTCCTTCTTCTTGGTGGCCTTGTTCATCACCCAGTCCACCACCGGCAGGTTGATGGGGCAGACGCGCACACACACCTCACAGGCGATGCACTTGTCGAACTCGTAGTGGATGCGGCCGCGGTAGCGCTCCGAGGGGATCAGCTTCTCGTAGGGGTACTGAACCGTGATCGGCCGGCGGCGCAGGTGATCGAAGGTCACCGCCAGACCCTGGCTCAGGTAATTGGCCGCACTCACCGCATCGCGGGTGTAGTCGCCGACTTTCTTGAGGAACCCGAACATGGACTTGGCGGGATGAAGGGCGGTGAATCTGGGGTGCCGGCCCCATGATGGGCCGGCCGGAGCGGGGTCTGGGGATCAGCCGCCGAAGAAGGCGGGGAAGGCGAGCTTGAGGCCGGCGGTCACCAGCAGGTTCACCAGGGCGATCGGCAGCAGGAACTTCCAGCCCAGATCCAGCAGCTGGTCGATCCGCACCCGGGGCACCGTCCAGCGCAGCAGGATCGCGAAGAACACCAGGAGGTAGGCCTTGAGCACGGTCATCACGATGCCCACCGAGGCCGTGATCACCTGCACCAGCGGCGCATCCACCGACTGGCCCAGGGCGCCCGCCAGCCACTCCACCGGGATGGGGAAGCCCCAGCCCCCCAGATAGAGCACCGACACCAGCAGGGCCGAGAGCACCAGGTTGATGTAGCTGCCCAGGTAGAAGAGAGCGAACTTCATGCCCGCGTACTCGGTCTGGTAGCCGGCCACCAGCTCCTCCTCGGCCTCCGGCAGGTCGAACGGCAGGCGCTCGCATTCAGCCAGGGCACAGATCCAGAAGATCACGAAGCCCACCGGCTGGCGCCAGATGTTCCAGCTGAGGATGCCGGCGCCGTTCTGCTGATCGACGATGTCGACGGTGCTGAGCGAGTTGCTCATCAACACCACCGCCAGCACCGCCAGGGCCAGGGGGATCTCGTAGGAGATCGACTGGGCCGCCGCGCGCAGGCCCCCCAGCAGGGAATATTTGTTGTTGGAGGCGTAGCCGGCCATCAGCAGGCCGATGGGCTGAATGCTGCTGAGGGAGATCCACAGGAAGATCCCCACGCCCACGTTGCTGATCAGCAGGTGCTGGCCGAAGGGCACCACCAGCCAGCTCAGGATCACCGGCACCACCACCAGCACGGGACCGAGGGTGAACAGCAGGCCGTCGGCCCGGGCCGGGATGATGTCCTCCTTGAACAGCAGCTTGAGGCCATCGGCCAGGGGCTGCAGGATCCCCAGGGCACCGGCGTATTCCGGGCCGATGCGCTGCTGCACGGCGGCCGAGATCTTGCGCTCGAGCCACACGGTGACGAGTACGCCCACCACCGCCGCCACCAGCACCAGCAGCATCGGCAGGGGCAGCCACACCAGGTGGGCAGCGGCGGGGCTGAGGCCGAAGCCCTGGAGCACGTCGGTGAAGCTGGACTCCAGGTCGAGGCCGGGCGTCACCAGGGCGGGGGCCTGCAGGGCGGCGGCCATGGCGCTGGCTGGGGCGGTCAGCATGCGGGTGGCTGCAGGGGGACTGACTGGGATGGGGGCAACTTAGGCGGCCGCAGCGGCAGACGGGTCGGTGGGAGGCCGCAGGGCCGTGGACGCGTCAGGGAGCTGGATCAGGGAGCTGGTCAGTGGGCTGGATCCGTGGGCGGGCCAGCGGGCCTGTCAGCGGGCCTCGATCGGCGTCAGCTCGCGGGCCGGATAGCCGGTGTAGATCTGCGTGGGCCGGAAGATGCGGTTGGCGCCGAGCTGCTCCTTCCAGTGGGCCAGCCAGCCGGCGGTGCGGGCGATGGCAAAGATCGGCGTGAACAGGTCTTCGGGGATGCCGAGCTTGCGATACACCAGGCCGGAATAGAAATCCACGTTGGGGTAGATGCCCTTGGGACCGAGCCGCTCGGCGGCGGCGGCTTCCAGTTGGCGGGCCAGGTCGTAGAGGGGGTCGTGACCGAAGGCGTCGAACAGCTGCTCGGCCAGCTTCTGCAGGATCACGGCCCTGGGGTCCTTCACCTTGTATTCCCGGTGGCCGAAGCCCATGATCTTGCGCTTCTCGGCGATGGCCCGATCCAGCCAGGGCACCACCTGGTCCTCGCTGCCGATCTCCTCGAGCATCGTCAGCACGTCCTCGTTGGCACCGCCGTGCAGGGGTCCGGCCAGGGTGCCCACGGCCGAGGCCACCACGGCGTAGGGGTCGGTGAGGGTGCTGGCGGTGACGCGGGCGCTGAAGGTGCTGGCGTTGAGGCTGTGCTCGGCGTGCAGGATCAGGCAGGCATCGAAGATGCGGGCCGCCAGGGGGTCCGGCTCCCGCTCGGTGAGCATGTAGAGGAAGTTGGAGGCGTAGGCCAGGTCGTCGCGGGGCTGGATCGGATCCTGGCCTTTACGGATCAGCTGGAACGCCGCCACCATCGTGGGGATCTTGGCGATCAGACGCACCACCGCCCCGTAGATGTATTCGGGGTTATCGAGGGCGCGGCGCGAATAGAAGAGTCCCAGGGAGGCGGCGCTGGCCTGCAGCGCGTCCATCGGGTGCCCCTGGGAGGGGAAGCTCTTCATCATGTCGCGGATGCGGAAGCTCACCCGCCGGTGCATCTGCACCTCCTCCTCGAAGGCCGCCAGCTGATCCGCATCGGGGAGTTCGCCCCAGATCAGCAGATAGGTGGTCTCCAGGAAGGTGCTCTGGGAGGCCAGGTCCTCCACCCGGTAGCCGCGATAGCTGAGGATCCCCTGCTGGCCGTCGATGTCGCACACCGCCGACTGGGTGGCCGGAACGCCCTCCAGCCCGGGGCGATAGAGCGCCGCGGCCGCCTGGATGCCTGCCTCTGCCACCATGCCGCTCCTCCTGCTGCAGTGGGCAACCTAAGGCCAGCGGCGGGGCCCACTGGGTAGCGCTACCGACCAGCCAGCAAGGTCTTCGGGCTGAGCAGCAACAGCAGCCGCGCCGATCCGGCCAGGGCCTGCTCCGCCAGCCCACCCTCGGCGGGGAGCTCCAGCAGCAGGGCGCCGGCCTTCTTCAGCCGCAGCCGCCCCTCGGCCTGGGCCGGGGGCACGCCGATCAGCCAGGCCGCCAGACGGCTGAGGTCGGGTTCGTGGCCCACCAGCGCCAGCCGGCTCCAGCCGGGCCGCGGCGAGGCCGGCCCCAGCCAGCGCAGCAGCAGCGGCTCGGGATCGGCCTCCGGGGCCAGGCCCGCCTCCAGCTCCAGGTCAGCGGCCAGGCCCGCGTCCCGGGCCAGCTCGGCGGTCTGGCGGGCCCGCACCAACGGGCTGCTCAGCAGCACCTCGGCCCGCAGATCCAGCTCCAGCAGACGCTGCAGCACCAGGGCCGTGCGCGCCCGGCCGGCATCCGTCAGTGGGCGGGAGCCGTCATCGAGGCCCTCGCGGCGCTCTTCGGCGATGCCGTGGCGCAGCAGCAGCAGTTCGCGGCGATGGGCCCTGGCCACCTCAGCCCAGCTCCAGCAGGGCATGGAGCCGCAGGGCACCGCGGGGTGAGGCTCCAGCCGCGGGGGCCCCCGCGGCGGGAGCGTCGGCGTCCAGGCTCAGGGCCGCCCCCTCCAGCTGCTCGGTCAGGGGCGTGGACGCCAGGGTGGCCAGCAGACGCCAGGGCTGCCAGCGGGCCAGCAGGCCGCGGGCCGTGGCCCCATCCATCGCCCACTGCACGGGGGCCTGGGGCGTGCCGAGCGCCTGCAGCTGGTCGAGGCGACGGCGGGGCTGGCCATGGCCGTCGCGCTGCTGGCCGAGCACCGCCAGCCCCTGGCCCCACCAGGCCAGGTCACCCTGGGGACTGCGGGCCCCGGCCAGGCGGGCCTGGAGCTGGTCGGGGTTGCCGCGCACCGGCCGGGATTCCAGCTGCGTCCAGGCCTCCAGTGTTTGGCCCTTGAGGGTCAGGGGGGCGGCCGAGAAGCCCTGGCGCGTCAGATCGGCCTGCAGGGCCTCGGGGGCGGGGTTGTCGGCGCGGGTGCCCAGCAGCCAGCCGTCCTCCTGGCGGGCCCAGAGCAGCGGCCCCCGATCGGCGCCGGCCACGAGAGCCGGCAGCGGGCCGGCCTCCGCCGCCAGGGCCCGGGCCAGCGCGGGGCCGAGCAGGGTGCGCCAGGGGTCGGGGGCGATGGCAGTGGGCTCGGACGGGGCTGTGGGTTCGCGCGTGGCAGGCGCTGACCTGGTGGGCGCAGGGGCGGGGCTGGGATCCTCCGCAGCAACCGCAACGGGATCCGCCGTCTTCGCGCCCGACGGGACCTCCTCCGCCGGCGGAACGGATTCGCCCGCCTGAATCGGCTGCAGCGGCTGAGCCTCGGCCGCCGCCGCCAAGGCGGGGGAGTCAGCAGCAGAGGCCGGCGTGGACGCGGCCGCCCCCAGCAGGGCCGCCGGATCCTGCAACAGGGCCAGGCTGGCGACCGGGCCGTTCAGCTGGTGCAGCAGGGCCTCGCCACCGACCAGCGGCCGGCGGGCCAGGGGGGCCCTCAGCTGCACCAGGGCATCCACCGCCAGGCCCCGAGCAGAGGGGGAGAGGGCCGCCACCAGTTCACTGGCGGGGGAGGCCAGCTGGGGGTCGGCCGGCAGGCCCAGCCAGCGCTCCAGGGCCGCGGGCCGGGCGGTGAGCAGGGCCACGCCCTGGCCGAGCCGCGCCACGGCCTGCCGCAGCGGCGGGCTGGCGGCCTGGTTGAGCTCGTCGATCTGCGACACGTCCAGGGCCTGCTCGAGCACGCCGCGGCCAGAGGCGATCAGCACCAGATCGTCGTGGATCAGGGCCGTGGCCAGGGGGCGGGGGCTCTGGCCCACCAGGGCACCGCGGCCGCTGATCAGGCCCATGCCCCGGTAGCGGCTGACCTGCAGGTCGGTGCCGGCCAGGCTGCGGGTCTGCCAGAAGCGCTGCAGGAAGCGGCGGGCGCCCTCGTTGTCGCGGCTGCGCAGGGCCAGCACCCAGCCGGGCTCGCCGGCCTGATCCGGGGGGGTGAGCAGGGCCAGGCTCACCTCGCCGCCGAGCCAGGGGGAGAGCTCACTGGCGTAGTCGAGGCCGGCGGCGGCAAAGGCCCCATCGCGCAGGCGATCGACGGCCGCCGCGGCGGCACGGCGCTGGCGCGGCGGGGCAACGGCCCGGGCATAGGAGCCCGCCGCCTCGGGGCCCACCAGCCAGTGCAGGGTGAGCGGGGCGCTGCGCGGCACGAAGCGGGCCGCCAGGGGCAGGGCCAGGGGCCGGTGCTGCAGGGCCAGCGGGCTGCGTTCCAGGATCAGCCACCAGGCCCCGGCCCCCAGCCCCAGCAGCACCAGGGCTGCCGTCAGGACGGCCGCCAGGAAGGGGCGGGCCTTCATGCGACGCACGCAGCAACGACGTCATCTTTATGCATGGCCCCGGGCTTTGGCACGCCAGCGCGCCCTCCAGCCAGCCCAACGTTGCAGTCGCCAGCATGGGGCGATGCGCCCGACGCCGCGGCGCCCGCCCCCGCGCCGATTCCCCCTCCCCCGCGATGCCCACCCCCACCAGCCTGCGCGCCAGCGACCTGCACCGCCGCCTGGAGGCCGGCGAGCCGCTCCAGCTGGTGGATGTGCGCGAGGACGCCGAGCTGGAGCTGGCGGCCCTGACCCTGCCCGTGATTCACCTGCCCCTGAGCCGCTCGGCCGAGTGGCTGGACCGGCTCGACAGCCTGCTGGATCGGGAGCAAGACCTGGTGGTGCTCTGCCATGCGGGTGTGCGCAGCTGGCAGTTCGGCAGCTGGCTGATGGAGACCCAGGGCTACGAACGGGTGTGGAACCTGCACGGCGGCATCGACGCCTGGAGCGTGGAGGTGGATCCCGCCGTGCCCCGCTACTGAGGTCGCGCTGCTGAAGGGCGCGCCACGGAAGCCCCCGCGCCTGGGGGCCGAATAGCAGCCACCGTCCGCAGCCCCTACGATCCACCCCACCCCGAGAGGCAGCGCCCCGTGCAACCCCTGCCCCGCCGCCAACAGCAGGTGCTGCAGGCCACGGTGCGCCACTACGTGGACACCACCGAGCCCGTGGGCAGCCAGACCCTGGTGAAGCGCTTCGGGCTGGAGGCCAGCCCCGCCACCGTGCGCTCGGCCATGGGGGCCCTGGAGCAGAAGGGTCTGCTCACCCAGCCCCACACCTCCGCCGGCCGGGTGCCGAGCCAGCAGGGCTATCGCCACTACGTGGACTGCCTGCTGCCGGCCCCCGGCGCCGCGGCCAGCCAGCTGGAGCGGGAACTCACGGGCCTGAGCCTGCAGTGGGCCGCCCTCGACGACCTGCTGCTGCACCTGGCCCGCCGCCTGGCGGACCTCACGGGTCTGCTGAGCCTGATCACCCGCCCCCAGCGCCAGGCTCCGGACCTGCAGGCCCTGCGGCTGGTGCCCAGCGGCGACCGGCTGCTGGTGTTTCTGGTGGAGGACAGCGCCACCACCAGCAGTCTCAACCTACGCCTGCCCGCCGGCATCAGCGGCGAGCTGCCGGCGCTGGAGCGCTGGGCGGCCGGCCAGCTGGAGGGCGGTCCCGGGGCTGGGGGCAGCGCCATCGACTGGGGCAGCCTGCCGCCCCAGCTGCGCGGCAGCGGCGAGCTGCTGCGCCAGGGGCTCGAGAGCCACCGGCAGCTCCGGCCCCTGGACCTGGGGGGCGCCGTGGCCCTGGGGCTGGGGGGCCTGCTGCGCCAGCCGGAATTCAGCCGCACCGAGAGCCTGCGGCCGCTGCTGCAGCTGGTGGAGGAAGACCCCCAGCAACTCCTGCAGGCCCGGGGCGCCGCCGACCTGGGCGGGGTGTGGATCGGCGCCGAGCATCCCCACCCGGCGCTGCGCTGCTGCGCCGTGGTGCAGTCGAGCTACAGCACGGGCAGTGGCGGGGTGGGCCAGGTGGCCCTGGTGGGGCCGATGCGCATGGCCTATGCCACGGCCCGCTCGGCGGTGCGCTCCGTGGCCACGGTGCTGGAGCGGCTGCTGACCTGAGCGGAGCCGCCCGGGCCGAACGGCTCCGGCCCGAGCGGGGCCCGCCGCCTCAGCCCGTCAGCTGGTCCCCGAGCCTGTCGGCCACGGTGTTGACGTCCTTGTCGCCGCGGCCGGAGAGGTTCACCACCACCTCGGTGCCGGGGGCCAGGGTGGGGCAGAGCTTCTCCAGCCAGGCGAAGGCGTGGGCCGTCTCCAGGGCCGGGATGATCCCCTCCAGGCGGCAGAGCAGCTGCAGGGCATCCAGGGCCTCGGCATCGGTCACGGCGCCGTATTCCGCCCGGCCGATGGTCTTGAGGTAGCTGTGCTCGGGGCCGACCCCCGGATAGTCGAGGCCGGCGCTGATCGAGTGGGCCTCCTGCACCTGGCCCTCCTCGTCCTGCAGCAGCAGGCTCATGGCACCGTGCAGCACCCCCACCCGGCCCTCGGTGATCGTGGCGGCATGGCGGCCGCTGGCCACGCCATCGCCGGCGGCCTCCACCCCGACCAGACGCACGGCGGTGTCCTGCACGAAGGGGTGGAACAGGCCCATGGCGTTGGAGCCGCCGCCCACGCAGGCCACCAGCACGTCCGGCAGGCGGCCGAAGGCCTCCTGGCACTGCTGCCTGGCCTCCTCGCCGATCACGGCGTGGAAGTCGCGCACCAGCATCGGGAAGGGGTGGGGCCCGGCCACCGAGCCGAGGATGTAGTGGGTGGTCTCCACGTTGGTCACCCAGTCGCGGATGGCCTCGCTGGTGGCGTCCTTGAGGGTGGCGGTGCCGGCGGTCACGGGCTGCACCCGGGCCCCCAGCAGCCGCATGCGGAACACGTTGAGGGCCTGGCGGCGCATGTCCTCGGCACCCATGTAGACCACACACTCCAGGCCGAAGCGGGCGCACACGGTGGCGGTGGCCACGCCGTGCTGGCCGGCGCCGGTCTCGGCGATGATCCGCTTCTTGCCCATGCGCAGGGCCAGCAGCGCCTGGCCCAGGGCGTTGTTGATCTTGTGGGCGCCGGTGTGGTTGAGGTCCTCGCGCTTCAGCCAGATGCGCGGACCGCCCTCGGGGCGGCGGTAGTGCTCCGTGAGCCGCTCCGCCTCATACAGGGGGCTGGGCCGGCCCACGTAGTTCTTGAGCAGGTGGTTGAGCCGCTCGGTGAAGGCGGAATCCGCCCAGGCCTCGGCGGCCGCCCGCTCCAGCTCCGCCAGGGCCGGGATCAGGGTTTCAGGCACGTACTGGCCGCCGAACTGGCCGTAGCGGCCCAGGCTGTTGGGGCGGGCCGAGAGCTCCAGGGCAGCGGGATCAACGCCGCTGGCGGAGGACACAGGGGGAACGGTGCTGGTCACCGGCGGCGGAGCGAGATGCCGCCAGCGTAGGAAGCGGGCAGGGGCTCACCGGGGCTGGGGGGCCGGGCGGGCGGCTCTGGAGGGCTGGGGAGGCGGTGGCGGGGGCGTCACCGGCCAGCCGGGCGGCATGTCGATGCGGAGGCGCGAGGCCTCGTCGCGGCAGGGCGGGCTGCCGCTGAAGGACGCCCCCAGGCTCTCCTCCCGCTCCGGCGCCGGCCGGCAGAGCTGCTGGGCCGGCTCACCCTTGAGTCCCAGGCGCACCATCTCGAACTGGAGGGGAGGCAGATCCATGGCGGGAGCCTGGGGCGAGGCCCGGGCGGACGGCTGTCAGGGGTTCTGGGGTGCTGGAGTGGACCGCTGGCAGAGCGGCCTCTGCGCTGAAGTGGTGTAGCGGAGCAACGGGCGATGGCCAAGGGCAGTTGGCAGGAATTCAGCAGACCGGAGAGCCTGCAGCGGGCCCCGGCCGGCCCTGGCGGCGGGGCCAACGCAGCCACCCCGCGGGGCCAGCAGCGGGTGCGGGTCCAGCGCACCAAGGCCGGCAAGGGCGGCAAGCTCGTGACCGCCATCACCGGCCTGGAGGCCCCCGAGGCGGAGCTCAAGGCCCTGCTCAAGCAGCTCAAGGCCGCCGCCGGGACCGGCGGCACCGTGAAGGATGGGGTGATCGAACTGCAGGGCGACCAGGTGGCGCCGGCCCTGGCGGCGCTGGAGAAGGCCGGCTACCGGCCGAAGCAGGCCGGGGGGTAGAAGCGGGCATCCCGTTGGGGCGGAGGCCGTGGCCCTGCGGCAGCATGGGCCGATGCCCGTGAACCAGCCTCGGCCCTACTCCCCCCTGCGCAAATGCCGCGTGGCCCTGCATGGGCTGCGCCTGGCCATGCGCGACACGGCCGTGGCCTACAAGCTCGTGTTGTCCGTGGTGCTGCTGGCGGTGGCCTTCGCCCAGCGCGCCTGGGTGGACTTCGGCCTGCTGTTGCTGGCCACGGCCCTGGTGCTGGCAGCCGAGCTGCTGAACACCGCCATCGAAGAGCTGTGTGACTACGTCCAGCCGGAACGGGCACCGCAGATCGGCGCCACCAAGGACATCGCCGCGGCCGGCGTCAGCCTGTGCATCCTGGCCTGGGTGGGCGTGATGGCCCTGGAGGCCTGGCGACTGCTGCTCTCCGGCCGGAGCTGAGGCGGGCTCCCACGGGCAGCGGACGATACTGGGCCCATCCCTGCCCACACCAGAACGCGATGGCCGCCCCCTCGGTCCCCTACGGCGAACTCACCAACCAGGGCGCCTCCACCAACATCGTCTGGCACCACTCCACCGTGACGCGCCAGGCCAGGGCCCACCAGCGCGGGCACCGCAGCGCCATCCTCTGGTTCACCGGCCTGAGCGGCGCCGGCAAGAGCACCCTGGCCAACGCCGTGAACTCGGCCCTGTTCGAGCAGGGTCTGGCCTGCTATGTGCTCGACGGCGACAACGTGCGCCACGGCCTCTGCAAGGACCTGGGCTTCTCCGACGCCGACCGGGAGGAGAACATCCGCCGCATCGGCGAGGTGGCCAAGCTGTTCCTGGATGCGGGCGTGGTGGTGCTCACCGCCTTCGTGTCGCCGTTCCGCTCCGACCGGGAGCGGGCCCGGGCCCTGGTGGAGGCGGGCGACTTCATCGAGGTCCACTGCGCCGCCGATCTCGACGTGTGCGAGCACCGCGACACCAAGGGGCTCTACGCCAAGGCCCGCGCCGGTGAGATCAAGGACTTCACCGGCATCTCCAGCCCCTACGAGGCCCCCGAGCAGCCCGAACTGCGGATCGATACGGGCAGCCAGAACCTGGATGACTGCGTGGCCCAGGTGCTGAGCTACCTGGAGGCCCAGGGGGTGGTGCCCGCCGCCGGCGAGGGCTGAGCGGCGGCGCCCTAGCGGCCCGCTGCCGGCAGCTCCCAACGGCGGGCCAGCTCGTCGAGCAGGGTCTTGAGGCAGCTGGCCACCGGCACCGCCAGCAACAGGCCCAGCAGGTCGCCCAGGCCCATCAGGCTGCCGAAGCGGGCGCCGATCGGCAGGCACACCAGCAGCCAGGCCGGCTGCAGGCCCACGATGCTGCCCATCAGCCGGGGCTGGATCACCTGGTCCACCACCTGGCCCACGCTGATGGCCGCAGCCAGCACCTCCAGACCGGTGCGCGGCTCCTCCAGGGCCAGCAGCAGGCTCACCAGCACGATCGTGAGGGCGCTGGCGTAGGGCACCAGGGTGGTGAAGCCGATCAGCACGGCAAAGAGCACCCCGTAGGGGATGCCCAGCAGCGTGAACACCACCATCTGGGCGCCGCTGAGGATCAGGGCCAGCAGCACCTGGCCGGCGAAGTAGCCGCGGAAGGTGCGCCCGAGGGTCGAGAGGATCAGCCCGCGCCACTGGTCGGGAAGCCAGCGGGCCAGGCCCGCCACGATCGACTCGCCGCCCAGCAGCAGGAAGATCGCCAGCACCAGCACGATCACGGTGTTGACCGTGATCCCCACCGTGGCCCCCAGCAGGCCCAGCAGGCGCTGGCTCACCTGGCTGGCCACCTGACTGGCGCGGGTGAGCAGGCTGCTGCTGAGGTCGCCGATCTCGGTGGGCAGACCCCGCTGGGTGGCCCACTGCTCAAGACGATCCAGCCACTGCTGCCCCTCCGCCAGCCAGGAGGGCAGGGCGTTGATCAGCTCGCCGAGCTGCTGCACCAGCCGCGGCACCAGCCACAGGCCCGCCAGCACCAGCAGCCCCATCCCCAGGCCCACCACCAGCAGCACCGCCAGGCTGCGGGGCAGGCCGCGGCCCACCAGCCAGCGGGTGGGCAGATCGAGCAGGAAGGCGATCAGGGCCGCCCCCAGGAACAGGGCCGGGAAGGGCGCCAGGGGCAGCAGCAGCTGGCGCAGCACCCAGAGGTTGAGCACCAGCAGCGGCAGCGCCAGGCTCAGCCGCAGCCAGGGGGGGAGCACCAGGCGTTCGAGCATGGTCCGCCGTGCGGCTCCGAGGGGAAAGGACTCAGGGGTTGGCGCTCAGTCTGCTGGCGCCGGCCGCGGCCTGCCACCAGAAGAACAGCCAGGCGGCGATGCCGAGGAACTTGAAGCCCTCCTCCACCAGCTGCACGGCGTTGTAGCCGAAGGGCAGCGCCTCCTGGAGTGCATCCAGGATCACCGAGCCGCCCAGCAGGGCCACCGCCACGGGGAAGGACAGCCCCCCCAGCGCCGGCACGAGGCTGCGGTAGCGCAGCAGCAGCGCCACGGCGAACACCGCATAGAGCGCATACAGAAAGGTGGAGCCGACGTAGCGGTCGTGCAGCAGGAACATGTCGTCGAGGGCGAGCAGCAGCGAGAAGCCGCCGCCCAGCAGCAGCAGCTGCCGGTGGCGCCCCCGGGCCCCGGTCACGCCGGAGAGGGCGCCGAAGAGGGCGATCGCCGCCGCCGCCGTCCAGAGCAGGTAGCCCAGGTTGGAGAGCAGCCCCACCCCCAGCGGGTGCTGGCAGGTCTGGGCCAGGTCGCGCAGCACCAGCTCGGCGTCGATGCCGGCGGCATGGCTCAGCCCCAGGGCCACCAGATACACCAGCAGCGCCGGCAGCAGGGCCAGGCGCAGCAGCGGTGCGAGCCCGGCGCGGGGCTGGGAGGGGGAGACGGCCATGGAGGGGAGCGCCGGGGGCGGCTGCGGTGGCGGCCCGGGGGCCCGCCCTGGCGGCACCCTACCGAGCCCCAGCCGGCCGGTCCTGCGGCCTGGAGCTCAGCCCCAGCCTCCGGCCATGCGCTCCAGGTAGACGCTGCTGCCCAGCTCCTGGAGGCGCGCGTCCTTGGCCACCACCTGGTCGTGCAGGCTCTGGCGGTAGGTGGCGAGCCGCTCGGCCAGGGCCGGATCGGCAAGCGCCAGGATCTGGGCCGCCAGCAGGCCGGCGTTGGTGCCGTTGCCGATGGCCACGGTGGCCACCGGGATGCCGGCGGGCATCTGCACGATCGAGTGCAGCGAATCCACCCCCGAGAGGGCCTTGCTCTGCACCGGCACACCGATCACCGGCAGGGGCGTGAGGGCGGCCACCATGCCCGGCAGGTGGGCGGCACCGCCGGCGCCGGCGATCACCACCTGAAGGCCGCGGCCGGCGGCCTGCTGGGCAAAGTCCACCATCTCCAGGGGGGTGCGGTGGGCCGAGAGCACCCGCACCTCCACCGCGATGCCGAAGTCGTGGAGCAGCTCCACGGCGGGCTGAAGGGTGGGCAGGTCCGAGTCGCTGCCCATGACCACGGCCACCCGCGCCCCCCCTGGGGCCGGATGGCGGCTGGCGGCGGGTGTGCTGGGGGCAGGCTTGCTGGCGGCCATGACCGGAATCCCCACGGAGGCGGCGAGGATGCCATTCTCCCGCCCCGGCGCCGTTTCCTCCCCCGCCCGGTGCCCCCTGCCATGCGCTGGCTCAGCAACCTCCGCCTGCCCGACGCCACCCACCACCCGTCCCGCCGCTGGCGGGTGGGCCTCGATGGCGCCGACCAGATCGCCGCGGTGGAGCCCCTGGCGCCGGGCAGCGCCGCCGCCGGCGAGAACTGGCAGGGCGACTGGCTCAGCCCCGCCGCCGTGGACCTGCAGATCAACGGCGGCCTGGGCCTGGCCTTTCCGGAGCTGACGCCGGCCGATCGGCCCAGGCTGCTGGAGCTGCTCGGGCGGCTCTGGGCCGACGGGGTGGAGGCGATCAGCCCCACCCTTGTGACCTGCGGCGTGGCCCCCCTGCGCCAGGCCCTGGCGGTGCTGCGCCAGGCCCGCGCCGAGCACCGGCCGGGGCGCTGCCAGCTGCTGGGGGCCCACCTGGAGGGGCCCTTCCTGGAGCCGACGCGGCGGGGAGCCCACCCGGCCCAGCACCTGGCGGCCCCGAGCCGGGAGGCGCTGCTGGAGCGGATCGGCGGCTACGAGGCGGAGATCGAGCTGATGACCCTGGCGCCGGAGCTGCCCGGCGCCGGGGAGGTGATCGAGGCGCTGCGGGAGCTGGGGATCCTCGTGAGCCTGGGCCACAGCGCCGCCGATGAGGCCCAGGCCACGGCGGCCTTCGAGGCCGGCGTGACGATGCTCACCCACAGCTTCAACGCCATGCCCGACATGCACCGGCGCGCCCCCGGACCGGTGGCCGCCGCGGCGCTGCGGGGCGACGTGGCCCTGGGCCTGATCGCCGACGGCGTGCACGTGGCGCCCACCATGGCGGTGCTGCTGCAGCGCCTGGCGCCGGAGCAGCTGGTGCTGGTGAGCGATGCCCTGGCCCCCTATGGCCTGCCCGATGGCACCTACCGCTGGGACGATCGGCCCCTGACGGTGGCTGAGGGCAGCTGCCGGCTGGAGGACGGCACCCTGGCGGGGGTCACCCTGCCGCTGCTGGAGGCCGCCTGCCGGCTGGCGGGCTGGAGCGGCGAGGCGGAGCGGGCGATCGCCGCCGCCACGCTGCACCCCCGGCGGGTGCTGGGCGACGATCGGCCCCTGCCGGAGCTGCTGCTGGGGCTGCCCTTGGCCGAAACCCTGCGCTGGAGCGGACCGGCCGGGGCGCTGCGCTGGCGCCGCTCCGCCTGAAGCCGACGCGTCGGGCCCGCAGGGGGCGCTGCCTAGGATCCGCGCCACATCCCACCCGTCAGGCTCCCTCCCGATGCCCCCCGAGCAGCTGCTGGACCCCAGCCAGGCCCTGGACGCCAAGGCGGCAGAGAAGGCCGAGGTGCAGGCCTACTTCAACAGCACCGGTTTCGAGCGCTGGAACCGCATCTACAGCGAGAGCGAGGAGGTGAACCGCGTCCAGCGCAACATCCGCATCGGCCACCAGAAGACGGTGGACAACGTGCTGGATTGGCTGCGGGAGCAGGGCGACCTGCCCAACCGGAGCTTCTGCGACGCCGGCTGCGGGGTCGGCAGCCTCAGCCTGCCCCTGGCCCAGCTGGGTGCCGGCCACGTGGAGGCGTCCGACCTGTCGGAGGCCATGGTCACGGAGGCCCAGCGCCGTGCCACCGAGGCCGGCATCCCCGGCGACCAGCTGCACTTCACCGCCACCGACCTGGAGAGCCTCAGCGGCCGCTACGACACGGTGATCTGCCTGGACGTGTTCATCCACTACCCCCAGGCCCCGGCGGAAGACATGGTGCGCCACCTGGCCGCCATGGCCGAGCGGCACCTGATCGTGAGCTTTGCCCCCTACACGCCGCTGCTGGCGCTGCTCAAGGGCATCGGCCAGCTGTTCCCCGGCCCCAGCAAGACCACCCGCGCCTACACCCTGCGGGAATCGGGGATCGTGGCGGCGGCCGCCGAGGCGGGCTTCGTGCTCAAGCGCCGCAGCCTCAACCAGGCGCCCTTCTACTTCTCGCGGCTGCTGGCCTTCGAGAAGGCGGCCTGAACCAGCCGGAACCAGCGCACCGGCCGGCTCCTCAAGGGGAGGCCGGCGATGGCGCCGCGGGCTTGCCCACAAACGACTCCATCTGGGCGGCCATGGCCTCCGGAACCTCCAGCATGGGGAAGTGGCTGCCCGCGTCCAGCTTCACCACGTGGAACCAGGGATGGGCCGCCGCCAACGCCTGCTGGGCGCTGAGGTAGGCGGGATCGTCCGGCTGGGCATAGAGATGCAGCACCGGCACGGCAGGAGTCAGCTCGGCCAGGGCCTGGGATGGACTGCCCGCCCGGGCGTAGGCGGCGCTGATCTCACGGCCAGCCCGCGCCCACATCGCCGAGCCATAGGAGCCCATGTCGTCCTGGAGATACCGGGAGAGGGCGGGAATCTCCAATCCATGCAGCCAGAGGGCAAAGAGCTGGTCGCGGGCCTGGCTCCACTGGGCTGGATCCTGGAGCGCCTGCAGCACATCCAGGAAGGGTGGCGGGGGCTCCAGGACGATCCAGTCGAGCAGCACCAGCTGCGGCACCCGCTCGCCGAGCCGCCGTCGCAGTTCGATCGCGACCCAGCCGGCATGGGAGAGCGCCACGGGCACGACGCGCGTCACCCCACTGGCCGCCAGCACCGCCAGAGCATCCTCCACCAGGGCATCCACCCCGAAGTCGCCGGCCGGTCGGCCGGACTGACCATGGCCGCGCCAGTCGAGCGCCAGGGTGCGCCGGCCGAGGGCACAGGCGGCAGCAAGCTGATCGAACACGGCGCAGCTGCCACACCAACCGGGAAGGAAGAGAAACGCCGGCTCACCCTGACCGTGATCGGTGTAGTGGATCCGGGTTCCCTGGGATACCGCGTCGGGCATGGGAGCTCTCCTGCCAGCGGCGCCAGAGGGCGCCTGGATCCAAGCTGACCAGCCCCGCTGCGGATGCCAAGCGGCGCTTCACAATGCCTTGAGGCGGGTGGTGCCACCGTTCTGGCCTGTGGATGTCAAGGACAGCGACACCACGGGGATGCTGACCCGACACAGGCGCTGGCGCCCACCGCACTCTGCTGGGGAGGATCGACAGGAGCGGCCGAGATGACAGCCGAAGGGCCACGGCCCGCGGCCCTCAATCCCCAAAGAGCGCGATGGTGCGACGCGTGGTTCCATCTGGCGCGGAACTCTCCAGGCGCCGTTTCCCCGTGGGGTCGAGTGAGTGCAGATCAATCGTATAGATCGCGTTGTCTCCGTAGCTGCGGAAGTAGTAAACGCGATTGCTGGTGTCAGCCACGGCGCTCCAGAGCGTGTATTCACTGATCTCTGAATTCGTATCAGCCTCGACGTTTCGCAGGATCCCGGGCGCCAGATCAAAACAGTTCATGATGTGCCAGGCGATCCACACGGCCTCCGGGCCATCCTGGCCGGGATACGCATCTCTGGAGTAGAGGTAGGCCCGCACTAAGCGGTCGGCGCAGCTGCTTCCTCCCGGCATGCCCAGACAACCATCCCCCATGGTCTGCTTGTAGTCCTGAGATCCCGACTGAAAGGGGCCGGCCGGGTTGTAGGGGCTGAGGTGCTGAAATCTCCTGATGTTGGCCTGGTGACAGGAGTAGGCCGGGAGGATTGGCCACAACCCCACCTTCAGCGTCGTAGATCGTGGGAGGCTGATCGGCCGCATGCCATTCCACAACAATCGTGTCGCCTGAGGCATCGCCGATGCGCAGGTGCTGCGGAAATTGGCCCGGCTTGCCAGGGAAGGGGAATGGCACGGCGCCCACGATGAAATCCCCACGCTCAATGCCGCTCCGGGCTTCTGCCGTTGTGGCATACATGCCGCACACGAACGCAGGTGCCTGCCATGAACCGATCACGCGGGTCCGGTTCTCCTCCGTGACCGGTGGAAAGTCCGTGTAGCCCGGCAGGTTGAAGCATCCGCAGACCAGCCCATGCTCATTGAGCATGTCGGCACCGCCCTCCACCAACTGACCACCCATGGGGAAGGTGCCCATGGCGCCGGCATAGGCGTGACGGTTGTTCCAGCGCAGTCCGTCCTGGCCCGTGGGCGTCGTGCCCACGAAGCATTGGCCACGCGGCACATAGCCCAACGTGGACGGCAGCGGAGTGTCGAATTCGAGCGTCCGCGCATAGACCACATCGCCATTGTGCGCCGTCAGACGGATTCCAGTGCACATGGGATGAATCCATCGTTGGGAGGGCATCGATCCTCGCAGAGCATCGGCTTGCAGCGATGGCCGGCAGCTTCCGCTTCAACCGTGGGACTGGTTGTCGGAGAGCCGGAACCAGTCGGGCACCTCCAGCTTCCAGCGGATGGCCCCGGCGCGAAAGAGGAAGATGAAGGCCATGCACAGCAGGGCGATCAGATTCTGACTCCCTGGTGTTGCCGTCATCAACACGCCATAGGCCACACATCCGGCACTCACCGGGATCGCATACAGCTCCCGCCGCATCAGCAGGTTGTCGCGCCCAGCCAACATGTCCCGGATCAGGCCACCACCGATCGCGGTGATGATCCCCAGGAGGATCGGTGCCAAGGGCAAGCCGAAACCCAGCGACCAGGCCTTGGCGGCACCCTGGATCGCGAACAGGGCAATTCCCACGGCATCCAGATAAAGCAGCAAGGCAACCACCCGCCGCCTGGACATCAAGCGATAGCCCCAGAAGGTGATGATGCTGGCCAGCAGTGAGATCCAGAGGTAGGAGATATCCTTCGACCAGAAGACAGGTTGCCCCAGGATCAGATCGCGAACCGTGCCGCCACCGATGGCCGTCAGCAAGCCCATCACCATGGCCGTGAGCAGATCAATACCCCGCGGCGCCATGGCGATGACGGCGGTGGCGGCAAACGCCACCGTGCCGGCCATCGCGGCAGCCTGACTCAGTTCATTCATGGCCGCCCAGAATCCAGAGAGTCCCTAAGCCAACCGTATCAATCGGCCTCTCGATCAGCCTGACCCAATGGGATCGACATCGTGACGCAGGCGCAGCTCTCGATGCAGTGGGCATGCTGGAGGCCTACGACCTCTCGAATGAAGCGTTGGGCAACCACGCCGTCATGATGTCCTGTTGGGAAAGGACACGTCAAAGACCCGGCAACCAACACCTATCGAAACGGCCCACGCACCTCTCCAGGTGGTCGTCTTGCATCGTGGCCATGCCCAAGCCAGAGGTCAGATGGCGCTTCATAGAGCCGACCACCAACGATCGTGCCGCAGGCTGACCACAACCGTGGGGCCATCAAGCACCCGCACGATGCATCGCGGCATGCATCGAATCAGGCCGCGGGCTCAGCCCCCCACCACCAGGGCATCGACAATCTCATAGCGCTCCGAGTTCTCCCCCAGAGAGAGCACCGAAACATCGCCTCGCCGCTGCACCGACAGCGTCTCGGGTTGATCCGAAGCCACCGCCTGGCCCTTCACGAACAGGAACTGACGCTTCTGACCCGCCGGGTTCGTGACCACCACCGTGCCGCTGTTGTTGGCCCTGCGGATCACGAAGGCCTGACACCTGGCGGCCTGACCGCTGCCCCCGGACCCACAGGACACCTCCGCCGAGGCGTGATACGGAGTGCCGGGGATCACGGCATCGCGGGACGACGGCACAGGGGCAAGGGGAGCGCCGCTGATGCCGATGCGAAGGCTGTAGCGGCTGGTTTCATTGCGGCGCGCCGCAGGACGCATCAGGTACACCCTCACCCTGACGTCGCCATCGCTCGGCAGGAGGCCACGGAAGCGGTTGCCGGAGCTGCTGCCGATGAACAGGGCGGTGTCGGTCTCGGCCGCCATCACGTTGACATAGTTCTGCGGGTTGGAGCCCTTGAGCTCCACCGTCAGGGTCTGACCGGCGCCGGCCCGCAGGCTGTAGTCGATGGTCTGGTCGCCCTTGAGCTGGCCTTGAAGCAGGGTGGAATCGGCGCCGGCTCGAAACGTGACCCGTTGGCTCTCGATCGCGGTCTGGGCCACGCCAACCCCAGCCGGGGGGCTGATGACCAGCAGGCCAGCGGCAACGAAAGCAAGTGGAGCACGCATCGGATCCCTGGCAGCGAGCCCTGAAAACCCTACCTTGCTGTCTTTTCGGCACACTTGCGACCACCTATTGAGGTAGGCAGCCTGTAGACCTGGATGCGCCTGATCGCGCCAAGCAAGCCTTACATGAGTGGATCTGGGCACAGGAATCAAGGCGATGTTCACGAGTACTCTCTGGTGAAGAGTCATCCCCTGAATATTTAGATGGGCTTTAAGGGCCACCGAGATCTGATCGCCCGACGATCAAGACCATCGGCGGGCATTCATCTGTTGCGCAAACAAGCGATCGTTGGAACCATCCGCCGTATCCTGAGGCCAGGGAGACTCTTGAAATCCACGCCCTGCTCTGTGACGTGGACCCTGGAAACCGGTCCAGGGTCCACGTCACACTCACCTTCAGGTCCACCGCCAGATGGCTGAGGAAGGCGTTCACCTCAGCGCGGCCCATCTCCCTGGGATGGCGCCGTGCCTGAAAGCGCAGGAACCGCCTGAGCCACTGTTCGTCGGTCTTCACCGTGCGGCGGGCGTCGTGCCGCACCTGCAGCTCCTCCCGGTAGCGCTGAATCAAGCCGGGAGGCCTTAGATCGCTGGGCACGGATGACGCTCGCCATTCACCCCCTCCAGGGTTCCCTGCTCAAGCCCTCAGAGCCCCAGCGCCTCCGGCACCTCCAGCTCCAGCCGGCCACCGTCGGGATGCTCCAGCTCAAGGCGCCAGGCCTGCAGCCGGTAGCCCCCGTCACCCGGCAGGGCCTCGGCCCGCGCCAGGCCCCCGGGCCCATAGAGCGGATCCCCCAGCAGCGGAGCCCCGATCGCCGCGCAGTGGATGCGGATCTGGTGCGGCCGCCCGCTGGCGATGGCCACCTGCACCAGATCCGCCCGCGCGCCCCGCTCCAGCAGGGTGAGGGTGCTGTGGGCCGCCCGATCGCCGCTCTCGGAGCCATCGGCGGCGCACCACAGCTCTCCGAGCTGCGGATGGGGGCGGCGGCCGATCGGCACCGCAATCGGCAGCGACGCGCCCGGCGCCAGGGGCAGCACCCCAGGCACCACCAGGGCGCGGTAGAGCTTGCGGCAGCCCTGCGCCGCGGCCGGGCCGGCCCCTTCGGGGTGCGCCGCCGTGCTCTCCCGCAGCCGGGCGCTCAGCCAGGCCCGCGTCGCCGGACGGCGGGCGCACACCAGCAGCCCGCTGGTGAAGCGGCCCAGCCGATGCACGGGCCTGGGGATGCCAGCGGCATCGTCGCCGTGGCGTCGCTCCAGCAGCCGCAGCAGCGTGTGCTCCAGCCAGCCACCGGCGGGCAGCACCGGCAGGCCGCTCGGCTTGTCGAGCACGTGCAGGTCGCCGTCGTCGAACACGACGGACCAGGCTCCCGGTACGGCGGCCTCCTGCCAGGGGGGCCGATGCCAGGCCAGCCCATCTCCGGCGGCGAGGGCCCCATCGGCCCGGAGCTGCTGGCCGTTCCGACGGATCTCGCCGGCGGCCAGCCGTTCGCGCCACACCCCCTGGCCTGAATGGCGGTAGCGCGCGGCGTAGAACGCGCTCACCCAGAGCGGGCTATCACCAGCAGTGGCCTCCAGATCAGCCGTGCGCACCCGGTCGCGGTAGGTCCAGCCGCTGTTGAACGCCGCCGGCAGCCAGAGCGGCGGCGGCCCAGGCTCAGCCAATCAGGCTCACTCCACCAGGCCGTGTTCGAGGGCGTAGCGCACCAGTTCGGTGCGACTGGCGGTGCCGGTCTTGGTGAACAGCCGGCTCACGTACTTCTCCACGTTGCGGATCGACGTTTCCAGCCGCCGGGCGATCTCCTTGTTCATCATTCCCTCGGCCACCAGCTGCAGCACCGAGGCCTCGCGGGGGGTGAAGTCGTGCCGCACGGGGCCGGCGGCCTTCTTGGTGCCGCCGCCCTGGAGCAGCGAGCGGATCTCGGTGATCTGCTTGGCCATCTGGCCGATGTCGGCATCGGCGTAGCGGGCGGCCTCGGCCAGCAGCCGCTCCTGGCGGCGCACCACGTTGCGCACCCGCGCCACCAGCTCATCCGGATCGAAGGGCTTGGGGATGTAGTCGTCCACGCCGGCGTGGAAGCCCTCGATCCGATCGGCCGTCATGCCCTTGGCGGTGAGGAAGATCACCGGCGTGCCCCCCAGCCGCTCGTCGGCCCGCAGGCGCTTGAGCAGCCCATAGCCATCCAGGCGGGGCATCATCACGTCGCTGAGCACCACATCGGGCAGCAGCTCCTGGGCCTTGGTCCAGCCGTCCTCGCCGTCCACGGCCGTGGTCACATCGAAGCCCTCGTCCTCCAGGTAGGTCTGCACGGCGGTGCGCAGGCCGGGCTCGTCGTCCACCAGCAGCAGCCGCGGCGGGGCCGGCGGCGGCGCCTCCGGGGCCTCGGCGGCGGGCTGGAGATCGGGGTCGAGGCTCATGGGCCCGCAGGCGGCAGGGGCGATGCCCGCAATCTATCGAGCGTTTCCGGGCAGCACCTCCTGCCGCTCCTGGCGCTGGCCCGAAAAGCCCAGCTGACGGGCCACGGCCGCCAGGCCGGCGGGGTCCTTGCCGGCGTGCTCCGGGAAGCAGGCGGCCCACCAGATCTGGTGGTCGAGCCGGTTGGCGGGGGTGATGATGCCGCCGGGATTGAGCTCCCGCAGGATGAACTGGCGGCCGTTGCTGGTGATCCGCATCGGCGCCGCCGGGCTGCAGCGCAGGGTCTCGGTGCGCACCCGCAGGTCGTTGGGCTTCTCCAGCCACACCTTGATCTGGCGCACCGCCGGGTCCGACGGGTCGCGGCTCACCGAAAACACCCCGATGACCTCCGGGCCCGCCATGGTGGGGCGCTCCTCGAGCACCACAAGCCCCGTCGGGCGGGCCGTGGCGGGCGCCACCATCTCGCCCTCGGCGGCGTGGGCCGGCCGGCCGGCCAGGGGCAGGGCAGCCGCCAGGGCTATGGCGAGGGCGAGGGGGAGCGGGCGGGCCATGGCGAGGCGGAGGGGGAAGCGCCAGAGCGGGCGTGCTTGCCAGCATGGGTCCCCAGGCCGCCGCCGCCAAGACCGCTGACCCCGCCCGACCCCACCGCACCCATCTACCTCGACCACCAGGCCACCACCCCCTGCGACCCGGCGGTGCTGGCGGCGATGGCGCCCTGGTGGAGCGACCAGTTCGCCAACCCCGCCAGCCGGCTGCACCGGCCCGGCCTGCTGGCGGCCGCGGCGGTGGAACAGGCCCGCGGCCGCCTCGCGACAGAGCTGAGGCTGACCCTGGGGGAGGGCACGCCCGCCGCAGGCAGCGACGGCTGGGCCGTGGTGTTCACCAGCGGCGCCACCGAGGCCAACAACCTGGCCCTCAAGGGCCTGGCCGAAGCCGAGCTGAACGCCGGTGGGCGGCGCCGCCACCTGCTCACCCTGGCCAGCGAGCACCGGGCCGTGCTCGATCCCCTGCGCTACCTCGCCGGCCACGGCTTCCGGCTCACGGAACTGGCCGTGGGCGGCGACGGCCTGGTGGATCCGGCGGCCCTGGAGGCGGCCCTCGAGCCCGACACGCTGCTGGTGAGCGTGATGGCCGCCAACAACGAGATCGGCGTGCTCCAGCCCCTGGCCGCCATCGGCGCCCTCTGCCGGGCCCGCGGCATCTACTTCCACTGCGACGCCGCCCAGGCCGTGGGCCAGATCCCCCTGCAGCCCGCCGCCCTCGGCATCGACCTGCTCAGCCTCAGCGGCCACAAGCTCTACGGCCCCAAGGGCATCGGCGCCCTGCTGGTCGCCCCGGGGGTGCGGCTGGCGCCCCAGCAGCACGGCGGCGGCCAGGAGGGGGGCCTGCGGGCCGGCACCCTGCCGGTGCCGCTGATCGTGGGGCTGGCGGAGGCCCTGGCCCTGGCCCAGGCGGATCAGCAGCCCCGGGCCGCCAGGCTTGGTGCGCTGCGGGATCGGCTCTGGGCCGGGCTGGAGGCGCTGGGGGACATCCAGCTCAACGGCGCCCTGGCGCCGCGGCTGGCCCACAACCTCAACGTCACCGTGGCCGGCGTGGACGGCACGGCCCTGCACCGCGCCCTGCGCCGCCGGCTGGCGGTGAGCAGCGGCTCGGCCTGCAGCGCCGGCAGCCCCTCCCACGTGCTGGCGGCCCTGGGCCGCAGCCGCGCCGAGGCGGCGGCCTCGATCCGCTTCGGGCTGGGGCGCGGCACCAGCCCCGCCGACATCGACACGGCCCTGGCGGTGCTCAGCGCCACGGTCGGGGAGCTGCGGGGCTGAAGGGCCGGGGCAGGCCCCTCAGCCCGGCGCCCACACGCTCAGCACCACGAAGCCCACCACCCCGATCACGGCCAGCAGCACCTGGGCCAGCCGGCTCACGAGCATGCCGCTCACCACCGCCAGGCCCACCACCAGGGAGCGGCGCAGTGTCTCGAAGCCGCGCGTACGGCCGGCGCCGAGCTCCGCCACCAGCTCGCCGAGAGCCGCGCCCGCCAGGGGCCCCACCAGGGCCCCCAGCAGCGGGCCGCCCACCGGCAGGGCCGGCAGCAGCCCCAGCAGCCCCACCACGAGGCCGAGGCCGGCGCCGATGTAGGCCCAGCGGCTGGCCTTGAACCGGGCCGCCCCCAGCACCAGGCCGAGGGCGTCGGCGCCCCAGCCCAGCAGCAGGATCAGCACCGCTAGGGCCAGGGCCGGCCAGCCGGCGCTCCAGCCCACCGCCCAGCACCACAGGCCGGCACCGACCGGCAGCAGCGCCAGGCCGGGCAGCACCGGAAACAGGGTGCCGGGGATCGCCACCAGCTGGATCGCCAGCGCCAGCCACCAGATCAGGTCGGTGCGGCTGATGCCGGCCAGGGCCTGGCGCAGGGGATCGAGGAGGGCGTCCATCAGGCGGTCATCAGGCGGAGGCGCCGGACTCGGCCGGGCGGCGGCGGGCCACCCGCAGCTTGGCCGAACGGCTGCGGGGGTTGGCGGCCTGCTCGGCCTCGTCCGCCACCAGGGGCTTGCGGGTCACCCGCTGCAGGCGCTCATCGCTGGCGAAGGCCGTCTTGACGCGCCTGTCTTCCAGCGAATGGAAGCTGATCACGCCCACCAGGCCGCCCGGCAACAGCCAGTCGGGGGCGACGGCCAGCAGGCGGTCGAGCACCCCCAGCTCGTCGTTCACGGCAATGCGCAGGGCCTGGAAGGTGCGGGTGGCGGGGTGGATGCGGCCGCGGCGGGCCGCCGGCGGGTAGCAGCCGGCCACCAGGTAGGCCAGGGCGGCGGTGCCGGCGAAGGGGCCCTGCTCGGCCAGGTGGGCCTTGATCTTGCGGGCGATCCGCCGCGACAGGCGCTCCTCGCCGTAGGCATAGATCAGATCCGCCAGCTCGGCCTCCTCCAGCCGGGCGATCAGCTCCGCGGCGGTCTCGCCGGCCTCGGGGTTCATCCGCATGTCCAGCGGGCCGTCGGCGCGGAAGCTGAAGCCGCGGGCCGCCACGTCCAGCTGGGGGCTGCTCACCCCCAGATCCGCCAGCACCAGGGCGGCGGGCTCCGGCGGCGTGAAGGCGGCGAAGTTCGTGGCCACGATCGACACCCGCGCGCCGAAGGGCTCCAGCCGGGCGGCGGCGGCGGCCCGGGCCGTGGGGTCCTGGTCGAGGCCGATCAGGCGCAGGCCCGGATGGAGCTCCAGCAGCAGGGCGCTGTGGCCGCCGCCGCCGAGGGTGCAGTCGATCAGCAGGGGGCTGGGGCCGGCCGCCTCCGGCAGGGCGGCGAAGGCCTCCAGCAGCGGATCGGCCAGCACCGGTTGGTGCTCAAACGGGATGGTCGCCGAATCGGGCATGGCGTCCTTCCTAAGATCCCGCCAACGATTCGCAGCCCACGGCCCCATGACGCAGCTGGAGACGCGCACGGAGCCGATGGTGGTCAACTTCGGCCCCCATCACCCGTCGATGCACGGGGTGCTGCGGCTGGTGGTGACCCTTGACGGCGAGGACGTGGTGGACTGCGAGCCGGTGATCGGCTACCTCCACCGCGGCATGGAGAAGATCGCCGAGAACCGCACGAATGTGATGTTCGTGCCCTACGTGAGCCGCATGGACTATGCGGCCGGCATGTTCTACGAGGCGATCGTGGTGAACGCGCCGGAACGCCTGGCCGATGTGCCGGTGCCGAAACGCGCCAGCTACATCCGCGTGCTGATGCTGGAGCTCAACCGCATCGCCAACCACCTGCTCTGGCTTGGCCCCTTCCTGGCGGATGTGGGTGCCCAGACTCCCTTCTTCTACATCTTCCGCGAGCGGGAGATGATCTACGACCTGTGGGAAGCGGCCACCGGTCAGCGCCTGATCAACAACAACTACTTCCGCATCGGCGGGGTGGCGGCCGACCTGCCCTACGGCTGGCTGGAGAAGTGCCTCGACTTCTGCGACTGGTTCGGCCCCAAGATCGATGAATACGAGAAGCTGATCACCAACAACCCGATCTTCCGCCGCCGCATCGAGGGCCTGGGCGTGGTCACGCGGGAGCAGGCGATCAACTGGAGCCTCTCGGGCCCGATGCTGCGGGCCTCCGGCGTGCCCTGGGATCTGCGCAAGGTGGACCACTACGAGTGCTACGACGACTTCGAGTGGGAGGTGGCCTGGCAGAAGGAGGGCGACTGCTACGCCCGCTACCGGGTGCGGATCGAGGAGATGCGCCAGTCGCTGAAGATCGTGCGCCAGGCCTGCCAGATGATCCCCGGCGGCCCCACCGAGAACCTGGAGGCCCGCCGCCTGGCCGAGGGCAAGAAGAGCGACTGGTATGGCTTCGACTACCAGTACGTGGCTAAGAAGGTGGCACCCACCTTCAAGATTCCCTCCGGCGAGCTCTACACGCGCCTGGAATCGGGCAAGGGCGAGATCGGCGTGTTCATCCAGGGCAACGACGACGTGACCCCCTGGCGCTTCAAGATCCGCGCCGCCGATTCCAACAACCTGCAGATCCTGCCCCACATCCTCAAGGGGGCCAAGGTGGCCGACATCATGGCGATCCTCGGCTCGATCGACGTGATCATGGGCTCGGTGGACCGATGAACGGCCGGGCCCGATGAAGTGGCTGGATCCCTGAAGCCTGCAGTGGGGCAAGCGCGTGGAGCATCGGCCGCGAAGCGCCTCCTCACCCGTCTCCAGCAGGCAGGCTTTCTGCTGCCGGCCAGCCTCACGGGCTACCTCTGGCTGAAGGGCGGCCATCCCGGGCTGCCGGGCTTCGCCTGTCCGCTGCGGGCCCTCACCGGCCTTCCCTGCCCCACCTGCTTTCTCACCCGCGCCACGGCCGCCAGCCTGCGGGGCGACTTCGGCGAGGCTCTAACCCTGCATGCCTTCGGCCCGCTGGCGGCGGCGGCGCTGCTGGTGTGGTCGGTGCAGGCGATCCGGCGGCGGCGGCTCTATCCGCAGGGACTGCAGGCCTGGCACGTGGTGGCCCTCAGCCTGGGCCTGCTGGCCTACTGGGGCCTGCGGATGGGGCTGACCTACGGGCTGGGGCGGCCCGCCTTCCCCAGCGGTTGACCAGGGCAGCGGAATGGCAGGGCGCCAGGGCCAAGCCCGGCACCGCAGCCCCCCTCAGGTGAGCACACCCTTGTAGTAGGCGGCGTTCTGGATATAGAACGTCGAGACGGGCACGGCCACCAGGGCCCCCAGCCCGCAGGTGCAGACCGCCACCACGATCACCACCAGGAAGGCCAGCACCTGGATGCCCACGAACTCCCAGCCCTTCGGGGAGCGGTACACGGCCTGGAAGGAGTCCACGAAGGTCTGCACCACCGGCCCATCGCCGTTGAAGATCCTGTTCACGTACACGGGCCCCACCAGCGCCACGGCGATGCCGGGCAGGATGCAGAGCACGAACCCCAGCGTGGCCACCAGGGAAAACAGCAGACCCGCCAGCAGATAGCGCCAGGGACGCCGGAACAGGATGCGGAAGGCCTGTTCCACGCCGATCGTCTCGCCCGTGGCGTAGTGGAGGGCCGGCACCGCCACGAACAGCACCCCCACCAGGCTCGAGAGCAGCGTGAAGGGCAGCTGGCCCAGTTGCCCCACCAGGCCGGCGATGGTGGCGGCGGTTTCATTGCTGCTGTCACCGCCGCTGATGGCGATGCCCGCGAAGGTGATCGCCAGATACACCACCAGGCCGGCCCCACTGATCACGGCGGTGGCCACCCAGGTGAGCAGGATCGTGGGCAGATGGGCCAGGAAGGCCTGCCAGGCCCTCTCCAGGCTGGGCTGCTCGGTGGCGGCAGGGGAGGCCAAGGCGGATCGGGCGCACTCGGCGGAATGTAGGGGCACCAAACGAGGCCAGCAAGACAACCAGCTACAGAGGACAGCCACGCCAGCGACCAACCTGTGACGCCCACGGCTGCGCTCGGCCCATCCGGGCTGGCGCGACACTCGCGGTCCGCGCCAGAGTTCGCCCAGCGATCGTCCTGAGCCCCGATGGCCGTCCTCGACCCCAGCACCTGGCTGGCGCTGCAGCGCCGCGTGCGCTTCGGCGACACGGACGCCGCCGGCGTGATGCACTTCCACCAGCTGCTGCGCTGGTGTCACGAGGCCTACGAGGAGAGCCTCGAGCGCTTCGGCATCGCCGCGGCGGCCGTGTTCCCCACACCTGGGGGCCACCTGGCGGTGGCGCTGCCGATCGTGCACTGCAGCGCCGAGTTCCGGCGCCCGCTGATCTGCGGCGACGCCCTGGCCATCGCCCTGGAGCCGCAGCGGCTCGAGCGCGGCCGCTTCGAGATCCGCTACCGCTTCCGCTGCGCCAACCCCGGGCCCGCAGGTTCAGCGGATCCCCGCCAGACCGTTGATGGCCCAGCCGCGGGCGAACGCCTGGTGGCCGAGGGCCTCACCAGCCACCTCGCCATCGAGACCGAAACCCGCCGCCGCTGCGACCTGCCGGAGCCGATCGAGCGCTGGCTGGAGGCCTCCAGCCTGGGCCAGGGTCCCCGGCCCCTCTGAGGGTGCGGGGCCGCAGCGCTCGCTGGAGCCGGAAGCCGCCGTGGCGCCCGGCTCTCCCCAGGTCGTCAGTCGCGGCGGTGGATCAGACCCCAGAGCAGGGCCGCCAGCTGCAGCGGCAGCAGGCTGGCCAGCAGCGCCAGCGGATGCAGCTCCCCCGCGGGGATGGCCGCAAAGCAACTGGCACTCACCAGCGCCCCCAGCACCAGGATCGCCAGCAATCCCGGCCGCTGGCTGCCGCTGCGCCGCTGCAGGGGACCCTGCATCAGAACCACTCCTTCTTGCCGTCCACGTAGGTGGCCTGGAACTCCTCGGGGGTCTTGGTGAGGTAGATGATCCCCTCGACCAGGCCGATCACGCCCATCACGAAGCCACCAAAGCCACAGGTGACGAGGGTAACCACAAGCATGATCACACCAGCTTTGGTGTAACCCAGCAAGAATTTGTGAGCCCCGAAGTATCCCAGAAAAATCCCCAGCAGACCAGCGGCCAGCTTCTTGTTGCTGATTTCGGTCAGGTTGCTGTCGGTCATGGCCAGAAACGCGGTCTCCCGCTTGTAGCCAGGTCCCGGGGCGCTGTCACGGGTTTGTGATCGGCTGCTGCATCAGCCAGGTGCGCCAGCGGCCCCGCTGCCACTTGCCCAGGGCCGTGGGGGCCAGCTCGGCGCAGGACAGCCAGCGCCGCGGCCGCTGGCTGGGGGGGAGCTGCAGCGCTAGCTGCCGCAGCTGCTCCGCCAGCGTCGCCGGCACGGCCTGGTCCGCTCCGGCGGCGCTGCCAGGGGCCGTTGCTGGCCGGTAGAGCCCCACCAGGCGCTCGCCCCAGAGCGGATCGGATTCGGGCAGCAGCAGCAGGGCCCGCAGCGGCAACCCCGCCTGCTCCGCCAGCTGCCGCAGCCGCGCCTCCACCTGCTCCGGGAACACGGTGTCGCCGCCACTGCTGATGGCCCCATCCAGGCGGCCCAGCAGCTCCAGACCGGCCGGGCCGAGGCGGCCCCGGTCGCCGCTGCACCACCAGCCATCCTCCAGGGGC
The DNA here is from genome assembly GCF_943369875.1 of Vulcanococcus limneticus LL. Classification (GTDB taxonomy): domain Bacteria; phylum Cyanobacteriota; class Cyanobacteriia; order PCC-6307; family Cyanobiaceae; genus Vulcanococcus; species Vulcanococcus limneticus_A. The sequence continues at coordinate 79,214 of NZ_CALROT020000005.1, forward strand.
AGCGGCTGCAGCTGTCCGGCCGTCCAGCTACCGGCCGCCAGGCTCGCCGCCTGGATCCGCACGGCGCCATCGCCGGGGGCGATCGCCAGCTCGGCATGGCCCAGGGGCCGGCCCACGCCGGGGTCCCCGGCCAGGAAGCGCTCCGGCTCCAGGGCGCAGACCATGGCCCCGGTCTCGCTGCTGCCGTAGCAGGGCGAGATCCGCAGGCCGGCGGCCCGGCAGCGCTCCGCCAGGGCCGAGGGCAGCGCCGCGCCGCCCACCCAGATCACGGCACAGCGGGCCAGCCAGGCCAGGCCATCGGGGTGGTCCACCAGGCGCTGCAGCTGGGTGGGCACCAGGGAGATCAGGGCGGGCCGCCCCGGATCGAGGGGCTGGGCCAAGGCCAGGCGGGCCGGGTCGCGCAGCAGGGCCGGCTCCAGCCAGCGCAGCTCGGCCCCCCACCGCCGCGCCCGCAGCAGCGGCAGCAGGCCGCTCACGTGATGCAGGGGCAGGGGGTTGAGGATCAGCGCCGCAGCCGGATCCAGGTCGAGGCCCTCCAGCCAGGCCGCCAGCGCCTCCACCGCCGCCTCCAGGCTCGCGAGGGTCTGCAGCACCCAGCGGCGGGCACCGCTGCTGCCGCCGCTGCCCACCACCACCGCCGGGCCGGCCATCGCCGCGGCCAAGGGCCCGGCGGCCCAGGCTTCCGCCGGTTCTGGCGCAGGCCCGCCCCGCCGCGGAGGCTCCGGCCGCAGGGCCTCCGCCAGCTCCCGCTCCTCCTGGGGACCGGCCAGGCCCACCACCCGCCGTTGCGCGAGCAGGGCTTCCAGTTGCGCCGCCGTGGCCGCCGGGTCGGGGCCGCAGGGCAGCAGCACCCGGCCGGACCCCAGCTCCCACACGCCGCCGCTCACGCCAGCGCCTCCCAGGCCCGCTGGGGATCGGCGCTGAACAGCAGCCCCTCCGGCCGCCAGCCCGGCGCCAGGCCGGGGGCGGTGGGCGTGGGGCCCTCGGCCTGCAGGGCCGCCAGATGACCCAGCAGCCGGCGGCCCACCCCGGTCTCGAAGGCCGTGCTCAGCATCAGCCGCGGCCGGCCCGCGGCCAGCTCCGCCAGCAGGGGCCGGGGATCCCCCTCCAGCACCGGCCGCCGCACCTGCCAGCCCGGCCAGGACGCCATCAACGCGGGCCACTGCCGCAGCGACTCATCGAGGGCCACCGGCAGCCGCGCCGCCAACGCCTCCAGGCCCGCCTGATCGGCGGGGGCGAGGGGCTGCTCCAGCCACTCCAGCCGCGGGTCGCCGGCCAGGCGATCGGCCCAGGCCCCGGCGGTGGCGCGATCCCAGCCGCCATTGGCATCGAGGCGCAGGCGCGCCCCGGCGGGCAGCCCGGCCAGCAGCTGCTCCAGCAGGCGGCGCTCCAGGCCGTCGTCGGTGGCGGCCACCTTCCACTTCACGGTGAGGGGCGAGGGGGGGAGCGCCGCCGGCGCTTGGCGGGCCGCCAGAACGTCCTCCAGCACCGGCAGCACCGCCTCACCGGCCGGCAGCAGCTCGGCCGCCGGCGGTGCCGCCCGCCAGCCGCCGCTGGCGGGCGAGCCCAGGCCATCGAGCTCCGCCAGGGCCAGGCCCAGTGCGAAGCTCAGCTCCGGCGGCAGGGTGGGCAGCCGGGCCTCCAGCTCCTGGCGGGACACCAGGGCGCCCAGTCCCTCGATCGCCGCCGCGCAGGCGGCATGGGCCGGTGCGTTGACCGCTCCAGGCTCCTGGGCCAGCGCGTTGGCCCCACGCCGATCCACGCCGGCGCCCCGCGTCTCAGCCCACTCCAGCGGTGCCGCCTCGCCCCAGCCCACAGCGCCCGTCCCGTCCTCCAGGCGCAGCAGCCAGCCGCGCCGCCAGGCCAGCGCCCCCTGGGCCGTGACCAGCGCCCGCGGCAGGGGGAACTGGAAGGGCCGCCAGGCCAGCTGCAGCAGCGCCTCTCGGCTGCCGCCGGGCGCCGCCAGCCGCAGGGCATCCGCCGCCACCGCGCTCAGCGGCCGCCGGGGACGCCCCCGAGCCAGGGGGCCAGCAGCGGCCCCAGGGCCAGGCCCAGGGCCAGGCCCAGGCCGTTGAGGGCCTGGAAGCGCAGGGCCAGAAATTTGCTGCCGCTGATCCGCTGCGGATCGCGGTGGTGCTCCCGCAACAGCCGGATCAGGGCCTGGCCCGCCGGCAGCCCCGCCACCCCCAGCAGGGCCGTGAGCGGCCACTGGCCCACCAGCACCGGCGCCCACTGAAAGGAGAGGGTGCCGGCCACGAACCAGGGCACCAGGCCGGCGGCCGTGCCGGTGCCGAGCCGCACCACGGGCGAGCGCTTGCCGTGGGCCGCGTCCTCCTCCACCTGGTGGAAGTGGGAGCAGAACAGCACCAGGGTGGTGGCCAGGGCAGGACCGCTGCCCAGCTCGATCGCCGTGCGCCAGGGCACCGCCGCCAGCCAGCCGCCACCGGCCTCGGCGGGCGGTGCCAGGGCCAGCAGGCCGGCGGCCGTGGCCAAGGGCCCGAAGGCGATCCAGCACAGCGGTTCCCCCAGGCCGCGGTAGCCCAGGCGGAACGGCGGACCCTGGTAGGCGTAGCCGATGCCGCAGCAGGCCAGCACCAGGGCCAGCACCGCCGGGCTGCTGCGCAGGGCCACCAGGGCCATCAGGGCCAGGCCCAGCAGCAGGGCGCCGTTGGCCAGGGCCGCCACCCGGTCACGCCGGCCGGTGAGGTTCACCAGGGAATGGGGCTTGCCCTGGGCATCCACGCCCGTATCGGCATCAAACACATCGTTGGCCAGGTTTTCCCAGGCCAGCAGCAGCACCGCCGCCAGCAGGAACAGCAGCAGCTGATCGAGCCGCACCGCCAGCCCCTGGCCCACCCGCCAGCCGGCGGCCAGCAGCACCGGCATCACCGCCACCGCATACATCGGCCACTTGATGGCCGCCTTCCAGAGGCGGCGGCGGTCCGGAGCCGGGGCGGCGCCATTCAGCCCCGGGGGGGCGTGAAGGCTTGCGACGACCTGGGGCTCGGACATGGCTGCCGGCGCCTGGCGGCGGGAGAAGGCCCATACATTTGAGCAGCCGCCTCGCCTCCGCCTCGGTGCAGGCTCCACCCAGCGTCACCCCCAGCAGCCCAGGCAGCGCCCCGGAGAGCGGGGCCGCCTCCTTCGCGGACCTGCTGGCAGCGGCGCTCCAGGGGGCCCGCCAGCTGGAGGACGAGGGCGTGCTGAGCCTGGCGATCCCCCTGGCCAGCCGGGACCCGCTGGCCCTGCTGCCCCACCTGGAGGGCGGCCACCGCTTCCGCTTCCTCTGGGACGGCGCCCCGGGCCTCTGCCTGGCGGCCAGCGGCAAGACCCACAGCCTGGAGCTAAGCGGCCCGCGCCGCTTTGAGCTGGCCCAGCGCTTCAGCGCCGTGAGCCTGAGCCGGCTGGCGGCACCGCAGCCCTGTCCGCCCCTGGCGCGGCCACGGGTGCTGCTGGCCTTCTCCTTCTTCGACAGCCCACTCCAGGAGGGCAGCGGCGTGCCCGGTGTGCAGGCCGTGCTGCCCCGCTGGCAGCTGAGCCGCCAGGGCCGCCACTGCTGGCTGCGGCTGCAGCGCTGCCTGGGGGGCGACGTGACCGCCCGCAGCGTGGCCGAGGAGCTGTGGGAGCAGGCCCGACACCTGGAGGCCCTGCCCGGCGACCCCGAGGCCTGGGCCGGCCGGGACCGGGGCCCCGCCATCGCCCAGCGCTCCCCCTGGCAGGAGGGCTACCGCACGGCCGTGGAGCGGGGGCTGGAGCTGGTGGAGGCCGGCGCCCTGCGCAAGCTGGTGCTGGCGGTGCGGCAGCAGCTGCTGCTGGATGCCCCCCTCGACCCCCTGCGTCTGCTGGCCCACCTGCGCGAACGCCAGCCCGGCAGCTGTCGCTTCCTCTGGCAGCTTGCCGACGGCGCCGCCCTGCTGGGGGCCTCCCCGGAGCGGCTGCTCACCGTGCGCCAGGGCCAGCTGCGCAGCGACGCCCTGGCCGGCACCGCCCCGATCGGCCCCGCCGCCGAGCTGCTGCCCGGCTCCAGCAAGGACCGCCACGAACACGAGCTGGTGGTGGAGGCCATCACCCAGGTGCTGCGCGAGGCCGGCCTCGATCCGCGCCGGCCCCGCCATCCGCGCCTGGCCCGCCACGGCCAGCTGGTGCATCTGCACACGCCGATCACGGCGGCCCTGGCCGGCCAGCAGCCCCTGGCCCTCGCCGGCGCCCTGCATCCCACGCCGGCGGTGGCGGGGCTGCCGCGGCGGGAGGCCATGGCGGCCCTGCGCAGCCTGGAGCCCTTCGAGCGCGGCCACTACGCCGCCCCGATCGGCTGGATCGACAGCGAGGGGGACGCCGAACTGCGGGTGGCGATCCGCAGCGGCAGCCTGCACGGCCGCCAGCTCGAACTCACCGCCGGCGCCGGGCTGGTGCAGGGCTCGGTGCCGGAGCGGGAGCTGCAGGAGGTGGCCCTCAAGCTGGGGGTGCTGCAGCAGCAACTGAACCTGCCCCAGGAGCCCGCGCGGCCACCGCTGCGACCGGCAGCCAACCGCTGAGGCCGGCATGATCCCCGCAGGGACCAACGCCCGGAACGGGTAGCGCATAAGGCCAGACATGCAGCTCGACACCCTGCTTGCGGAGGCCTTCAGCGGCTCCAGCCTGTTCGCGGGGCTCGATCCGCAGCGCCTCACCCAGCTGCAGCCGCGCACCGGATCGCTGCGGGAAGGGGAGGTGCTGTTCCAGCAGGGCGACGCCGGGGAGGTGAGCTACGTGCTCCTCCGCGGCGTGCTCGGCCTGCACACCGGTCCCCTGAACGCCTCCACGCCGTTCTTCCGCAAGGTGGTGCCTGGTGAACTGGTGGGGGAGTACGGACCGATCTGCGGCGAGCCGCGCTCCGCCTCCGCCGTGGCCCTCACCCCGGTGGACTACCTCCAGCTGGATCGGGACCAGCTGCTGGGGCTGCTCCAGGACCAGGCCACGCTCCAGGCCCGGGTGCTGGCCTCCCTGGCGGAGGCCGCCTCCCTGGGCCGCGACCCGCGGCGGGCACCCCTCGATGCGGTGCTGATCCACGACGCCAGCCCCGGCTCGCCGCTGACCCGCGCAGCACTGGAGCAGCTGAGCGAACCCCTGCAGCGGCTGGCCCGGAGCGACGGCCAGGGCCAGGGGGCCCGGCTGGAGCGGCTCGGGGCCGGCGAGGAGCAGCGCCTGCATGCGCTGCTGGCCGACGCCACCCGCTCCGGGGAGCTCACGGTGGTGCTCAGCGACGATCCCGGCCTGCTCAGCCGCCGCAACCAGCTGCTGATCGACCGGCTGCTGATCCTCGGCGACGGCCAGGCCACCAGCCTCAGCCTGCCCGAGACGCTCGACGAGAACGCCCTGCTGGTGCGGCTCTGGCCCCGGGAGCAACGCACCCCCAGCTCCCGGCCCTGGGCCACCCAGCGGCGCTACGCCCAGGTGCTCAACCTGCAGCCGGAGCGGCCCCAGCACCTGGAGCGGCTGGCCCGGGCTGCCCTGCGGCGCCAGAACGTGCTGGTGCTGGGGGGCGGCGGATCCAGGGGCTTTGCCCACATCGGCGCCATCCGCGCCATGGAGGAGCTGGGTCTGGACGACATCGACATGGTGATGGGCGTCAGCATCGGCGCCCTGGTGGCGTCCCTGGCGGCCTTCGAGCACCCGGCCCAGGAGATCTTCGCCAACCTGGAGCGGGTGATCATCAAGGCCCGGCCCTACGGCCTCACCCTGCCCCGCGACTCCCTGTTCACCCTGGCCAACTCACGCCGGGAGCTGCAGCGCTTCTTCGGCGCCACCCAGATCCAGGACAGCTGGCTGCCGCTGCGCTGCTTCTCCGCCAACCTCTCCAGCAAGCGGCTGCACGCCTGGAGCCAGGGCGACATCCCTAACGCCGTGATCGCCAGCATGTCGGTGCCGGGCATCTTTCCGCCCGTGGAGGACAGCCAGGGCCAGCTGCACGTGGATGGCGGCATCCTCAACAACCTGCCCGTCTGCGAGGCCCGGCGGGAGAGCGACGGGCGGATCATCGCCATCTCCCTGGGCTCCCTGCCCCAGCCGGGCCCAGGGAGCCGCGAGCGCCCGTCGCTGGGCCGCACGATCATCGATTCGATGCTCTGCGCCTCCCATGCCGAGACCCAGGCCCAGGAGCGACTGGCGGACGTGATGCTGCACCCGGACATCGGCCGCTTCCCCTTCCTGGAGTGGAAGCGCTACCGGGAGATCCATGACGAGGGCTACAGCCACGCCCACCAGGTGCTCCGCGAGGCCCTGGCCCAGAGCCGCTGAGCGCAGGGCGCAGCTGAGCGGAGCTCAGGCCTCCAGCAGCCGGGCCATGGTGAGGTCCGCCAGGGGGATGCCGCCCAGCCGCTCGATCTCGCGCACGCCGGTGGGGCTGGTCACGTTGATCTCGCTGAGGCGGCCATCGATCACGTCGATGCCCACGAAGAACAGGCCCTCGGCCCGCAGGGCCGGCGCCAGCTCGGCGCAGATCCGGCGCTCCTGGTCGGTGAGCTCGGTGGGCTCGGGTTCGCCCCCCACCGCCAGGTTGCTGCGGAACTCGCCGGCGGCCGGCCGGCGGTTCACGGCGCCCAACGGCTCGCCGTTCACCAGCAGGATGCGCTTGTCGCCGGCGGTGACCGCCGGCAGGAACGCCTGCACCATCACCGGCAGCTGTTGCTGCTGGGTCACCAGCTCCAGCAGGGCCTTGAGGCCGGGGGCGCCGCCGTGGCTGCGCACCACCCCCTGGCCGGCGCGGCCGCCCAGGGGCTTGAGCACCACGTCGCCGTGGTCGCGGGCGAAGGCCGCCAGCTGCTCCACCTGGGCGCTCACCAGCGTCGGCGCCATCAGGTGGCTGTAGCGCAGGGCGCCGAGCTTCTCGTTCCAGCTGCGCAGGGCGGCGGGGTGGTTGAGCACCCGCACCCCCTGGAAAGCGGCCAGCTCCAGCAGGTGGGTGGCATAGAGGTAGGCCTCATCCACGGGGGGGTCCTTGCGCATCCACACCCGCGGGAAGTGGCCCAGGGGCAGCCAGCGGGGCTCCCCCAGCACCACCCAGGGCTCCGGCACGTGCCAGCCCTCGGGGGTGGGCCGGATGTCCGCGAGCTCCACGGGCTGGGCCCACACCAGGGGCTCGTGGCCGGGCTCCAGGCCGGTCACGGAGAGATCAGCAGGCGTGGCCACCCACACCTGCTGGCCGGCCCGCTGGGCCGCCTGCATGAGGGCCACGCTGGAGTCCTTGGTGGGGCGGAGCCGGGCGATCGGATCCACCACGAAGAGCTGGGGCTCCCGGCCGCTGTCACCCAGGCTGCCGAGCCCGCTGGCGGTTGGGTTCGGGCTCAAGCCGCGGCCCCCAGCAGGGCATCGAGCTGACCGGAGCGCTCCAGGGCGTAGAGGTCGTCGCAGCCGCCCACGTGCTGACCGTTGATGAAGGTCTGGGGCAGGCTGCGGCGCCCGCCGCTCCTCTCGGCCATGGCCGCGCGGGCCCGCTCATCGCCGTCGATGGCGTATTCGGTGTAGGCCACCCCCTTGCGGTCGAGCAGGGCCTTGGCGCGGACGCAGAACGGGCAGGCCCGCCAGATGTAGATCTCGACCATCGCCGCCATCGGGGCCTCTGAACAGGTTGGCGGATCCTAGACAGCGCAAGCTGGGACCCCGCTCCCCCCCGATCAGGCCGCCCGCCGGCCCTGCAGCCAGGCCCCCAGCAGCATCCCGGCCAGGGCGATCAGGATCGGCCCATTGCCCAGCCCCAGGCTGGCCACGGCGGCGCCGGGACAGACCCCGGTGAGTCCCCAGCCCAGGCCGAACAGCACCGCCCCGGGGATCAGGCCGCGGTGGAAGGGCTTCACCTCGGCGGAGAAGGCCTCCCCCAGCACGGTGCGCGGCCGCAGGCGCGGCGCCAGCAGGAACACCGGCACCAGCACCGCGAGCGCCGCCGCCATCACCAGCAGCAGCCCCAGATCGCGCAGCTGCAGGAAGCTGAGCACCACCTCCGGCCGGGCCATGCCGCTGAAGGCCAGGCCGAAGCCGAACACCACCCCGCCGGCGAGGGCGCAGAGCAGGCGGATCATGGCCGCACCCCGCTGTGCCAGAGCACCTGGGCCGTGGCGATCGCCACGGCCATGAACACGAGCACCGCCTGCAGCGAGGCCCGGGAGCCGGAGGCCAGGCCGATCAGGCCATGGCCGGAGGTGCAGCCGGAGGAGAGCCGGCTGCCGTAGCCCACCAGCACCCCGCCGAGGGCCAGCCGCCAGGGGGCCACGGCCGTGTGGAAGAAGCCCTGGTGCAGCAGGGCCCAGAGGCAGGCACCCGCCACCGTGCCCAGGGCCATGGCCAACCGCCAGTCGCGGGAGCTGCGCTCGGCCGTGAGCGGCGTGACGTAGGTGAGCGTGGAGCTCAGACAGGAGCTGGCACCAGCCTTCACCCCCAGGGTGAGGTAGAGCAGGGCCAGTCCCGCACCCATCACCAGTCCACCTCCGAGGTAGCTGGCGATGCCGTTGGGGAACAGGGATGCCATTGCAGCAGGCAGAGGCAGCCCCAATTGTTAGGGGTTGGGCCGTCGGGGCCAGGCCGCGCCCATCACTGTCACGGGAGCAACGCCGTTGAGTACGGTCAGACCACCGTTCAAGCCCCACCGGTGCTCGACCTCACCGACTTCAAGCGCGACCTCTCCGAGCTCACTGACCGCCTGGGCAACGCCCAGGACTGTCTTTGACGTCCCTGCCCTGAAAGCCCGCCAGCAGGACCTCGAGCAGCTCGCCTCCCAGCCCGACTTCTGGGATGACCAGAAGCAGGCCCAGGCCAAGATGCGCCAGCTCGATGAGGTGAAGGCCCAGCTCGAGCAGCTGGCCCAGTGGCAGACCGCCGTGGCCGACGGCGAGGCCACCCTCGAGCTCTACGGCCTCGAGCCCGACGACGAGCTGCTGGGCGAATCCAACGCGGCCCTGCAGAAGCTGCGGGCCGATCTGGATCGCTGGGAGCTGGAGCGCCTGCTCAGCGGCCCCTACGACAAGGAGGGCGCCGTGATCTCGATCAACGCCGGCGCCGGCGGCACCGACGCCCAGGACTGGGCGCTGATGCTGATGCGCATGTACACGCGCTGGGCCGAGGACCACGGCATGAAGGTGACCGTGGACGAGCTCAGTGAGGGCGAGGAAGCGGGCATCAAGAGCTGCACGATCGAGATCGAGGGCCGCTACGCCTACGGCTACCTGCGCAACGAGAAGGGCACCCACCGGCTGGTGCGCATCTCGCCCTTCAACGCCAACGACAAGCGCCAGACGAGCTTCGCCGGCGTGGAGGTGATGCCCAACATCGAGGCGGAGGTGAAGCTCGACATCCCCGAAAAGGACCTGGAGATCACCACCTCCCGCTCGGGCGGTGCCGGCGGCCAGAACGTGAACAAGGTGGAAACGGCCGTGCGCATCCTGCACATCCCCACCGGCCTGTTCGTGCGCTGCACCCAGGAGCGCTCCCAGCTCCAGAACAAGGAGAAGGCCATGGCCCTGCTGATGGCCAAGCTGCTGGTGATCGCCCAGGAGCAGCGGGCCGCCGAGATCGCCGACATCCGCGGCGACATCGTGGAAGCAGCCTGGGGCAACCAGATCCGCAACTACGTCTTCCACCCCTATCAGATGGTGAAGGACCTGCGCACCCAGCACGAGACCACCGACGTGCAGGGCGTGATGGACGGCGACCTCGACCCCTTCATCCAGAGCCTGCTGCATGCCGGCGTTGAGGTAGGAGCCGCGGCCGATGACTGAGCCCACGGATCGCCCAACCAGCGCGCCCGGCCCCGGATCCGACCCCGCAGCCGGCCAGCCGGCCCAGGGCGAGAACCCCAGCTTCACCAAGCTCGCCATGCGCAACATGGTGCGCAAAGGGAAGCAGAGCCTGTTCCACCTGGGCCTCACGGCCGCGGGCTTCCTCGGCTTCATCGTGCTGGTGGCCTGGCTGGGCCGGCCGCAGCTGCCGGGGGGCTGAGCCATGGCCGCCGAGCGGAACCAACCGATCGACTCCAGCCCTCAACCCCCGGGCCCGGCCGCCAGCGCGGATCTGGACCTGGCGTTCTCAGCCGACGGGGAGCTGGAGCCGGAGCTGCTGCAGGCCGCCGGCACCTGGGCCGATCCCCTGGAGGGCGCCGAGCTCTGGCACGGGCGCCTCAGCGCCTGGCTGGACCAGCTGGCCGCCGAGCTGCCCGCGGAGCTGCAGGCACCGGCCTACAGCCTCGGTCTGAGCCTGGTGGGCGACGCCGAGATCGCCGCCCTCAACGCCGACTGGCGCCAGAAGCAGGGCCCCACCGACGTGCTCGCCTTCGCCGCCCAGGACGACGGCCTGGAGGGCGCCCCGCCGATGCCGATGCCCGACTGGGCCGACGGGGACGACGGGGAGGAGGAGGAGGCCCACGCCGAGCCCCTGGAGCTGGGCGACATCGTCATCTCCCTGCAGACCGCCGCCCGCCAGGCTCCGGAGCACGGCCACGGCCTGGAGCGGGAGCTGCTGTTCCTGGCCAGCCACGGCCTGCTGCACCTGCTGGGCTGGGATCACCCGGACGACGCCAGCCTGGCGGCGATGCTGGCGCGCCAGGAGCAGCTGCTGGCCGCCGGCTGAGCCGGCGAGGTCCAGGGGGTTTCCCCCCCGGATAACGGCGGTAGGGTGCAGCCGGACTCTGATCCGGGCGCCGTGGCCATGCTCGTCCCCCAGACTCCACCTCCGCCGCGGCGACGGCGCGCCGCCGGCACGGAGCTGCCCCTGGAGTTGGATGTGGAAGGAGCGGAGCGGCCGGCGGCCAAGGTGCGGCGCCTCGGCGCCTGGCAGGTGGCGGGCGATCTGCCGGCCAGCTTCCGCTATGCGGCGCAGGGCCTGGCCTACGGCTTCCGCAGCCAGCGCAACTTCCGCATTCATGTGGTCACCGGCGCGGTGACCTTCGGCCTGGGGCTGTGGCTGGGCCTGAGCCTGGATCGGCTCGCGGTGCTGGTGCTCACCGTGACGGCGGTGCTGGTGCTGGAGCTGCTCAACACCGCCACCGAGGCCGTGGTGGACCTGGCCATCGGCCGCCGCTTCCACCCCCTGGCCCGCATCGCCAAGGACTGCGCCGCTGCGGCCGTGCTGGTGGCCGCCCTGGCCTCGCTGCTGATCGCCGCCCTGCTGCTGGTGCCGGCTCTGCTGGCGCGGCTGGGTCTCTGAGCCGGCGGCACCTCAGGGCGGACCTGCAGGGCGGCACTGCGGGGCGGCGCGTTTGAATGGAGGCCTGGCTGAATCCAGATCCCGCGGCCGGGCCTGATGCTTCTCGTTCTCGACAACTACGACAGCTTCACCTTCAACCTGGTGCAGTACCTCGGGGAGCTGGCGGGGGAGCACCCGATCGCGTCCGAGCTGCGGGTGGAGCGCAATGACGCCCTGACCCTGGAGCAGATCCGCGCCCTGGCCCCGGACGCCATCCTGATCTCCCCCGGCCCCGGCGACCCCGATCAGTCGGGGGTGTGCCTGGAGGTGCTGCGGGAGCTGAGCCCCACCATCCCGACCCTGGGGGTGTGCCTGGGCCACCAGTCGATCGCCCAGGTGTACGGCGGCAAGGTGGTGCGCGCCAAGGAGCTGATGCACGGCAAGACCTCCCCCGTGCACCACGGCGGCCAGGGGGTGTTCGCCGGCCTGCCCAACCCCCTCACCGCCACCCGCTACCACAGCCTGATCGCCGAGCGGGAGAGCCTGCCGGCCTGCCTGGAGATCACCGCCTGGCTGGAGGACGGCACGGTGATGGGCCTGCGCCACCGCGACTATCCCCACCTGCAGGGGGTGCAGTTCCACCCCGAGAGCGTGCTGACCCAGGAGGGCCACCGGCTGCTGGCCAACTTCCTGCGCGAGGCTGCCGCCCAGCGCCCCCCCGTGACCGCGGCGGCCTAGGCCGGGCAACGCTGCTAGGTTCGCGCCACCTCCGCCCGCCGGCGCCTTCGCCATGGCCCTGTCGCTTCGCCCCCTGGTGTCCCGCCGGAGTGTCCTGACGCGGGGCCGGCTCCCGGGCCTGGCGGCCGGAGCCGCTCTGGGGGCCAGCCTGCTGGCGGGATCGGTGCCGGCGGGCCGCGCCGACTCGGGGGTGACGATCACCAGCTACGGCCACAGCGCCCTGCTGATCCAGGGCGGCGGTGCCTCGGTGCTGCTCAATCCCTTCAAGGCCGTGGGCTGCGCCGCGGGCCTGGCCGAACCTCGGGTGAGCGCCAACGTGATCCTGGCCAGCAGCCGCCTGCTGGATGAGGGCGCCAACGTGGCCAGCGGCCGCCTGCTGGCCAGCCCCGGCTCCTACCGGATCGCCGGCCTGAGGATCGAGGGCATCGCCGCCCCCCACGACCGGGTCGGCGGCCGCCGCTTCGGCAACGCCACCCTCTGGCGCTGGAAGCAGGGTGGGCTGGAATTCGCGCACCTCGGCGGCACCGCCGCCAGCCTGCGCCCCGAGGACCGGGTGCTGCTGGGCCGCCCCGACGTGCTGATCATCGGCGTGGGCGGCGGCGCCAAGGTGTACGACGGCGCCGAGGCGGCGGCAGTCGTCAAGGAGCTGGAGCCGCGTCGCGTGATCCCGGTGCAGTACGTGAGCGGCAAGGCCCCCGCCAACTGCGACCAAGGCAGCGTGGAGCCGTTCCTGCAGGCCCTGGGCGGCACGCCGGTGCAGCGCTCCGGCCGCAGCGTCAGCCTGCCCGGCAAGCTCGACGACGGGCCCAAGGTGCTCGTGCTGCGCTGATCCCGGCGGTGCGCTGATCAGGGACCGACCACCCAGCCGATCGACACCGCGTCCGGAGCCGTGTCGGCAGGCACAGAGCCACCCAGCCGCCCTGCCTAGGGTCGTGCCCCCGCGCGTGGCCTGCTGTGAGCGCTGATCGCCCCCAACCGGCCCAGTCCCTGCGCATCGCCGTGGTGGGGGCCGGCAGCTCCGGCCTGCTGCTCACGCTGCTCCTGCAGCGACAGGGCCACCAGGTGGAGCTGTTCGAGCGCTCGCCCCGGCTGCGCAGCGAGGGCTGCGGCATCCTGCTGGTGCGCTCGGGGGTGGAGGCGATCGCCGCCGCCGGCATCCCCGGCCTGCTCGACGCCCTGCTGGCCGGCGGCCGGCCGGTGGAGCAGTTCGTGATCCGCAACCTGCGCGGCGACCTGATCGAGACCAGTCCGGCCGAGCGGGAACCGGGCGAGCTGCCCTCGCTGCTGATCCGCCGCCAGGCGATCCTCGAGGCCCTCTGGCGCCACGCCGACCCCGGCAGCTTCCGCGGCGGCACCGAGCTGGAGCACTGGCAGCAGGATGGGGACGGCGTGGAGGCGCGCTTCAGCAACGGCCAACACTGGCGGGGCGATCTGCTGATCGGCGCCGATGGCGTGTTCTCGCGGGTGGCGCCGCTGCTGGCGCCCCAGCGCCGGCTCCACTACCTCGGCGATCGGGTCTGGCGCGGGGTGGTGGCCGATGGCCGGGTGCTCGGCCCCGGCGACTTCTTGGTGGTGGCCCGGGGCCGCGGCGTCTACGCCAACGCCTTCGATCTGGGGCCGGAGGATCCCGCTGCGGGAGGCCCGCCGATCACCCACTGGGGCTTCTTCCAGGAGGAGCCCCTGCCCACCAGCAGGGCCGAGCAGCGCCGGCTGCTGCAGGAGCCGGTGCCCGAGCAGGCCCTGGCCAAGGTCCCGGCGGATCTGGCGGCCCTGATCCGCGCCACCCCGCCCGAGCGGGTGGTGGCCAACTGGTCGTTCGACATCGAACCGCTGCCGCAGCTGGTGGCCGGCCGGGTGGCCCTGATCGGCGATGCCGGCCACGCCATGAGCTCCTCCCAGGCCCGCGGCATGACCGCCGGCCTTGAAGACGCCGTGAGCCTGGCCCGCCACCTGGCCGGCAGCGGCGCCCCCCAGGGGGCCCTGGCGGCCTACGAAGCCGAGCGGCTGCCGGTGGTGCACCGCTACCAGGAGCGCAGCCGCGCCATCAGCGCCCGCACCGGCCGGATCCGGGCCCCGCAGCAGCAGGCCGTAACGGCGCGCTAGCTGGCGGGAGCCGCCAGACCCTCGATCGCGGCATAGGCCGCCCAGAACTGGCGCATCTGTTCCGTGGTGCCCAGGCTCACCCGCAGGGAACCATCGATCAACGGCTTGCCCGCCATCGAGCGCACCAGGATGCCGGCCTGCCGCAGGCGGGCCTCCACGTCGTCGACGGCAGCCTGGGGCCAGATCAGCAGGTAGTTGCCCCCGTCGGCGTGGTGCCGCACACCGGCGGCCCGCAGCTGGGCCAGCAGCCAGTCGCGCGCCCGCAGCACCTCGGCCACATAGCCATCCACATAGGCCTGGTCCGCCAAGGCGGCCTGGGCGGCCGTCACGGCGAAGCTGTTGATGTCGTAGGGGCCGGTGACGCGGCTGATGCGATCCACCACGGCGGCCGGGCCAATGGCAAAGCCGATGCGCAGGCCCGCCAGGCCGGCGGTCTTGGCCAGGGAGCGCAGCACCAGCAGGTTGGGCAGGGCCGCGAAGGGATCGCTGGCGCCGGCATCGCCTGCTGGCCGGGTCAACAGGGGCGGCAGCACGCTGTCGCCGGTGAAGGCCTCGTAGAGCTCATCCACCACTACCAGGGTGTGGGGCGCCGCGGCCGCCAGCTCCAGGATCCGCTCGGCCGCCAGGCGCGTGCCGGTGGGATTGTTGGGGTTGCAGAGCAGAAGGATCCGCGGCGGCGTCCAGGCGCTGGTGGGGCGGCCATCGCCGCCGGGGCCCAGCAGAGCCGAACGGACCTCCTCCAGGGGGAAGGCGAAATCGGGCAGGCGGTAGGGAATCGCCTCGATCGCCATGCCCTGCATGCGGGCGCAGGGGGCGTAGTAGCCGAAGGTGGGGGCGGTGGTGAGCAGCCGATCGCCCGGGGCGCCGTAGGCGTGGAACAGGGCGTGGATCGCGGCATCCACCCCGTTGAACAGGCCGATCTGGTCCGGCTGGAGCGGGGCGGGGGCCCCGGCAGCACCCGCCCACTGGGCCGCCTCGCTGTGGAGCGCCGCCGCCACCGCCTCCCGCAGGCCGTCGTATTCGGGGTAGATGGCGTAGTGGTCGGCCGGGATGGCGCGGATCGCCGCCACCACCGTCGGGCTGGGGCCCACCGTGTTCTCGTTGAAGTCCAGCCGCAGCAGGCCGCGTCGCCCCTCCAGGGGCGCGCTGTAGGCCTGCAGCCCCTCCACCTCCGGACGGGCCGGCGGGAACGGCCTGGCGTTGGGATCGCTCGGGCTGACCATCACATCCGCTCCAGGGTGGGGATGCCGAGCAGGCCGAGGCCGAGCCGCAGCGTGTCGGCGGTAAAGCGGCAGAGGGCCAGGCGGGAGGCGCGGGCCGGCTCGTCGGCCTTGAGCACCGGCACCTGGTCGTAGAAGCGGTTGAACACCTGGCTGAGCTCGAACAGGTAGGTGCAGAGACGATTGGGCAGCAGCTCCTCCTCCACCTCGGCGATCACCGCATCGAGCTTGAGCAGCTCCCGCACCAGGGCCCATTCCTGGGGCTCGGTGAAGTGGAGGGCTTCAGGGCCGACGCCAGCCCCGGCAAGGGCTCCAGCCGCGCCAGCCCCAGCGGCGGCAGCTCCACCGGTGGCAGCCCCAAGATCCCCGCCCTTGCGGGCGATGCCGGCGATGCGCACCACGGCGTAGAGCAGGTAGGGCGCCGTATTGCCCTGCAGCGCCAGCATCCGATCAAAGCTGAACTGGTAGTTGGTGATCCGGTTCTGACTCAGGTCGGCATACTTCACGGCCGCCAGGCCCACGGTGGTGGCCACCTGCTGGATGAAGGCCTCGTCCTCCGTGCGCTCCTCCTCGGCCAGGCGGCGGCGCAGGTCGGCCTCGGCGCGCTCCACCGCCTCATCCAGCAGATCCCGCAGGCGCACGGTGTCGCCGGCGCGGGTCTTGAGCTTCTTGCCGTCTTCGCCCTGCACAAGGCCGAAGGGCACGTGCTCGAGCCGGCCCCCTTCGGGGATCCAGCCGGCGCGGCGGGCCACCTGGAACACCCCGGCGAAGTGGTTGGCCTGGCCGGCATCGGTCACGTAGATCACGCGGCGGGCGCCATCGCCCTCGGGGGCGGCGCCGAAGCGGTAGCGGATCGCCGCCAGGTCGGTGGTGGCGTAGTTGAAGCCGCCATCGCTCTTCTGCACGATCACCGGCAGGGGCTTGCCGTCCTTGCCGCTCACCCCCTCGAGGAACACGCAGCGGGCACCGTC
Source organism: Vulcanococcus limneticus LL (assembly GCF_943369875.1). GTDB lineage: Bacteria > Cyanobacteriota > Cyanobacteriia > PCC-6307 > Cyanobiaceae > Vulcanococcus > Vulcanococcus limneticus_A. Next base: position 95,394 of record NZ_CALROT020000005.1, read on the forward strand.
GTCGGTCACCAGCAGGCCGGAGGCGTCGAGGTCGGTCACGACTCCCTCCAGGTAGGGGTTGTAGAACGACTCGCCGCGCTCGCTGAGGCGGATGTCGAGCCGGTCGTAGATCTTCTGGAATTCGCGGCGGCTCTGGTCGCACAGCAGCTGCCAGGCCCTGCGGCTCACCGGGTCGCCGCCCTGCAGCTTCACCACCTCCTCTCGGGAGGTGGTCTGGAAGGCCTCGTCCTCGTCGAAGCGGGCCTTGGCTTGGCGGTAGAAGGCCACCAGATCGCCGAGGTCCACCGCATCGGCGGTGGTGAGGGCCTCGGGCGCCACCTGCTTGAGGTGGGTGATCAGCATCCCGAACTGGGTGCCCCAGTCGCCCACGTGGTTGAGGCGCAGCACCGGGTGGCCGCGGAACTCCAGCACCCGAGCCAGGGAGTCGCCGATGATCGTGGAGCGCAGGTGCCCCACGTGCATCTCCTTGGCGATGTTGGGGCTGGAGAAGTCCACGATCACCGGGGCCAGCGCCGAGCCGGATCCCCCGGCCGCCTGGGTCTCCTGGGCCACGCTGGGCACCCCCAGGCGCGGATCCCCCAGCCGCGCCTGCACCTCCGCCGCCAGCCGCTCGGGCCGCAGGGTGAGGTTGATGAAGCCGGGGCCGGCGATCTGGGGCGGCTCGCAGAGCTCGGCGAAGGCTGGATCGGCCGCCAGCTGCTCCACGATCGCCGTGGCGATCGCCCGCGGCGGCTGCCCCAGGGGCTTGGCGAGGGGCAGGGCGCCGTTGGCCTGGAAATCGCCGAATTCCGGCTTGCTCGCCGGCGCCAGCTGGGGGTCGAGGGGTTGGCCGGCCGCCTGGGCCGCCGCCGGGAAGGCCCGCTCCATCGCCGCGCGCAGCTGAGCGTCCAGGGCTTGGGCGAGGCGGAGCATGGGGCGGCGAGGGGAGGCGGCGGGGCGCCCACGACGCAGGCGCAGCTCTGATCATCCCCCGTCGCCCTGAGGGCGGGGTGCGGCCCGCCCCGCGGCGGTGCCCCACGGTTCGTCACGGTGCAGGCGCAGAGTGGGGTTGCCGGGACGGTGCCCGCAGGGTGCGGCACGTCATGGAAGCGCCACGCCATGGAATTCGAGAGCGTCGTCTTCTACGGGCGGCTGGGCGAGCAGGCCCTGGCCATGTTCAACCTCGGCGCTGAGCTGCAGGAGTGGCGTGGGTGTTCCGTGCTCGACTGCCCCGGCGGTCCGGGCTCCCTCGCGGCTCGCCTGCGCCGGGAGGGCTGCGACGTGACGGCGGTGGATCCGCTCTACGCCCTGCCCCCCTCCGCCCTCGAGCAGCGCGCCCTGGCGGATCTGGAGCACACCATGGCCGTGCAGGCCAGCAGCGGCGACCTGCGGCCCGACTTCGATCTGGAGGCATGCCGCCGGGAGCACCTCGAGGCCCTGGAGGCCTTTCTCGCCGACCGCCGTGACCATCCGGATCGCTACCGCGCGGCGGCCCTGCCGGAGCTCCCCTTCGCCGATGCCCAATTCGATCTGGTGCTCAGCGGCCATCTGCTGTTCAGCTACGCCCCCCTGGCCGACGGCGGGCTGATGAGCGGTGCCGGGCTGGATCTGGCCTGGCATCGCCGGGCCCTGGCGGAGCTGTGCCGGGTGAGCAGCCGCCAGGTGCGCCTCTATCCCGCCCACACCATCGCCCTCAACGCCCGCCGCCATCCCTACGCCGAGGCGCTGCTGGCGGAGCTGCCGCCCGGCTGGCGGGGCCGCTTCGTGGCCAGCCCCTACGACCAGGGCCACCAGGGGAGCACCGAGGCCCTGCACCTCAAGAGGATCAACTGATGGCGGTGCGGGACCCTCAGGCCGCCAGGCCCAGCGCCTGCTCCATGCCGGCCAGCACCACATCGGCCACGATCTGGATGCGGTAGCGGCAGGCCTGGGTTTCGCTGCAGTCGAACGTGCCCGCTTCCCAGTACTTGTTGCTGCCGGCACCGCCGCCGCAGAGGCCGAAGTAGGCACACTCCCGGCGGCAGCGCTCCACTCCGGCGTCGATCTGGGCCCGCACCCGCTGGAACTTGTCGCTGTCGGCCAGATCCCGCAGGCTGTGCTGCAGCACGTTGCCGAAGCTGAAGTCGCCGTAGTCGTCGGTCTGCACCGAGAGCAACTCCGGATCGAAGGTGGAGACGTTGCCGCGGGCATCCACGTTCACGATCACGAAGGGGGTGTTCATGTCGGTGGCGGCCATCCGCTGGTCGCTGCAGGCCAGGGCGGTGATGCCCTCGAACTCCCGCAGCCGCAGGGCCTCGGGAGCGGCCATCGACCGCTGCCAGAAGCGCTCCAGGAAGGCCCGGTAGCGGCCCTCGCCATCGGGGCGCTCCAGGCTGGAGGCGGCGTTCTCGCCCTCGGTCTCCTCCATGTTGAAGCCCACGTCCGTGATGCCGTGGTCCACGAAGAAGTCGAACAGCGCGTCGGCGTGATCGAGGGCATCGGCCGTGAGCACGCAGATCACCTGGAACGGGATGGCGCGGCGCTGCAGCCAGTCGATGCCGCGCATCACCGCGGCGTGGGTGGGCCGGCCGGTGCGGGTGCGGCGATGGGCGTCGTGCAGGAAGGCCGGGCCGTCCATGCTCACCCCCACGTGGATGTCGTTGCGCTCAAAGCAGTCGCACCAGGCGGCGTCGATCACCGTGGCATTGGTCTGCAGCGACTGGCGCACCGTCTGGGGCGGCAGGCCGCGACGCTCCAGGGCCTGCCGGATGCGGGCGGTGGCGGCGTCGTAGAAGGCGATCGGCATGGTGAGCGGTTCGCCCGCATGCCAGAGCAGCTCGAAGCCCCCATCCAGGTAGGGGCTGTCGAGCACCCGCGCCAGGGCGGCCTCCAGCACCTCGAACGACAGCCGGCTGCGGTCGTCGCGAGTGGGCAGGTAGCAGTAGTCGCAGTCGAGGTTGCAGAAGGGGGTGGGCTGCAGCACCAGCAGCCGCACGGGGCCGAATCCCGCCGCCGTGTCCCCGTCCGGATTGGGCGTGGGCACGGCCGTCACCAGCGGTTGCGCCAGCCGCCGTTACGCCAACCACCGTTGCGGAAGCCGCCATTGCGGAAGCCGCCGTTGTAGAAGCCGCCGTTCCGGAAACCGCCGTTGTAGAAGCCGCCGTTGCGGAAGCCGCCGTTGGCCCAGCCGAGGCCGGGTCCGTTCACGAACACCACGGCCTGGGCGTCATCCGGCAGGCCGTGGGGGGGCGCTTCCGCCGTCTCCCCCTGGCGCTCCCGCACGGCGGCGGCGATGCGGCGCAGCCGCTCCTCGAGGCTGGCATCGGCCCCGTCGGGCGGCGGCTGGGCCGCGTCGGGGTTGGCCGCCTGGGCGCCCGCCGCCCCCAGGGCCAGCGCCACGCCGGGGTCGAAGGGCAGGGAGGCCGAGATCAGCAGGATGCCGAACAGGCGGGAGCGGGAGAAGAACGCCATCGCAGCGGGGCCGGAGTCGGGCGGGGGAACGGAGGACGGAGGGGACAGACGGCGGGCCCCGGAGGGCCCGGAGCTCAGGGGGCGGGGCGGCCGCTGGGCGCCGGCGCCGGCAGGGGCCGGAGCGCCTCCACCCCCAGCAGCACCGTTTCGAAGTAGGTGCGGATCCGCTCCTGGGGCAGCTGGAGGGCGCTGCCGGGGCCGAGCCAGCGGTCGATGGCGGCCACCGCCTCCGGCTGCCCGTCGAGATAGTTCTGCAGGAAGCGGGCGATGGCCAGATTCACCAGGTTGCGGAAGGCCGAATCGTTCTCGGGCACCAGACAGGCCACCGCGTAGCGCTCGTAGGGGTCCTCCGGCGTGAGCGCCAGACCGGTGGCCCCCTGGGCCCGCACCAGACCCGCCAGCAGCGAGGAGTCGCCGATCACCCCCTCCACCCGGCCGGCCTGCAGGGCGGAGACGGCCGCCGGCAGGTTGGCGAAGGGCACCGCCCGGGCGGCGGGCTGCATGCCCCGCAGCTCGGTCTCGGCCAGGGAGTCGCGCACGACGCCGATGGAGCGGCCGGCCAGGGCCTCCGGGGCACCGTCGAAGCGACCAGCCGGGGCCAGCAGGCGCAGGCCCGAGAGACCGATCGGCAGGGAGTAGTCGACGGTCATGTCGCGCTCCCAGGAGAAGGGAACACCGCAGGCCAGATCCGCCTTGCCCTGGGCGATCCGCTGCCCGAGGGCCGCCGGATCGGTCACGGGCTCAAAGCGCAGGCTCACCGGCCGGCCCACGGCCGCGCTGAGCTCGGCGGCCACCCGGCGGGCCACCTCGACCCCGTAGCCCTGGGGCTGCCCCTGGGCGTCGCGGCTGAGCATCGGGGCCAGGCCGGGATCCCCGATCAGCACCAGCTGGCCGCTGCGGGCCACCCGATCCACCACGCCCTCGGCCCGGGCCTGGGCCACCGGCGCCAGGACCGCCAGCAACCCGAGGGCGGTGGGAATGACCCGACGCCAGGGGGAGGTCACCCGAGGGGAGCGCAGCACGGCAGGTCGCGGCAAGGCAGGCGCGGCGGAGGCTGCGCTCAGTTTGTGAAGCAACGCCGACTCTGGGAGCCCGGGCCCGGAGTTTCTTCACGCCTCCGGCTGCTCACGGCGCCGAGGCGGAGGACACAAGGGCCGCCGGCCGGATCCCGCGGCGGCCCAGCCACTGCACCCTGCCTGACGCCGGCAGGCCGCGTTCCTAGCTTGCGGCCATGGTTCTGGCCCCGGGGCCGCCGGCGATGCCCACGCTCTCCTCCCTGCCCGGGCGCAGCTGGGCGCTGCTGCGCCGCACGCCGCCGCTGGTGTTCGCCATGGCGGTGCTGGCGGCCGGCCTGCTCGCCTCCAGCGCCGTGCTGGTGAAGGGCATCCGCCAGGCCAACGACACGATCACCGTGACCGGCGCCAGTACCGAGCGGATCCGCAGCGACTCCGCCGACTGGTCGGTGGAGGTGCGTCAGGGGGGCGCCAGCCAGCAGGCGGCCTACCAGGCCCTGCAGCCGCTGGTGCAGCAGGTGGTGACCTTCCTCAAGGTCCAGGGCATCGCCGCCGGCGAACTGGAGCTCGACGCGGTGGGCACGGAGAAGGAGGAGGTGCGCGATCCCCGCACCGGCGAGCTGCGCTCCACCAGCTGGACCGCGCGCCAGGCGGTGAAGGTGGCCAGCCGCGACGTGGAGAAGGTGCACCGCATCGCCGGGACGATCGGCGTGCTGATCGGCCAGGGGGTGCCCCTCACGATCAACCGCCCCGCCTACACCTTCACGAAGCTGGCGGAGAAGCGGGTGCAGATGCTGGCCAAGGCCACCCGCGATGCGCGGGCGCGGGCCCAGGCCATCGCCCGCGAGGCGGGCAGCGGCATCGGCGCGATCACCAACGCCGACACCGGCTCCTTCCAGATCACCGTGCCCGATTCCACCGAGACGAGTGACACGGGCTCCTACGACACCACCACCATCGAGAAGGACATCACCGCCGTGATGGCCGTGACCTTTCGGGTGGATTGAGCCGGGCTCAGGCCTCGAAGCGCATGCTCAGATCCAGCCAGGCGCTGCGGGTGACCGGGGCGCTGGTGGAGATCAGATCAAGGCCGGTGGCGGCGTAGGCCGCCAGCTGCTCGGGCCGCACGCCGGAGGCCTCCAGCACCACCCGGCCCCCACCGCGGGCATCCGGTCGGGCGCCGCGGCCGGCGGCGAGCGCGCGCAGGCGGGGCACCAGCTGGTGCAGCACCGCGGGGTCGAACTCATCCAGCAGCACCCCGTCGGCGCCGGCCGCCACGGCGGCCTCGGCCTCGGCGGCCGTCTCGGCCTCCACGATCACGCGGGCCGGCCAGGGGGCCGAGGCCCGCACGGCCGCGATCGCTGGGGCCACGCCGCCGGCCCAGGCCAGGTGGTTCTCCTTGAGCATCGCCGCGTCATCGAGGCCGAGGCGGTGGTTGATGCCGCCGCCGCATCGCACGGCGTACTTCTCCAGCAGGCGCAGGCCCGGCGTGGTCTTGCGGGTGTCGGCCAGGGCGACGCCCGTGCCGGCCAGCCGCGCCACCAGCTCGGCGGTGGCGCTGGCGATGCCGGAGAGGCGCATGGCCAGGTTCAACGCCGTGCGCTCGCCCGCCACCAGGGCCGCCGCCGATCCCTCCAGTTCCAGCAGCCGTTGGCCCGCCACCACCGGCTCGCCGTCGGCCACCAGCACGGTGACAACTACCGCCGGATCCAGCAGCCGGAACAGGGGCTCCACCAGCACGCCGCCACAGAACAGGCCCGCCTGCTTGGCGATCCAGAGGGCCCGGCCGCTGCGCCCCTGCAGGGCGGGGGCGGTGAGGTCGCCGCGGCCGATGTCTTCGCTCAGCCAGGCGCGGAGCTGGGCCTCAAGACCGGGGTGGGCCAGCAGGCCGGCGGCGCAGGACGGGGGCATTGGATCAGTAGAGACGGCTGCAGCCCGGGGTGGGCGTGAGCTTGAGCAGCGACCAGAGGGCGCCGTACTGGGCGGCGGAGAGCGAGAGCTCGGTCTGCATCAGGCCCCCGGCGGGCGAGCCCGGCGCCGCCGAGGCCCCGAGCTTGGTGTTCAGCTCCAGCAGCGGCTGGCAGATCTCCTCCAAGGAGGTGTTGAGGTTCTCCACCGCCGCGGCCGGCCCGGCCCCGAGGGCCAGCAGCGCCATCAGACCCAGCAGGGCTTTGGAGCGACGGGGGCGGCAGCCACCGAGGCCGCGGAGCCCTCGAGCGGCCGGGCCTGGAGTGCGGCTCTGTGCGTTGGCCATGGGTGCCCCTCGGTGGAGGCAGTATCGGCGAGGGTTACTTGCCGATGCAGAAGCGCGAGAACACGCGATCCAGCACCGCCTCGCTCACCTCCTCGCCGGTGATCTCACCGAGGGCCCGCACGGCGGCGCGCAGGTCGATGGTCCAGAAGTCCCAGGGGAGCTGCTGCTGGGCGGCCTCGAGGCTGCGGGCCAGGGCCTCGGCGGCCGTGGCGGCGAGGTCGCGCTGGCGGCGGTTGAGGGCCACCTGCAGGCCCTGGTCGCCGCCGTGGCCGCAGCGGCGCAGCAGCGCCTGCTCCAGCTGCTCCTGGCCCGCGCCCGAGAGGGCACTGATGCAGACATCGGCGGGGTGGGCGGGCCCGGCCGTGGCCCCCGCGCGCGGCGGGCCCGCCGCGAGATCCGCCTTGTTGCCCACCACCAGCAGGGGCACGTCCGGGGGCACCTGCTTGCGCAGCTCCTGGTCGGCGGCGGTCCAGCCGGCCTCCAGATCGAACAGCAGCAGCGCCACATCGGCGGCGGCCAGGGCGGCGCGGCTGCGGGCGATGCCCAGCTGCTCCACCCGGTCGTCGGTGGCGCGGATGCCGGCGGTGTCGAGCAGGGTAAGCGGCACACCCTGGATCACCAGCTCGCTCTCCACCAGGTCGCGGGTGGTGCCGGGCAGGTCGGTCACGATCGCCCGCTCCGTGCGGCTGAGCCGGTTCAGCAGGCTCGACTTGCCCACGTTGGGGCGGCCCACGATCGCCACCTTCAGGCCCTCGCGCAGCAGTTGCCCCCGTTGTGCGTCGGCCACCAGCTGCAGCAGGGAGCCCCGCACCGCCTCCAGCTCCGTCACCACCGCCGCGGCATCCAGGGGCGGCAGATCCTCCTCGAAATCGACGCGGGCCTCCAGCTCCGCCAGCTGGTCCAGCAGCCGCTCGCGCAGGCCGCCGATGCGGCGCTGCAGGCCGCCATCGAGGCCGGCCATCGCCAGCTGGGCCGCCCGGCGGCTGCGGGCCGTCACCAGCTCGCTCACCGCCTCGGCGCGGGTGAGATCGAGGCGGCCGGTGAGGAAGGCCCGCTGGCTGAACTCACCGGCGCCGGCCCGCCGCGCCCCGGCCGCCAGCACCAGCTCCAGCACCCGCTGCACGCAGATCAGGCCGCCGTGGCAGTGGAGTTCCACCACGTCCTCGCGGGTGAAGCTGCGGGGGGCCCGCATCAGCAGCAGCAACGCCTCGTCGACCCGCTCGCCGCTGGCCGGATCCACCACATGGCCGTAGAGCACCCGGTGGCTCTCCCAGGGCTGCGGGCCGGGTGCCGCGAACAGCCGCCGGCCGATGGCCTCGGCCTGGGGACCCGAAATCCGCACGATCGCCACGCTGCCGGCCCCAGCGGCCACGGCCGTCGCCACGGCGGCGATGGTGTCGTCGATCAAGGCGGCAGGCGGCGGCTCAGGCCCCAGTGTGGGCTCAGGCGGCCGGGAATCCGGGGCAGACCAGCAGGTCGATGTGGCCGCCGGCGGGGTGGCGCCACTCGCGGAACTCCTCGGCCAGGGCGCGGTGGGCCCGGGGCTCCTCGCCCGCCTCCAGCGCCTGCAGGCGCTGGTGCACCAGATCCAGGGTGTCGTCGATCAGTTGGGCGGCCTGTTCCGATGTCATGGCAGTGCCGGAATTTCGGCGGGTTCTAGGCAGGCGAAGGGGCCGGATCTGTAGCGGCGTACACCTGGCTCGGGGCCTGTGGGGGGACGGCGACAGGAGCCCTTCGGTCCTGCAACAACGGCAGGGCAAGAAGCAGACGAGCAGTCGCTCCAGCTGGACGACGCGGGCGACCGACGCGACGTCGTAGCCAGGAGCCTTGGGAGAGGGCAGAGCGATCAGCCAGATACGGCATCGGGTCATCAGCCAGGCCTCCGCTGTGGACTTGGATCAGTTGCCTCTGGCTGCTGATCCTGCTGGGGTGCAGCGGCCGCTGGGGCGAAGCGACCAAAGGCCGCACAGCCTCTGACGAGTCTCAATCGCATCCAGCGGGGTGAGATCCAGGCGACCTGTGACCCGCATGAACCTGTCTGGAGTGGAACACAACAGGCCAGATCAGTGCCCGTCGAACGGAAGAACGACGTCGCATCCGGAAGACTGCCGGACGGGCGAAAGCTGACACCAAGGGAAAGGAGAGGGCAGTAGAACAGAGGAGGCTCAGCCATAAGAAGGGATCGAGGATGCACAGACGTCAGTCGGCAGAGCACACACAGCGAAGGACTTCCCAGCCGATTCCAGAATGATGACTTAAGTTGCCAAGACGAGCGCTGGAGCAACACGGGCATCTAGGTTCAACAGGAGAGGCAACGAAATGCCACTCATAATTCCCTGAATCCTCGGTCCAACCCGGATGCCACTCTCACGTCGTCTTCTGCTTCAGACTGCCGGTATGGCAGCCGGCGCGCTCGCGGTTCCCAAGCTGCTGGCCGGTGGCGCCAGCGCCGCGGACGCCATGGCACCCAGCCTGAAGACAAGCCTTGATGCCTGCACACCACCAGGCGATGCCCTGCAGGGCCTGCTGGAGCGGAACAAGCGGTTCAGCAAGGCCTGGCAGGCCCTAGGCGAGGGAGTCAGCCCGAAGAAACGCATGGCCCTCAAAGTCTCGATGTTTGAGGAGGGGTGCCAGATTGATCGGATGGCGCTGGCAGAGGGACAGCGACCCTGGGCGGCCTTGGTCAGCTGCGCCGACGCCAGGGTGGCCCCGGAATGGATCTTTTCAGCCGGTTCAGGTGAGCTGTTCCAGGTGCGCGTGGCCGGCAACAACGCCTACGACGATGGAATCGCTTCACTCGAATATGCCGTGGCCGTGCTTGAAGTGCCCCTGATTTTGGTGCTGGGACATAGCGGCTGCGGCGCCGTCAAAGCGGCCATGGCCAGCGAACCACTGACGCCGCTGCTGGAAGATCTGCTGAAGCCAATCCGCGCCTCACTGAAGAGCGGCGACGATCTCACCCAAGCGATTGAGGGCAATGCACGTTTTGCCGCCGCCCAGCTCACCAAGCGCAGTGCTGTGCTCAAGGAGGCACAGGCCAACGGCAAGGTGACGATCAAGAGCGCCTTTTTTGATATCAAGAGTGGGAGAGTCAGCCTGCTTGACTGATTCGGGCTGATTACCTCAGCCACACGGCTAGCGACACCACGGGGTCGAGATTAATACGGCCCCCAAAACACACAAAAGCGCGGGGCCCAGACTGCGCAGAGCATCCGAGCAGACGCTCTGCACAGGCGACACGAAAGCGGGGCAACCTGAATGATCAAAGCGAATGATAAACCGCAGGCCATGGAGAAGTAGGGCTAGGGGAGGCATCAGGATTGGACAGGTCAACGCACAATCGGGAGTACTAGCTGCCGATGCACAACATCTCAGACCGGAACGCCCCCTGAAGCCAGAAGCCACAATCACCCCAGGGAGCAAACCCATTTGACGTCAATGCCCAAGAAGATCCAGGCCCAGCATAGACGCGCCCGCCGGAATGCTCAGCTTCCCGAAGACTGCAGAACCAGGATTCTCAGCACCCATTAGAATGCGAACGGAACTTCCAGGATCGCATTCGACATCATCATCCAAGCCATCACGCTCGCAATGACCACGAAGAGCTGGCTCAGCAAGATTAATCTTCTCAAGACGTTCCATCGACCCAAGTCTCTGCGAGCCCAGCTGATCATCAGCATCTGGCTTGGCATGGGGGCCATCCTGATTCCGTTCAATATCAATAGCGTACTCAGAGATCGGGACTACGCCATCACCTCGACACAGCAGAGGCTTCGTGCAGAGGGAACACTTGCCTCCTCTGCATTGACAAGATGGCAGCAGAGCATTAAAGATCTACTGGAAGTCATTGCATTCACACCATCGGTCAGACGCCTGGATCAGCAGGAGACCCAGATGATCTTCGATCGGATCTCAAGAGTATTTCCAGAACGCTCGTTCCGGCTCTGGACGCGCGACGGTGAGCTGATCGCCTCCACAGGAATCAGGCGGCCAGCAGCACGGACACACATCTTGGCTAGACCCTACTTTCAGAAGTCAATGCAGGGCAAACCAGCATGGGGGATATTCAACGACTGCCTGACGGGCTCAGCCTGTTACGTCAAGAGCACACCTGTATTTGCAGTCGGCACCAATCCGCTATCAACGCCATCTGCGAAACCAGTTGGCGTCCTCACCAATGTGATCCAACTAGGCGATACAGGCAGGGATTCAGGAATGGACGCTGAAGCGAAACGCCTGAGCGAAGACAAAGGATCCAGTGCAGGGGCTGAGAGCGCCAATGAGAACTGGAACGATCTTTCACTGCAGAACAACGACTTCACAGGCCTTGACGTGCTGATGGTCAGCAGAGATGGTCATGTAATCTTTCCGCTAAGCACGATCAATGACAGCATCTCGACCCTAAGCCTCAGCGAGATTGCCAATGGCCCTTGGGGTCCATTTATCAAGGCTGGCCAGCAGTCAACGAGAATAGGTCAGTTCCGAGAGATTGAGTCGAAGAAGCACTGGTTTTTAACTTTCTCAAGAAGCATAAATGCCAACTGGAGCATCGTTGCAGTCAGCGATAAAGCATCGACCCTAGACAAGGTATATCGACAAGTTATCCAGAGCGCAACGCGACAACTTGTCGTTTTGGGACTGATCACACTGGTGATCATCATTGTTTGTCGCAACGCCGCCAAACCAGTTCAAGTAGCGGCTGCAGCCGTGCGGGAATTCAGCTTTGGCAATTTCAACGCTGAAATAGCCTCTGATCGCAGTGACGAGATTGGCGAACTCTATGCTGACATTAATCAGACAGGCAGAAGCCTGAGGAGCCTGCTGAACGAGAAGCTCGCCCATGCCGTCACCGATAAGCAGATACAGATCGCAGCAGATATCCAGCAGGAGTTCGTCATCCAGACACTGCCCTCCACGAGCCGTGTTGAATTGGCCGCAGACTTTGATCCAGCCTATGAAGTCGGTGCTGACTGGTATGACGCGATCAGCATTGGGGACGTGACATATATTGTCATCGCCGATGTCTGCGACAAGGGAATCGGGTCGGCACTATTTATGTCTGTATTTCAGAGCCTCCTGCATTATTCGCTCCTAGAAGAGACCAGGGATCATGGAGAGTCCGGATCCTCAACAGTAATCCAGAAGTCTATTACTCAGGTCAACGACTATATGGCAGCAAAGCACGGGCAATCGGCAATGTTTGCCACCATGTTCCTAGGAGCCTATGATTACGGCCTCAGGCGCTTGAGCTATGTCTCGGCCGGACATGAATCGCCGCTGATCATACGTTCTAGGGGCGTCTCGGAGTCGCTAGAAGTCTGCGGCCCTGCAGTAGGTATTTTCCCGGGCGCCAGGTACTCCGTAAAGTGTACTGACTTGATGCCTGGAGAAATACTATTTACCTACACTGACGGACTCATCGATGCTAGAAGTCCCAGCGGTGAAGCCTGGGGAATCGAAAGGGTCAAGGCTATGCTCTCGTTGATTGAGCCAGCAAAGACGACTGCAAACGAAGTGCTGGCAAGTGCCATCAAGCAGGTCAATCTGCACCGAGCCGATGCTGACCAGTTTGATGACATGACACTATTGGTCATGAAAGTGAATTTATAGTCAGTCACAGAAATGGGAGCATGGACAGGCTCGGTCGTTTGACGCAAGCACTGCCCAAGCTACTCAGTCACATTTTAACAGCCAGACAATAGATATTGCGACTTGCGGAATAGTGATACTCGGCTAGATCGACAGACTTCTGAACAAGGAATAGACCAAGTCCTCCGGGCTTGCGTTCAGTGATAGGCAAGCCAATATTGACATGCCGTTCTTTGTCTAGTCCAGGATCATAGTGAGGGCCATTGTCTTCAATCCTGATAGCAAAGGATGGTGGCGATGCAGTATGCAGAGCGAAGCTACTGATCCAGAGTGTGATGTCACGCCCGGACGCCTGCTCATCGCCAGTCTCACGGATGACATTCGAGAGAATCTCTTCACATGCGAGGCGCAATCTGTAGATCGCGCTTTGATTGGTGAGGGAAGCCTCTGCCTGCACCGCGATGAAGGCCATCGCTTCATCCCAATGATCCATCGAGGCAGGGACCTGAAGCGATGCAGTCAAGTCCTCAGGGCGGAGTTCAAGCCGCATTTGCTCACAGCCCACGGATCAGATTGCATCATGAGTACTGACCAGCATGACAGCCTCAGTCAGGCCAGTCTTGGTAATCACATCGACGATCTCTTGATTGGCACCAACAAGGATAAGGCGAGATTCGTTCGGCATTTTCTGCTTCGCAAACAGAAGCGCCCGCAGGCCAGCACTACTGAGAAAACCTACCGAGATCATGTCAATGCGCAGGTCATTGATTGCAGCGAGCTCCAACTGAGTCAAGACCTCAAATAAAGCAGGGGCCGTTTTCGTATCAACATCACCTTGAAGACTCAGCAGATGGAAGCCGTCACTGGACAGAGAGTCAATCGTCAGGTTCATGGGATCAGTGGGTAAGGGTGTATGTCAGAGCCAGACCAGCCAGGCTGGTTCAGGCCCGTGAAGCGCGGAGGATAACGACTGAACGCTCACCAACCAGGAGGCCAGATTGGGGAAGCGGCACAGCTTTCTCAAACATTTGTTCCACAGGATCACCGGTATTAAAACAAAGGTACCATGAATAGTGATGGGGAGCTTCAGGTAGCTCGAACCAAATGGCATAGTGCGCCATATTGGTGGCGACATAGACAATGTCAACATCGGAGGACCCAGGTTCAACACTACGGCTTGGATCCAGATCGGCACTCATCATCCAGGCCAGTTGCCTGGACTCAGGGGACCAGTCAGGTGACCAGGCTTTGGTTCCATGGAAGCTGCAGCAGGGCAAGAGAGCACTTCCAGTACCATCGAATGTATTCACCCTGAGAGCAGGATGCTGATGGCGGAAATGGACAAGACCTTGAGCAACTCTGTGTAGACTAGAATTAGATTTGAGAAGAGACCAGTCCATCCATGAAACAGGGGAATCGACACAGTACGCGTTATTGTTGCCATTCTGTGAGCGACCGAACTCATCGCCCATCAACAGCATGGGCGTACCACGACACGTGAGGAGCATCGCCAGACCATTCATGATCTGACGTTGGCGAAGCATCTGAATTGAGGGGTCATCGGACCAGCCTTCCGCTCCGCAGTTCCAGCTATAGTTGTCGTCACCGCCATCGCGGTTTCCCTCTCCATTGGCCTGGTTGTGTTTATCATTGAATGACACAAGATCTGCCAGAGTGAAGCCATCGTGACAGGTGATGAAATTCAACGAGGTTGCAGGTGAGCGACCGCTGGAGCGGTAGAGATCTGGCGAACCCTGCACCCGTTGCGCCAACTCACCCACCATGCCACTGTCACCTTTGAGGTAGCGACGCAGGCAGTCACGGTATTTGCCATTCCACTCTGCCCACCGGCCAAACGCAGGAAACGTACCGACTTGGTAAAGACCCCCTGCATCCCAAGCTTCGGCAATTAACTTACAGGAGGAGAGGATTGGATCGAACGCGAGTGATTCAAGCAGCGGCGGGTTAGGAAGAGGAGCCCCCCAAGGATCGCGACCAAGAATCGTAGCAAGATCGAACCTAAAGCCATCAATATGATATTCGGACGCCCAATAGCGCAAACAGTCAAGAACCAGACCACGAACAATCGGGTTATTACAGTTGAGGGTATTGCCGGTGCCACTGAAGTTAAAGTAATAACCCTCCGGAGTAAGCATGTAGTAAGTCTTATTGTCCAGGCCCTTAAAGGAGAGTGTTGGGCCCTGATCGTTGCCCTCGGCGGTATGGTTAAAGACTACATCGAGGATAACTTCGATACCGGCCTTGTGAAAGGATTTGACGAGTTGCTTAAACTCATCGACCTGCATGCCAAACCGCCCTGTTGCAGCAAAGCCAGCTTTAGGAGCGAAGAAGCCAACGGTACTGTAGCCCCAGTAATTGTAGAGCCTCTCATTAGTGTCGGGATGAATCCGCGAGTTCTCGAACTCGTCGAACTCATAGATAGGCATTAGCTCAATAGCATTGATACCCAGCTGCTGCAGATAGGGAATCTTTTCTACAAGGCCTGCATACGTTCCGGGATTCCTGACTCCAGAGGTCGATGACTGCGTAAAAGAACGAACATGCGTCTCATAGATAATCAGATCTTCCGGTGGGATTTCAAGAGGTCGTTCTCCTTCCCAGTCAAAGTCGTCAAAACTGACGCGTGCCCGATAAGGATAAGGACGTTGCCAGTTAGGCTCCTCTCCCCATACGTCTCGTCCCGCAATAAGACGAGCATACGGATCCATCAGGATTTGTTTCGGATCGAAGCGATGTCCATCCTCGGGCTTAAACGGACCATCAATTCGAAATCCATATTCCAGGTCCTCGTAGTTAAGTCCAAAGACCACCATGCAGAACACGTCACCGATTCGGTAGTTCGCAGGGAAAGGAAGTTCCGCAAATGGCTGGTCCTCGCCACGGTTGAAAAGAACAAGTGTGCAGCCCGTTCCCGATGACGTGAAGATCGAGAAGTTCAGACCGTCTGGAACATGGGAAACTCCAAACGGCAACGGCTTCCCGGGCCTGACACGGAAACCCGAGATTTCGTCAGTGGGAAGGCTATCAATACGATCAAGTTGCATCATGGTCAGGCATCTGGAAGTGAATTCAAGTCTGGATGAATCGTAAAGTAATCGTAGAAACCAGTCACCTTCATCGTTTCGGCAATCTCGGGAGCAATTCCCACCAAAGTCAAGGCCACACCCATCTCCTGGGTACGGCGATGCAGGATCAGCAGCGTACGCAGACCTGCACTGGACATGAACGGAACAGCACTCAGGTCCAGAGCAACAGACAGACCGTCCTGAAGCTCAGAGTCAATAAAGTCTCGAAGAGTAGTAACGGTCTTGGAGTCAATCTGTCCTTCAACATGGATCACTTGCCAGGATCGTTGAATGCTTTTGGATAGGATCATGGAGCTCTCAGGCGGGAGTTATGGTTACTTTGACGCGAAGACGTTGACTTGAGTCCGGCAGATGGACTGACAGCGCATTGGCATCATAGTTGTCATACGGTTGGTCATCGATACTGCATGCTGTTATGCGAACACTCCCTGGGGGAAGCATGTCTGGGGCGACGCGTAACACACGATCGACAAATCCGTTGGGCAGCGGCTTGAAGAACAAGTCAAGTGGCCGTTTTTTGATCATGAGATCAATGTAGACCGTCGAAAGGAAGCACAATTCCGTTGAGTGATAAGCGCTCATTGAGTGGCTACCCTTAAAGCGCTCGGTGCCCATGAGATAGGGGACACCATTAGCAAGCACATTGAAATAGACACCGCCATCATTATGATCCAAGAAAAATGCATTGTAGAAAGCAGCTGATTCATCCGAATACTTCTTGTACTCGCTATGATCCGGGCAATGGCCTAAAAGGATCAGATAAGCCAGGATTCCCTGCTCTTGCTGCCACCAGGCCTTGCGATCATGCCAAGCAAAACGGTGATACTGCTGGCCAGGCTCCATTACCCTGTCAACAACATCATACCAACCGAAGCGTTGTCGATCGTAGCCAACCTTCGGCATAAGATCTGCAATCTTGGCGGCCAGTTGAGCATAGGTATCTTTTGGATGTATAGCCTGGAAGCGCATCAGATTCCAGGCGATCTTAAGGTTATGACCGACGACGGCACGATTCTGTTGCCAGCCCCACTGCTGATCCTTTGTCCAGTCGTCGTAGAACTTCTCCTGGACAAATGGACTTTCGCCATAATCGGGAAAGTGATCACAGATGGTGTCGAAGGTGTCCTCAAGCATGGCCTTGTATCGGCCTTGCTCTGTGGCTAGCCAGAGATTAATCAAATACGCCGGCGCATGATCGCCTACGGAATTCCAATTCTTTCTGGCCTTGTTGCGGCCGAGCGATTCTTCATGCGCGCTGAGAGTGACAGCATGTATGTGAGAATAGTAGCCTCCTTTATCGGAATCACGATAGTAGGCATCAAAGAGGTCAACCGTTTTCTCTGCATCATTTAGAATACGCGGATCGCCAGTCAGTCGATAGGTCTGAATCGGCCCGGCAAGTGCATAGATTTGCTCATAGGCAGGGATGCAATCGTAGTCATCCCCAAACTCAGAGACCAGAAGCTTCTGCTCCTGGCCGCCATGACTGACCTTTTGCCCATGATACCAATAGATCATATCTGTATCCGTATCAACGAATCGCATCTTCTCCCGCAGATAGTCTGTACCTTTCTCTGCGGCTTCTAAGAACTCATCCTTTCCGGTCAGCATATAAGCCGAAGCCATGCCATAGACCATTCGAGAGATTGTGTCTGTCTCTTGGAGGTAGTCGTCATCCTTCTTGCCGCCTGTAAGGCTGATCAGAGTTCGATACTTGTGATAATCAATCGGCTCAGTAGGTGAATTGAACTGCCATTTGATATACGACGTTGCAATAGCGTCGATTTGTCGGATCCACCAGCCCTGCTCTTCGTAACGAAGGCCATCTTTGCTCTCACCAGCAAAGACAATGTAGTTCACTTCAAAGCTAGTTTCGGTCTCAGGGAAGAAGGTTCCATACAGAAAGACCATCTGCCCTGGGACCAACAGCTGATCAAGGCTTCCACCTCGATCCAGCCAGCTTTCGTCCAGGTTCTGAGTTTGCTTCGCGTACGTATTCGCAGTCAGCTTTGCCCTATAAGTTCGATTGTCAGAAGTAATAAGGTCGATGACGCGAGCATCGGAATCATAAGACGTAACGTAGCCTGAGATCAGGTCTGAAAAGGTGAAGTTGAGGCTATTCATGAATGATGACTGGCAACGAGAATGAGCTGGGCCGAAAAGGCAGGAGTGCCTTCAGATTGCAAGAATTGTCTTCAAGAACAAATCATCGAATGCATCTACACTGCCTGGGTGGCGACCGGTGATCAACAGGCCATCGGCATGGATATCAACCGTTTCTGCGTTGGCGACAACTAGATTGCCGCCAGCATTCTCGACATCGCAGACAATATTATGGGCGCAGGTTACGTGGCGCCCTCTCAACAGATCAGGATCAGCACAAAACAGCCATAGTGAATGGCAAATGGTGCCAACGGCAAGTTGACCAGCATCCATCCGTTTCACAGCCTGGCGCAGCAACTCAACTGCTGGCGCAGTATTGTGACTACCGTTAAGGTGTGGCTGATAACGCAGGCGATCCATGGCATAACCGCCAATCAGGATCAATCCTTTGTAATCTTCTAAATTCACATTCGTCACACAGAGATCCACCTGGACCTTACTGCTCTTGTCATTTCCCTCAAACTCCAGCGCATCGTTGCCCCAGAGATAGGACGCATAGTTGACCTCCACCCCATGGGCGGGGAAAAAGCTATTAAACACATTAAACTCAGTTTCGTCGTAGTGCTCTTCGATCAGCACCAAAACTTTGCAGGTGACCATGGGAAAGCCAAAGGTGTACTGGAGATGTCAGCCGTAACCACGGCTGATCTGGCCCTGAACGGCCCCGTGGGCAACGGAGCGAGCTAGACCCCTGAGCCATCAGAGCCTCCAGCGAAGGCACCGGTCAGGACATTTGAAGATGGAGTCTCAAAACCCACAGCAAAGCCACCGATCAAGGTGGTAGCGAGGTCTGAACAGGCATGACGACGGAGCGTGGGAGTTGCGAGATCAGTGGAGAGGAAGCTCCAGCCGTACCTTGAGATCATCCAGGTGGTCATCTGCCGTCAGGGTGGCCTGACGGGCAGGAGCAATGGAGTAGAGGTACGGCATGTAGTCATGAGTCTGGTTGAGGACCTACATGCGGGCCTCTATCGCAAACACCACTAGGATCGAGGCCACCTCCTTGAAACCAGCGGGGAAGCGCTTCACAGGCTTGCCTGTAACTCAGAAATACTGGGTAATCCGACCCACCACTCAAACAAAGATCATCGGCATCGGCACATTGGAACTGCTGTAGGGTCAATGGATAGGCCCTCGGCGCAGGTAGGACAGTCTGTTGAGCTTGGTTTCGATCAACTGCATGCCAGCTCCGCGAGCATGGTTGCGTGATCTTTTGCTGAGATCGCTGCAAGCGTGATCCAGATCGAGACACACGGTGAAGTCCCCCTTGAGAAAGTAAGATCATTTGTCATCATTCTGATGGAAGTGGGGTAGCGGACCGGATCCAGGGGGCACACTCGCCTTTACCATGCTGTAGGCGTTACCGGTGTTGCAGCCAGTGCGCAAGATGGTGACTGGCTCACCGGGAAGACCGCCAATCCACTCTGGCTCAGGGCTAGGCGTGTACTCAGGGAAGGAAACGCCAACGGTCTGAGCATTAGCGGGCAGGGGGAGCAGCAACAGCGCTTGGTCCATCAGACTCAGTAGGAATTGAATCAGGCCTGAAAGGGTCAAGCGTTTGATGGCAGGCCGAGCGATGGGAGTCAAGGCTCGGCTTCGATCACCTGGCGAATCGCGCTGAGCCGTCCAAATGCCGGCGCCACCTTGTTGAAACCGGCGTAAGCGCAAAGGAAAAGCAACAGCTCCTCGATCTGGGCAAAGCTGACGCCCTGCTTGAGAGCCATGCGGATGTGAGCCTCGTAGGGGGATTCGGGCATGAGGCCCTGGTTGATCACGTCGATGGCGAGTGTGATCAGGGCCTTAGTGCGCTGGTCGAGCAGCGGTTTGCCCCACACCTCACCGGCAACACGGGTGCACAGGTCGCCGAAGGCAGGATGAACCCCGTTCAGAGCGGCCTGAAGGCCGGGATCATCAAGAACGGCGTTGGCTACGGGTTGTGACCCGGCGTTGTCAGACATTGCGGCGGGAGAGAGGGCGATGGGCAACTACAGCCATCGTGAGGGCGGTGGTGGCATTTGTCAGCCACAAGAGCACCGATCTCAGGAATTCGAGAAATCGCAGCGGTCCACCCGACCCATGCATCGGTTGCGACTGCCGTGGGCTGGACCGTGGCCGAGCCCCACGACGGGCGCGTTGGCTGCAGTTCGGCGAGCAACAGCGGTGCCATCAGCTCAGACACCATCCAGCGCAGCCAAGGCACACGTAGCGGGTCAAGTGGTCGTCAACAACTCCAACAGCCGCGGCGAGGCGAAGACATCGCGATAGAACGTGAGCTGTTCACTCTTGAAGTAGCAAGCTCCCCGATGCCCGCGCCGAACAAAGAGGACAGTGCCCTTCGCAACGACCTCAGCACTTTCATCGTCCTGACAATACCACTCAAAGTGCACAAATTCTCCCGAGAACATCACGATTGGCCAGCACATGGTCACCCCTGGCTGACTGATCAGCGCCCACCAATGCTTCTCCCGCTGATTCTGCTGCTCCAACCCATAGAAAGGCCCATCCTGACAGAAATAGACTAGATCTATGCGGTATTCACCATGCAGCAAATCGCCACGGCCTCGACGCAGGGCTTCGCAGTGGGTGGGCCACCAGTCCTTATTTTCCGCTTCAATCTGCTCTTTGGTGTACCTCTCGTCAATCTGGGGAAGGGTCTCTTCTTTCTGCGCCAGGAAGACGGATGCCTGTACAAGCAAAGCCTGGCCTTGCTCTGCTGACACCAGGTTGGGCCTGGAGAAATCAGCTGAAAGCCCCTGGTAATAGCTGGACGGCATTCTAGTTATTGCAGGAGTAGATACAACGCTTCAATTCAACGGCACTGTTTCGATTGATGCAACACGGCAGCTGCTGTGGTGGGCCTAGCTGGAGGGCTGGAAGGAGCCGTAGGAGACAAAGAACAGAAGACCTAGCTGAACCGCAGTGTCACTTCATCATGACCACGCCCCACTGCACGCGCAAGGCGAAGCACGAGGATACTTTGAGTTCTTCACAGAGAGAATCTATGGGGGCGTCGGCGGAGATGAGATTGCATTGGCCTCACTTGACCAGCACGGGTGCGGGACTGAGATGGATCAATCTTCTGGATCATGACGATCAAGAGCTGTGATGCGCTGTATCGATTAGCGCACCGGTGCACCGCGGTAGCCGAGCATGAATCACCGCAGGTCCAACAGCACCACTGACGACTAACGCTGAAACCGTAGTGGTCGTGATCAAAAAATGTCTCAGCTCACGGGCATCAGCACAACTGAGGCTTTGATGAGCTACTCCGGCTCCATCTGCAGCCAGGCGTAGCGATTGGGCTTCGACGAAGCAGACCTGCTAGCCCAGTTCGGCCTCCTAGGCCCAGGCCTCAGCTCTGTCCAACGTCTTCGTGCTGCTTGTGAACAGCCTGCAAGCAACCTCCAGAAGTTGCTTCGTTCACTGGCTCACCGTGGTCGAGTGAGTGGACTAGTCCACGGCGATCTGCCGAATCATCTCGCGGACATTGATTGCCTCCATGGCAGAATTGGCCTTGAACAGAGGTCTATGGATGTGGCGCTTGCACAACAGCTATGGAGAAGGTTTCGCCACCAGCGGGAACCACTTGCGGGGGCGATCTCCCGTCTCTAAGAGAGACCATGGGCCATACCAAGAAAACCAGATCAGACATGCCTACATGTCCGAGATCGGCAGAGCCCACACAATCAGCCAGCCGGATCGATCTAGTACCAAGGCACAGTGAGGGCGACCTGAAATACGTTACCTAATAATCTGGTCTTTGCCATTATCTCATTCCTGGTGGGCCGATTCCCGTGGCAGGGACACGTCACCAAAGAGGCGCCGCTTTTTGCCGGCGCCTCGAAGCACGAGTCGTTCTTCAACGACTGAAACCTGCAAGGTAGCGAAGTATTTCTGGGCTCATTCCAGACAATACATCCAACAGCTCCTGGCTTGGATTGCCAAAGACAACGACACGCTGTGGAGCAACCAACGCCGAGAACCGCTCAGCGAACCTATCTGAGAATGCTTTGATGTGGGCGAGTCCTGCCTGTGAAGTTGCATAACGCTCATGCAGGATCAGCTGCCCCCGCCCAGAATCAACGCTCCACTCAAAGTGAGTCGTCTGTGGCTCGCCACTCAGGAAATAGCTCGTCATCTCCTTTGCGATTGCCTCAATGGCAACCTCATTACTCGGCTCGTACTTGGCCTCAATAATCCAAGCGGCCCAATCTGAATTCTGCTGACTCATGGCGATTGCAGGAATGAAGAATTGCGTAGCGGGGTAAGCCCAGTTTTTTAGACTGGAGTTCTGACGGAGTTTTATGGCACTTACATTAGCCACTAGCGAGCACTGACTCGACAGCTTTCTCCGCGACAACGTAGCAGGTCAACATCGGATTGCGACTGACATGGTCTGGGAAGACGGAACAGTCTGCAACCCGCAGATTCTTGCAGTCATGCACCTTAAGGCTAGGATCAACGACCGCATGATTGTCTGTGGATGGCCCCATTTTGCAAGTACCAATTGCATGCCAGATCGTTGCCGACCGCTCTGTGACGTAGCGCTCCAGAGCGCGTGTATCAGCGATCATGGAATCATTCAGTACAGCAACACCAGCAGACAGTTCGCTGAGTTCGCCACTATTGAGCAGCTGATAACCGCGGCGAACTCCGTCGACCATTTTCCGCATATCTTCTGCATGGGAATTGAGGCGATGGTCGATGCGTGGCTGCCGCTGAGGGTCCGCAGAGTCCAGGGTGACACGCCCCCTAGATTCGGGACGATTAATCACAATTCCAGCCCCAAACATCAATCCTCGTGTTGGATCAGCTCCGGGGAACCGTTCTGCACCGAGTTTGCCAAGGCAATAGATCTGCATGTCATTCTTGTGAGAACTGCCTGGAGCGGTGTAATGGATCACCATCTGCACATCGTCGTCCGCCTCATGAACAACTCCACTCTTTGGATAGGCGGCAACAACCGCCAGTGAGTGATCGATCAAGTTACTGCCAACACCTTGGAGATCATTGACGCAGTTAATGCCCAGTGGATCCAGATCAGTTTTCGGACCTATACCTGAACGGAGGAGCAAGGCTGGCGACTGGATCGACCCGCAACTGATGATCACTTCCCCTGCCTGAATCGTCTCGATGCTTCCACTAGCCGTGACAACCTCGACTCCAGTGGCACTTTTTCCATGAAACAGCACTTTGCTAGCCAGCGTGCGGTCCATGATCGTTAAGTTGTTACGCGTCTGCGCCTCGAGCAGATAAGCGATGGAACTGGAGACGCGCAATGATCCATCTCCAGCACGATTCATCGGGATTGGGCCTACACCATCGTAACCATGGGGATGGTTGTGGTCAGGCACCCACTGGTATCCATTCGTCATTGCCGTGCCGCGAAATGCTTTAACCACCTGCGAATATTCATCGGGCTTGAAGCGCTGAATCGGAATACGACCTTCTGTGCCGTGATACGACGCGTAGCCAAAGTCTCGATCGTCCTCAATCTGTTTATACACAGGCAAGATATCTTCCCAGTCCCAGCCGTTATTTCCAAGTGCAGCCCACTCCCTGAAGTCTTGCTCAAGGCCCCTTAGTGAAATGCAACCATTCACAGCAGAGCACCCACCTGTGACTTTGCCTCGCGCGTAGGCAAACTCCCTCCCAGGTATCACCTCAGTAATGTAGTTCCAATCGTGGCTTTCAACGGATACCGCGCGTGAATCTCGTAGATCCGCAGGCGTTTCGTCAATCGTCCGGTAGTGCGGACCGGCTTCAATCAACAAAACGGAGACAGCTCTGTCTTCGGACAGCCGGGCTGCGATCACGGCTCCAGCGTTGCCACCACCAATAACAACAAAATCAAATGCACTCATGGCAATCTCTAAGGCATACTTTGGCGCAGATCATGCTGGAGGCGCATGCCGCAGTAAATTCACCATACCGCTTCCAGCGGTTCTAAATGTGAATAGTTTAGGTAGTTCCTTGATGCCTCGACTGCCGAGTTTCGTCAAGCCCAAGCAAGGCACCGTCGCACGTTACGCAAAGGCATCTGGAGATCCTGCGGCCTGTTCTTGCCTCAGATTGCACGGAAACTGTGCAAAGTCACACACGTTTACCCCCGCAGCCCCTCAGCAGTGCTGCCCTAGACCACGGAAAGGCGCGTTCATGGCTGAACATAGGGCGCAGAGAGCCTGAATCCAGTGCCACCAGCCTGCTGCTTGCGGTTATGGCACATAGCCATAGGGACTTCTATGGGTAGTCCAGCCCCAATCTTGCGTATCCAATCAGCTTATGGTGGCGGCAGCATCATTTCAAAGGACGGCGGCTCACGGACTTGGGTAGCAGAGTCCATCTCCCGTCACTGCAGCTGGCGCCTGTTGTCAAAAAGCCCTTGTCATCTTTAGCCTTGTGCCGGTTTGAAATCGTGCGACTCCGGCAGCCCATCAAGAGCCGATGGGACTGAATGACCAGCTGGACGTTCAGATGCAAAGAGCATCATGATGCCAAGAATACTGACAGACTTTCTGGTGTCGCAACGACCTCAAGTGATGATTTGATGGGTATTCTGTCTTAGCAGATTGTCTGCCCCTGGCGACTCCAGGCATGATGTCACCAACAACAGCGTCGGCCTTGGACTCTAGCCATAGAATCATCAGAATTGTCCATAGCCGATTCTGAGTCCATCACCATTGATGCTAGTGAGATCGGGGCGGAGGAGCAAGCGGCGCCAGGGAGATAAGAGGCGGATCTGTACGCAGCCTGCTGCTAGATAAGGGAATTGGAGATCCAGGCGTACACGTCTGGCGACAGCATGTTCCAGTCGCCAGACGTTAAGCTATCAGGGCCGATGTGATAGATAGACTGACCGCCATCGGCCAAAGAGAGCAGCAAGGTTGCTTCGCCCCTCTGATCAGCACTTAGATCGAGATACTGGGTCTGAATAGACTGTGCCGCTGCTCCGATTTTAATACTGCTTGTGTAGGCAACAGAAGCTGGCATATGTGGGGCAGTAGCAGACTGCGTTGCCATCTCGTGCATGCAATGCATCTCGTGAGAAACACTCCCTTCAGCACAGCAGTGATCGTCCGTAGCGAGCATCCCATGTGACGCGTCGTCTTCAGCGCAGCATTGCTCGTCCGCCCCGTGCATCTCATGTGACGCATCATCTTCAGAGCAGCATTGCTCGTCCGTGCCGTGCATCTCGTGCGAAGCATTTCCTTCAGCACAGCAGTGGTCGGCACTTTCTGTAGCAGCCATCTCTGATCCATGGGCTCCGCCATGACCCAAGAAAAGAAAGTTACGAAGGACTGGGTCGTCGTCGGCATCCATCTTGTTGACGGCCAATGTCGTGATATTGGCATACACAGACTGCGTTAGCTGGTCGACACCAAATCCCCTTGGGAGCACATACGTTGCAGCCACATCAACAGCCCCTGTGTATTCGCAGCCATAGGGATGAAATCCCCCATCGATCATGCTGCTACTAGCAGCAAGATCTTCACCGGTTAATCGATCTTTTCTTTCCAGCAAATTGTTTTTGTAGAGCTCAATGCCGCTGAATGCCAGGACGCCACCGCTGCCACCTTCTCCTTCCCCAATGAGGATATCGGCAAAGTTATCGGCATCAATGTCACCTACTGCGACATTAATCGCGGTGTTTAGCTCGCCACTGGCAAAGGGATTGAACTCTGCAAACAGCGAGCCATCCTTGCCGCTATAGACCTGCGCCGTTGCTCGAGTACTGCCACCACCGACCGTGACGACAACGTCTCCGTAGCCGTCGCCATCGATATCGCCAATCGCAAGATCTGCCTGGGCCTTGCGGTCAATCTGAAGGCCCGAAAACGGTGTGATTCGATACAACAGCGTTTTCTTTGATGGATCGATATCGGCACCACTCTGAGGCCACTCGCTCTGCAGCTTTTGGCCATCAAACACCTTAACAATAAAGCGACCGTCCAGAGACTGTGTTTTCTGTATCGTTACAATGTCGGCGATGTTATCCGTGACGTTAACGGTCGCTCCATTGACGCCTGACTCAAACACTTCACGATCGGCATTGACATCGCCCGATGCCACAACAATGCCACTTTCTGATTGCCTTCCACCAATGTAGGGTTGAAATTCCAGGCACGTGGAAATATCTGATGCCAATGAGAATTTTACGTTCTGGGTATTCGTCGCTGAAGCACTAGCCAGCCAGCTTGAATTGGTATTCAGAATCGTCTGCACGGGAGCCATCATGCCGCCATCCTCGTGAAACAGAAGATGGCAGTGATCCACGAAGAGGCCAGGATAATCTGCAAATTCAATCAGGATGTCCGCTTCAAATGGCAGATCCGTGGTCGGAACGGTAGCAGTTGAGGCTATGGATCCAGGGATGCCGTAGGGATTTTCAGGAGTCGCCGTGCCCGGTGTATAGCGGGGTGTCAGCAGGAGGTTATCCATGAAGGTGCTATAAAAGCTGCCTCCAACCTCGTTAATGCTGGGATCAGCAGAAACTGCTAGGCCGTTAATGCTTTCTACAAGGAATTCATTGGTATGCAGGTGGAATGGGTGTGACTGACCCACCACATTATAAGTTTCTGTTCCGTCCAGATTTGTTGTCTTACGACCACCCGATAGGTTCTGCAGCTTCCATCGCTCCACGGTATCCAGCATCACCGTGGTCAGAGTCGGCTGCTCCAGGGGTGAATGGGTCCAATACTGGCCATTAATCACCCATGTCCCTTCCCAAGTAGCAGGATCGTTGTACTCCTTACCCACTGGTGCATTCGTAGCCCACTGGAAAGTCCTTTCCTTGTCGACACCTTCTGCGCCGACAAAATCCCTTAATTCAGCGCTTTTCGCGTATTGTCCGGTCAGGTCTTTCCAGGCTGCAGGCTGCGCAGGAAGTTTGGCGACTTCATCACCTTCCACCCTGACTGTGGCCAGAACCTGTGACGGTGTGATCTGAAAACCGTCATGGTAACCCAGATAGGTGTCACCATTGCCAACGGGGATATTGGCAATAACCGGCGCATCGTCCCCAAGCACCTCTTTCGAAGCGTTGCTGATAAAGTAATACTCGCCAGGCTTGCTGAAAGCATGCTGAACGGCCAATCTGCCGCCAGGCATCAGAATGGGCAGTTGCTCACTCCCACTCTTGTAGGGTGATGCCCACTGGGCCAAGTCACCATCCGTGCCAATGACTGTTGTGGCCTCAAGGCTGAGGTTGCCGTTCTCATCTTTGCGAATCAGCTGGATAACATGTGTTGAATTCAGCGAAAAGTTCTCAAACATGAATGTCGCCCACTTTCCCGTGGTCACATCCAGCGTTGGGTTATAGTAGCCACCGACAGTATGAATGACATTCTCATTCGGCATCAAGCCGACCGCATCGCCGTAGGGGCGTGGATTGGTGGGATCGTACTTATCGATTGGATAGTAATTGTTGCCATTGAAGCGTGCCGGTGAGTACTGGTAGTAATCACCTGTCTCATCACTGAACAGCTTGGGTGGTGTGCCGATCGGCCAGGCTTCACCATTGGGATCCTGATTGAGAGGATCCGTGGGGGAACTGGGGCGCTCCTCCTGAGCCAGTGCCAGCGTCTGCAGTGGCAAGAGGAACATATATTCTTTTGTCGGGTCATAAGAGCTGACATTATTATTTTTCTCCGGATCCGGCAACACCAGCAGTGGGAAAGAAAGCCCTTTCGCAATCGAGATTGACGTGCCGCCATGATAGTGAGGATGCCCCCAGTCCAGACCGACGAGCTGGTTGTCCGGCAACTCCCAACTCACATCCCACTCCTCGCCTGGGGCTAGCGTCAGCATCACGTTGTCGCTGTTGCCGATTGGCGAGACGTGAGAGCCGTGCTTGTGCAGATTGGTGTAAAATGCATAGGGATTTGACTCCTCTATTGCAGCATCAACTTCCAGATCGTTGATCAGCTTAATATTGATTGTGTCCCCTGGATTGGCAACAAGCAAGGGGCCCGGTATCTGGCCATTATAAGACCAGAACGAATTGTCATAGACGCTGTCAAAAGCGGTTTCACCAGGATTTGCGCGTATTTCTCCAAGCCCCGGTACGTTCAATTGGCTCAGAGTTGACATTCTGAGCGTGAGAGTCAGTTCTCTACTGGGCCCCCAGCTCGAGTAGTACGTACCATCGGCCCCCATGCTGCTGTACTGTCCCGCCCCATACCTCTGGTTGTCCTGTTGCCACTGTGTCCAGCCATTGACCAGAGGTACGGACTGATAGGGATGGGGGAGGACGTTCAGGTACTGCTTCGGGTCAAAGCCATTACTCCAGCCGGCAAGATTTTCCAGCCCAATGGTCTTTGCATTAAGCAGGGCTTCAAACGTACCCGGTACTGTCATCGAACAAAGATTTATTCTCCACCTTGGCCAGAGCGCCAAAAAATGGGCGGATTTGTGGCTTAACTTAACTTATACTTTCCCCGCCCTTGTCGTACTCATTACCGCGCAATCTGCGGCGTCTTCGCGCTGCCTCGCGTCGCGCATTGACAGCTAGCTGACGACCTTCTGATTGTCCCTTTCGTTGCCTTCTGATTTTCTCCGCTGTTCTGGCAAGTCTTAGGCTCTGCCTCCGTCATCACGACTGCACCCCTGGAGACCAGCACCAGCGGAGGTCATTTGACTGTGCGGTGGACTGGCCAAGGAGGAGAACGCCAGAGAGCCTGCCAATGCTGCACAGTCTTCACTGGCCGCCATGCGTGTGACCGGCCCTCCATGGAAGGCAATCAGCCGTAGTGTCCTGGTCGGGAACAACAGGGTGAGGACCAACGCTGCGCGATGCCCAAATCAACCCTGGGGGTGCTGATCGTGCACGGCTTCACCGCCGGCCCTGCGGGAGGGGTCCGCAGCCTGGAGGCCCCCCTCCAGGCCCTCGGGCTGCCGACGCGCACGCCCGTGCTGCGCGGCCACGGGGCGGCGTCGCCGCAGGCCCTGCGCGGCGTGCACTGGCACGACTGGGTCGCAGATGCGGAGGTGGCCCTGCAGGCGCTGCTCCAGCAGGCCGACCGCGCCGTCGTGGTGGGGCACAGCATGGGGGCCCTGGTGGCCCTGACCCTGGCCGCCGACCATCCCGAGGCCGTGGACAGCCTGGTGCTGGCGGCACCGGCGCTGCAGCTGGCTTCACCCCTGGCCCCGGGGAGGCCGCTGCACGGCCTGGTGCCGCTGATCCGGCGGCTGGTGAGGAGCTGGCCGATCGCCCACGCCTATGCCGATGGGGCCCTGGCCGCCGGCGACACCAGTTACCCCTGGGCTCCGATGGAGGCGATCCTCGCGCTCTTCGCGTTCGGCCAGGCCACGGCCCGGCGGCTACCGGAGATCGCGGTGCCAACCCTCGTTCTGCAGAGCCACCGCGACAGCGTCGTGGTGCCGGGCAGCGCCAGGCGGATGCTCGAGGCCATTACAACGCCGCCGGAGAAGAAACGCCTCCGCTGGTTCGAGCGGACGGACCACGAGCTGTTCCGCGACTGTGAACGGGAGGCCGCCGTCGAGGCCGTGGTGGCGTTCGTGGCGGATCGCCGTCAGACCTTGGCCAGGGTGACCCGCTCTGGCTGATGTTGATACTTGCCCTCGCGATCCCGGTAGGTGGTTTCGCAGGGATCCCCCTCGAAGAACAGCAGCTGGCAGATGCCCTCGTTGGCATAGATGCGGCAATCGGCCCCCGAGGAGTTGCTGAACTCCAGGGTGAGATGCCCCTCCCAGCTGGCCTCGGCCGGGGTGGTGTTCACGATGATCCCCAGCCGCGCGTAGGTGCTCTTGCCCAGGCAGATCACGGTGATGTTGGCGGGCACCCGCATCCGCTCCAGGGCCACCCCGAGGCCATAGGAATGGGCCGGCAGGATGAAGTAGGCACCGTCCTCGTCCTCGTGCAGGGGCGCGGGCTCCAGGTTGGCCGGATTGAACCGCTTCGGGTTCATCACCGTGCCCGGCACGTGGCGGAAGATCAGGAACTCCTTGGCCGAGAGGCGCAGGTCGTAGCCGTAGGAGGAGCAGCCGTAGCTCAGCACCGGCCGGGCGGCGTTCTCCGGATCCAGATGGCGCACCAGCGTGGGCTGGAACGGCTCCAACAGACCGAAGGCGGCCTGCTCGTTGATCCAGCGGTCGTTCTTGAGCATCAGAACCCCCGGCGCAGCTGGGTCACCTGATCGGCCATCGCCAGCAGGGCCGCCGGCATCGCCGGGCCGGTGAGGATCACGTCCACGTGGGAGGGGCGCCGCTCCAGGGCGTCGAGCACCTCCCCGGCGTCCAGGTAGCCCAGCTCCACCGCCAGCCCCAGCTCGTCGAGCACCAGCTGATCCAGCTGGCCGGCCAGCAGCTGCTCGCGGCTGTAGGTCCACACCTCCTGCACCGCCGCCAGGTCGCCGGGCTCGGCATCCGGCGCCGCCAGCGGTTCGGCCAGGCAGCCGACCACCGCGGGCCGCAGCCACTGCAGACGGCCGCACAGCCACAGGCTGCGGTCCAGACCCTGGTCCACCCCGCCCTTGAGGAACTGGCTGATCAGCACGCGACTGCCCAGGCCGGCGCTGCGCAGGGCCTGGCTGAACACGCCGCTGAAGCTGCCGCGGAAGGGGGCCGTATGGATCTGCAGCAGGCCCTCCTGCTGGGCCACCAGCCGCAGGCTGCGGGCGCTGCCGGGGCGACTCGCGGAGGAGGCGGGGGCGGCCGGGACAGCGGCGGCGGGGCGAGCGGGAGCACCGCCGCGCCGGGGCGGTTCCGGCCGGGATTGGTGCTTGATCAGGCTGGCGGTCATGAGCTCGCTCGCGTGCTGCCCGGCAGGCCGTCGTGGAATCTGAATGTAGCGGTGCAGAGCCCGCTGGCAAGCCGCGGGCACTACCAGTAGTGCAAACACCCGTACCATCAGGGCACCCCCGCGGCGCCGTTGCGATGAGCGAACTCCCTGTCAGCACGGGGTCCAGCGGGACTGCCGAAGGCATCCCTGCCGCCGAGGCCCGCCGCGACGGCCGCGCCGCCGGGGACCTGCGGCCGGTGCGCTTCAGCTGGGATCCGATGGGCTTCGCCCTGGCCTCGGTGACGATCCACGCCGGCCGCACGGCGGTGCTGTGCAGCGTCTGCCTGGAGGAGGGCGTGCCCCGCTGGCGCCAGGGCTCGGGCCTGGGCTGGCTCACGGCCGACTACCGCCTGCTGCCGGCCTCCACCCCCAGCCGTCAGCCCCGGGAACTGATGAAGCTCTCCGGCCGCACCCAGGAGATCCAGCGCCTGATCGCCCGCAGCCTGCGCGCCGCCCTTGACCTGGAGGCCCTGGGCGAACGCACCCTCCACATCGACTGCGATGTACTCCAGGCCGACGCCGGCACCCGCACGGCCTCGATCACCGGCGCCTGGGTGGCCCTGGCCCTGGGGCTGCGGCGACTGGAGGCCCGCGGCCTGCTGGCGGCCTCGCCCCTGCGCCAGCAGGTGGCGGCGGTGTCGGTGGGACTGGTGGGGGGCGCCGCCCTGCTGGACCTCGACTACAGCGAGGACAGCCACGCCGACGTGGACCTCAACGTGGTGATGGACGACCGGCACCAGCTGCTGGAGATCCAGGGCACGGCCGAGGGAGCGCCCTTCTCCCGCCCGCAGCTGAGCACCCTGCTGGATCTGGCGGAGACCGGACTGGCGCAGCTACAGCAGGCCCAGCGCCTGGCCCTGGCCGAGGCCCCCGCTTAGTGTCGATTGCTACAGGGCCTGCCTGGGGCGATCCGTAGGGTCCGACCCAACTCGCACCGCTGCCATGGTCGGCGCCACGCGCGGCTTCAGCCGCTACTCCGCCAGCGGCGCCGTCGGTCCAGCGGGCACCCTGGCACCGCCGGGCGCAGGCGTGAGTCCGGTGACCCACACCACCCTGCTGGAGGTGATCCGGGGCCTGGCCGGCAGCACCACCGAAACGGTGGAGCGGGGCAAGACGATCTTTTTCCCCGGCGATCCGGCCGAGAAGGTGTATCTGCTGCGCCGCGGCGCCGTACGCCTCTCGCGGGTGTACGAGTCGGGGGAGGAGATCACCGTGGCGCTGCTGCGGGAGAACAGCCTGTTCGGCGTGCTGTCGCTGCTCACCGGTCAGCGTTCCGACCGCTTTTATCACGCGATTGCCTTCACCCGCGTGGAGATGGTGACGGCACCGGCCACCTCGGTGCGGCGGGCGATCGAGGCGGACGCCAGCGTGGGCCTGCTGATGCTGCAGGGCCTCTCCTCGCGCATCCTCCAGACGGAAACCATGATCGAGACCCTCACCCACCGCGACATGAGCTCGCGGCTGGTGAGCTTCCTGCTGGTGCTCTGCCGCGATTTCGGCGTGCCCAGCAATGAGGGCATCACGATCGACCTCCGCCTCTCCCACCAGGCCATCGCCGAGGCGATCGGCTCCACCCGCGTGACGATCACCCGCCTGCTGGGCGACCTGCGCAACGCCGGCCTGGTGCAGATCGACCGCAAGAAGATCACCGTGTTCGACCCCCTGGCCCTGGCCAAGCGCTTCAGCTGACGCCAGGGGCTGGAGGGGCCAGGCGGAACGCAGCGCAGCTGCGGCGCTGGTCGGTCGGGGCCGGCCCAGGGGCCTGGGGCCACCGATACTGACCGTCCACGCGCGATCCCGTGTCCGGCTGGCTGCTGATCCTGGCGTTGCTGGTGCTGGGGGGTGCCCTCTCCACCCTCGGCGATCGGCTCGGGACCCGGGTGGGCAAGGCCCGGCTCAGCCTGTTCCAGCTGCGCCCCCGCAAGACCGCCGTGCTGATCACGGTGCTCACCGGCAGCCTGATCAGCGCCCTCTCCCTGGGGCTGATGCTGCTGGTGAGCGAGCGGCTGCGGGTGGGGCTGTTCCAGCTCGACCAGATCGAACACCGCCTGCGCAAGAACCGCCAGGCGCTGGAGAACAGCCAGGCGGACCTGAGGCGCAGCCAGGCCGAACTGGCCACCAGCCGGCAGGAGCTGCGCAGCGCCGAGAGCGGCCAGCGGCAGGCCCAGGTGCGGCTCGGCCAGGCCGAGCGCCGGGCCCAGGCCCTGCGTGGCGAGCTGCAGCCGCTCGTCCGCCAGCGGGCCGCCCTGGAGCAGGAGCGCGATCGGCTCAGCAAGGACATCCACGCCAAGGACGCCGACATCCGCCGCAACCGGGCCGAGCTGGAGAAGGTGACCCGGCGGATCGCCGCCGGCGCCAAGGAGCTCAAGCAGCTGGAGACCAACCTGATCGCCCTGCGCCGCGGCGACGTGGTGATCAGCAGCGGCCAGACCCTGGCCACCGCCAAGATCAACCTGCAGAAGGCCTCCCAGGCCCGGGAGGTGATCGAGGCGCTGCTGCGCCAGGCCAACCTGGTGGCCTACCAGCAGGTGCTGCCGGGCGAGCAGCCCAACCGCCAGATCCTGCTGGTGCCCCGCGGCGACATCACCAAGCTTGAGGAGATCATCAGCCGCCGCGGCTCCTGGGTGGTGAGCCTGGTGTCGGCGGCGAACGTGCTCAAGGGTGAGCGCCAGGTGCTGGCCTTCCCGGACGTGCGCCCCAACCGCCAGGTGATCCGGCGCGGCGAGCAGATGGCCACCACCGTGCTGGAGGGCGAGGAGACCGGCCCCGAAGCCGTGCGCAGCCGCCTCAACCTGCTGCTGGCGGCGGCCTTCACCAAGGCCCAGCGCCAGGGCTCCCTGGCCGATGGCCTCCAGTTCGACGTGGCCACCTTCAACCGTCTGGGGCTCGAGCTCAGCAACCGGCCGGCCGGCCAGCAGGTGCGCCTGGAGGCCGTGGCCGGGCGCGACAGCGACATCGCCGATCCGGTGGTGGTGGAACTGCGCTGGAGCAACGGCCCGGGAGGCAGCAGCGCCGACCCGACGCCGGGGCGCAACCGGCCATGACCCGCCCAGCCGCACCCAGTGCGCTGACCTTGGGCCCGTGGGCCGCCCTCGACCCCGGCCGCAGCAAGTGCGGCCTGGTACTCAGCGACGGCGAGGGTCGCCGGATCGTGGCTGCCGCGGTGCTGCCCCCCGAGCGCTGCTGGCAGCGGCTGCAGGAGTGGCAAGGGCAAGGGGGGCCGTGGCCAGGGCCGCCGGAGCCAGAAGGGCAGGGGGCACGGGGGGGATCGGATAGCTCACCCGGCCTGGCCGGCGTCGTGGTGGGCGACGGCACCGGCAGCGGCCCCTGGCGGGAGCGGCTGCGGGGGCTCGGGGTGCCGGTGGTGAGCGTGCCGGAGGCGGGCACCACCCTGGCGGCGCGGCGGCGCTACTGGCAGCTGCACCCCCCGGGGCCGCTGCGGCGCCTGCTCCCCGAGGGCCTGCGCCAGCCCCCCCGCGACTGGGATGACGTGGTGGCCCAACTGCTGCTGGAGCGCCACCTGGGCCGCAACCTGAGCCGGCAGCCCGGGGCCCTGGAGCGGCCCTGACAGGCCCGACGGCGCCGCCAGCTAGAACTTGGCCCGCACCGTGAAGGCGTAGTCGCCGCCGGGCTCGAGCTGGTAGTCGGCCCGCAGCAGGAAGCGCAGCAGGGCGTCCTGGATCAGGGCCCGGCCCAGGGAGGGCTCCACCTGCAGCTCGCCGCGATCGAAGAACCAGCTGAAGGTCCAGTGGAAGCCGCCGGCCACCACCTCGCCCTCCACCAGGCGCCGGCTGAAGCTCTGGTGCAGCACCCGCAGCTGGGCGGTGGTGGAGGGCAGGCGACTCACGGAACGGGGGTGGCCGCAGCGGATGTGGCGGCGTCGATCAGCTTCGCGGCACTGGGGGCCACAAAACCGTTCAGCCGGTTACCGGCCCGCTCCAGGCCGGAACGCTGGATCAGGGCAATCCCCGCCAGCACCTCATCGAGCACCTCGCTGAGGATCGGCTGATCGGCGGGGGCAAAGCGCCCCAGCACATGCCCCACCGTGCGCTGCCTGCGCTCCACCGGATTGAGGGCCGGGGCACCGATGCCGATGCGCAGGCGCGGGAAGGCCTGGCCGCCCAGGTGGGTGATGGTGCTGCGCAGGCCATTATGGCCGCCCGCCCCGCCCGAGGCCCGCAGCCTCAGGCGGCCCAGGGGCAGGTCCATGTCGTCCACCAGCACCAGCAGCTGCTCGGGCTGGAGGCCGAACCAGTCCAGGGCGGCGCGGATGGAGCGACCGCTCTCGTTCATGTAGGTCTGGGGCATCAGCAGCCGCAGCCGGCCGGGGCCGTGGCCGAGCTCCGCCAGCAGCCCGTGCAGCTTGGCCTGCTGGCGGAAGCTCACGCCCTCGCGGGCGGCCAGGCGCTCCAGGGCCATGAAGCCCACGTTGTGGCGGGTGCCGGCGTACTTGTCGCCGGGATTGCCCAGCCCCACCAGGAGCTGCAGAGGTGCGGGGTCGGTTGCCATGGCCGGTCGGGATGGCGCTCAGGCCGCGGGGCCGTCGGCCGCAGGCGGCGCGGGGGGCACGGTCACGGCCTCAGCGGGGACCGCCGCCAGGGCCTCGGCTTCGGCGCGGGCGAGGGAGCCGGTGTCGGCGGCAACGGGCTGGGCGCCGCTGGGTGAGGCAGCCGTCAGCTGGGCAGCACTGGCGGCGGAACCGGGGGAGTCAGCGGCGGCCTCCCCGCTGGCCACCTCGGCCTCCACCGTGTCGACCACCTTGCGGAACTCCTGCTCGAACTCCCGCGAGGCTGACTGGAAGCCCTTGAGGGTGCGGCCCAGGGTGCGGCCCAGCTCCGGCAGCCGCTTGGGGCCGAACACCAGCAGGCCGATGGCGGCGATGACCGCCAGCTCCGGCAGCCCGATCCCAAAAAAGTTCATGGGGTCCACTATGGGGCAGATACGGCAACGAGCGCCACCCGCCAGGGAAGCGCTCGGAACGCACCGTTGACCAACAACTGATGACCACCCAGGGGCGGCAATCAGCCATGGGCTTTGTGATCAAACGAGCCTGAAGGTGCCAACGCGCTGCAGAGGGTCTCGGCAGCGGCCGTCGGGTCCGGCTTCAGCCGGCGCCGTTCCAGTTGACGGTGATGCCGTCGAGCAGGAGCGACTTGTTGTACAGCTGCAGGATCACCAGCAGGAAGACGAGGAAGAGGGCCATGAACACACCCATCACAGGGGTGGTGCCCCAGCCCGGCACGACCTTGCCGTACTCGGAGTTCAGGGGGCGGAGCAGGTCTCCCAGGCGGGTGCGTTGGGCCATCGTGTCGCGGTCCTCTCTGGCAGGGGATCGGTCTGGGTACTGTACGGGTGTTGCCGGCCCGGGCGGGGTCCGCAGTCGGGAGTTGTGACGGAAGGCCACCGGAATCCCGGCGCCCGCGTCACCCCCTGACCGCTGAACCATCCGCCCCCGGGCCGCCGCTCCACCCGCCCCCGCGTCCCCGACCGAGCCCTCGATGGAAACCAGCTCTCCGGCCATGTCCGTGGCGATCGCCGTGCTGGTGGTGCTGCTGGGGCTCACCGGCTTCGGCGTCTACACCGCCTTCGGCCCGCCCTCCAAGCAGCTCAGCGATCCCTTCGACGACCACGACGACTGAAGGCCTGAGCCCACGGCTCAGCGCCTGCCCTGAGCGAAAGGCCTGGGACAACGGGCTCAGGATCCCGGCCCCGCCGCAGCGATCCGCCAGAAGCCCAGCTGCCATGGCGCCAGCAGCGCCTGATCGCCCGCCGGGATGGCGGAGGCGGGCAGGGGCTCCCCGAGCCCATCGCAGCGCTCCAGCAGCCGCCAGCCCGCCGGCAGGGCCAGCCGCTGGCGGCAGGGGCCCAGGTTCTGGACGCTGAGCTGCACCACCCCCGGCCGGGGATCCGGCCGCAGGGCCAGGAGCTGCAGATCGGCGTGGCCCAGATGCAGGGGCACCAGGGCCGGGGCAGCGGCCACGGGCACCCCGGCCGTCGTGCCCGCCGCGGTGAGGGACGGTTGCGGGGCCGGATCGGCGGGCCGCCGCCACAGGGGCTCGCGGAAGCGCACGGCCTGGCGGGCCACGCCGGCCTGGCGCCAGCCGCCCCGGCAGGGCATCAGGGCCAGGCGCAGGCGCTGCCAGCCGTTGTCGGCCGAGGGATCGGGCCAGGTGGGGCCCCGCAGCAGCGAGACCCCCAGCCGCTGCGCCGTTCCCGACACCCCCTGGGGGCCATCCAGCAGCACGGCCAGCCCGCTGCTCTCCGCCTGGGACGCCACCCAGCTGATCGCCGGCAGCTCCCAGCGGGTGCGCTCGCGGGCCGTGGCGGGCTCGGCCGGGCGCTCCAGCACCCCGCCGGAACCGTCGGCGGCGACGCGCACGGCCGGCTGGGCCAGGGGCAGCTCCAGCCGCAGCAGCTCATGGCGCTGGCGCCAGTCGACCGCCAGGGTGAGCTCCAGCCAGGGGGAGCCCGCCCGCAGCTGCACGTCGAGCCGCAGGGCGCTGCGGCCGCACTGGCCGCGCCACACCGCCCGGACGCAGAGGGGGCCCGCCTCCACCAGCTGGGGCGGGCCGCTCCACTGCAGCGGCAGGGGGTGATCGCGGTAGTCGGTGGCGATGTCCCAGGCATCCCAGAACTCGCCCTGGTCGCGCCAGCGCCGCCACTCCAGGGGCGCCGCCAGCTGGGGCAGGCCATCGGCTCCCCAGAGCTGCCGCACGCCGGTGGGCCCCAGCTCGGCCCGCACCAGGCCGTTGTCCAGCCGCCAGCCCTGGCCGTCCGCCAGGGGCACGATCCCCACGGGGGCGTGGGTCGCAGGGCCAGGGTCGGCGGGCTCCGCCGCGGACGATCCTGCGGGCATCCCGCCGGCCGGCGAGCGCCGCAGGGGCAGGGCGTCCAGGCCCGCCGGTGCGGGCAGCTGCACCCAGCTGCCGCCCCCCGGGGCGGGCTGGACGGGCAGCTCCCGATCACCGAGCCACCAGCGACCGCGGGGCAGCCGCAGGCACTGGGACTCGCCGGGATGGGGCTGGAGCTGCACCAGCCACCAGGGCTGGGTCGCCGCTGAAGCCGTGACGGGGGCCTCCGGGGGGGCCGCGGGGTGCGGCCGGCTGGCCAGCCAGGCGGCCAGGGCCCGATCCCGCTGCCGGCCGGCCTGGCGCCGGGCCTGGCGCCACTGGGGCTCGGCCTGCTCGAACACCTCAGGAATCGAGGTGCCGGGCAGGATGTCGTGGAACTGCTGGAACAGCAGCGGCCGCCAGTCGACGGGGTCGCCGGAGCCTGGGACATCCCCGGCCTCCAGCCAGAGCAGGGCCCGGGCCGCCTCGGCCTCCCGCAGCAACCGCTCCAGGCTGCGGTTGTGGCGCTTCTGGTCGGGCCGGCTGGTGGAGCAGCCGCGGTGCAGCTCCAGGTAGAGCTCATCGCGCCACACCGGCAACTGGGACGCCAGCGGCTCCAGCGGCTCCAGGTAGCCGCGCAGGCTGCCGTGGCCCTGGGGGCCCGCCAGGGGCTGCTGCTGCCAGAGCTCCAGCTGCTCGAGCATCTCGGCGGTGGGCCCGCCGCCGTGGTCGCCCACCCCCGGCAGCCACAGGGCCTGCTCCACACCACTGCCGCGCCGCCACTGCTGCCGGTACGACTCCATCGCCAGCGGGTCACCACCCGTGCCGATCGGCGCCGTCATCAGGGCCAGCAGCTCGCTGCCGCAGCGGCTGCGCCAGCGGAACAGCCGGTGCGGGAAGGGGTTGGTGGCGTTCCAGGCCAGCTTGTGGGTGCAGAACCAGCGCACGCCGGTGGCCCGGGCCACGGCCGGCAGGCCCGCGCCGAAGCCGAAGCTGTCGGGCAGCCAGCAGAGCTCGTGGCGCCACTCCGGGAAGCGGGAGCGGCTGTAGTGCTGGCCCTCCTGGAACTGGCGCAGCAGCGAGGCGGTGGCCGTGAGCACGCAGTCGGTCTCGACCCAGGGCCCGTTGATCGGCTCCCAGCGGCCCCGTTGCATGGCGCGGCGGATCGCGGCGAACAGGGCCGGGCGGTGCTGCTCGATCCAGGCGTAGAGCGCCGGGGTGGAGTGGGCGAAGTGCAGCTGGGGATGACGCTCCATCAGCGCCAGGGCCGAGGCGAAGGTGCGCTCCGCCGCCTGCCAGGTGTCCGCCACGGGCCAGAGCCAGGCCAGATCGAGGTGGGCGTGGCCGAGCACGTGAAAATCGGCCTCCGGCCGCGGCCGGGCCAGCGGACCTGCAGCCAAGGCGCGGGCCAGCTGGGCCGCGGGGGGTGGAGCGGCCGGATCCCAGGGGGCCAGGGCCGCCGCCAGCTCCGCCGGCTGGCGCAGGGCCGCCAGCTCCAGGGCGGTGCCCAGCAGCACCCCCCCGGGGTCGGTGGGGTCGCTGGGTTCGAGCTCCAGGCGGCTCTCGATCAGGGCCCCGTCGTCGTGGCGGGGGCTGCGCAGCTCCAGCTCCAGCTCCAGGGGTCGGCCCTGCCACCAGCGCGGCGGCAGGAGCCAGCGGCAGGCCGTGTCGAACAGGTCACCCTCGTGCACCACGGCGCCATCGACCCGCAGCACCGCCGCATCGGCCCACCAGCGCAGCGCCAGCCGGGCCTGGACGCCCGGACGGGCCCGCCAGTCGTCGGGGCAGGGGAGGGTGAGCCGCAGCCGCAGCCAGCGGCCGCCGCGGGGCCAGATCACCAGTCCCCGGGCCTGCCAGTCGGGCCGATGCCGCGCCCCCCAGGGATCGCGGAGGGCCGATCCCCAGCCCCCCGCGGCGCTCGGGGTCTGCCAGAGGGGGCGCAGATCCAGGCAGGCGCGTGACTGAAACGTTTCAATCCAGGGGCGAACCACCGCCTCCAGGCCCTCCGGCATCGATCCGCGCCATGTGTGCCCCATAGGATGATGCGGCTGCCGCAGGGTCGCTTCGGGCCCCCCTGGCGCCTGTCATTGCCTGTCACCCAGGCTTGTCATCCCTGCCTGTCACCCGCCGGACGGACCATGCTCGCCCTCAAGATCTCGGTTTACTCGGTCGTTTTCTTCTTCATCGGGATCTTCGTGTTCGGCTTCCTGGCCAGCGATCCCAGCCGCACCCCCAGCCGCAAGGACCTGGAGGACTGAGTTCCCGCTGCCACGGGGCACGGACGCAAGCGGTGCCCCGGAGGCCTGAGGAAGCGGCCCCGGCGCCCCTCAACTGACCATCCAGACGTGGCAAGATCACGGCCGCTTGCGGTGCCGCATTGCCATCCCCTCAACGTGTCAGCCGTGTGATCGCGGCGTTGGGGGTCACCAGCCTGATCGGTCTGGCCCCGGCCAGAGCCTCCGAAGCGCCTACGGTCCGCGGGGTCCAGCCCGCCTCGGGCGACGACAGCCCAGGGGACGCCAGCTCCCTCCAGATCGCTGCAGAGCCCAGCCAGTCGCCGATCCAGGCCTCCTCCGGCGCTGACACTCCGGCCTCCCCCCCGTCTGGGGGCTCGGCTCCGGCAACGGCAGGGGCAGCTGCGCCACCCGCCCCTGCCTCGCCCCCCCGGCTGATCCCGGCCACACCGGCCCAGAGCCCGCCCCTGGAGCTCCAGGTCCGCGCCGACCAGCAGGGCTTCGACCTGCTGCAGAACCGCTTCGTCGCCACCGGCTCGGTGCAGGCCCTGCTCTCCG
Source organism: Vulcanococcus limneticus LL (assembly GCF_943369875.1). Taxonomy (GTDB): domain Bacteria; phylum Cyanobacteriota; class Cyanobacteriia; order PCC-6307; family Cyanobiaceae; genus Vulcanococcus; species Vulcanococcus limneticus_A. The sequence goes on from NZ_CALROT020000005.1 coordinate 135,370, forward strand.
GCGGCCGCCTGCTGGCCGATCGGCTCGAGTACGACCCCACCACCCGCACCGTCTACGCCAGCGGCAGCGTGCGCTTCCAGCGGGGCAACCAGTACCTGCAGGCCAGCCGGCTGCGCTACAGCCTGATCCAGTCGTCAGGGGAGCTGGAGGAGGTCTACGGGGTTCTGGACCTCGACACCACCAGCTTCGATCTCAATCCTGAGCAGCCGCCCTCGGCGGCCCTGCTGCCCCTCAGCTACTGGGAGCGGCCCCTGCTGCCCGAGACCAGCCGCTTGGCGGTGGCGCCGGATAGCACCGCCCAGGCGGCGCTGCTCGCGTCGCTGGAGGCCAATCCCCTGGGGGCACCGGCGGCGGCGCCGGGGGCAGCCTCCCCCCTCCCAACGAGGCTGGGGAGCGGCCAGGAACCCGGGGGCGGCGGCGCCCTTGACGTGAGCGGCGTGCCCCAGGCCCTCCCCAGCGACCGCTGGCGCATGCCGCCGATGGCGCTCTCGCCCGCGGCCCAGACGATGGCCTGCCCGCCGCCCCTGCCGGCCATCCCCAACTGGCACCCCTACCCCTGGGCCGCCACCGTCTGGGCCGGCCAGATGATCGACACCAACTTCGGCGACACCTTCCGCTTCAAGGGCCGCCTGCGCCCCGAGTACCTGGTGGGTGTGGGCCTGAACCGCCGGCTGATGCAGGCCGGCCCCCTGGCCCTGGAGATCGACACCACCTTCACCGGCCACCGCGCCGCCAGGCAGGCCGGGGGGGAGTTCAACCAGGCCGTGCCCTTCGCCGATACCCCCGCCCAGAGCTTCGGGGAGATCACCGCCGGCCTGGGCCTGCGGGCCTGGCTGCAACCGTGGCTGAGCGTCGGCTTCGTGGAGGGGGTGAGCCTCAACACGGCCGTGAGCAACTACGAGAAGACCTACCGGGAGAACTACACCCAGTTCCTCAACTACCTCGGTTTCGAGGTTGAGGCGCTCGTGGCCCCCGAGTGGTCGCTGGTGGGACGCATCCACCACCGCTCCGGCGCCTACGGCACCTACAGCGGCGTCAGTGAAGGCAGCAACGCCTACCTGCTGGGCCTGCGCCACCGCTTCGGCAGCGCGCCCGATCCACGGCCCAAGGTGGCCATGGCGCCGCCGCTGGGCTGCCCCGATCCGGGCCGACCGCTGCGCCAGCGGGTGCGGCCGCTGGAGGAGCGGCTCAATGCCGTGGCCATGGGCAAGCCGGGCCAGGGCAGCGGTGAGGCCAGCGGCCAGACGGGCACGGCGCCAGGCTCGACCTCCGGCGCCGCCAAGCTGAGCCCGCGCCAACAGGAGGAGCTGCGCCGGCAGGCCATTGCCGCCACGGTGGACCAGCGGGTCGGCAACCTGCAGTTCCAGCAGAGCTTCTCGGCCGAACGTCGCCGCGTCACCGGCAGCAACACGGACTTTGATCAACCCGACGAGGTCAACGTCTACGGCGCCGTGCGGCCGGCCCAGCTCCAGACCCTCAAGACCAGCAACAACAAGAAGCTGGTGACCGGCACCATCAGCCGCTGGCGCTTCCAGGCCAACACGATCGCGATCACGCCGGACGGCTGGACCACGGACCGCGCCGCCCTCACCAACGACCCCTACACCCCGGCCCAGGCCTGGGTGGATGCCGAGGGCGTCGTGGCCCGCATCGAGCCCAACGGCGACACGGTGGTGGAGGCCAAGCGCAACCAGCTGATCCTGGAGGATCGGCTGCCGATTCCGCTGCAGCGCAACCAGCGCTTCCAGAAGGAGCGGCAGGTGGAGAACCGCTGGGTGCTCGGCAGCGACGGCGAGGACCGGGACGGCTTCTACCTGGGCTACGACCTCAAACCCATCCAGCTCGGCAAGCGGGGCAGCCTGGCGCTGCAGCCCCAGTTCATGGTGCGGCGCGCCCTCGACGGCACCACCGACAGCTACCCCCTGCCCGGGGAGCCGGTGGGATCCTCGTCCACCTCCCAACCCACGCGCATCGGCGATCTGTTCGGCCTGCTGGCCAGGCTCGATGCCACCGTGCTGGGCCTGGATGCCTCCGCCAACCTCGACATCTCCACCTTCGATCCCAGCAACTTCGCCAACGGCATGCGCAGCTGGGGCGAACTGAAGCGCCCCCTGCGCCTGCCCCTGGTGGGGGACACCACCGCCCGCCTGTTCGGCGCCTACCGCTTCCGCAGCTGGAACGGCACCCTCGGCGAGCAGGACGTCTACTCCGCCTACGGGGTGTCGCTGGAGCAGCGGGGGGTGCTCCCCAACTGGGGACGGCTGAGCAGCAACTACTACTGGCGGGCCGGCGTGGGCAACTTCCAGGGGGACGAGTTCCAGACCACGGATCTGGCCAGCCTCTGGCGCGGCAGCGTCTACGCCTCGCTCAACGCCTCCCTGCCCCTCTGGACCGGCAAGCCGCTGCCGCCCGGCCCCGAGGCGGCGAACCGCTACACGGCCGTGCCAGTCGTGCCGGGGCTGACGCTCAACGTCAACACCACCGCGACCCTGGCCTACTACGGCGACGGCACCAACCAGAACACCCTGAGCCTCTCGGGTGGCCCCACCCTGACCCTGGGCCACTTCAGCAAGCCCTTCCTGGATTTCACCCAGTTCACGATCACCGGCGGCGGCACCCTGCGCCAGGGCGTCAGCCCCCTCAGCTTCGATCGGGCCGTGGACCTCGGCACCCTGGGGATCGGCCTCACCCAGCAGCTGGTGGGGCCGCTGGTGTTCAGCGGCGGCATCGGCCTGAACGTGGATCCGAGCTCGCCGGACTACGGCGAGAGCACGGGCTCCTACGTGGAACTGCGCTGGCAGCGGCGGGCCTATGAGCTCAGCGTGTACTACAGCCCCTACGAGCAGCTGGGCGGCGTGCGCGTGAAGCTCAACGACTTCAACTTCAGCGGCACCGGCGTGCCCTTCGTGCCCTACGAGCCGGGGGCCGTGGACGCGATGGTGCGCCGGCGCGGCTTCTAGGGCCCCAGGCTCAGGCGGCGAAGCTCACCAGATAGGGCAGCCGGGCGGCGGTGGCCTCCAGGGCGGCTCCGTTGGCCAGCAGCTGGCTGGTGGCATCCCACTGGCCCGTGCTCAGCATCTGGCGGGGGCCGGCGGCCAGCTCCAGCTGCCAGCTCTGGCCGGCGCCACTCAGAGACTGGGCGGCCACATCCAGGGCGAAGACCGCCGCGGGGTCGGCGGCGGCCGCCGCCTGGATGGCGAGCATCTGCTCGTGGCCGGCGGTGAGGCAGGGAATGCCCAGGGCCAGGCAGTTGCCGTAGAAGATCTCGGCGAAGCTCTCGCCCACCACAGCGCGGATGCCCCAGCGCATCAGGGCCTGGGGCGCGTGCTCGCGGCTGGAGCCGCAGCCGAAGTTGCGGTTCACCAGCAGGATCGCGGCACCCTGGTGCTCGGGCCGGTCGAAGGGGTGGGGGCCGGCCGGGGCGTCGGCGAGCTCGACGCGGTCGTCGGCGAAGGCCGCCGGGCCCAGGGCCTCAAAGGTGACGCACTTGAGGAAGCGGGCCGGGATGATCCGATCGGTGTCGATGTCGTCGCCGCGCACCACCACGGCGGTGCCCGTCACCGCGGTGATCGGTCCGAAGGGAAAGGGAGTGGCCATGGGCACAGCGGCGACGGGATCGGGGCGGGGTGACGGAGGGAACGGGGCTCAGACGGTGAGCAGCTGGCGCACATCGGTGACCTTGCCGGCGATGGCAGCCGCGGCCACCATCGCCGGGCTCATCAGCAGGGTGCGCCCCGTGGCCGACCCCTGGCGGCCCTTGAAGTTGCGGTTGCTGGAGCTGGCGCTGATCTGGCGGCCCTCCAGGCGGTCGGGGTTCATGGCCAGGCACATCGAGCAGCCGGGCTCGCGCCATTCGAAACCTGCCGCGGTGAAGACCTGATCGAGGCCTTCGGCCTCGGCCGCCGCGGCCACCTGCTCGGAGCCGGGCACCACGAAGGCCTTGATGCCAGGCGCCACGTGGCGACCCTTGGCCACGGCGGCGGCGGCCTGCAGATCGCTGAGGCGGCCGTTGGTGCAGCTGCCGATGAAGCACACATCCACCGGCGTGCCGGCGATCGGGGTGCCCGGCTGCAGGTCCATGTAGCGGTAGGCCTCCTCGGCCAGGGGGCGCTCGTCGGGGTCGGTCTGCTCCAGGGTGGGCACGGTTTCATCCACGCCGATGCCCTGGCCGGGGGTAATGCCCCAGGTGATGGTGGGGGCGATGGCGCCGGCGTCGAAGCGCACCTCGTCGTCGAACACCGCATCGGGGCCGCTGGCCAGGCTGCGCCACCAGGCCACGGCGCGATCCCAGGCCTCGCCGCTGGGGGCGAAGGGCCGGCCCTGCAGGTAGTCGAAGGTGACCGCATCGGGGTTGACGTAGCCGCAGCGGGCGCCGCCCTCGATCGCCATGTTGCAGAGGGTCATGCGCTCCTCCATCGACAGCGCCTCGATGGCCGGGCCGGCGAACTCGTAGGCGTAGCCCACGCCGCCCTTCACGCCGAGGGTGCGGATCACGTGCAGCACCAGATCCTTGGCGTACACGCCGCTCTGCAGCTGGCCATCCACCCAGATCCGCCGCACCTTGAGCTTGCCCATGGCCAGGCTCTGGCTGGCGAGCACATCGCGCACCTGGCTGGTGCCGATGCCGAAGGCGATGGCACCGAAGGCCCCGTGGGTGGAGGTGTGGGAGTCGCCGCAGGCCACGGTCATGCCGGGCTGGGTGAGGCCCAGCTCGGGGGCGATCACGTGCACGATCCCCTGGCGGCCGCTGCCCAGGCCGTGCAGGGTGATGCCGTAGTCCGCGCAGTTGGCCTCGAGGGTGGCCAGCATCTCCTCGGCCAGGGGATCGGCGAAGGGGCGCGCCTGGCTGGTGGTGGGCACGATGTGGTCCACCGTGGCCACGGTGCGCTCGGGATGGCGGACGCTCAGGCCCAGATCCCGGAGGGCGGCGAAGGCCTGGGGGCTCGTCACCTCATGGATGAGGTGCAGGCCGATAAACAGCTGGGTGGATCCCCCGGGCAGCTCAGCAACCTGGTGCAACGCCCAGACCTTGTCGTAGAGGGTGCCGGCGCTCACGGAAGACCCCGAAACTCGAATCGGCCAGCCTAGGGCGGGGGGGTCGCACACCTTGGCGGCGCCTGGGGGGAGGCGCTCAGCCCAGGCGCCGCCGCAGGCGATCGAGGGCCTCGCCGGCCGTGAGGGTCTGGATCCAGGCGCGGCCGCGGGAGCTGCCGAAGCGCACCCCCTCGCTGCTGCTGCCCGTGGGGCCGGCAATGGCGATGTGCACCAGCCCCACCGGCTTCTCGGCGCTGCCGCCGCCCGGACCGGCGATGCCGGTCACGGCGATCGCCCAGGTGGCGCCGGTGGCGCGGCGGGCCCCCTCCGCCATGGCGAGGGCCACCGGATCACTTACGGCGCCATGGGCCGCCAGCAGACCTGCCGGCACCCCCAGCAGCGCCTGCTTCACGGCATTGGCGTAGGCGATCACCCCCCCCAGGAACACGTCGGAGGCCCCGGGCACCGCCGCCAGGGCCGCGCCGATGCCGCCGCCGGTGCAGCTCTCCGCCACCGCCAGGGTCTCGCCCCGCTCCCGCAGGCGCTGCAGCACCACCGCGGCCAGGCTGTCGCCGTCGGCGCCGTAGCAGCTCGCCCCGGCCCGCTGGCGCAGCTCCGCCTCCACCGGCGCCAGCAGGGCCTCGGCGGCGGCGGCGCCGTCGGCCCGGGCCGTGATCCGCAGGGTCACCTCCCCGGCGCCGGCATAGGGGGCCACGGTGGGGTTTTCCAGGGCCAGCAGATCGGCCACCTGCTCAGCCAGGCTCGATTCGGCCACCCCCCAGAAGCGCAGGGTGCGGCTCGCGAACACCCCCGCCGCCAGGCCGGAGGCCCGCAGCCAGGGGGCGGCCGTGGCGGTCCACATCGCCCGCATCTCACTGGGCACCCCGGGGAAGGTCATCACCGTGAAGCCCGGCTGCACGGGGAACGCCAGGGCGGCCGGATCCGGCGTCCAGAGCATGCCCGGGGCGGTGCCGGTGGGGTTGGGCAGCACCTCAGCCCCCAGCGGCAGCAGGGCCTGGCGGCGCAGGGAGGGGGAGGCGGAGCGGCCCCGTAGCGCCAGCTTGGCCTCGATGTCGGCCCACACCTCGGGCCGCTCCGTGAGGGGGGCGCCGAAGGCGGCGGCGATGGCCTCGGTGGTGAGGTCGTCGGGGGTGGGGCCCAGGCCGCCGGTGCAGATCAGCAGCCGGCAGCGACCGGCCGCGGCGCGCACGGCAGCGATCAGCCGCCCGCGGTTGTCGCCCACCACCTCCTGGCGGAAGTGGGGCACCCCCAGGGCCGCCAGCTGCTCGGCCAGCCAACGGGCGTTGGTGTTGGTGATGCCGCCCAGCAGCAGTTCGGTGCCGATGCAGAGCAGCTCGGCGCCGCCGTCTGTCGGCCCGAGGGTCTCAGCCGCCATCGCCGGCCTGCTGCTCGCGGTCGAGGCTGCGGCGGCAGACGATCACCACCCCGATCAGCACGGCGGTGGCCAGGGCCAGCCACAGGAAGCGGTTCTCGGCATTGGCCAGCACCAGGGCCAGGGCCGCCAGCCACTGGGTGAAGGCGTAGATCAGCACCACCGTGCGGCGGTGGCTGAAGCCGGCCCGCAGCAGCCGGTGGTGCAGGTGGCGGCGGTCGGGATAGAAGGGCGAGTGGCCGGCGCTGACGCGGCCCATGATCACCGCCGACATGTCGGCCAGCGGCAGCGAGAGGATCAGCAGCGGCAACAGCAGGCTGACGCTGGTGATCCCCTTGGCCGGCCCCACGATGCTGATCGCCGCCAGGGCGAAACCGAGGAAATAGGAGCCGCCGTCCCCCATGAAGATGCGGGCGGGGTTGAAGTTGTGGCGCAGGAAGCCGAGGCAGGCACCCGCCAGGGCGGCGGCCAGCAGGCCGGCGGCGGGCTGGTCGAGGCTGTAGCTCACCGACAGCAGGCCCACGGCGGCGATGCCGCTCACGCCGGCAGCCAGGCCGTCGAGGCCGTCGAGCCAGTTGATGGCGTTGGTGATGCCCACCAGCCAGATCACCGTGGCCAGGAGGCTGAGGCCGGCGGGCAGCACCAGCAGCGGCTCGGCCTGGCCCAGGCCGGCGAAGGGCAGCTCGATGCTGCCGATCCGCACCCCCTGGCTCCACACGGCGATGGCCACCGCCACCTGGCCGGCCAGGCGTGGCAGGGGCGGCAGTGCAAAGAGGTCGTCGGAGAGACCGATCGCGAAGTAGCAGAGCGATCCAGCCAGGGTCGTCCAGATCAGCCGGTCCTTCTCGGGCGGCAGCGAGCCGAAGCCATCCAGCCCCCAGATCAGCCCCAGGGCCAGGGCGAACCCGGCCACGATGCCGATGCCGCCCAGCCGCACCATCGGCGTGGTGTGCTGCTTGCGGGGATCGGGCGCGTCAGTGAGGCCCCAGCGCAGGCCGAGCCGGCGCACCAAGGGCACCACCAGGGCCGTCACCAGGGCCGCCGCCGCCAGGGTCACCAGGGCCGCGACGTCCGGTCTGGTCGAGAGCGTCACGGCCTGGGTGGGAGCAGGGGATCGGCGGGAAGGGCCCCGACCGGCCGCAGCTTAAGCAGGGCCGGTCGGATCCAACGGCCTCAGGCGGGCTGGAGCTGACGCTGGGCGTCGTAGAGGGGGAAGCGGGCGCACAGGGCCGCCACCCGCTCGCGGCAGCGCAGCTCGATGGCAGTGTCCTCGGGGTTGAGCAGCCGGTCGGCGATCACATCGGCCACCTCGCGGAAGGCGGCCGCATCGAAGCCGCGGGTGGTGCAGGCGGCGGTGCCCAGGCGCAGGCCGCTGGTCACGAACGGCGACTGGGGATCAAAGGGCACCGTGTTCTTGTTGGCGGTGATGTGCACATCGCTCACCAGCAGATCGGCCACCTTGCCGGTCATGCCGATGCTGCGCAGATCCAGCAGCACCAGGTGGTTGTCGGTGCCGCCGCTCACCACGTCGATCCCCCGCTCCACGATCCGCTCCGCGAGGGCCTGGGCGTTGGTGATCACCTGCTGGCTGTAGGTCTGGAAGGAGGGCTGCAGGGCCTCGCCGAAGGCCACGGCCTTGGCGGCGATCACGTGCTCCAGTGGGCCGCCCTGGCTGCCGGGGAACACGGCCTTGTCGAACTGCTTGCCGAACTCGGCGTCGTTGCAGAGGATCAGGCCGCCCCGGGGACCGCGCAGGGTCTTGTGGGTGGTGGTGGTCACCACGTGGCAGTGGGGCAGGGGGCTGGGGTGCACGCCGGCGGCCACCAGGCCGGCGATGTGGGCCATGTCGGCCAGCAGGTAGGCGCCCACCTCATCGGCGATGGCCCGGAAGGCGGCGAAATCGATGGTGCGCGGGTAGGCCGAGTAGCCGCACACGATCAGCTTCGGCCGGTGCTCGAGGGCCAGCTGGCGGATGGTGTCGAAGTTGAGCTGCTGGGTCTCGGGGTCCACGCCGTAGTGGACGGCCTTGAACCACTTGCCGCTCACGTTCACGGGCGAGCCGTGGGTGAGGTGGCCGCCATGGCTCAGGTCCATGCCCAGGATCGTGTCGCCGGGCTGCAGCAGGGCCAGGAACACGGCGAAGTTGGCCTGGGCGCCGCTGTGGGGCTGCACGTTGGCCCAGGCGGCACCGAACAGCTGCTTGGCCCGCTCGATCGCCAGCTCCTCGATGGCGTCCACGTGCTCGCAGCCGCCGTAGTAGCGCTTCGACGGCAAACCCTCGGCGTACTTGTTGGTGAGCACCGAGCCCTGGGCCTCCATCACGGCGCGGGAGGCGAAGTTCTCGGAGGCGATCAGCTCCAGGTGGGTCTGCTGACGCTCCAGCTCCTTGCCGATCAGGGCGGCGATGGCCGGGTCACTGGTGGCCAGGGGGGTATCGATCGCTGCGCCGCTGGTATCCGCCATGGGGGCCACTGCCGCTGAAGGTGAACCGATCGTAAGAAATCAGGGTGAGACGGGCTGCGAACCCCGCCGCCCGCACACCGACAGGCCAGGCCGGCGCCGCCGTGCCGCGGAGCCCGGCGGTGGGCGTCGGGCCGGTCGCTGGCGGCGACCGCGCGGCCGGGGCGACCCTCGGGCACAAAAAAACCGCCCCCGGAGGAGCGGTCTTGATGTTGTAGGCGCGCCTGGAGAGATTCGAACTCCCGACCCTCTGATCCGTAGTCAGATGCTCTAATCCGCTGAGCTACAAGCGCCTGCGCCTGCCCCAACATTCTCGTCATACCGAGGGCCCATCCGTCAACCGTCGTGGCCTGGAGCGGCTCTGGAGGCGGGCGGGGCCGCCACAATCGAAGCCACGCCCCATCCCCCTCGCCCCTGAGCCCATGCCGATCCGCTGGTACGGCCCCGCCAACCCGGAGGACCCCACCTACCGCCACTTCTCGCGGATCGTGAACCTCTGCCTGCACGGGATGGCCTTCGCCGCCATCAACAGCGGCCTCTGGTTCCTGCAGGGCCTGCGCCATCCCTGGAGCCACCTCGACTGGTTGACGATCCCGTGGGCCGTGCTGCTGGCGGTGCAGCTGGCGGTGGTGGTGGCGCTGAGGCCCCAGACCGAGCCGCAGCCGCCATCCTGAGCGGGGGAGTCCAGCCCGCAGGCCAGTCCCCCTCCTCCAGCCCGTCGCCCCCCCTCGCCATGACCCTCTCGTCCCAGGAGATCCAGGAGCTGGCAAAGGAGCTGGCCGACCGGCTCTACCTCCAGATCGCCGGCTGGCACCTCTACCTGGGGGATGCGGGGCTGGCCGAGCCCCTGGCGATCGAGTGCGCCGCCCGCCTGGAGCTGGGTGCCGGCGTCTGCGCCCGCCAGGCCCTGGAGGCGGTGCAGGTGCCGATCGGCGGCGGTGCCACCAAGCTGCCCCTGGCCCGGCTCGTCCCCGCCGGCCAGCTGCAGGATCTCGAAGAGCTGCTGGCGGAACGGACCGCCTGAGCCGGCACTGTCAGCCAGCGCTGGGGCCGGGCCAAAGCCCTTGTCGCGTCAGGGTGCGCCGGATAGGGTTGCGCCTCAACGCCGCCGCGGCCCCGTGCTGGTCATCCAGGTCACCAACGCCCGCGAGGTGATGCGCCAGCGGATCGGCCGGCTCGGCAGCCGCCTGATCGGCAAGGTGGTGGATGCCGAGGCCCAGGTGGAGAAGGCGCTCATCCAGGAACTGGAAACGGCCTTCCGCGACTTCGGCATCGAGGCCCGCATCTTCTCGATCGACGGCCCCGAGATGGTGGGCCGCAGCCACCTGGAGATCCCCGTGCAGGTGCGCGAGGAACGGGTGGTGGAGCTCTGAGGCTCAGCCGCCGCCCGGCAGCTTGCGGCGCAACTGCAGCGCCAGATCCCGCACCTCCGGAACGCCGGCCGCCGAGGCCACCAGGCCGTAGGCCAGCAGGCCCACGCCACTGGCGAAGGCGCACTCCACCAGGCGCCCCCAGAGGTTGGCGGGCCAGGCGATCCCCACCGACAGCCCCCAGGCCGCCAGGGCCCCCAGCAGGGCGGCGAGCAGCAGCAGCAGGCTGTCGCGGGCCCAGGCCCGCAGGGGCAGCCCCCCCAGCTGCTGCTGCAGGGCCAGCAGCAGGGCGAGGCAGGTGAACACGTTCACCGCCACGGTGGCCAGCACCAGCCCCGGCGCCCCGAAGTTCAGGGCCGGCAGCTGCAGCCCCCAGGGGGTCGGCCCGCCCACCAGCGTCCAGTCGAAGACCACGTTGAGGCCGATGCCGGCCACGGAGAAGCGGAACGGGGTGTTGGCATCCCCGAGGGCATAGAACACCCGCACCAGCACGTCACGGCCCAGATAGGCGGGCATGCCCACCCCGTAGGCCATCAGCAGCCCCCCCACCAGGGCCGCGGCGTTGGCATCGAAGGCGCCGCGCTCGTAGACCAGCGCCACGATCGGCCCGGCCAGGGCCACCATCAGGCCCCCGAGCGGCAGCATCGAGGCGCTGGAGAGCATCAGCCCCTGGCGGATGCGGCCGATCAGCTCCGGCCGGTCCTCGGGGGCGGTGAGCCGGGCGAACACCGGCAGCAGCGGCACCAGCAGGGCGTTGGAGAGCAGGCCCAGGGGCGTCTGCACCAGCAGGTTGGCGTAGCCCAGGCCCGCCGCCGCCCCCACGATCCCGGAGGCGAAGAACAGGTCGGTGAACACGTTGATCTGCAGCATCCCCGAGGAGAGGGTCGCCGGCCCCATCACCTGCAGCACCTCCTTGACGCCGGGGTGCTGCCAGTCCCAGACCAGCTGGAACTTGTGCAGGCCCTGCTTGGCCAGGGCCGGCAGCTGGATCAGCCACTGGAAGATCGCCCCCAGCAGCGTGGTGCCCGCCAGCACGGCGCCGCCGAGCACGGCCTTCTCCGGCAGGGCGATCGCCGGCCCCAGCTGCCACCAGAGAATCCCCAGGCCAGCGATCACCGCCACGCTGGAGAGCAGCGGGCTCACCGAGGGGAGCCAGAACTCATCGGCGGCGTTGAGGGCCCCGAAGCCCAGGCCGATCAGGCCGGCGAACAGGGCCATCGGCGCCATCCAGCGCAGCTCCAGCACGGCGATGGCGTGGCGCTGGCCGTCCAGCCCCGGCCCCACCAGGGTGATCAGCGGATCGGCGAACACGAACAGCAGCACGGTCACGCCGATCAGCGCCGCCCCCACCAGGGTGTTGATCGCCGCCAGCACGTGGGCCCCCTCCTCGCGGGGTCGGCGCGCCAGCACGCTCACCATGGCGCTGTGGAACGGACCGTTGATGCCCCCCAGCAGGATCAGCAGGAAGCCCGGCAGCACGTAGGCGTAGTTGTAGGCGTCGTAGGCCACCCCCACGCCGAAGGCGGCGGCGATCACCTGCTGGCGCACCAGCCCGGCCACCTTGCTCAGGGCCGTGGCCACCGCCACGATCAGGGCGATGCGGCGCAGCGATTGGGTCATCCGGGAGGCCCGCAGGCCCTCAGCTGCAGGGATTCTCCCCTCCACCCCCCACGGCAGCATGGGCGCACCGCCGGCCCCGCAGCCGGTCCTCCCCTGTGCCCGAGGCGCTGCCCTGCCGATGCCGACCAGCCCCGCCAGCGCCAGCTCCGGCACCAACCCCAGTGGCCAGCCCGTGGTGGTGCTGCCGCTGGAACCCCTGCGGGAGGGGGTGCTGCTCAAGCGCTACAAGCGCTTCCTGGCCGATGTGGAGCTCGACGACGGCGAGGTCGTGACGGCCCACTGCCCCAACACCGGGCCCATGACCGGCGTGCTGCATCCCGGCGGCCGGGTGCGGCTGCGCCATGCCCCCTCCCCCACCCGCAAGCTGGCCTGGACCTGGGAGCAGGCCGAAGTGCCCGGCGCCGATGGCCAGCCGATTTGGGTGGGCATCAACACGGCCCTGCCCAACCGGCTGGTGCGGGCCACGATCGAGGCCGGCCTGCTGGAGCCCTGGCTGGGCCCGATCGCCGCGATCAAGGCCGAAGTGGCCTACGGCCTGAACCGCCGCAGCCGCATCGACCTGCTGCTGAGCCCCCCCGCGGACGCGCCCGATCCGCGGCCGGTCTACGTGGAGGTGAAGAACACCACCTGGACCGCCGGCGACCTGGCCCTGTTCCCCGACACGGTGACCGAGCGCGGCCAGAAGCACCTGGAGGAACTGATGGGGGTGCTGCCCGAGGCGCGGGCGGTGCTGGTGCCCTGCCTGAGCCGCAGCGATGTGAGCCGCTTCGCCCCGGGCGACAGCGCCGATCCCCGCTACGGCGAGCTGTTCCGCCAGGCCCTGGCGGCAGGGGTGGAGGTGCTGCCCTGCGTCTACGACTTCAGCGACGAGGCGGTGTGCTGGCGGGGCCTGGCGGCGGTGCAGCCCCGGGCCTAGGCGGCCACGGGGGCACCCTGGAGCACCAGGCCCGCGGTCCGGGCATCGGCGCAGAGGCTGCCGATCGAGGCGGCGCTGAGGCGGACGCGGCCCTCGCAGACCAGGTCCCAGGTTTCAGGCTCGAAGTGGGTCTGGAGCCAGAGCAGACCGAGGGCCGAGGCCGGGAGCACCCGGAAGCCCGAGGAGAGCGGCGTGAGGGTGAGATCCATGGCGCGGGAAGGCAGCCGCAGGGGCCGACATCGGAATGCGCCCTATTCAGCCCCGGAGGCGCCCATCGCCGTGTAGCGATCACGACAGAGATCAGGACAGCGATCAAGACACCCTCGCCCCGCCGCACGGCCCCGGCGCACACCTGAGAGGGGTGCGCCGGGGCGGCAGGCCGTCGTCAGAGGGCGACGCGCTCCTGCTCGCTCTGCCGCACGGCGGCCGCCGCTTCGGCGAGGCGGTGGTGATACACGCTGCCGCGGTAGTGCAGCTCAAGGGCCGGATCCACAGGCTGCGCCGGATGCTGCAGGGACGCGCTGTAGTGATGGCCGCGATAGACGTGGTCGACGGACTGCGGGGACGCCGCCTGAGGGTGCTGACGGGTGGCGGGGTCGTAGGCCACGCCGCGGTAGCGGAGGGTGGTGGACATGGTTCCAGGCCTTGAAGGGTTGGCAGAGACACCGGCCCCGGGGGACCGGATCCGCTTCTCGGAAAGGGGCGTTGCTTCGCCGCGCGGTGGGCTACTTCCAATGGCCCGGGAGCCAGGGCCCAATGGCCCGATCCCGCAGTCCATCCAACGGTTTGTCCTTCAAATGCATAACTAGCTCCTCCTGTATGTTCGCAGCAAACATTTCCGCGCTTTCGTTACGGTCCGTAGCCCGTTGCGTAGCAGCGCGAACCCCGGCGGGGCGGAAGCGCCGGTCGGCGCCCCGCCGCCGAATCAGCAATCAGGAATTTGGTAGCAATCAGAACACTGCGGCTCCGGGCCTTGCCGGAGTCTTGCCGAGTTCGTGGGGCCGACACGCGTCTCCACCCCTGAGGATTCCCGACTCACCGATGTCCACTCCACAGCCCATTCCACGCCGCTCCAGCCCACGCAGGCTCCAGCAGGCGAGCCTGTTGGAGGCACCCTCCCTGCTGATGGGCCGCCTGCGGGGATTCTCCTCCCATCGCAGCCTCACCTGGCTCGCCTGCGTTCCCATTGCCTTGGCGGGCCTTGGGGTGTTCAACCTCGCGGCCCATGCGGCCGAGCTTCCGGAACTCACCCCGGCCTTTCTGGCCAACAACGGCTTCATCCTCTTCTGTGCGGCCCTGGTGATCTTCATGAACGCCGGCTTCGCCATGGTGGAGTCAGGGCTGTGCCGGCAGAAGAACGCCGTCAACATCCTCGCCAAGAACCTGATCGTCTTTGCCCTGGCGGCGACGGCCTACTGGTTCATCGGCTACAAGATCATGTACAACGCCGCCTGGGTGATTCCGGGCTGGCTCAAGTTCGGCGGCCTGTTCTTCGATCCCACCGTCACCCCCGAGATGGTGACCGAGGGCAAGCTGGTCCCGAGCGTTGACTTCCTGTTCCAGCTGGCCTTCGCCGGCACCGCCGCCACGATCGTGTCCGGCCTGGTGGCCGAGCGGATCAAGTTCGGGGAGTTCATCATTTTCTCCCTCATCCTCTGCGGCATCCTCTATCCGATCTCCGGCTCCTGGCAGTGGAACGTGGGTGAGGGCTGGCTCAACAAGCTGGGCTTCATCGACTTCGCCGGCTCCACCGTGGTGCACTCCTTCGGCGCCTGGGCCGGCCTGATCGGCGCCATGCTGCTCGGCCCGCGGATCGGCAAGTTCGTGGACGGCAAGCCCCAGGCGATCCCCGGCCACAACCTGGCCATCGCCACCCTGGGCTGCCTGATCCTCTGGCTCGGTTGGTATGGCTTCAACCCCGGCTCGATGCTGGCCCTGAATGAGCAGGTCCCCTACATCGCCGTCACCACCACCCTGGGGGGCGCCGGCGGCGGCATCTCGGCCACCCTGTTCAGCCAGTTCACTGGCGGCAAGCCCGACCTGAGCATGACCATCAACGGCATCCTGGCCGGACTGGTGGGTGTGACCGCCGGCTGCGACGGCTTCTCGATGCCGGCCGCCTGGGTGATCGGTTTCATCGCGGGCATCCTGGTGGTGTACTCCGTGGCCCTGGTCGACAAGCTGGGCATCGACGATCCCGTCGGAGCCTGGTCGGTGCATGGCACCTGCGGCATCTGGGGCACCCTGGCCGTGGGCCTGTTCAACCTCGACAAGGGCCTGTTCACCGGCCATGGCTTCACCCAGCTGGGCTACCAGATCGTGGGCGCCGTGGCGATCGGCCTCTTCTCGATCATCACCTCCTGGATCGCCTGGACGGTGATCGGCAAGATCTTCGGTGGCATCCGCGTCACCGAGCAGGAGGAGCTGGAGGGCCTGGATATCGGCGAGCACGGCATGGAGGCCTATCCCGATTTCGTCTCGGCCAGCAACTGAGCCTCAGCCATCGCCCGCACCAGCCCTCGGGCTGGATGCGGGCCATCCCCCCGGCCCATTTCGGGGGGCTTCCTTCCTCTGAGGGGGGTGGGCTGGCAAAGGATGACTCGTTTGCGGGCCATCCTTTGCCAGCCCAGGCTGGGTTTGGTACCGGTTGTTACCAGCCACAACCCTGCAGTCGGGGATGGTGTCCGGGCGAACCCCCTAGAGGTTGCCCCCAACGATGACCCATGTCCCCGTGGCGGGCGGTGGTCCTACCCCGCTCGCCGTTTTCGACCGCTTCCGCACCAAGGCCCTGGCCAAGGTCCAGGAGCCTGAGCTCAAGCGCTACGCCGTGATGATGCTGGCCTTCGGCGCCGCCCTGCTGCCGCTGATGGCAGGGTCCGCCAAGGCGGCTCTACAGAAGGTTCCCACCAACGGGGCCGACACCCTGCTGATGCTGATGGGCTCGGCCATGGTGCTGCTGATGACCCCCGGCCTCGCGTTCTTCTACGGCGGCTTCACCCGCGCCAAGAACGTGCTCAACACGATGATGATGAGCTTCTTCCTGATGGGGCTCATCGGCGTCGTCTGGGTGGTGATCGGCTACTCCCTCTCCTTCGACACCGGCTTCGGCAGCCCCTTCATCGGCGGCCTCGGCCAGATGTGGCTCAACGGCGTCGGCGGCGAGCTGGGCGACCAGCCCCTCGCCGATGGTTTCGCCATCTCGGCCACGTCCTTCGCCCTGTTCCAGGGGATGTTCGCGATCATCACGCCGGCGCTGATCTCCGGCGCCCTGGTCGAGCGCATCAACTTCAAGGCCTGGTTCTGGTTCTCCCTGCTCTGGAGCCTGTTCATCTACTGCCCCATGTGCAAGATGGTGTGGGGCGGCGGTTATCTTGGTCCGTTCGGTGAGATCGGCGCCATCGATTTCGCCGGTGGCACCGTGGTGCACATCGCCGCCGGTGTCGGTGCGCTCGTCGCCACGGCCATCGTGGGCCCCCGCACCAACTTCCCCGAGAGCAAGCGCCCGCCCCACAACGTGCCCTTCATCCTCCTGGGTGCCGGTCTGCTGTGGTTCGGCTGGTTCGGCTTCAACGGTGCCAGCTACTTCGCCGCATCGGCCGCAGGTCTCTCCTTCCTCACCACCACCTTCTCGGCCTCCACGGCCCTGCTCACCTGGTGCCTGATTGAGTGGTTCCGGGACGGAAAACCCACCGCCGTGGGAGCCGCCACCGGCGCCGTGGCTGGCCTGGTGGGCATCACCCCCGCCGCCGGCTTCGTCTACATGCCCCAGGCCATGGTGATCGGTGCGGCGACGGCCGCCGCCTGCTACATCGCGGTCCAGGTCAAGTCCGCCATCAAGTTCGACGACTCCCTGGATGCCTTTGCCGTCCACGGTGTCGGCGGTACGGTGGGGGCTCTGCTGACCGGCCTGCTCGCGGTACCGGCCCTGGTGCCGGCCGACTACTTCCCCAAGTCGGCGGAAATCCTGGCCAAGAGCGGCAACGCCGGCCTGTTTGTGGCCCACATCAAGGCCGTGCTGATCTCCTACGGCTTCGTGGGTATCGGCACCGCGATCATCCTCTGGATCGTGGGCGCCACCGTCGGTCTGCGCGTCACCCCTGAGGAGGAAGAGCGCGGTCTTGACTTCGTCGCCCACGGCGAAGAGGCATACGACCCCATGACCTACTGAGACCCCGATGAAACAGATCACAGCCGTGGTGCGTCCCTCCAAGGTGGACGCCATCAAGACCGCCCTCGTCGCCATCGACATCCTGGGCATGACCATCAACGACGTCCGAGGCTTCGGGCGTCAGAAGGGACAGATCGAGCGCTACCGCGGCAACGAGTTCACGGTGGAGTTCCTGCCCAAGGTGCGGATCAGCACCGTGGTGGCCGACGACAAGGTCGAAGCGGCCATCGCGGCGATCACCGAAGCCGCCCGCACGGGCGAAATCGGTGACGGCAAGATCTTCGTGACCCCCGTGGAGACGGCCATCCGCATCCGCACCGGGGACCGCGGCGAAACGGCCCTCTGACGCCGTTCCCCAACGCAAACGGAGCACCCCCCAGCCCCCCGGCCTCAACGCCGGGGGGCTTTCCCATGGGCCCAGAGCCCCCAGGGGCCCCATAGAGTTGCCTCCACCGTGCTCTACCGCCGTGGATACCCGCGCGTTCAAGCGATCCCTCCACCACTCGGATCGCTACAACCGCCGCGGCTTCGGCCGGGCCGACGAGGTGGCAGGCAGCCTGGAGCAGGCCTACCAGAGCGACCTGATCGCCAGCATCCGCGAGAACGGCTACGAACTGCGCCACGGCCGCCTCAGCGTCAAGCTGGCCGAGGCCTTCGGCTTCTGCTGGGGTGTGGAGCGGGCCGTGGCCATGGCCTACGAGACGCGCCGCCACTACCCCACCGAGCGGATCTGGATCACCAACGAGATCATCCACAACCCCTCGGTGAACCATCACCTGCGCGAGATGAACGTGCTGTTCATCTCCGTGGAAGACGGCGTGAAGGACTTCTCCGAAGTGGCCAGCGGCGATGTGGTGATCCTGCCGGCCTTCGGCGCCACCGTGCAGGAGATGCAGCTGCTCAACGAGCGCGGCTGCCACATCGTGGACACCACCTGTCCCTGGGTGTCCAAGGTGTGGAACACCGTGGAGAAGCACAAGAAGCACGCCTTCACCTCGATCATCCACGGCAAGGTGAAGCACGAGGAGACGCTCGCCACCAGCTCCTTCGCCGGCACCTATCTGGTGGTGCTGGATCTGGCCGAGGCCCAGATGGTGAGCGACTACATCCTGGCCGGCGCCGAGGCCGCCGATCCCGCCAGCCGAACCGCCGACCGCGAGGCGTTCATGGACCGCTTCGCCAAGGCCTGCTCCCCCGGCTTCGATCCCGACCGGGACCTGGTGCGGGTGGGCGTCGCCAACCAGACCACCATGCTCAAGAGCGAAACCGAGGAGATCGGGCGGCTGTTCGAGCGCACCATGCTGCAGCGCTTCGGCCCCACCCAACTGAACGAGCACTTCCTGGCCTTCAACACCATCTGCGACGCCACCCAGGAGCGCCAGGACGCCATGTTCGCCCTGGTGGATGAGCCCCTGGATCTGATGGTGGTGATCGGCGGCTACAACTCCTCCAACACCACCCACCTGCAGGAGATCGCCGTGAGCCGCGGCATCCGCTCCTTCCACATCGACACCCCCGAGCGCATCGGCCCGGGCAACCGCATCGAGCACATGCCCCTCGGTGGCGATCTGGAGACGGTGGAGCCCTTCCTGCCCGAGGGGCCCCTGCGGGTGGGCATCACCTCCGGCGCCTCCACCCCCGATCGGGTGGTGGAGGACGTGATCCGTCAGCTGATGGCCCTGAGCGACGCCTGAGCGCCCCTCCGGAGCCCACGCCACCAGGTGGGCAGCCCCTTCCCCGCACCCCTCCAATCCGCCGCCGCTGTCACAACGGCTGCGACCGCCCCTCCAGGCCGCCGTTACATTGGTTGATCTCCCTCGCCTGAGCAGCGATCGGACCCTTCGGAGCGCGTTGACCCCTTCCCTCACCAGTGCCGCTCCCGACACCGAGCTGCTGGGGCCCCTGCGCTCCAGCGGCGATCCCCGGGTGCGCTGCTACCGCAGCCAGTTCGCCGATCTGATGGAGATGCGGGCCGAGCCGGCCCTGGTGGCCGGCTATCTGGATCGGCATGAGGGCTGGTTCCGGCGCTGCGCGGCGCCGATGCAGGTGAGCGGGCTCGGGCCCAACGGCTACCAGCTCACCCTCGGCCGGTTCGGCAACTTCGGCTTCGAGGTGGAGCCCACCATCGGCCTGGAACTGCTGCCCCAGAGCCAGGGGGTGTACCGCATCGTCACGGTGCCGCCCGAGCGCTTCCAGGCAAGCCTGCAGGAGCTCTACGACGTGGGCTTCAACGCGGCCCTGCGGCTCGACCAGCCGGGGGGAGCGGCTGAAGGCGAGGCCAGCGGCCTCACGCTGGTGCGCTGGGAGCTGGATCTGAGCGTGTGGATCCGCCTGCCGGCCGTGATCGGCCTGCTGCCCGAAAACCTGGTGCAGAGCAGCGGCGACCACCTGCTGCGCCAGATCGTGCGTCAGATCTCGCGCCGGCTCACCTGGAAGGTCCAAGAGGACTTCCACGCCACCCACGGCCTGGACTGCCCGCCGCGGCGGCGGGCGCAGTTCTGAGCGAGGCCGCCCGTTCGCGGCCTGCCGCGGCGCTCAGGCCGGGCGGTTCTCCCAGATCTTGTTGAGGATCTGCAGGCCGGTGACCGCCTGCCACAGGAACAGGGTCATTACACTCATGTTCAGGCCCACGTGGACCTTGCGGGCGATCAGGTTGCCCTGCTGCATCAGGGGCGAGAGGGCGGCGGCCAGCACCAGCAGGACCGTCATGGCGATGCCCACCAGCAGGTGGGGCCCCACGAACAGCTTGCCGTTGTTCAGGTAGGTGACGGCCATGCCGCCGAAGGTGCCGAGCACCATCACCGCCAGCACCGCGCTGCCGAACAGGTAATGGCGTTTGGCGAACTGGCCCTTGATCAGGTCCTTGCGGGTCTCGGCGTCGGCTGTGCGGGTCTTCTTGGCCTTGATGCCCAGCAGCATGGCGTAGCCGCTCAGGGCCAGCAGCCCCCACATCGCCAGCGGGTGCAGAAAGTTGAGGTTGAAGGCGAGGGCGTCCGGCATGGGGCGCAGGCGAGCGGCGAAGGCTGTGAAGCTACTGCCGGCCCGCACCCGGTCGCCGTTCAGGGCACCGCCGCCGGGCCTCTCAGTGCAGGAAGTGGCGGCGGCCGGTGACCACCATCGCCAGGCCCAGCTCGTCGCAGGCCTGGATCGACTCGGCATCGCGCACGCTGCCGCCCGGCTGGATCACGGCGCCGATGCCGTGGCTGGCCGCCAGGCGCACGCTGTCGTCGAAGGGGAAGAAGCCATCGCTGGCCAGCACGGCGCCCCGGGCCCGCTCGCCGGCGGCCTCGAGGGCCAGGCGGGCGGAGCCCACGCGGTTCATCTGGCCGGCGCCGATGCCGAGGCTCTGGCCGGCCTTGGCCACGGTGATGGCGTTGGAGCGCACGTGGCGCACCAGGCGCCAGGCGAAGCGCAGGTCTTCGAGTTCCTGGGCGCTGGGCTGGCGCTGGCTCACCACCTGCCAGGCGCTCTCATCCACCGGCTGATCATCGAGCTCCTGCACCAGCACGCCGCCGAGCACGCTGCGCAGCTGCCGGCGCGATGCCCGCGCGATCGCCTCGGTGGGCAGCTCCAGCAGGCGCAGGTTGGCCTTGGCGGCCAGGGCCTCGCGGGCCTCCGGGCTGAAGGAGGGCGCCACCACGCACTCCAGGAACAGGCTGGTGAGCTGGGCGGCGGTGGCGCCATCCACGGCCCCGTTGATCGCCACGATGCCGCCGAAGGCCGAGACCCGGTCGGCGTCGAGGGCCCGCTGCAGGGCGTCGGAGCTGTGGCTGCCGGTGGCCACGCCGCAGGGGTTGGTGTGCTTCACCACCACGGCGGCAGGCTGGAACCGATGGGAGCCGGCCCCCACGCCGCCGTAGCCGAACTCGCGCACGGTGGCGAGGGCCGCCTCCAGATCGATCAGGTTGTTGTAGCTGAGCTCCTTGCCCTGGAGCTGGACGCCGCCGGAAAGACCCGCGCCGGGCTCGGCGAACCAGGTGGCGCTCTGGTGGGGGTTCTCGCCATAGCGCAGGGTCTGCTTGGCGGGCAGATCCAGGCTCAGGCGCTCAGCGTCCCCGGTTTCGGCCTCGCCCAGCTGAGCCGCCAGCCAGGTGCTGATGGCGGTGTCGTACTCGGCGGTGTGGCTGAAGGCCTCCAGGGCCAGGCGACGGCGCAGCTCAGACGTGATGGCGCCGGCCTTCAGGGCCTCGAGGAAGGAGCCGTACTGGCCGGGGTCGGTCAGCACCGCCACGTCGGCGTGGTTCTTGGCGGCGGCGCGCACCATGGCCGGCCCGCCGATGTCGATGTTCTCGATGGCCGCCTCCCAGGTCACATCCGGGGCGGCGATGGTCTCGCGGAAGGGGTAGAGGTTCACCACCACCACATCGATCGGGGCGATGCCCTGGGCCTGCAGATCCGCCTGGTGGGAGGGCTCGGAGCGCTTGGCCAGGATGCCGCCGTGGATGCGGGGGTGCAGGGTCTTGACCCGGCCCCCCAGGATCTCAGGGGCGCCGGTGTGGTCCGCCACCTTGGTCACGGGCAGTCCGGCGGCGGCCAGGGCCGCCGCGGTGCCGCCGCTGGAGATCAGCTGGTAGCCCGCCGCCAGCAGCCCCTGGGCCAGCGGCACCAGTCCCTCTTTGTTCGACACACTCAGGAGGGCCGTGGGCGCCATGGCTGCAGCAGCGGTTCTGGGGCCAACCTACGCAGCGGGAGCGGCCCTGCCCCCCACCCACCACCCGCGCCAGAGCCGATGGTCAGCACCCCCAGTTCCGCGTTTCCCCCTGCCGGGGGGCCCGGCCCCGACGCCGACCGGATCACGCTCGGCCCAGCCGACGCCGAGCAGCGGCTGGTGCTGCTGCACGGCTGGGGAGCCGATGCCGACGACCTGCTGGATCTGGCCGAGCTGCTGGTGGATCCCCGGGTGAGCGTGGTGGCGCTGCGGGCCCCGGAGCCGCACCCCTACGGCGCCGGGCGCCAGTGGTACGACCTGCAGCCGATCGACTGGGACCAGCTGCCCGCCGCCCGCCGCGCCCTGCGCGAGCGACTGGAGGCTCTGGGGGCCAGCGTGCCGCTGGAGCGCACGGTGCTGCTGGGCTTCTCCCAGGGCGGCGCCATGGCCCTCGATGCCGGCAGCGCCCTGCCCCTGGCCGGCCTGGTGGCCTGCAGCAGCTATCCCCACCCGGACTGGCAGCCCCGGCCCCCGCTCTGCCCGGTGCTGCTCAGCCACGGCGAGCAGGATCCGGTGGTGCCCTTCGAGGCCAGCCGGGAGCTGCAGCGGCGGCTGGCGGAGGCGGGCCAGGCGGCCCAGCTGCTGGCCTTCCCCGGGGGCCACACGATCGACGCCGGGGCCCTGCCGGCGATCCGCCAGTTCGTGCAGGCGTGCCTGGGGGCCGCCGATCCGGCGGCCTGAGCGCGGCCACCGCGGCGTCCAGGCCATCGGTGCGGCACGCCCATGAAAAAGCCGGCTCCTTGCGGGGCCGGCCAGGGGTGCGTGAGGGCGAGACAGCCGACCAGGAGCCGCTCAGCCAACGATGGGCACAGGCCCGATCAGACGAAGGCGTATTCGTACTCCTCCATTTCCTCCCAGTCGTCGGCGGCCATGGACTCCAGGCCGGCGAACAGGGTCTCCTCGCCAATGCGATCGACGATGGCGCGCAGGGAGGGGAACAGGAAGTGGTTCTCCTCGGCGTACTGGGCGCTGAACAGGCCCTTCTCGCCCCAGAAGAAGCGATCGGTGGTGTGCTCGTTGCGACGCACGTTCAGCAGCGCCGGCGGCACGATGGTCTGCTCGGCGATGTAGCGACGGGCAGCGGTGACGGGCTTGTGGTCGCCGGTTTCGATGTTGTGGGTCACCACATGGGCCAGAACCCGCTGGCCCGCCAGACGACGGCGACTGATCCGCTTGCGCTTCTTGGACATGGAGTGAAGCTCCCCGTGGGGAGGCTGAGAAACGGAGGAATGGGGACGGCTGTGTCGGGGAGGAGCGCAGCGGTCGGCAAGGGTCGGCATGTCGCAGGTGCGGCAGCCGGAGTCGGCAACGCCCATACGTCGGGCAACCGGGAGCGGGGTCCCAGCCGAGGGACTGCAGGCAGGGGGCCTGCGGGCAGAGCCTCGGAGCAACGGCGCGATCCACAGCGGGGCGCCCGCATCAGGAGGGCCCGTGGGGCCTGCCTGAGGTGGAGCATCCGAGCTGGGGGACCACAGACGCGGGCGGCAGCGATGTGCAAGCACACCGTGGAGCCGCCCGGCAGCAGGGGACGAGACTTCTCCTGCTGTAGCCTTGTTTGCAGAAAACTGCAAGCTGGGCCATCGGGTCGACGCCTCGAGACCCGCTCCCGGGCCGCGAGGTAGTGGTCGATACAGGCATCTTAAGACTTTTTCCCGGATTTCGAACGCGGATCCCGAAACTTTTCGAGATCAGGGCCGAGGCCCCGCTCTGAACACCGCCCCAGATGCAAGTCTCCAAGCGGTTTCTGGCCCTGCTGGACCAGCAGCTTGCCCAGTTCACCGATCGTCCGGATCTGCTGGCCCTGGTGGTCTACCTGGCGCTGCCGGGCGAGAACGGCAAGCCGTCGCTGGTGCCGATCGGCCAGTGGCCGCGCCAGCCGGCCCTGCCGGCGCCGCCCACGCCTGGCGCCAGCGGCGGCAGCACCGTCAGCCCTGATGCCGGTGTCGAGCTGGGGGAGGCCCGGCGCTGGCTGGCCCTGCGCGACGACCGCCTGCTGCTGGGGGCCCTGCGGGTGGACGCGGACCGCTGGCCCTGGCCCCGGGATCTGGGGGATCGGCTCGACGCCACCGCCCGCTGCCTCACCGAGGCCCTGCGGCTCGACCTGGAGCAGCAGCGCCTGGGCCGGGAGCTGGACCGCCGCGACGAACAGCTGCGGCTTCTGGTGCACCAGCTGCGCAACCCCCTGGCGGCCCTGCGCACCTTCGGTCAGCTGCTGCTGCGGCGCCTGGAGGGGGATCCCGGCAACCGCACCCTGGTGGACCAGCTGCTGGGCGAACAGCGGCAGCTGAACCGCTACGTGGATGCCATCGACCTGCTGGCGGCCCCGGCCGTGGAACCGGCCCCGGCCCCCGGCGCCCTGATCGCCGCCGCCCCCGAAGGCACGCGCCTGCTGCTGCCCGCCGGCCTCGCGGGCGAGGCCCCCGCGTCGCTGCAAGCCATCCTCACGCCGCTGCTGGAGCGGGCCAGCGCCACCGCCAGCCTGCAGGGACGGCCCTGGCACGGCCCCGCCGCCCTTCCCAGCTGGCGGGGCGATGGCGGCGCCGTGGGCGAGATCGTGGCCAACCTGCTGGAGAACGCCTTCCGCTACAGCCCCGCCGGCAGCGCCGTGGGGCTGCACTGCAGCGCCTCGGGCAGCCGGGCACCCGAGGGGGCCCAGGCGCCGCTGAGCCTCACGGTGTGGGACGGCGGCCCGGCCATCCCGGTGCTGGAGCGGGAGGCGATCTTCCAGCGGGGGGTGCGCGGCAGCACCGGCCAGGGGCTCAGCGGCAGCGGCCTGGGGCTGGCGCTGGCCCGGGACCTGGCCCGCGGCCTGGGCGGCGAGCTCAGCCTGGTGGTGCCGCCGGCGGCCGTGGATCCAGCCCTGCCGTCCGAGGGCAATGCCTTCCAGCTGAGCCTGCCCGGGCCCTGACGCGGGCCTGCCCCCGGCAGGGCGCCCCAGCGCAATCACCCCGGCAGCAGCCGCGCCAGGGCGAACAACAGCAGGCTCCAGCTGGTGGTCCACTCCACGCAGGCGCCGTAGCTGTCGCCGCTGTGGCCGCCCAGGCGCCGCCCCAGCCGCCAGGGCACCAGCAGGGCCGGCAGCAGCCCCAGCCAGCCCTGCCACCACCAGCCACCTGGGGCCCAGGCCAGGGCCGCGGCCGTGAGCGGCCCCAGCAGCAGCGCGGCCGGCAGCAGCTCGGGCCCCAGGCCTCGCCAGTGGCGGCGGTGGAAACCGGCCGTGCCCGCGGCGACGCCGACGGAGCCCGGCCCCGCGGGATCCCGCAAGGCTGGATCCCGCAGATAGGGGAACGCCTGCATCGCCACCAGCGGCGCGATCCGGCCCCACACCGCCGCCCAGGCCAGCCCCCAGGGGGCCGCCGCCGCCAGCATCGCCAGGCCGGCCACCCGCAGCAGCAGCAGCTGGACCATGGCCTGCACGCCGCTGGCCCCGACCCGGCTGTCGTCCATGGCCTCCAGGCAGCGCTCGCGGCCGGCGGCCAGGCCATCGGCGGTGTCCATGGCGCCATCGAGGTGCAGGCCGCCGCTGATCCAGAGGCCGAGGGCCAGCACCAGGGCCACCTGGGCCAGCAGCGGCAGCCGCCCCTCGCCGGCGGCCCAGAGCAGGGCCTCCAGGGCGCCGATCATCAGGCCGATCCAGGGGGCGAAGCGGGCGATGCGCTCAAAGCGGGGCCGCAGCCCCGGCGGCAGGGGCAGCACCGAATAGAACACCCAGGCTCCCGCCAGGTCCGCCAGCCAGGACGGCGCGCTGGGCTGGGTGGATCGGGCCATGGGGCGCGGGGGCCGAGGGTGTGCGGGAATCCTGCCGCGACCGGCACCTAGGGTCGCGGCAGACCCTGCCCCCGGCCGGCCCCTTGAGCGCGAGCGGCACCACCACCCCCGACGGCGCCGCCACTCCGGGCCCCGCAGGCGCCAGCAGCGCACCAGCCGCCCCGCCGGCCTCCAGCCCCGGCGACGCGGCCTTCCCCTTCACGGTCACGGCCCAGTGCCCCCGCACCCGGGCCCGCTGCGGCTGCTTCCACACCCCCCACGGGGTGGTCACCACGCCGCGCTTCATGCCGGTGGGCACCCTGGCCACGGTGAAGGGGGTCACGGCGTCCCAGCTGCGGGACACCGGGGCCCAGATGGTGCTCTCCAACACCTATCACCTGCATCTGCAACCCGGTGAGCAGATCGTGGCCGACGCCGGCGGACTGCACCGCTTCATGGGCTGGGACGGCCCGATGCTCACCGATTCCGGCGGCTTCCAGGTGTTCAGCCTCGGGGCCATCAACACCATCAACGACCGGGGCGTGGTGTTCCGCTCCCCCCGCGATGGGGCCCGGATCGACCTCACCCCCGAGCGCTCGATGGCGATCCAGATGGCCCTGGGGGCCGACGTGGCCATGGCCTTCGACCAGTGCCCCCCCTACCCCGCCAGCGAGGCCGATGTGGCCGCCGCCTGCCGCCGCACCCACAGCTGGCTGGAGCGCTGCATCGCCAGCCACTCCAGGGCCGACCAGGCCCTGTTCGGCATCGTGCAGGGGGGCTGCTTCCCGGCGCTGCGGGAGGAATCGGCCCGGGTGGTGGCCTCGATGGGCCTGCCGGGGATCGCGGTGGGCGGGGTGAGCGTGGGCGAGCCGGCCGAGGAGATGCACCGGATCGTGCGCCAGGTGGGGCCGCTGCTACCGGAAGCGGTGCCCCACTACCTGATGGGGGTGGGCACCCTGCGGGAGATGGCCATCGCCGTGGCCAACGGCTTCGACCTCTTTGATTGCGTGATCCCCACCCGCCTGGGGCGCCACGGCGCGGCCCTGGTGGGCGGCGAGCGCTGGAACCTCAAGAACGCCCGCTTCCGCCATGACCACACCCCCATGGATGCGAGCTGCCCGTGCCCGGCCTGCAGCCAGCACACCCGGGCCTACCTGCACCACCTGATCAAAACCGAGGAGATGCTCGGCAAGATCCTGCTGAGCCTGCACAACATCACCCAGCTGGTGCGCTTCACCACGGCCATGGGCCGGGCGATCCAGGACGGCTGTTTTGCAGAGGATTTCGCTCCCTGGGAACCGGATTCCCCAGCCGCCCACACGTGGTAGCGTCCGCCTCACGCTCAGTGAATTCCGGGATGGCCGCCTACGCCCTGCAGACCCTGGCCCAGCTCCCCGAGGCCTACCAGGCCTTCGGTCCCCTGGTGGACATCCTGCCGATCATCCCCCTGTTCTTCCTGCTACTGGCCTTCGTGTGGCAGGCCTCCGTCGGCTTCCGCTGAGCCGCCAGGGCCCCTGCCAGACAACCGATCCGGCCACGACCTCCGGGTGTTCAGCCCAGGTTGATGGGCGATGCGAGTTGAGGAGCAAGCCGAGGCGACGCTGATCGTTCCGGTCCGTCGATTCCGCCTAATCAACGCAGGCTCTCCAGAAGGAGAACCCCCGACCTGAATCTCCCCAGCGGTGCGGCCCCCAGCCCACCGCTTTTTTCGTGGCCGCCGCCAGAGGCTCGCCTCAACCGCGCCGCAGCACCTCCCAGGCGAAGGCCGGTAGCGCCAGCATCCGCCGCCAGCGGCTGGGTTCCTGGATCAGGCGATAGAGCCACTCGATCTGCAGGCGACCCATCCAGGCCGGGGCCCGCTGCTTGCTGCCCGCCCACACGTCGAAGCTGCCGCCCACGCCCATCCACAGGCCCGGCTGGCCCTGGTGCAGGCGCTGGATCCAGGTCTCCTGGCGGGGCACCCCCAGGGCCGCCAGCACCAGGTCGGGGCGGAGGCCGCACAGTTCGGCCTCCAGGCCGGGCCAGAGGGCGGGATCCTGGTAGCCGTGCAGGGTGAGCACCAGATCCAGGCCCGGGATCTCGGCGGCGAGGCGCTCCCGCAGGCTGGCCATCACCTCGGGGCTGGCGCCCACCAGGGCCACCCGCCAGCCGTGGCGGGCGCCGTACTCCAGCAAGGCACGGGCCAGCTCGATGCCGGGGCTGCGCCGCACCCGGTAGCCCTGGCGGGCCAGGGCCCAGACCACGCCGGCGCCGTCGGGGATCACCAGCTCGGCGGCGGCGATGGCGGCCCCCAGCTCCGGATTGGCCCGGGCCGCCATGGTCATCTCGGCGTTGAGGGTCACGATCTGGCCGCCGCCGCGCTGCTTGAGCTCCAGGGCCGCAGCGAAGACGTTGGCGGAGACCGCCACCGGCACCCCCAGCACCGGGGTGACCCGCCAGGACCGCGCCTCCCCTGCTGCCCCCCCGCTGGCGGAGCCAGTGCCCTGAGCTGCACTGGAGCCGCTGCCCACCCCGGAGCCGTTGGTCGCCATGGATGCCATCTGCCGGTCAGGCCGCGCGGGAGAATCTATGGCCGGCCCACCGCCAAGCTGCGCCCCCTGGCCACCCGCGCCCCCCGGTCCTCCGCGCCATGACCCCCACCAGCGCCTCCCTGCCCGCCCCGCTGGCCCCAGGCGAGGCGGCACCGCTCCCGCCTCTCGCCAGCGGCGCCGACGCCCCCCGCCAGCTGGCCGAGGCCGAGGCCCGCCGCGTGCTAGAGCAGCTCGACGCCCAGATCGAGCGGGTGGTGCTGCAGCGCCAGCACCCGATCACCGGCCTGCTGCCCGCCAGCACCGCCCACACGGTGCACGGCAACTACGGCGACGCCTGGGTGCGCGACTGCGTCTATTCGATCCAGTGCGTCTGGGGGCTGGCCCTGGCCCACCGGCGCCTGGACGGGCCCACGACCCGCGTGTTCGAGCTGGAGCAGCGGGTGCTGCAGCTGATGCGCGGCCTGCTCAACGCCATGCTGCGCCAGGCCGCCAAGGTGGAGCGCTTCAAGCACAGCCTGGCGCCGCTTGATGCCCTTCACGCCAAGTACGACACCGGGTCCGGCAACCCGGTGGTGCCCGACGACGGCTGGGGGCACCTGCAGCTGGATGCCACGGCCCTCTACCTGCTGCAGCTGGCGCAGCTGACCCGCTCCGGCCTGGTGGTGGTGCACAGCGCCCACGAGCGCGACTTCCTCCAGAACCTGGTGTACTACGTGGCCCGGGCCTACCGGGTGGCCGACTACGGCATCTGGGAGCGGGGCGACAAGGGCAACCACGGCCTGCCGGAGCGCAACGCCAGCTCGATCGGCCTGGTGAAGGCGGCCCTGGAAGCCCTCGACGGCCTTGATCTCTACGGCCCCCACGGCGACGGCCGCAGCCGCCTGCACATCCCCCACGACGCGATCGTGCGCCTGCGCCGGGCCCTGAATAGCCTGCTGCCGCGCGAGTCGGCCAGCAAGGAAGTCGATGCGGCCTGCCTGTCGGTGATCGGCTACCCGGCCTGGGCCGTGGAGGAACCGGGCCTGGTGGAGCGCACCCGCGCCAAGATCCGCCGCGAGCTGGGGGGCCCCTACGGCTACAAGCGCTTCCGCCGCGATGGCCACCAGACCGTCGTCGAGGACCACACCCGGCTGCACTACGAGCGGGAGGAGCTGGCCCAGTTCGAGGGGATCGAGTGCGAGTGGCCGCTGTTCCTGGCCTACGAGCTGATCACCGCCTGCTGCGAGGAGCGCTGGGGGGAGGCCTGGATCTGGAAGGCCCGCCTCGACAAGCTGGCGGTGCCCGTGGAGGGCGTGCCGCTGCTGCCCGAGCTCTACCGGGTGCCGGAGACCGCCATCGCCGCCGAGCGCCGCCACCCGGGCAGCCAGCCGCGGGTGCCCAACGAGAACGTGCCCCTGCTCTGGACCCAGAGCCTGAGCTGGCTCGCGGAGCTGCTGCTCCAAGGGCTGCTGCTGCCGGAGGATCTCGATCCCAGCGGCCGGCGCCTGGGGGCCAGCCTCGGGGCCGAACGGGTGCTGGTGGCCCTGGTGCCCGCCACGGCCGCCATCGCCGAGCAGCTGACCGCCTCCGGGCTGCCGGTGACCCAGCCGGACGCCGCCGGCGACAGGCTGCGGGTGGTGCCCTCCCGCGACCTGGCCGAGCGCATGGCGGCGGTGGGCACCAACCCCCGGCTGGGGCTCAGCGGCCATCCGCCCGTGCGGATGGAGAGCATGACCACCGCCCGTCTCTACCGCCAGGGCGAGGAGCTGCTGGCGGTGCTGCCGGCGGTGCTGGAGGAGGACACCTTCTACCTCTCCGACGACCCGGAGCAGCTGGTGGATGCGGTGGCCACCGAGGTGAGCCAGCTGCAGCGCCACTGGCGCGGCGGCGGCGCGCCGCTGCTGCTGATCCCGGTGGCGGAGCCTCCGTTCCGCCGCAATCCGGAGACGATCCTGCGGCTGGGCCAGCAGCTGCGCAGCGGGCACCTGGAGGGCGTGCCGGTGCAGCTCGCCCCCCTGGCCGAGCTGCAGGATCAGGCGGTGTGGGTGGACCTGCCCGCCGCCGCTGGCCTGCCCCAGCCGCCGCGGGAGCCCGATGCCCGGCCGCTGCTGCGCACCAGCACCAGCGTGGCGCCGCTCACGGCGGCCGAGGAACAGGAGCTGGAGGAGATCCCCATCAGCGACCTGGCTGAGCGCCTCTGGCGCAGCACCTCGCTGCCGGAGCAGGCGGAACTGCTGGAGCAGCTGGTGCGGCGCCTGGGGCCGGAGGCCCAGCTGCAGGGCCCCGGCGCCCGGGCGAGCCTGCAGGCCCTGCTCGATGAGATCTACCGCCGCGCCCTGGCCGAGGGCGACTGGAACGTGGTGCGCCGCTGCGCCGGCTCCCTGGGCCTGATCCACCCCCAGCTGGAGGATGCCCTCACCGACCTGCTGGTGCGCCAGAAGCAGGTGGTGGTGGGACGCAACTACACCAACGAGTCGCTGATCAGCCAGCCCCAGGGCAGCGCCGCGATCGCCGCCATGATCCAGCGCTTCAGCGGCGAGGACGGCCGGGAGTGGATGCTGCAGCAGGAGCTGCTGCTGGCCCTCGACGGCCTGGCGCGCCAGGAGCCGGCCCTGCTCAGCGGCAGCCTCACCCTGCAGCTGGGGCAGCTGCTGCTGCTGCTCACCAGCGAACTGGCGGGGGAGCGGGATCTGGCGCCCGATGAGGCCTTCGAGGCCCTCTGCGACCTGCCCCCCCACGCGATCCGCCGCCAGTTGCGGCAGGTGATCGCGGACGTTGAGCACGCCAAGGCGGCCCTGCAGCGCAAGGAGCAGCTACACGTGAGCGGCCGGGTGCGCTGGGAGGTGCCCGATCCCCTCGACGAGCTGCCCCGCGGCAACTGCTGGCTGCAGCACCGCCAGCGGCTCGGCGCCCTGCAGCAGGTGCCGCGCGACTTCTACCCCGGCATCTGGGATCTGCTGCACCACTGCCGCGGCCTGGTGATCGGCGACAAGCTGGAGCGCCGCAACCGGCTGGAGAGCGCGCCGCTGCTGAGTGAGAAGACGCCGGGCGAGCGCAACTTCGCCAGCCTGGTGGAGCACCTGCTCAGCAAGATCGAGGCCGCCGAATACCGCCAGCTCTGCAGCGAGACCCTGGTGACCCTGATGGCCTTCGTGGGCGCCAACCCCCAGGTGCACTTCAACGACTACCTGGCCCTCGACGTGGTGATCGGCCACGCGGTGCGGGTCGGCTGGGAGCAGGAGCACCCGCAGCAGCCGCGGGATCTCTATCCCCTGCACAAGGCCGAGGCCTGGGACCGCTTCTACCACTCCTCGCCGGCCCTGTGCCGCCGCTGGCAGCTGCAGGCCCTGCGGGAGCTGGCGGAGGCCGGGTAACGCCACGGCCGGCGGCACCCAGGGGGCTCAGATGGGGGTGTCGAGGGTCATGCAGAGGGTGGGC
This sequence comes from Vulcanococcus limneticus LL, assembly GCF_943369875.1. GTDB lineage: Bacteria > Cyanobacteriota > Cyanobacteriia > PCC-6307 > Cyanobiaceae > Vulcanococcus > Vulcanococcus limneticus_A. The sequence continues at coordinate 166,734 of NZ_CALROT020000005.1, forward strand.
TGCTCCACGCACTGCTCGATCAGGTCGGCCAGCAGCAGGGCGCGGGTGGCCTGGGGGCCATCCACCGCCGGCTGCTCCTCGCCCCGCACGCACTGCAGGAAGTGCTCCAGCTCGGCCACCAGCGGATCCACCGGCGAGGTGCTCACCTCCTCGATGAAGCCGTCGTTGCGGTAGAGCAGCTCGCCGTGGTCGGCGCTGAAGGAGAGGTTGGAGCGGCGGTGGATCTGCAGGCTGCGGTTGAGGAAGTCGGTCTCCACCAGGCTGCCGCGGCAGTGGGCGCTGAGGCTGCGGATCTTGCGGTGGGCCATCTTGCTGGCCGTGAGGCTGGCCACCACCCCGTTGGCGAAGCCCAGGGTGGCGTTCACGTAGTCGATCGGGCCCTCGGCGCTGCGGCCACCCGCCGCCGCCAGGCGCACCACCGGTGCGGCGGCCAGCTCCAGCACCAGGTCGATGTCGTGGATCATCAGGTCCAGCACCACCGACACGTCGTTGGCGCGGTCGGGGTTGGGACTGTGGCGGCGCGCCTCCAGCACCACCACCTCCTCATTGGCCACCACCTTCACCAGCTCGCGGAAGGCGGGGTTGAAGCGCTCGATGTGACCCACCTGCAGCAGCCGGCCGGCGGCATCGGCGGCGCCGATCAGATCGGCCGCCTCCTCCTGGCTGGCGGCGATCGGCTTCTCGATCAGCACGTGCACGCCCGCCTGCAGGCAGGTCAGGCCCACCCGGTGGTGCAGCAGGGTGGGCACGGCGATGCACACCGCCTCCACCTCCGGCAGCATCGCCTCGTAGGAGGGGAACCAGCGGCAGCCGAACTGTTCCACGGCCAGCTGACCGCGCGCGGTGTCGGGGTCGGCGACGCCCACGAGCTCGGCGTCGCGCAGCAGCCGCAGCACCCGGGCGTGGTGCCACCCCATGTTACCGATGCCGATGACACCAACGCGGACGGGCTTCATGGCGTTGGTCTCTAGGCGATCGGAATTATCGACGATCAGGCGACCTCCTCGGCGCTGCGGCGGGTGATCTGAACCCGATCGATGCGCGGCCCGTCCATCGCCGTGATCACGAACTGGTGGCCCTTCCAGCGCAGGCTCTCGCCGGAGCTGGGGATGTGCTGCAGCCGCTCCAGCAGGAAGCCGGCCAGGGTGTGGTGGCCATCGGCCTCGGGCAGCTGCAGCCCCAGCTGGCGGTTCAGCTCGAAGATCTCCAGATCACCCGCCACCAGCCAGCTGTCGTCCTGGAGCTGCTGCAGGTCGTCCTCGTCGCCCTCCGGGTCGTCCTCGTCACCCACGATCTCGCCGGTGAGGTCGGCCACGGTCACCAGGCCCTCGGTGCCGCCGTGCTCATCCACCACCACCAGCAGGGGCTGGCCGCTGCGGATCAGGGGCAGCAGCTCCGCCAGCGAGGCCGTCTCCTGCACCCGCGGCACGGGTGTCACGTAGGGGGCCAGGGGCGAGTCGCTCTGCAGCAGGCCGCGGGCGATCGGTTCGGCCAGGCGGCGCAGGTCGAGAACGCCGCGCACGTCGTCGAGGGAGCTGCCGATCACCGGGAAGCGGGCGTGGTGGGTGGTGTGCACCGCCTCCATCAGCTGGGAGAAACGCACGTCCAGCGGCAGGGTCACCATGCCGGAGCGGGGCACCATCACCTCGCGCACCTGGGTGTCCCGCAGGGAGAACACCCCCTCGAGAATGCTGCGCTCATCGGGCATCAGGCCGGTGACCCCGCCGGTCTCGATCAGGGTCTCCAGCTCGCCGGCGGAGAGGGCCGGCACCAGTTCATCCCAGTTGCGCGGCAGGCCCAGCAGCCGCAGCAGGCCGTCGCCGAGGCGCTCCAGCACCAGTAGCAGGGGCGCCAGGCTGCGGCTCACGGCCTCCAGCAGGGGGGCCAGCCGCAGGGCCGAGGCCTCGGGACGGTGCAGCACCCAGGCCTTGGGCACCAGGCCGCCCACCAGGGTGGCCAGCACCACCAGCACCAGGAACACCGCCAGATCGATCCAGGGCCGCTGCACCGTGGGATCGAGGCGCACCACCAGGCCCCGGCCCAGCCAGCCCAGGGCCATCAGCGCCAGGGCACTGCCCAGCTGGGTGGCCACCAGGGCCCGCCGCAGCCGGTGCTGCAGCCGGGCCACCGCCCTGGCACCGGGATGGCCATCGGCCTGGAGCTGCTGCACCCGGCTGGGGCGCAGCCGGATCAGGGCGAATTCACCGGCCGCGAAGAACGCCAGCAGAAGCAGCAGGGCCGCCAGGGCCAGATAGCGCATGGAGTGGCGGGCGGCGCGGGGTCAGGGCCGAACTGTAGGCAGGGGACCCAGGGCCAGCCGGCGGCGGGCAGAACGACGCGCTCCGATGGGGGTCGCGGGGATCGAACCCGCCTTAGGCGAATTATGAGTTCGCTGCATTCACCAGATTGCTAGACCCCCGGCGCCGGGGTTCTACCACAGGCCGCGGACGGGGGTGTAGTAGGTGGTGGGCTGGGCCATGGGTTCCGGCGCGGGGGCCATACAGCCCCCCTGGGCCAGGCCGGTGCAGAAGCCGTTGGACACATCGGCGGTGCGCCAGGGCACGGGGGTGCTCTGCTGCTCCAGCATCACCCGGGCGGTGTTGCCAATGGCCGAGCCGTCCCAGACGATCGTCTGGTCGGGGAAGCCGAGACCCATCACCCTGGTGCCATCGCCACCACCCATGGCAATCCCGAGGATGTCGGTGATCTGGTGGGTGATATCGACGCCGCGGGCGAAGGGAGCGGTGTAGGAGAAGAAGCGACTCTCCACCATCTGGGAGGTGGTGGTCACGGGGCCACAGCGGGTGACCTCCACGGGGGCAACGGACCCGGCCTGGTAGCCGCCGGATCCCGCCAGCGGGGCCTCCAGGGAGGTGCTGCAGACCACCGGACCGGCCTCGGCGCTGGGCGGCTGGGCCAGACAGAGGCTGCCCACACAGGCGGCGGCGGCCAGGGCCGAGGCCAGCGGCAGCCCCCTCGGCAGCCCAGGGGTGCGGGGCATGACGCGGGCCATGACAGAGACATCCTGATGTAGGCGCAAACTAGACAACCTCTCCCCGCTTTGCCAGAGGCACCGGCCCATGGTTGTGACCCCGGCCCCGATCCAGCCCCTGCCGCAGCCCCTGCCGGCCGGTGCCGTGGAGCAGCGCCAGCTGTTGCTGCAACTGCTGGCCGAGCGCGCCTACCGCCACGGCCAGTTCACCCTGGCCTCGGGCCGCAGCAGCGACCACTACGTGAACTGCAAGCCGGTGAGCCTCAGCGGCGTGGGCCTGGCGCTGCTGGCGGCCCGGATGCTCGAGCTGGTGGAGCCGCAGGCGGTGGCCGTAGCCGGCCTCACCCTCGGCGCCGACCCGCTGGTGAGTGGCGTGGCCCAGGCCGCCGCCCTGGCGGGCCGCCAGCTCGATGCCCTGATCGTGCGCAAGGAAGCCAAGGGCCACGGCACCGGCGCCTGGCTGGAGGGCCCGCTGCCGGCGGCCGGCAGCCGCATCACCGTGCTCGAGGACGTGGTGACCACCGGCGGCTCCTCGCTCAAGGCCGTGCGGCAGCTGCGCGAGGCGGGCTACGTGGTGGAGCGGGTGGTGACGATCGTGGACCGCCAGGAGGGCGGCCTGGAGGCCATGACCGCCGCGGGTCTGGAGCTGCAGAGCCTGTTCCTGCTGGAGGAGGTGGCCGCCACGGCGGCCGCGGCCAACGCCGCAGCAGCCGGTGCCGCCAGCACCGCCGTCGCCGGCGCGGCCCAGGCATGAGCACCGCCGCCCGCTGGTCCAGTGCCGTCAGCCTGATCCGGCTGGAGGGGGCGGACACGCGCCGGTTCCTGCACGGCCAGAGCAGCCAGGCGATCGAGCAGGCCCGTCCGGGCGACTGCCTGGCCACCTGCCTGATCAGCCCCACCGCCCGCCTGCGCGGCCTGGCCCTGGTGCTGGTGCACGAGGGCAGCGCCGAGCTGGTGCTGCTGGCCGGCGAGGCCGCGGCGATCCACCAGGCGCTGGATCGGGTGCTATTCCCCGCCGACCAGGTGCGGCTGGAGCCCCCCCAGCCGGCCACCCTGGTGCGGCTGCTGGGCTCCACGCCCCCTGGCACTGGCCAGCTCCTGCACCCGGCGGTGGACCTCGGCGGCGGCGCCGGCCAGCCCGTGCTGCTGCTGCGCAGCGGTGAGGCCCTGCCGGCCTGGGCCGAAGCCCTGCCCGAACTGACGCCGCTGGAGGCGGAACAGCGGCGCCTGCGCCACGGCATCCCCACGGCCCCCGGCGAACTCAACGACGACACCAACCCCTTCGAGCTGGGGCTGGCCCCCTGGGTGAGCCTCAGCAAGGGCTGCTACGTGGGCCAGGAGACCCTGGCCAAGCTGGCCAGCACCGGCGGGGTGAAGCAGCAGTTGCGGCACTGGAGCTGGCGGGCTGACGCGCCCGGCCCCGCCGGCCCTGCGGCGGCCGACGACCTGAGCCCCGGCACCCCCCTGCGCACGACGGCCGGCGAGCGGGCCGGCTCGATCACCTCGGTGCTGCGCACTCCCCAGGGCGCCGAGGGCCTGGCCCTGGTCCGCCGCCAGGCCCTCGGCGAGGCCCAGCTGCTGGCCGGCGCTGACGGTCGGCCCCTGGAGATCCGGATGCCCGCAGGCTTTGTGGAGCCCCCGGCGGCGGCGGCCAAGCCAAGCCTCTGAGGGGCCCGGGGCCGCCCCGGTTCAGACCTGCCCGTCCTGCTCCAGCAGCCAGCGAGCCACGGCCCAGGTGGCCAGGCCGTCGTCGTGGTTGTAGCGGAAGATCTGGCGCAGGTTGTGGCGGCTGCCGCGGCCCGTGCCGTCGGCGATGCCGAGGCGCCACTGGCGCCACCACAGCAGGGCCCGGGCCCCATCCACGCCCTTCTGGCGCCAGCGGAAGCCCAGCCAACTGGCCACGGGCTTGAGGCCGTAGCCGTTCACCGGCAGCCACCAGTGGCGGCGGATGCGCTCGTGCACGTCCACCAGGCGGGCCTGCAGGGCGGCGATCTCCGCCTCGGTCGCCCCCTGGCGCTGGGCCATGCGCCGCAGGGCCAGGGATTCGGTCTCACCGAAGTGCAGCACCGGCCAGCCGGGATGCCGTTCCAGCAGCCCCCGCAGGCGGCGCCACAGGTGGGCCTCGCCGTGCTCCTGCAGCGCCAGCAGCGGCTGGTAGGGGGCCTGGAGCGGATCGCCCCAGGAGCCATCGGCGCCGCGGGCCAGCCGCACGAAGCCGTGCAGGAAGTCGTCGCGGGCGTCGGGGTCGGATTCGATGTCGTAGAAGAGCACCCCCGGGGCGCCGGCCAGCTCCGGCAGGGCCGGGGCGGGATCGCGGCGGCGGGGCACGCCGTCGCGCTGCACCCGGGCCTGGGTCACCAGCTGCTCGGCGATCTCGGCGTGCTGCTCGCCCCAGGCGCCGAGCCGCTCCGCCAGCTGCTGCGGGTCGCTGGCGGCCAGCTCCGGCAGGGTGGTGACCCCCAGCTCCAGCAGCATCTCGCGGCGCTTGGCGCCGATGCCGCTCACCTCGCTGAGGTGGCCCTCGCTGGCGGCCACCTGATCGCAGAGGCCGCGCCAGCTGCAGAGCACACACTTCTTGCGGTCCGCCACCAGCGGCGGCGCGGTGCTGCGGGCCAGGTCGTCGGCCAGGCGGGGCAGCACCTCCTCCAGCTGGCGCGGCAGGCTGCCGGTGAGGGCGAGCTCCTCGCGGCTGAGGCGCCGGCCGGCGCCGGCCAGCACCAGGGCGCTGGGCACGGCGCTGCCCTGCTCGACCGCCAGCAGCCGGGCCCAGTAGGCCAGCACCAGCCTGTGCTCACGGGTGAGGTTGCGGCCCTGGCGCGCCAGCACGGGCCGGTAGGCGTGCTCGCCCCAGCGACTGCGGCCCGCCACCCGCTGCAGCAGGGGCGGGTGGGCCTCCAGCGGCAGGCCATGGGGCCCCTCGGTCTTCAGACGCAGGCCCACCACCGCCGCGGCACCGGCGCTGGCGGCGGCGTCACCGCGGCCGGGGCGCTCGGGGAACAGGCTGGAGAAGCTGCGGCGCTGGTCGTCGAGCTGCAGGGCCCGGTGGGCGCTCCAGAGCCGTTGGTCGGGGTCGCCGTGGCGATCGAGCCAGGCCCGCCGCTTGCAGCGCAGCCAACTGCGCAGCAGCCGGTCGGTGAGCGGGGGGGCAGCCACGGGGCGGGGCGATCAACCCCGACGCTAGGGCGCAGCATCACGGGGAGCCGGGCGGAGCCCGGGTGGCCTGCCGACCCGCCGGCACCCGCGATCCCGCAGCCCCCCCGGCCGGCTGCTAGCACCATCCCCAATCGTCAGCGCCGCCGATGGCCTCTGCCCCCCTGCCCCTGGAGGCCAGCCCGATCGCCTTCGGCACCGATGGCTGGCGCGGCATCCTCGGGGTGGACATCACCGTGGAGCGCCTGCTGCCGGTGGCGGCCGCCGCGGCCCGCGAGCTGGAGTTCTCGGCCCCGGAGGGCCTGCGCAGCCGCGAGGTGGTGATCGGCTACGACCGCCGCTTCCTGGCCCCCGAGCTGGCGGAGGCCATCTGCAGCGCCGTGCGGGGGGCCGACCTGGTGCCGGTGCTGGCCGAGGCGCCGATCCCCACCCCCGCCGCCAGCTGGGCGGTGGTGGAGCGGGAGGCCCTCGGGGCCCTGGTGATCACCGCCAGCCACAACCCGCCCGAGTGGCTGGGCCTGAAGATCAAGGGCCCCTTCGGCGGCTCGGTGGAGGGCGACTTCACCGAGCGGGTGGAGCGGCGCCTGGAGGCCGGCGGCATCACGGTGCCGATCCCCGGGGAAACGCTCCGCTTCGACGCCATGGGCACCTACCTGGCGGGCCTGCAGGCCAAGGTCGACACCGCGGCCCTCAGTGCGGCCCTGCAGCGCCTGGGCTGGCAGGTGATTGTGGATCCGATGCACGGCTCGGCCGCCGGTGGCCTGAGCCGCCTGCTGAACGAGGCCGCCGCCAGCGACCACCTGCGCGAGATCCGGGCGACCCGTGACCCCCTGTTTGGCGGCAACCCGCCCGAGCCGCTGGCCCCCTACCTGCAGGAGCTGATCGCCGAGGTGCGCGCCTCCACCCTGGCGGGCCGGCCGGCGGTGGGCATCGTGTTTGACGGCGACGGCGACCGCATCGCCGCGGTGGACGAGCAGGGCCGCTTCTGCAGCACCCAGCTGCTGATGCCCCTGTTCATCGACCACCTGGCCGGCGCCAGGGGCCTGGGCGGCACGGTGATCAAGACCGTGAGCGGCTCCGACCTGATGCAGCTGGTGGCCGAGGGCCTGGGCCGGCCGGTGCTGGAGAAGGCCGTGGGCTTCAAGTACATCGCCGCCGAGATGCTGGCGGGGGACGTGCTGGTGGGCGGCGAGGAGTCGGGGGGGGTGGGCTTCGGCGGTCACCTGCCGGAGCGCGATGCCCTCTATGCCGCCCTGCTGCTGATCGAGGCCCTGGTGGAGGGCGGCCAGCCCCTGGGCGAGCGCCTGGATGCGCTGCAGGCCCGCTGCGGCGGCGCCGCCGCCTACGACCGCCTCGATCTGCGCCTGCCGGATATGGCCACCCGCCGGCGCCTGGAGGACGTCCTGGCGGCCACGCCGCCGGCCGAGGTGGCCGGCGCGCCGGTGCAGGAGGTGATCACCACCGACGGAGTGAAACTGCGCCTCGGCCCCAGCCACTGGCTGATGCTGCGCTTCTCCGGCACCGAACCGCTGCTGCGGCTCTACTGCGAGGCCCCCAGCCCCGAGCGGGTGGCCGCCGTGCTGCACTGGGCGCGGCAGCTCGCCGAGTCGATCTGAGCCGGCCGGCGCCCGGGCCGCTCGCCCGAGCCGCGCCTCACCCTCGCCACCGCCGGGCCCCGCCCGCTCTCCGCTCCATGTCCACCAGCCCTGCCTCAGCCGCGGCCCTCCGCGATCGCCCCACGGTGCTGGTGATCGCCAGCGGCAATGCCGGCAAGGTGCGCGAGTTCGCGGCGCTGCTTGCGGATCTGGGCCTGGAGATCCGGCCCCAGCCCGAGGGCCTGGAGGTGGAGGAAACGGGCCAGAGCTTCGCCGAGAACGCCCGCCTCAAGGCCGAGGCGGTGGCCCGCGCCACCGGGCACTGGGCCCTCGCCGACGACTCCGGCCTGAGCGTGGAGGCCCTCGGCGGGGCGCCGGGCATCCACTCGGCCCGCTACGCCGACAGCGACGCCGCCCGCATCGCCCGCCTACTGGAGGAGCTGGAGACAGCGCAGGCCGGGCCTGGCCGCAGCGGCGCCACCGCCAACCGCAACGCCCACTTCACCGCCGCCCTGGCCCTGGCCGATCCCAGTGGCGCCGTGGTGCTGGAGGTGGAGGGCCTGTGTCCCGGCACGATCCTGGAGGCGCCCCGCGGCGAGGGCGGCTTCGGCTACGACCCGGTGTTCTTCGTGCCGGAGGCCCAGCAGACCTTCGCCGAGATGGACCACGCCCGCAAGGCCGTGCTGGGCCACCGCGGCCGCGCCTTCGCCCTGCTGCGGCCGCGGCTGCAGGCGCTGCTGGCCGGAACCTGAGCCCCCCTGGCTCTTGGGCGCAGGTCCCTGCCCCCTGGGCCCAGCGAACCCCACGTCCAGGCCTCCGCAGAACCTGTACAGGCTGTACAGAACCTTGGACACTCCGTGGGCGCCAAGGCTCTCTGGACGCCAAGGCTCGCTCGACGCCACAGCTCTCCTGCCGCCAAGCACCCGCGGGGCGCCATGACCCCGCGGGACGACCGCTCAATCCCCCAGATCCGTGGCCAGGTCACCCACGGCGGGGAGCCAGCCCTGCAGCTGCCAGTCCACACAGCCGCTGGCCACGATCGGGTCCTGCCGCACCAGGGCGGCCGCGCTGGCGTAGTCCGCCGCCTGCAGCAGCAGCAGGCCGCCGCCACCGGGACGGCCCTCTCCATCCACCAGATAGCCGCTGCTGAGCCGCACCCCCCTGGCCCGCTGCTGCGCCACCCAGGCGCGGTGGGCCTCCAGGTGGGGACGGACCTCGGCGTGGGGAACCCGGAAGGTCTCGGTCTTGATGAACCAGGGCATGGCCCGCGTGCGGCGCTCTGCCTAGCCTGCAGACGCCGGGCGCAGAGCAGCGAGGGCGGCCGCCATGGGCAGCGAACCGAGCCGCCACACCAGGCCCACCGCAGGCCACCGCGCGGGCAGCGGCCCCGGCCTGGAGCCCCGCTTCGACGCCATCCCGGAGAACCCCTTCGTGGCGCCGCTGCCGGCGGACTTCCTCTGGGGCGTGGCCACCTCCGCCCACCAGGTCGATGGCCACACCACCCGCAACGACTGGGCCCACTTCGAGCGCCGGCCCGGGGTGATCCGCGATGGGGCCGTCAGTGGCCCGGCGGCCGACCACTGGAACCGCCTGGCGGAGGACACGGCCCTCATCCAGGAGCTGGGCGCCAATGCCCACCGACTGTCGATCGAGTGGAGCCGGCTGGAACCGGAGCCCGGCCGCTGGGACGCGGCGGCCTGGCAGCACGCCGTCATCGAACTCGAGCTGCTGCGGGCCGCCGGCATCGAGCCGATGGTGACGCTGCTGCACTTCACGCTTCCCGGCTGGCTGGCGGAGCGGGGCGGCCTGACGGCACCGGACTTCCCCCAGCGGCTGGAGGCCTTCGCCGCCGAGGCCGGACGGCGCCTGGGTCCCCTGGTGCGGCTCTGGTGCACCGTCAATGAGCCGAACGTGCAGATGCTCTACGGCTACGTGACCGGCCAGTGGCCGCCGGGCCTGCGGGATCCCGCCCGGGCCGTGCGGGCCTTCGCCGGCCTGCTGCAGGGCCATGCGCTGGCGGCCCGGGCCCTGCGGGCCGCGCGGCCCGATGCCCGCATCGGCGCGGCCGTGCACCTGGTGCTGGTGGAGCCGCTGCGGCGCTGGTGGGCCATGGACCGGCTCGCCGCCAGCCAGGTGGAGAAGGGCTTCAACTGGCCCTTCTACGACGCGGTGCGCGATGGGGTGATCCGGCTGCGGCTACCGGGCTTCCCGCCGCTGGAGGAGCCCATGGCAGAGCTGCTCGGCTCCGCCGACTTCGTGGGGATCAACTACTACCGGCGCAACCTGGTGGGATTCGATCCGGGCGAGCCCGGCTGGGCGGGCCTGCACCAGGGGCCGGGCCTGCGCAGCGACGCCGGCGTGGAGATGCACCCCCAGGGGCTGCTGCAGCTGCTGCGCCGGGCCTGGACCCGCTACGGCCTGCCGCTGATCGTCACCGAGAACGGCGTGGCCGATGCCGGCGGCCAGCTGCGCCCCAGCTACCTGCGCGCCCACACCTATGCCCTGGCCTGTGCGGCCGCCGAGGGCATCCCGGTGCAGGGCTACTTCCACTGGTCGCTGCTGGACAACTTCGAGTGGACCGACGGCTACACGCTGCGCTTCGGGCTGTACCGGGTGGACTTCGCCAGCCAGAAGCGCATCCCGGGCCCGGGGGCCGAGGAGTTCCGGCGGCTGGCGGGCCTGCTGCGGGCGGGCGCAGACCAGGAGAGCAGCGAAGCGGGAGGCCCGGGGGGCAGCGAAGCGGACGGCCCTCAGGCCTGAGCCCAGCTGCCGTGCAGGCCGTGGGGAATCGCCAGGGGCAGCTCCAGCACCGCCACCTCCGCCAGGGAGGCGGCATCCAAAATCACCAGATCGCTGGCGCAGCGGGCCCCGTTCCAGACCAGGCACAGCACCCAGCCACTGTCTTCTGCCAGGCCCACTTCGGCAACGCCCACCTCGGCGGAACTCACCTCAGCGGAACTCCCCACAGCCGTTACCCCCGGCCGGGGCACCATCACCGGCTCGCTCACGAAGCCGCGCGGCGCGGCGCTCCAGAGGCGGCGCTCCCCCGTCAGTAGATCCAGCTTCTCGATCGCCTGCAGGGGGGCGTTGCCCTGCTCGGCTTCGGTCACGGCCATCCAGGCGTAGCGGGCCTCCAGGCCCACCCGGGCCGGGTTCACCATGGCGAACTCACAGGTGCGCGGCTCCAGCAGCTCGCTGCGGGCGGTGCCGGCGGCCAGGTCGAGGCGGCAGCGCAGCAGCTGGCCGGCGGGGATGGTGTCGAAGTCCACGGCGCGGAAATCGACGCCCGGGGCGATGGAGGGGAAGTCGGGGTAGACGATCGAATCCACCACCAGCTCGCCCGTGGCCCCGTCTTCGAAGGCGTTGAGGTGGTGGAACACGAAGCCCTCGGGGGCGGGGATCTGCAGGGGCTGGCGGCCGGCCTGGCTGCCGCCCTCGCGGGGAATCAGCCAGAACTGGCCCGCCTCGCCGGGCTTGGAGCTCAGGCACTGGGCCGCGCCCTTCTGGCCCAGCACGAAGCCGGTGGGGTTGAAGGCCACGGCGTTCTGCAGGAACACCGCCCAGTTGGGGGTGATGGCGAAGTCGTGCAGGAAGGCGAAGCCCTTGAAGCGGTGGCTGGAGTCAGCCAGCACCTGGCCGGCCTGGACGGCGGGCAGGCCAGCCGCGGCCGGCTGATCGGCGCTGGCGAACTCCAGCAGCCGGATCGTGCTGCTGGGGCCGGTCTTGACGCCGAAGGTCACCATCCGCGGGCCGCCGTGGTGGCCGGGATCGAAGCGGGGGTGGGCGCTGAAGGCCTCACCGGGCTTGAGCAGGCCCTCCAGCCGCGAGAGGCCGCGGGTCTCGAGGCTGTCGGGATCGAGGGCGTGGGGCTCGGCCGCCTCCCACAGGGCCAGCAGCTGCTCGCCCAGACGCACCACGTGGGTGTTGGCGATGTTCTTGAGCCGCAGGTCGAAGGCGTTGGCCAGCACGCCACCAGGCTTCTGGGTGCCGAACACGCCCCGGTAAAGCACGCGATCGGCCTGCTCCTCCGCCAGCCAGCCCTCGGTGCGCACGAAGCGGTTGCGCAGCTGCGCCTGGCCGTCCGCAAAGCGCAGGGAGGTGATCATCCCATCGCCATCGAAGGGGTGATGCACCCAGTGGCCGCCCCGCTCCAGGCGGCCCGGGCCGTTGCGGTACAGCGTGCCCACCAGCCCCGGCGGAATCGTGCCGCGGGCGGCCGTGAGCTCCACCCCCTCGAGCTCCACGCCCACGTTGCGGAAGGCACTGGCCCAGTCGGCGCGGTCGTAGGCGGGCGCTGCCGCCCGGGCAGTGGCGTCGACCTGGGCGGTACCGGCAGCGGTCATGGCGGGAGCGGGCGGGCCCTCCATCATCCCGTAACGGAGTGTTAAGAGCGGGTGGGGATGCCCGTCGCCGGTCCTCAGGCCCCGGCCCGCTCCAGCACCCCCTTGCTGCTCGGCACCGCCCCGGCCCGGCGCGGATCGATCTCCACCGCCAGCCGCAGGGCCCGGGCGAAGGCCTTGAAGGCCGCCTCCACGATGTGGTGCGAGTTGGCCCCATCCAGCTGGCGGACGTGCAGGGTGAGGCCGGAGTTGTTCGCCACCGCCACGAAGAACTCCTTCACCAGCTCCGTGTCGTAGGTGCCGATCTTCTGGCTGGGGATCTGCAGGCTGTAGCTGAGGTGCGGACGGCCGGAGCAGTCCAGGGCCACCTGCACCAGGGCCTCATCCAGGGGCGCCACGAAGTGGCCGAAGCGGTGGATGCCGCGGCGGTCGCCCAGGGCCTGGGCCAGCGCCTGGCCGACGGCGATGCCCACGTCCTCGTTGGTGTGGTGGTCGTCGATGTGGGTGTCGCCCGTGGCCTGGATCTCCAGGTCGATCAGCCCGTGGCTGCTGATCTGATGGAGCATGTGGTCGAGGAACGGCACGCCAGTGCTCGCCTGGCAGCGGCCCGTGCCGTCGAGGTCGAGTTGCACGCGCACGTCGGTCTCGCCGGTGACGCGGTGGATCATGCCGGTGCGCATGGCTGCCTCCGCCCTGGGGGCGCTGGATCGGAGGCCTCGATCATGCCGGCACGCGGAGCGGCAGCGACGACCGGGCGACGGACTACGGTTAAACCGAACTTATCGGCGGCCTCGATGTCAAAAGCACAACTAATGGCTTTTCTGGCCAAGGCCCAGGCCAGCCCCGACCTCCAGCAGCGGATCGATGCCGCCGCCGATGCCAGCGCCGTGACGGCCCTCGCCCGCGAGGAGGGCTTCCTGTTCTCCCCCGCCAGCCTCGCCCGTCACCTGCGGGGCTGAGCCCTCACATGCCGGTGATGCAATAGCCGGCATCCACGTAGATCACCTGGCCAGTGATGCCCGAAGCCAGCGGGCTGGCCAGGAAGGCCGCCGTGCCGCCCACCTCCTCCTGGGTCACGGTGCGGCGCAGCGGAGCCTTCCCCTCCACGTTGTGGATCATGTCGAGGATGCCGCCGATGGCACTGCTGGCCAGGGTGCGGATCGGACCGGCGCTGATGGCGTTCACCCGCACCTGCTGCTCGGGGCCCAGCTCAGCTGCGAGATAGCGCACGGAGGCCTCCAGGGCCGCCTTGGCCACGCCCATCACGTTGTAGTTGGGGATGGCCCGCTCGGCCCCCAGGTAGCTGAGGGTGATCACGCTGGCGCCTGGGTTGAACAGGGGCTTGGCGTGGCGGCACAGGGGCGCCAGGGAGTAGGCGCTCACCTCCAGGGCCCTGGCGAAGCCCTCGGGGCTGATGGCGCTGTAGTCGCCGATCAGTTCCTCCTTGCCGGCGAAGGCCAGGCAGTGCACCAGCACGTCGATCGAGCCCCACTGCTCCTTCACCCGGGCGAACACGGCCTCGATCTGGGCCGGGTCCTGCACGTTCAGAGGCTCGAACAGGCTGGGGGCCAGCGGCGCCGTGAGATCACGCACCTTGCCCTCGAAGCGCCCCTTCTCATCCGGCAGGTAGGTGACCCCCAGCTCGGCCCCGGCCGCGTGCAGCTGCTGGGCAATGCCCCAGGCGATCGACTTGTTGTTGGCGATGCCGGTGACGAGGGCCTTCTTGCCGCGCAGATCGAGGAGCATCGGAGGAGCGGAGGGGGTGAGGTCGTCAGGCCGGCTGGCCTGACGGACGGTGCAATCGGGCGATTCTCCCCCAACCCGGGTCCACCGCCCCTGGCCCCGGCGGCGGCGGCCCCCCTCCAGCCGCGGCCAGCCGCCAGGATCAGCCGCCACGCCAGTGCGCCGCCGTGCCGGAGTTCCCCCAGGTCGATCGCCCCAGGTCCAGCCCGGCCGGCCCGGCCACCGCAGCGTCGGCGTCGCCCCTCGTGGGGGTGCCGCTGGCCTGGCCCGCCGCCGCGGACGACCTGCCGCGCCGGTTCCCCTCCCGGGCCGCCCTGGCCGCGGAGCTGCAGCGCCAGTTCCCCGCCGCCCTGGGCCCCGGGCCGGGCCAGCCGCCGGCCGCCGGCCTGAGCCCGATCCCGGGGGGCCGCCGCGCCGCGGAAGCACGCCTGGCCGCCATCGCGCCGGACCGCTACGGCCGCAGCCGCAACCACCTGGAGGGCGGCGTGACCCGCCTCTCGCCCTACATCCGCCATGGCGTGCTGACCCTGGCGGAGGTGCGCGACGCCGTGTTCACCTGGCTGCAGGGCAGCGGCCGCCCCAGGCGGGAGGCCGAGAAGCTGATCAACGAGCTGGGCTGGCGCGACTACTGGCAGCGCCTCTGGCGCCAGCGCGGCGACGCCATCTGGCACGACCTGGAACCGCTCAAGACCGGCCACGCCCCCAGCGCCTACGCCGCCGAACTACCGGACGACCTGCGCCACGGCCGCACGGGCCTGGCCTGCATGGACGCCTTCAGCGCCGAGCTCACCGGAACCGGCTGGCTGCACAACCACGCCCGGATGTGGCTGGCGGCCTACGTGGTGCACTGGCGCCGGGTGCGCTGGCAGGCGGGCGCCCGCTGGTTCCTGCAGCACCTGCTTGACGGCGACCCCGCCAGCAACAACCTGAGCTGGCAGTGGGTGGCCAGCAGCTTCAGCACCAAGCCCTACCTCTTCAACCGCGCCAACCTGGAGCGCTACGGCGGCGGCCCGTTCTGCGCCGGCTGCAGCGCCGCCGCGGCCGGCACCTGCCCGTTCGAGGCCAGCTACGAGGAGCTCCAGGCGCAGCTGTTCGCCCCCGGTGCCCAGCCCATCCCCGCCGGGTCCCCCTCAGGATCCGTGGATCCGAGCAGCAGCGCCGGCGGAGCACCGGCCGCGGCGCTGCCCTCCCGCCCGATCCTCTGGATCCACGGCGAGGCCCTGGGCCCCGCCAACCCCGCCCTGCGGGCCAACCCCGGCCAGCCGGCCCTGTTCGTATTCGACGACGCCCTGATCGCCGGCCAGACCGCCACCAGCGGCGATGGCAGCAACGCGGGTGGGGCTGCCAGCCCCCTGAGCCTCAAGCGCCTGGCCTTCCTGCAGGAGTGCCTGCTGGAGCTGCCGGTCACGATCCGCCGCGGCGACGTGGCCGCCGAGCTGCTGGCCTTCGCCCACCGCCACGGGGCCGACGCCATCGTCACCAGCGCCGGCGTGGACCCGCGCTTCGAGGCGATCCGCACCCGGCTGGCGACCGCCCTGCCGGTGCAGGTGCTGCCCCCCGAGCCCTTCGTGGCGCTCGCGGAGAAGGAGACGGATCTGGGGCGCTTTGGCCGCTACTGGCGCCGCGCCGAACCCAGGGTCTGGGCCGGCGTCCCCGTCCAGGGGGCCTGAAGCCCAGCCCCCGCACCGGCCCAGCCAGCCGGCCCGGGAGCCCCGTCACCCCGCCCGACGGGCCCCCAGCCGCTCAGGGCTGGGGGCCCGCCGCGCCGTCAGCCCCGCGCAGCAGCGCCTCCTCCTGCTCGCGCACCTCGGCGGCCGGCGCCAGCAGGTCGGGCTCCTCCAGCAGCGGGAAGCGCTCGACCCGCACCTCGGCGGCGCGGCGGGGCGGCTCCAGCCACTGCCAGCGGCTGCGCGGCGCCCGGGCCCGGCAGAGGGCCTCCAGCTCCCGGCGCAGGGCGCGGCGCACATCCGCGCGGCCCACCGCCTCGAAGAACTCGGCGCGGCTGGCCACCCCCGAGCTGAAGGGGGCCGTGCCGTTGCCGTTGAAGAGCCGGGCCGGATCCACCAGCCAGCGGGGGCGGCAGGTGCCCCGCTGGCTGGTGTCGGTCTCGAGCCAGAGGTGCAGGCCGTAGCCGTCGGGCTGGCTCACCACCGCCAGGCCGTCGTGGGGCTGGACGCGCTGCAGGGGGTAGATCGCCCAGCTGGCCCGGCGGTGAGCCGGCACGCAGCCCGCCAGCAGCAGCCCCGCGAGGGCAAGGGGCAGCAACGGCTGGGGCCGGGCGGGCCCTCGGGGGGTCGGCGCTGGCGGCACGGCGGACGACGCAATCGCAGGGATCCTGGCGGACTGGCCCCGCTGGCTTGGCTGCCCAGGCGACAATCCGGGCGCCACGCCGGGAAGCCCCTTCCAGCCCGCGCCAGACCGGGGGATCCCGCAGCCCAGCCGCCGAGCCAAGCCACCCCGCCCCGTCCCCTCCCAGCCCATGGTCCTGACCCCCTCCACGATGCTGCCGCTGGGCACGCCCCTGCCCGCCTTCCGGCTGCCGCGGGTGACCGGCCTCGCGGCGCCTGCAGGCCCCGACCCCGCCACCGCCACCACGGCCGCCGGCCCCGACCCCACCCTCAGCGCCCCGCTGGACTCCCACGACCTGGCGGGCCGGCCGCTGCTGGTGCTGTTCCTGTGTGCCCACTGCCCCTTCGTGAAGCACATCGAGCCCGAGATCGGGCGCCTGGAGCGCGACTACGGCGATCGTCTGCAGATCGTGGCCATCGCCAGCAACAGCACCCTCACCCACCCCCAGGACGGGCCCGAAGGCCTGCGGCAGCAGGCCGAGCGCCAGGGCTGGCGCTTCCCCTACCTGGTTGACGCCGACCAGAGTGCAGCCCGGGCCTTCCGGGCGGCCTGCACGCCGGATCCGTTCCTGTTCGACGCGGAGCAGCGGCTGGTGTACCGGGGCCAGCTGGATGCCAGCCGTCCCGGCCATGGCCTGGCCTGCGACGGCCGGGACCTGCGGGCCGCCCTTGACGCCCTGCTGGCGGGGGAGCCGGTGAACCCGGAGCAACAGCCCGCGATCGGCTGCAACATCAAGTGGCACCCGGGCCAGGCACCGTCCTGGGGCTGAAGCAACACCCGGACGCGGGGCTTAAGGTTGCCTTCATGCAGGTGCCTCCCTTCAGTCTCACCGACCAGCTTCATCACCTGGGTGAGGCCCTCGATGACGCCGTCTTGCAGGTGTTGCGCAGCGGCCAGTACATCGGCGGCGGCGTGATCGCCGCCTTTGAGGCCGCCTTCGCCGAGGCCACCGGCTCCCCCCACGCCATCGGCTGCAACAGCGGCACCGATGCCCTGATCCTGGCCCTGCGGGGCCTGGGCATCGGCCCCGGCGACGAGGTGATCACCTGCTCCTTCAGCTTCTTCGCCACCGCCGAGGCCATCAGCGCCGTGGGCGCCACGCCGGTGTTCGTGGATGTGGAACCCAGCTCCTATCTGATCGATCTGGATCAGCTGGAGGCCGCCATCACGCCGGCCACCAAGGTGCTGCTGCCGGTGCACCTGTTCGGCCGGCCGGTGGACATGGAGCGGGTGTGCGCCATCGCCGCCCGCCACGGCCTCAAGGTGGTGGAGGACTGCGCCCAGGCCAGCGGCGCCAGCTGGGCCGGCCGGCCCGTGGGCAGCTGGGGCGACGCGGGCTGCTTCAGCTTCTTCCCCACCAAGAACCTGGGCGGCGCCGGCGATGGCGGTGCCGTCACCTGCCGCGACGAGGGCCTGGCCCGGCAGATCCGTGAGCTGGCGGTGCACGGCATGCCGCGCCGCTACCTGCACACCTCCCTCGGCTACAACAGCCGCCTCGATGCCATCCAGGCGGCGGTGCTGAACGTGAAGCTGCCGCACCTGGAGCGCTGGATCGCCCAGCGCCGGGCCGTGGCCGCGCGCTACCGCCAGGGGCTCCACGCCGCCACGGCCATCCAGCTGCCGGAGGCCGGCCCCGATGGCCACAGCTGGAACCAGTTCGTGGTGCGGGTGCCCGCCTGCCCCGGTGGGACCGCCAGCTGCGGCGGCGGCTGCAGCCCCTCCGCCGACAGCGCCGATTTCGGGCTACCCGAGGCCGCCTGCCGCGACTGGCTCAAACAGCGTCTCCAGGACGCCGGCGTCACGACGATCATCTATTACCCGATCCCCATCCACCGGCAACCGGCCTACGCGGAACTGGGCTACGGGCCGGGCTCCCTGCCCGTCACCGAGCGCCTCTGCGGCGAGGTGCTGAGCCTGCCGATCTTCCCGGAACTGAGCGAAGCCCAGCAGCAGCGCGTGATCGAGGTCCTGGGGGAGCTGGCGGGTGCCTGCACCGGCGCCATCCCCGCGGGCCAGCCGGCGGGGGCCGCCGTCGCGGCCTGACGGACCGGAACCGGAGGCTCAGGCCTTCGGCAGGCTGGCGTAGAGGGCCTTGAAGCGCGCCTGCTGCAGCTTGTGGTTCACGGTCGGGGCCGGGTAGCCGCGGCGCTCCAGCGGGGCGATCTCGCCGCTGAGCAGGTCCCGGGTGGCCACGTGGCGCAGCTCCGGCAGCCAGGTGCGGATGTAGGTGGCGTCGGGGTCGAACTTGGAGGCCTGGGTGGCGGGGTTGAAGATGCGCAGGGGCTTGGGGTCCATGCCGCTGCTGGCGCTCCACTGCCAGCCGCCGTTGTTGGCCGCCAGATCGCCATCCACCAGCCGCGCCATGAAGGCGGTCTCGCCCCAGCGCCAGTCGCAGATCAGATCCTTCACCAGGTAGGAGGCCACCACCATGCGGCAGCGGTTGTGCATCCAGCCGCTGGCGTTGAGCTGGCGCATCGCCGCATCCACGAACGGCTGGCCGGTGAGCCCCTCACACCAGGCCTCATAGCGGCCCTGGTGGTTCTCCCAGGGGAAGTGCTTCCACTGGGGCCGGTAGGGGCCCTCCGCCAGCTCGGGGAAGTGGAACAGGGCCTGCTGATAGAACTCGCGCCAGGCCAGCTCCTGCTCCCACACCCCGATCGAAGCGAGGGCCTCGGTGCCCCGGCCCAGCTGCTCAGCGGTGGCGCGGGCCGCCTGGGCCCCGGCCCAGGCCTGGCGGGGGCTGAGGGTGCCGAACTTGAGCGCCGCGCTCAGGGCGGAGGTGCCGGCCTCGCCAGGCAGGTTGCGGCCGGGTTCGTAGCCCAAGAGGGGGATGGCCGGACCGCTCGCCCCATCGCAGAAGGCCTGCAGCTGGGCCAGCGCCGCCGCCTCCCCCGGCCGGCAGGGGCACAGGTCCGCGCCGGCAAAGGGCGTGCCGAACGTGTCCGCCGGCGGCACATCCTCCAGCAGGGGCAACTGGGTCCAGAGGGAGCGTCCAGGCTCGGGCAGGGCCTCCGGCGCCACGTCCACCAAGGCCGTGGGGGTCGCCACCGGCTCCAGGCCTCCCGCCAGGGCCGATCCACCAGCCTCCGCCTTGCGCTCCAGCTGGCCGCGCCAGTTGCGCAGGAACGGCCCGTAGACCCGGTAGGGGTCGCCGGCTCCGGTGCGCAGGGCCTCGGGCGCCACCAGCAGCTGGTCCCAGTCCACCAGCACCCGCCGGCCGGCGGCCTGGAGGGCCGCCGCCACCTGGCGGTCGCGCTCGCGGCCGTAGGGCTCCACATCCCGGTTCCAGGCCACCACCTCGGCGCCGAGGGCCTCGGCCAGCCGCGGCAGCTCCCGGGCCGGATCGCCCTGCAGCAGCAGCAGCCGGCTGCCGGCGGCCCGCCAGCGTTGGGCCAACTCCCGCAGGCTCTCGAGCAGGAACCACAGCCGCGCCGGGGCCAGATCCGGCGCCGCCAGCAGGGCCGGATCGAGCACGAACACCCCCGTCACCGCCGGGGTGGCGGCGGCGGCGGCGGCGAGGCCCAGGTTGTCGGCCAGGCGCAGGTCGCGCCGGTGCCAGAAGATCCAGCGGGGTGGGGTCATGCGGTGCCGGGGCGATGGATCGGGGTCTGGCTCAGATCCCCAGCAGCTGCTTGGCCCGCAGCCAGGCGGTCACGCTCTTGCCATCGAGGTATTCATCGCCGCTGGCCAGGGCCGCATCCAGCTCGGCGGGCTCCAGCAGCAGCACCTCCAGGTCCTCGTCGTCGTCGCCGGGGGGACGCTCGCTCAGCTCAGAGAGCTCCCGGGCCAGGAACAGGTGGATCACCTCATCGGAGTAGCCGGGGCAGGGCAGCATCGCCCCGAGGGGATCCCAGCGGCTGGCGCTGTAGCCCGCCTCCTCCTGCAGCTCCCGCTGCATGGTGCTGAGGGGGTCCTCACCCGGATCGAGGGTGCCGGCGGGGAACTCCAGCAGGCGGGCGGCCACGGCGAAGCGGTACTGGCGCAGCAGCACCACCCGGCCGTCATCGAGCACCGGCACCGCCAGGGAGGCTCCGGGGTGGCGGATGATCCCGAAGCTGCCCTCCACCCCCATGGGCAGCAGCACCCGGTTCACCTCAAAGCGCAGCTTGCGGGCGTCCAGGGCGGCGGTGGTCTCCAGGTGGCGCGCGGGCTCGGGGGCGGGCAGGGGCGCCATGGGGCGGGGGCGGCGGATCGGGCCAGCATGGCGCAGGCAGGCGGACGGGCCGCTGAGTCCGGCCCGCTCACTCGGGCCAGCCGGGGCGGCCGGGCAGGCGCGCTGGAGGGGCCTCGGGCAGCTGGGGCAGCAGCGCCGCCAGCAGAGCGCCGCAGCTGGGGGCGGGATCGGGTCCGGTGGTTAGAGCCGGGTCAGGGTCCATGGAGCCCTGCTCCACAGCGGGGCTGGGAACCACCAGCGCCGGATCCAGCGCCGCCAGGGGCGCCAGCACGAAGCTCCGCTGCGCCAGCCGCGGATGGGGCAGCGTCAGCTCCGGGGCCTGCAGCTGCAGCGCTCCCCACCAGAGCAGGTCGAGATCGAGGGTGCGAGGGCCCCAGGGCTCCAGCCGCAGGCGCCCGAAGCGCTGCTCCAGCTCCTGCAGGTCCGCCAGCAGGGCCCGGGCGGCAGTGGAGCTGGGCTCCAGGGGGGCCGCAGCCTCCGCCAGCAGCACCGCATTCAGGTAGGGCGGCTGGCCCGGCGGCCCGCCCACCGGCTCGGTGCGGAACAGGGGCGACCAGCGCAGCCGCCCAGGCCACGGGCCCAGGTGGCGCCCCACCAGCGCGGCCAGCAGGGGCCGCACCGCCAGCAGGGTGGCCAGGGGGTCGCCGAGGTTCGCCCCCAGGGCGATGGCCAGGCCGGGGTCCCCCGGCCCGGGCGCCCCGGGCTGATCAGCGAGACTGGCGCTCACAGTGACGGGCCCGGGCCTCCCCATGGTTGCAAGCGGATCGGCGGCAAGCGGATCGGTCGCCGGCGGATCAGCGAGCCGCGGCACCGCCTCCAGCGCCGCCGCGGCCCGGGCCTTTCCCCTGGCCGCCATCACCGGCCACGGCACCCTGAAGCTGGCCCTGCTGCTGGCGGCCGTGGATCCCGGCCTGGGCGGGGTCGTGATCGCCGGTGGCCGCGGCACCGGCAAGTCCGTGCTGGCCCGCGGCCTGCACGCCCTGCTCCCCCCCATCGACGTGCTCGACCTGGGCAGCGGAACCGGCGGCGGCACCCCCCTCAACGCCCTCAACATCGATCCCCAGCGGCCCGACGACTGGGACGCGGCCACCTGCGCCCGCCTCACCGAGCTGGGTGCCGACCCCACGGGCGCCGATGCCAGCGCCCTGCTGCCCACCAAGGTGATCCCGGCGCCCTTCGTGCAGGTGCCCCTCGGCATCACCGAAGACCGGCTGGTGGGCTCCGTGGACGTGACGGCCTCCCTGGCCAGCGGCCAGGCCGTGTTCCAGCCCGGCCTGCTGGCGGAAGCCCACCGGGGCGTGCTCTACGTGGACGAGCTCAACCTGCTCGACGACAACATCACCAACCTGCTGCTGGCAGCGGTGGGCTCAGGCGAAAACCGGATCGAGCGGGAGGGCCTGAGCCTGTCGCACCCCTGCCGCTGCCTGCTGATCGCCACCTACAACCCCGAGGAGGGGGCCGTGCGCGATCACCTGCTGGATCGCTTCGCCATTGCCCTCAGCGCCAACCAGGTGCTGGAGCTGGACCAGCGGGTGGAGATCACCCGCTCGGCCATGGCCCAGGCCGAATCGAGCGATGCCTTCCGCGCCAAGTGGCAGGAGGAAACGGACGCCCTGGCGACCCAGCTGCTGCTGGCCCGCCAGTGGCTGCCGGATGTGCAGATCGCGCGCGAGCAGATCGCCTACCTGGTGAACGAGGCCCTGCGGGGCGGCGTGGAGGGCCACCGCAGCGAGCTCTATGCCGTGCGGGTGGCCCGGGCCCATGCGGCCCTGAGCGGCCGCGACCGGGTGGAGGCCGACGACCTGCAGGTGGCCGTGCGGCTGGTGATCGCCCCCCGGGCCCTGCAGCTGCCGCCCCCCGATCCCGACCAGCCGATGGAGCCGCCGCCGCCGCCCCCGCCGCAGGGCGAGCAGGAGCCGGAGCAGCCCGAGCCCCCGGAGAACGAGCAGGAGCCCGACGAACCGGACGACCAGGACGACAACGAGGAGGACGACGACACCCCCGACGACCAGGCGCCCCCCTCGATCCCCGAGGAGTTCCTGCTGGATCCCGAGGCCATCGCCATCGACCCCGACCTGCTGCTGTTCAACGCCGGCAAGGCGAAGAGCGGCGGCAGCGGCAGCCGCGCCGTGGTGTTCAGCGATTCCCGCGGCCGCTACGTGAAGCCGATGCTGCCCCGCGGGCCGGTGAAGCGCATCGCCGTGGATGCCACCCTGCGGGCGGCGGCGCCCTACCAGAAATCGCGCCGCGAGCGGGAGCCCCACCGCACGGTGATCGTGGAGGACGGCGACCTGCGGGCCAAGCAGCTGCAGCGCAAGGCCGGCGCCCTGGTGATCTTCCTGGTGGATGCCAGCGGTTCGATGGCGCTGAACCGCATGCAGAGCGCCAAGGGGGCCGTGATCCGGCTGCTCACCGAGGCCTACGAAAACCGCGACGAGGTGGCCCTGATCCCCTTCCGCGGCGAGCAGGCCGAGGTGCTGCTGCCCCCCACCCGCTCGATCACCGCCGCGCGCCGGCGGCTGGAATCGATGCCCTGCGGCGGCGGCTCACCGCTGGCCCACGGCCTCTCGCAGGCGGCGCGGGTGGCGGCCAATGCCCTGGCCACGGGCGATCTGGGCCAGGTGGTGGTGGTGGCGATCACCGACGGCCGCGGCAACGTGCCCCTCAGCCGCTCCCTGGGCCAGCCCCAGCTGGAGGGGGAGGAGCCGGTGGACCTCAAGGAGGAGGTGAAGCAGGTGGCCAGCCGCTACCGGGCCCTGGGCATCAAGCTGCTGGTGATCGACACCGAGCGCAAGTTCATCGGCAGCGGCATGGGCAAGGACCTGGCCGAGGCCGCCGGCGGCAAATACGTGCAGCTGCCCAAGGCCAGCGATCAGGCCATCGCCGCCATCGCCATGGAGGCGATCAGCGGGGTGTGACCCGCGAGTCCCCAAGGGGGCCTGGTGCCTGGCCGGGGGGCGGAGCTATCAGCGGTTGGGCCCTGCCGCCGCCCGGTCCTTGGCGGCTCCGGTCTGGGCCGGGTAGAGCTCCTCGAAGAACTTGCCGAGGCCCACGGCCACGCTGCGGATCCCATCCATGAACTGGGGATCGGCCGAGAGCTTGTTCACATCGCCCCCCACCGCCTCCCAGCGGGCGGTGAGCTTCTCGGCATTGGCGGCGGTGGACTTGAGCTGGCCGATGGTCTGGGGGTTGTCGAAGGCGGAGACGATGTTGTTGAGGTGCTTCGTCGCCCGGGCCGCATCGGCGGTGGCGCGGTTGAGGTTGGTCAGGGTGGGGTCGGCCTTCTTCACCGCCGCGTTGAGCTCCTTCACCAGCCCCTGGCTGTCCCGCAGGAAGCGGTCGGCCTGCTTGGAGGTGGTATCGAAGCTGCGGGTGGTCTCGGCCAGCTTGGACACGAGCTTCTCCTTGTCCGCCTGATCCAGCAGCCGCTGCATCATCGCGGTCACCGTGGAGAGGGTGGCGGCACTCTCCCCCGTCAGCTCTCCGCCGGCGCAGAGGATCGTCTTGGCATCACAGGACTGGGAGCGGGGGCCGGGGGTGCCGGGTCCCGGGGCCGAGCCGCCGGTGAGCAGCGCCACCATGGCGTCGCCGCCCAGCAGCGAGGCCGCCTGCACCTCCGCCATCACGGGGCGGGCCAGGCGCAGCTCGGGGTCCTGGATCTCCAGCTCGGCCACCACCGCATCGGACTGGGCCTCCAGCCGCCGCACGGTGCCCACCACCACGCCCCGGTAGGTCACCGAGGAGCGCTCCGCCAGGCCGGCGGCATCGGGGAAGCGCACCTTCACGGTCCAGTTGCGGCCGGAGATGTTCACGCCCTTGATCCAGAGCCAAATCCCGGCGGCCCCGGCCACCCCCGCCAGCAGGGTGAAGCCCACGATCGCCTCTCGCACACTGCGGCGCATGGATCAGAGCTCCGCAGGCTGCATCGGGCCCTCAAGGCTACCCGTCCTGAACTGCTCCACGTAGGCGTTGTCACTCACCTGGAAGTCCTCCACGGAGCCCCGCCAGCGCAGCAGCCCGTCGTAGAGCAGCACCACCCGCTCGGCCGAGCGCAGGATCGTGCTCATCACGTGGCTCACCACCACCGAGGCGCCGCCGGCCACCTCCGTGGCGCGCACCATCAGGTCCTCGATGCGGGTGCAGGCCACCGGGTCCAGGCCCGCGGTGGGCTCATCGAAGAGCAGCAGCGGCTGCAGGCCCGCGGGCTGGCTGGGATCCTCGATCAGGGCGCGGGCGAAGCTCACCCGCTTCTGCATGCCGCCGCTGAGCTCGCCGGGCAGCAGGTCCTCCACGCCGTAGAGGCCCACGGCCTCCAGGGCCCGGCTCACCCGCTCCCGGATCTCGCGCTCCGGGATCCGGCTATGGCGGTAGAGCAGGAAGCCCACGTTCTCCTGCACGCTGAGGGAGGCCAGCAGGGCCGGGTTCTGGAACACCAGGCGCACGTCCGGCGGATGGCGCTGGTCCAGGCGCAGGTAGGTCTGGGGAACGCCGTGGATGCGCAGCTCGCCGGTGGTGGGCAGCATCAGGCCGGCCAGCACCCGCAGGATCGTCGACTTGCCGGCGCCCGAGGGGCCCACCACCGCCAGCCGCTCGCCGGGCTCGAGCCGCAGGTCCACCCCATCGAGCACGGTGTTGCTGCCCCAGCGCACCGACACCCCCCGCATCTCCAGCACCGGCACCGGGGCCGGCTGGGGAGCGGATGGGGAGGCACTGGCGCCTGGGGCCTGGATCAGGGATGTCACCGGGCCGTCGGACACCGCGGGACTCACCGGGGGATGGGGCCATCTTGGCGGGTTCTCCGTACAGTTTCAGCAGCCCGATCGCGCGATGCGCCCGTCCCGTTCCAGTCGCCCGCCCCGCCGGCGCGGTCAACGGCCCGGCTGGGTTGGCCGGGGGGATCTGCGCCAGCAGGATCTGGTGAGCCGCTCACGCCGGGCCGTGCGCTGGCTGCAGCCCGGCCTGGTGGTGAAGCGCTGGATGCTCACCTCCGGCCTGGGGCTGCTGGTGGCGGTGATCGGGGCTGCCATCTGGGCCGACCTGCAGCCGATCTACTGGACGCTGGAATCGATCACCTGGCTGCTGCGCCACATCACCACCGTGCTGCCACGGGCCTACACCGGGCCGCTGGTGCTGCTGGGGGGCGGGGCGATGATCTGGCTGGGCCAGAGCCGCAGCTTCGGCTCGATCCAGCAGGCCCTCGCCCCGGAGAAGGGCACGGTGCTGGTGGATGCCCTGGTGGCGCAGCGGCGCCTGAACCGGGGGCCGGCGATCGTGGCCATCGGCGGCGGCACCGGCCTCTCCACCCTGCTCTCGGGCCTGAAGCGCTACAGCAGCAACCTCACCGCGATCGTCACCGTCGCCGACGACGGCGGCAGCAGCGGCGTGCTGCGGCGCGAGCTGGGGGTGCAGCCCCCCGGCGACGTGCGCAACTGCCTGGCGGCCCTGGCCACCGAGGAGCCGCTGCTCACCCGCCTGTTCCAGTACCGCTTCCAGGCCGGCACGGGCCTGGAGGGCCACAGCTTCGGCAACCTGTTCCTCTCGGCCCTCACGGCCATCACCGGCAGCCTGGAATCGGCGATCACCGCCAGCAGCCGGGTGCTGGCGGTGCAGGGCCAGGTGGTGCCGGCCACCAATGCCGATGTGCGCCTCTGGGCGGAGCTGGAGGACGGCACCCGCATCGAGGGGGAATCGGCCATCGGCCATGCCCCCAGTCCGATCGTGCGGCTCGGCTGCACGCCGGAGCGGCCGCCGGCCCTGCCCCGGGCCCTGGAGGCGATCGCCCATGCCGATCTGATCGTGCTGGGGCCGGGCAGCCTCTACACCTCGCTGCTGCCCAACCTGCTGGTGCCCGAGCTGGTGGAGGCCATCGGCCGCAGCAAGGCGCCGCGGCTCTACATCTGCAACCTGATGACCCAGCCCGGCGAGACCGACGGCCTGGACGTGACCGGTCACCTGCGGGCCCTGGAGGCCCAGCTGGCCAGCCTGGGGGTGCAGGAGCGGCTGTTCACCGCCGTGCTGGCCCAGGAGGACCTGGGCACCAGCCCCCTGATCGAGCACTACCGCCAGCGGGGCGCCGAGCCGGTGGCCTGCGACAGCCGCCAGCTGCGCAGCCAGGGGTACGAGGTGATGCTGGCGCCGCTGCAGGGGGCCCGCCCCAGCGCCACCCTGCGCCACGACCCCAAGAGCGTGGCCCTGGCGGTGATGCGCTTCTACAAGCGCCACCGGCGCCAGCAGGGCCGGGGCGAGGGATGAGGCCGAAGGCCAGCAGTCAGAACGTCAGTATCAGTAGGCGTCCTGCAGCTCGTAGAAGTCGGGCTGCACGTAGTCCTTGCGCAGCGGATAGCCCTTCCAGTCCTCGGGCATCAGCAGCCGCTTGGGATGGGGGTGACCCTCGTAGCGGATCCCGTACATGTCGTAGGTCTCGCGCTCCTGCCAGTCGGCGCCGCGGAACAGGCCGTAGAGGCTGGGGATCAGCAGCTCGCCATCGCGGGGCAGGAACACCTTGAGGCGCACCTCCTCGGGCCTGGCCTCGGCGGGAATGGCACGGCTGGTGCCGGCCGGCTCCTGGGCCGCCGCCACCCGATCCGCCAGAACGGCGAGCTTCACCAGGTGGTAGAAGCTCACCAGCCGGCCGCCGGGGCCCTCGTCGTAGCCGCCCTGGCACTGGAGGTAGTCGAAGCCGCTGGCCTTGAGGGCCGCCGCGATCACCGGCAGGAAGGCGGGCTCCACGCCGATCACCTCCACGCCGAGGTGGTCGGGCTCGAGCACCTCGTGGTCAAAACCCTGGCTGCGCAGCCACTGGCTGACGGGGCCAGCCTGGGGGGTGGTGAGGGCGGGGGCGGCCAGATCAGCCGGCTGCTCGCCAGGGTTGGGGGTGGCGTCGGGCATCGGCTTGGCCTCAGGCGTCGGGGGTGGCAGGGATGGCGGCGGGCTGGGCGAGCTCAGCCTGGGCGGCGGCGGCGCCCACGGGCAGGCCCGCGGCGGCGGCCAGGGCCGCCTTCTGGGTCTCGGCCCGGAGATAGCGACCGTCCACGATCGGGGTCACGGCGTTGAGCTGGTGGGGGATCGTGAGGTAGCGGTGGGTCGGCAGCAGGTTGCCGCGCTCGGCCAGGGCCTCGTTGCCCACCTTCTTGCGCAGCTTGATCACCGCATCGAAGATCGCCTCCGGCCGGGGCGGGCAGCCAGGCAGGTAGAGGTCCACCGGGATCAGCTTGTCCACGCCGCGCACGGCGGTGGTGGAGTCGGCCGAGAACATGCCGCCGGTGATCGTGCAGGCGCCCATGGCGATCACGTACTTGGGCTCGGGCATCTGCTCATAGAGCCGCACCAGGGCCGGGGCCATCTTCATGGTCACGGTGCCGGCCACGATCAGCAGGTCGGCCTGGCGCGGGCTGGAGCGGGGCACCAGGCCGAAGCGGTCGAAGTCGAAACGGGAGCCGATCAGGGCGGCGAACTCGATGAAGCAGCAGGCGGTGCCGTAGAGCAGCGGCCAGAGGCTGGAGAGCCGCGCCCAGTTGTGCAGGTCATCCAGGCTGGTGAGGATGACGTTCTCCGAGAGGTCGCTGGTGACCGTGGGGGCACCCACCGGGTTGCAGCTGGCGGCGCGCAGATCGCGAAGCGCCCCGATCGAGAGGGCCTCGGCCAGGCCGGCGGTGGCGCCGGGTGCGGAAGGGGAGGAGGTCATGGGGGCGGGGCGACGGAATGGCGGCGGATCAGGGGTGGATCAGCGGCGGACTCAGCTCCACTCGAGGGCGCCCTTGCGCCAGGCGTAGGCCAGCGCCACCACCAGGATGGAGATGAACACCAGCGCCTCAATGAAGGCCAGCAGTCCCAGGCGGTGGAAGGCCACGGCCCAGGGATAGAGGAACACTGTCTCCACGTCGAAGATCACGAAGACCAGCGCGAACATGTAGTAGCGGATGTTGAACTGGATCCAGGCACCGCCGATGGGCTCCATGCCCGACTCGTAGGTGAGATCCCGTTCACCGCTGCGCGACGTGGGGGACAGCAGCTTGTTGGTGACCAGCGCCAGCACGGGCACGGCCGCCGCGATCAGCAGGAAGCCGAGAAAGGCGTCGTAGCCGGAGAGAACGAACACGGGCGCAGGCAGCCCAACCGGAGCGCAGTCTGGCATCCGCCGCCTGGAGTCTGGGGCGGGGCGGGAGCGTGGGTGCTGGAAGGCCCAGGCCGCCCCCCCCTGAAGCCGCTGCCTAGAGTTCAACCCTTCGAAGTGGGGACGGGTGACGGAGGAGAACGCAGAGCGCAGCGCCACGGAGGCCAGTCCGGCCGAGGCGGACACGGCCGAGCTCAGCCCAGCGCCGGCAGCGCCGGAGCAGGCCGAATCCAGCGGCGGTCCCGAGGCCCCGGCGGCCGCCACCGAGCCCAGCGCCGAGCCCGCCGCCGCCGGCAGCGATCCGGACACCCACCGCTTCGAGTGCCGCAGCTGCGGCTTCGTCTTTGACCCAAGTGAGGGCATCGCCAAGCTCGCCATCGCGCCCGGCACCCCCTTCAGCGCCCTGGATGTGGTCAGCTTCCGCTGTCCGGTGTGCCGCAGCAAGGTGGCCGCCTTCCGCGACATCGGCCCCCGCAACAAGCCCAGCGGCTTCGAAGAGAATCTGGGCTACGGCCTCGGCGTGAACCAGCTCACCCCCGGCCAGAAGAACGTGCTGATCTTCGGCGGCTTCGCCCTGGCGTTCGCCTTCTTCCTCTCCCTCTACTCCCTGCGCTGAGCCCTGGCCGGCGCCGCCCCGCACCTGGCCGCGCCCGGCCCCAGGCCCGAGCCCTCCCCGCCCGTCCCGCTTCCGCCCGCCTCCCGCACTCCGCCGTGAAACGCCTTCTCTCCAGCCTCAGCCGCAGCCTGTTCGCCCTGGTGTTCTGTGGGGTCCTGGCCCTGGGCCTGGGCGGCTGCGTCAGCACCGGCCTGCCGGTGGCGGCCAGCAGCCCCTGGCAGCCGGTGGACATCCACACCAAATCCAACCCCCTGGACCTGGCCTTCAGCGACAGCCGCCACGGCTTCCTGGTGGGCAGCAACCGCCTGATCCTCGAGACCGACGACGGCGGCGCCAGCTGGCAGGAGCGGGCCCTGGAGCTGCCGGCGGAGGAGAACTTCCGCCTGATCAGCATCGACTTCAGCGGTGACGAGGGCTGGATCGCCGGCCAGCCCGGCCTGCTGCTGCACAGCACGGACGCCGGCCAGAGCTGGAGCCGCCTGTTCCTCGACACCAAACTGCCGGGTGAGCCCTACCTGATCACGGCCCTGGGCCGCAACCGGGCCGAGCTGGCCACCAACGTGGGCGCCATCTACCGCACCGACGACGGCGGCACCAGCTGGCAGGCGGACGTGAGTGACGCCGCCGGCGCCGTGCGCGACCTGCGCCGCGGTCCCGATGGCCAGTACGTGAGCGTGAGCAGCCTGGGCAACTTCTTCGCCACCTGGAACCCCGGCGAGGCGATCTGGACCCCGCACCAGCGCGTCAGCAGCCAGCGGGTGCAGGCCATGGGCTTCCAGCCCGGCGGCGAGCTGTGGATGGTGACCCGCGGCGCCCAGCTGCGCTTCAACCCCGACGCCGCCAACCCCGAGGACTGGAGCAAGCCCGTGATCCCGATCACCAACGGCTTCGGCTACCTCGACCTGGCCTGGGATCCCAGCGGCCAGCTCTGGACGGGCGGCGGCAGCGGCACCCTGCTGGTGAGCGCCGATGGCGGCAAGAGCTGGCAGAAGGATCCGGTGGGGGCCCAGCAGCCCACCAACTTCAGCCGCATCGCCTTCAGCGCCGATGGCAAGGGCTTCGTGCTCGGGGAGCGGGGCTCGCTGCTGCGCTGGGTGGGCTGAGCACAACGGGCGGCGGGCTCGCCCAGCCCCCGCCGCTGCTGGCGCCGGCCCCGGCCGCCGCCAACTGCATCCCTGTGTAACCAAGCCGCCGCGGCGATCCCGGCGCCCCCCGCCCGGCCCTTAGGATCCACAAGCTGAACGCTTGCTGCCATGGCTGCCGGCTCTACTGGGGAACGTCCGTTCTTCGAAATCATCACGAGCATCCGTTACTGGGTGATTCATGCCGTGACCCTGCCGGCGATCTTCCTGGCGGGTTTCCTGTTCGTGTCCACGGGTCTTGCCTACGACGCCTTCGGCACCCCCCGTCCTGACGCCTACTTCCAGGCCCAGGACACCAAGGCGCCCGTCGTCAGCCAGCGCTACGACGCCAAGGCCAGTCTCGATCTGCGCCTGAAATAAGCCATGACCCAGTCTCCCGCCTCCACCACGCCCCGCAACTACCCGATCTTCACGGTCCGGTGGCTGTCGCTCCACGCGCTGGGCATTCCCACGGTGTTCTTCCTGGGTGCCCTGGCCGCCATGCAGTTCGTCCGCCGCTGAGGTCCGTACCGGACCCATCACTGCCATGCAACGCACCCCCAATCCGAACAACCTGCCGGTTGAACTGAACCGCACCAGCCTCTATCTGGGCCTGCTGTTTGTGTTCGTCATCGGTGTGCTGTTCACCAGCTACTTCTTCAACTGATCGGGAGCCTTCACGATGAGCGGCAAGAAATCCAATCTTCCTGACGGCCGGATCCCCGATCGCCTCCCCGACGGCCGCCCGGCCGTGGCCTGGCGCTCCCGCTGGACCGAGGGCGTCCTGCCCCTGTGGCTGGTGGCCACCGCCGGTGGCATGGCCGTGATCTTTGTGGTGGGCCTGTTCTTCTACGGCGCCTATGTGGGCGTGGGTTCCGCCTGAGCGGCTCCCCCCTCCCCAGCAGGGAATACCCCTGGTCACCCAGCGGGTCCTCCGGGACCCGCTTTTTTGTGTCCACGGCTCAGGACCACACCTCAGCGCCACGGCTCAGCACCACAGCTCAGCAGCCGTAGAACTCCCGATACCAGCCGGCGAAGCGCTCCACCCCCAGCTCGATCGGGGTGGAGGGGCGGAAGCCCACCCAGGCCTCCAGGGCCGCCGTGTCGGCGGCGGTGGCCGGCACATCGCCCGGCTGCATCGGCTGGAAGTCCTTGAGGGCCTCGCGGCCCAGAGCCGCCTCCAGCACGGCGATGAAGCGCAGCAGCTCGGTGGGCTGGGCGTTGCCGATGTTGAACAGCCGGTGGGGCACGGCGGCGGTGGCCGGGTTGGGATGCAGCGGATCGAAGTGGGGATCGGCCGTGGCGGGCTTGTCCAGGCAGCGGATCACGCCCTCCACGATGTCGTCGATGTAGGTGAAATCGCGCTGCATGCGGCCGTGGTTGAACACCCGGATCGGTTCGCCCGCCAGGATCGCCCGGGCGAACAGCATCGGCGCCATGTCGGGGCGGCCCCAGGGTCCGTAGACGGTGAAGAAGCGCAGGCCCGTGGCCGGCAGGCCGTAGAGGTGGCTGTAGGTGTGGGCCATCAGCTCGTTGGCCTTCTTGGTGGCCGCATAGAGGCTCACCGGGTGGTTCACGGCGTGCTGTTCGGAAAAGGGCATCTGCCGGTTGCCGCCATACACCGAGCTGCTGGAGGCGTACACCAGATGCTCCACGCCGTGGTGGCGGCAGCCCTCGAGGATGTGGCCGAAGCCCACCAGGTTGCTCTGCACGTAGGCCGCGGGATTCTCCAGCGAGTAGCGCACTCCGGCCTGGGCCGCCAGGTGCACCACGGCCCGGGGCCGCTCGGCCGCGAACAGCGCCGCCAGGGCCTCACCGTCCTCCACCGCCAGCTGCTGGAAACGCCAGGGCCCGTCGGGGGCGCCCCCCGCTCCGGGGGCCGCTGCCGGCAGCTCCGCTTCGATCCGGGCGAGCCGGGCGCGCTTGAGGGCGGGGTCGTAGTAGCTGTTGAGGTTGTCGAGGCCGATCACGCGCTCGCCGCGCGCCAGCAACTGGCGGGCCACGGCGGCGCCGATGAAGCCCGCGGCGCCGGTGACGAGGATCGGGCCAGTGCTGGCGGACATGGGCGCAGGCGGGGTGGGGGGAGTGCTCAGGGGACGAGCCGGGAGCGGAGTGGAGGAGAGCTCAGGGGTCGAGGCGAGACCGGAAGTCGGCGATGGTGGCCTCCAGGCCCTGCTCCAGGGGGATGCGGGGCTCCCAGCCGAGCTGCTGGCGGGCCAGATCGATCACGGGCTGGCGCTGCAGGGGATCATCCTGGGGGAGGGGCTGCTCCAGCAGCGGCAGGGCAGGGGCGATGCGGGCCCTCACCATCTCCGCCAGCTGGCGGATCGTGAACTCACCGGGATTGCCCAGGTTGATCGGCCCAGGATGGTCGCCGGTCATCAGCCGGATCAGCCCCTCCACCAGGTCGTCCACGTAGCAGAAGGAGCGCGTCTGGGAGCCATCGCCGTAGAGGGTGAGCGGCTCGCCGCGCAGGGCCTGCACGATGAAGTTGCTCACCACACGGCCGTCATCGGGCAGCATGCGGGGCCCATAGGTGTTGAAGATGCGGGCGATGCGGATCTGCACGCCGTGCATGCGCTGGTAGTCGAAACAGAGCGTTTCGGCCACCCGCTTGCCCTCGTCGTAGCAGGCCCGGATGCCATGGGTGTTGACGTTGCCGCGATAGCTCTCGGGCTGCGGATGTACCTCTGGATCGCCGTACACCTCGCTGGTGCTGGCCAGCAGCAGCCGCGCCCCCACGCGCCGCGCCAGGCCGAGCATGTTGTAGGTGCCGAGAAAACTGGTCTTGGCGGTCTTGATCGGATTGTGCTGGTAGTGCACCGGCGAGGCCGGGCAGGCCAGGTGCCAGATGCGGTCCACCTCCAGGCGGATCGGCTCGGTCACATCGTGGCGGATCAGCTCGAAGCTGGGGTGACCGAACCAGCGGGCGATGTTGGCCTTGCGGCCGGTGAAGTAGTTGTCGAGGCAGAGCACCTCCTCGCCGGCCTCCATCAGCCGATCCACCAGGTGGGAGCCCACAAACCCGGCGCCGCCGGTCACGAGATTGCGGGTGATGGAGGGCACGGCGGGGCTGGGGCGAAGGAGGCTGGGGTGAAGGGGACTGGCTCGGCGTTCAGGATCGCAGGCCTGGCCTCGCCGAGGCGCCCGAGGCTGCCGATCGGGGGGAGTCCGGTGCCGCGCCCACAGGCCGTGGGGATAGGGGTCCTGGCGCCGTTCAGCCCTCGCCGACGCGCCAGAGCCGCAATCCGGCGGCCCGCACCGCCGCGGCATCGGCCACGGCCCGGGCATCAAACACCCAGGCGGGCTGGCGCATGCCGGCGGCCAGGGCCTGCCAGTCGAGCTGGGCGAACTCGCCCCACTCGGTGAGGATCAGGGCCGCATCGGCCGCCGCCACGGCCTCGAAGGCCGAGGCCGCCGCGCGCCAGCTGCCCTCGCCGCTGAGGGCCTGGCGCTCGCTGGCCTCGGCGGGCAGCTCTGGCTCGCCCAGGTCCCGGGCGATCTGGGCGGCGGGAACCTTCGGGTCGTAGATGGCCAGCTGCGCCCCCTCCTCCAGCAGGTCGCGGCAGATGCGGATCGCCGGGGCCTCGCGGGTGTCGTTGGTGTCGGCCTTGAAGGCAAAGCCCAGCACCGCCAGGCGCTTGCCGGTGACCGTGCCGAACAGCCGGCGCACCACCAGCCGGGCGATGCGGTGCTGCTGCCAGGTGTTGAGGTCCACCACGCCCTGCCAGTAGGCCGCCACCTCGTGCAGGCCGTAGTGGCCGCAGAGATACACCAGGTTGAGGATGTCCTTCTGGAAGCAGCTGCCCCCGAAGCCCGGACCGGCCTTGAGGAACTTGGGGCCGATGCGCGAGTCGGTGCCGATCGCCCGGGCCACCTCCTGCACGTCGGCGCCGGTGGCCTCACAGAAGGCGGCGATGCTGTTGATCGAGGAGATCCTCTGGGCCAGGAAGGCGTTGGCGGTGAGCTTGGAGAGCTCGCTGCTCCAGAGGTTGGTGCGCAGGATCTGCTCCGGCGCCACCCAGTGGGCGTAGATGCCCGCCAGGGCCTCGATGGCGGCGGGGTCCTCGCCACCGATCAGCACCCGGTCAGGCTTCTCCAGATCGGCGATGGCCGTGCCCTCGGCCAGGAACTCGGGATTGGAGAGCACGGAGAAGGTCTTGCCCGGAGCGGAGCCATCCCCCGGAACTCCCTCCCCCTGGACGGCCGCCAGGATCACCTGCACGGTCTCGGCGGTGCGCACCGGCAGGGTGCTCTTCTCCACCACGATCGTGTGCCCCTGGGCAGCGGCGGCCACCTGGCGGGCGGAGGCCTCGATCCAGCGCAGGTCACTGGCCTGGCCGGCCCCCACACCCTTGGTCTTGGTGGGGGTGTTCACCGAGAGGAACACCAGATCGGCCGCGGCGATCGCCGGCTCCAGCGCGGTGCTGAAGTGCAGATTGCGGCCCCGGCAGCGACCCACCACCGCATCGAGCCCCGGCTCGTACACCGGCAGCCTGGAGAGGTCCGGGTCGTTCCAGGCGGCGATCCGCTCGGCGTTGAGGTCCACCACCGTCACCTGGATGCCCGGGCAGCGATCGGCGATCACCGCCATCGTCGGACCGCCCACGTAGCCCGCACCGATGCAGCAGATGGTGCGAACCGGAGAGGGATGAGACAAGGGCCGAAGCTGCTGGGCTGGGCCGGACCCTAGGCGAACCGCTCCCGCAGCTCCAGCAGGCTGAGCCGCTCCTCCGCCTGCCCCCCGGCCCCCGGCCCATCGGCCGCCTGGACGGCCTCGGCCTGGACCGCGGGGCTCGGGCCCGCCGGCGCCCGCAGTCGCTTGAGGATCACCTGGTCCTGCTCCGCCTCCCCGTCGCCGATCACCAGGGCCCAGGGGGCGCCGGAGCGGTCGGCGCGCTTGAGCTGCTTACCGAAGGCGGCGGCGCTGAGATCCAGCTCCACCGCCCGCCCAGCCAGCCGCAGCTCCCGGGCCAGCCGCAGCGCCAGGGGCTCGGCCGCCGCCCCCCGGCTCACCACATAGAGATCGGGGGCGGGCGCCGAGCGCTGGGGGTCGAGCTGCTCCAGCAGCAGCACCAGCCGCTCCATCCCCAGGGCCCAACCGATGGCGGGGGTGGCGGGGCCGCCCAGCTGCTCCACCAGGCCGTCGTAACGGCCGCCGCCACAGACGGTGGCCTGGGCGCCGAGCTGGCTGGAGGTGATCTCGAAGGCGGTGTGGCTGTAGTAGTCGAGGCCCCGCACCAGGCGCGGGTTGAGCTGGAAGGGGATCCCCAGGGCCTCCAGGCCGGCCTGCACGGCCGCGAAGCGCTCACGGCTCTCGGGGGCCAGGGCCGCGGACAGGGTGGGGGCCTCCGCCAGGAGTGCCTGGGTGTCGGGATTCTTGGTGTCGAGGATGCGCAGGGGATTGGTGGCCAGCCGCGCCTGGGAGTCGGGATCGAGCTGGCCGCGGCGAGCCTCGAGCCAGGCCACCAGCTCACGGCGGTAGCGGGCCCTGTCGTCGCTGCTGCCCAGGGAGTTGAGCTCCAGGGCCAGGCCGCCCACCCCCAGATCGGCCAGCAGGTCCCAGGCCACGGCGATGGCCTCGACATCACTGCGGGGATCGGCGAAGCCCAGGAACTCCAGACCGATCTGGTGGAACTGGCGCTGGCGGCCCGCCTGGGGCCGCTCGTAGCGGAACATCGGCCCGCCGTACCAGAGCCGCTGCGGGCCCTGGCTCAAGAGGCCGTGCTGGATCGCCGCCCGCACCACCGAGGCCGTGCCCTCGGGGCGCAGGGTGCAGCGGCGCTCCCCTTTATCGAGGAAGGAGTACATCTCCTTGCCCACCACGTCGGTGGCCTCGCCGATGCCGCGGGCGAACAGCTCGGTGACCTCCAGCAGCGGCGTACGGATCTCGGCGACGCCGGCGCGGCGGAAGTGCTCCCAGGCCGTGGCCTCCAGCCGCTGCCAGAGGGGCGTGTGGGCGGGCAGCAGGTCCACCATGCCCCGCAGGCTCTGCAGTTTCTCCACGGGGCGCTCGCCGACCTCTGCTGGGGCCATCTTCCGCGATGGCGGGGCGGGGCCCCGCCAGGATCGGCCCGGTTGAATGGCGGAAACGCCAGCAGCCGCGTGGGTCCCCAGCGCCAGGCCAGCCCACCGCTCCGCCACCACCTGGTGCTGGCCGGCGGCGGCCACAGCCATGCCCTGGTGCTGCGGCAGTGGGCGATGCGCCCGGCCCTGCGGCCCGCGCGCACCCTGATCACCCTGGTGAGCCGCCACAGCACGGCCCTCTATTCGGGCATGGTGCCGGGCCTGGTGGCGGGCCTCTACCGGCGGGACGCCTGCGCCATCGACCTGCGCCGCCTCTGCGCCGAGGCGGGGGTGACCTTCGTGCGGGCCGAGATCACGGGGCTGCGGCCCCAGGAGCGGGAGCTGCTGCTGGCGGGTCGGCCGCCCCTGCGCTTCGACCGGCTCAGCCTGGATGTGGGGGCGGTGACAGCTGTGGGGGCGGGGGCCTCGGAAGCGGACGGGGCCGGTGGAGCCGGGGAGAGCCCGGAGGCCTGGGAGCTGCCGATGCCGGTGAAACCCCTGGAACCCTTTCTGGCCTGGTGCCAGAGCCGCTCCAGCGACGTCCCCCTGCGCATCCGCGGCGGCGGCGCCGCTGCGGTGGAACTGGCCCTGGCCTTCCGGGCCCGGGGCCTGCCTGCCCGGCTGCTGTTGCGGGGAGAGGCCCTGCACCTGGGGTCGCGCGCCGCCAACCGGGCCGGGGAGCGCCTGCTGGCCGAAGCGGGCATCCCGGTGGAGCGGAACGTCGGCCCCGACGCACCGGCCGATCTGGCCTGCACCGGCAGTGAGGCACCGGCCTGGCTGGCGGCCAGCGGCCTGCCGGTGGATCCCACCAGCGGCCGCGTGCTCACCGAAGCCAGCCTGGCGGTGCTCGGCCATCCCGCCCTGTTGGCGGCGGGCGACTGCGGCCAGATCGCCACGGCGCCACGGCCTCCCTCGGGGGTCTGGGCCGTGCGGGCGGCGCCGCTGCTGGCCCGCAACCTGCGGCGCAGCCTGGAGCAGCCAGAGCGGCCGCTGGAGCCCTGGCGCCCCCAGGCCCGGGCCCTGCAGCTGCTGGGGGACGGGGGCTGGCGGGAGCGGGGCTCCGGGAACCAGGCCCGCTGGGGTCCGGCGGCCAGGGCCCGGCCCCCCCGCGCCCTGGCCCTGTGGGGGCCCCTCGCCCTGGGCCCGAGCCGCTGGCTGTGGCGCTGGAAGGACCGGATCGATCGGCAGTTCATGGCCCGGTTGCAGTCCCCGGCGCCGATGGGGGCCTCCGGCGCCGACGCAGCGGGCGCCATGGCCTGCCGTGGCTGTGCCGCCAAGCTGGCGGCCAGCCCCCTGGCCGGAGCCCTCGCCCGGCTGGCCGGCGAGGAGCCCGGCGACGACGCGGTGATCCCGGCCGCCGAAGACGCCGCCCTGGTGGCCACCACCGCCGCTGGCGAGCAGCTGTTGCAGAGCGTCGATGGGTTCCCGGCCCTGGTGGAGGACCCCTGGCTGAACGGCCGCCTGACGACCCTGCACGCCTGCAGTGACCTCTGGGCCAGCGGCGCCAGGGTGGCCAGCGCCCAGGCCCTGGTGACGGTGCCGGAGGCTGCGCCCGGGGTGCAGGAGGAGCTGCTGCTGCAGACCCTGGCCGGGGTGCGCTCGGTGCTGGATCCCCTGGGGGCCCGGCTGATCGGCGGCCACAGCCTGGAGGGCCGCGATGGGGCGGGCCTGGGCCTGGGCTTGACGGTGAACGGCCTCGTGACCGCCGATCAGGCCTGGCCCAAGGGGCCGCTGCAGCCCGGCGACGTGCTGCTGCTGACGCGGCCGATCGGCAGCGGGGTGCTGTTCGCCGCCGCCATGGCGGGGGCCGCCCGGCCCGGGTGGATCGACGCGGCTCTGGAGGTGATGCAGCAGAGCCAGGCACCGCTGGTGGCGCTGCTGGCCGCCCACGGCTGCCAGGCCTGCACCGACATCACGGGCTTCGGGCTGCTGGGTCACCTCGGGGAGATGCTGGGCAGCCCACACCCGGTGACGATGGCGGCCGGACCGGGAGCCACGGCTGATGCCGGACCGGTGCCCGCTGCGCCCGCCCAGGTCGAGCTGGACGCGACCGCCATCCCGGCCCTGGCCGGGGCCCTGGAGCTGCTGGCCCAGGGGCTGGCCAGCACCCTGGCACCCGCCAACGCCGCGGCCCTGGCGCTGCTGGCACCCGAGGGGCCGATCCACCTGGCGGGCCCAGCCGATGCCGCCCGGCGGGCGCTGCTGGTGGATCCCCAGACCTGCGGCCCACTGCTGGCGGCCCTGCCGGAGCAGCGGGTGCCAGCCACCCTGGCGGCACTGCGGGAGGCGGGGTTTGCGGAGGCCGCCGTGATCGGGCGGGTGGTAACGGGCTGAGCTGCACCCCGGCAGCACTGGGGCCCGATGGGCTGGCCGCAGACGGCAGACCGACGCCTACAGGCGCTCCCGATCCAACCGCTCCGCCCGCAGCTGCCGCAGCCGTTCCCCCAGGGCAGGGCCGGGCTGCAGCCCGGCGGCCACCAGATCGGCGGCCGTCTGCGGGGCCCGCAGATGCCGCCAGTGCAGCCACCAGCGCAGCAGGGGCCGGCGGGGGCCATCGCCACAGGCCAGGGCCAGGGCCACCGCCTCGGCCCCCAGTCCATGGCCCTCCAGCAGCGCGGTCCAGCGGGAGGGCTCCCAGCCCCGGCCATCCGCCCCGACCTGGGGGACCAGGTCCAGCAGCCGTTGCCGCAGCCGCAGCCACTGGGCCAGCAGCTTGTGCTGGCGATGGGGCAGCTGCAGCCGCTCGGCCAGGGCCAGCGGCTCGGCGGCCCCGGCCACCAGGCCCACCATGGCGGGCAGGCCCAGCCGCTCAGCCCGGCGGATCCGCTGCCGCCAGCGGCAATCGGCCTGCAGGGCCGGATCCAGGAGCACCAGGGCGCCCCAGTGCTGCAGCAGGGCCAGGGCCCGCGGCCAGGGCTCCCGCTCCAGCAGCAGCTCCAGCTCCATGCGCAGCCGGGTGGCCAGGGCCGGCGGCGCCTGGGCCGGCGGATCACCGTGGCGCCAGCGCCAGGGCCAGGCCGCCAGGGTGGCGGACACCTGCTCCTGGCTGCTGGCCTCGAGGGTGAACCCCAGCCGGGCCCCGTAGCGGGCGCCCCGCAGCAGACGCGTGGGATCGTCAGCGACGCTGTTGGCGTGCAGCAGCCGCAGCCGTCGCTGCTCCAGATCGGCCAGGCCGCCGTGGGGATCCAGCAGCCGGGGGCCACCGGCCTCCAGCAGCACGGCCATGGCATTGATCGAGAAGTCCCGACGGGCCAGGTCGTCCTCCAGGGCGCCGGCGCGCACCAGCGGATTCTCCCCGGGTTCGGGATAGCTCTCGCGGCGGGCGGTGGCCAGATCGAGCAGCACGCCGTGCAGCTCCAGCTCCACCGTGCCGTAGGCGCCGTGAAGACGGGAGAAGCCCAAGGCGCCCGGATCACGAACCTCGAGGCTGGCCGCCAGCCGGTGGGCCGCCGGAGCCTGGGACGCCTCCACGGCATCGATGGCCCCCTTCAACGGAGCCGGAACCCATCGCGCCGGATCCTCCACCACCAGATCCAGATCCGGCAGGCCCCGCCAGGGATCGCGGTGCACCCGGTGCAGCAGCAGATCCCGTACCGCTCCGCCCACCAGGGCCAGACGTAGGCCACCGGCCGCCTCCACCAGCGCGACGCGGATCGGCTCGGGAATCGGCAGCGTCAGGTCGTGTGGCAGCTCAGGGCAGCCCATGGGCGCGGGTCCCGCAGCAGGCCCAGGATGTCGCATGGCTGGCCGCCAGGCTGTCCGCCAGTGGAACCGATTCGGCCCGACGACGCGTAGAACACCTTCCATCCCCCCGACCGTCGCCGCCCCGTCGATGCCGCTGCAGCTGCTGATCACCGGCGGGGCCGGCTTCATCGGCAGCCACACCTGCCTCAGCCTGCTGGAGGCGGGCCACAGCCTGGTGGTGCTGGACAACTTCGCCAACAGCTCGCCGGAGGCGCTGCGGCGGGTGCAGGAGCTGGCGGGCCCCCAGGCCGCAGCGCGGCTGCAGCTGATCCGAGGCGACATCCGCTCCCGGGAGGATGTGGGCCAGGCCTTCCGCGCGGCGCCGATCGACGCGGTGCTGCACTTCGCCGGGCTGAAGGCCGTGGGCGAATCGATGCGCCAGCCCCGGCGCTACTGGGACGTGAACGTGGGCGGCACCCTGCAGCTGCTGGAGGCGATGGCCAGCCACCACTGCCGCACCCTGGTCTTCAGCAGCAGCGCCACCCTCTACGGCTTCCCGGATCAGGTGCCGATTCCGGAAACGGCGCCGCTGCGGCCGATCAATCCCTACGGCCACACCAAGGCCGCGGTGGAGCGCCTGCTGGCCGACGTGGCCTCCAGCGAGCCCGGCTGGCGCCTCGCGGCACTGCGCTACTTCAACCCCGTGGGCGCCCACCCCAGCGGCCGCCTGGGCGAAGCGCCCAGCGGCACCCCCAGCAACCTGTTTCCCTACCTCAGCCAGGTGGCCGTGGGCCTGCGGCCCGCCCTGCAGGTGTTCGGCGCCGACTGGCCCACCCCCGATGGCACCGGCGTGCGCGACTACATCCACGTGATGGACCTGGCGGAGGGTCACCGGGCCGCCCTCGAGCTGCTGGTGGGGGAGTCGCCGCAGCTGCTGACCCTCAACCTGGGCAGCGGGCGGGGCCACTCCGTGCTGGAGCTGGTGGCGGCCTTCGAGGCGGCCAGCGGCCGGGCGATCCCCTATGAGCTGGTTGCGCGCCGACCCGGCGACTCGGCCACCAGCGTGGCCGACCCTTCCCTGGCCGCCGTACGGCTCGGCTGGCGCACCCGCCGCGGTCTGGCGGAGATCTGCCGGGACGGCTGGGCCTGGCAGAGCGCCAACCCGGATGGCTACGGAGACGCCCCCTGAGCGGGCCCTTCTGGAGGTACCACCGGCCTGGCTGAGCAGCGCATCCATGCGAGATTCAGCGCCAACCACGGGGGCGAGTTGGGCCACACGCGCAGGGGCATCATCCTGGCCGGAGGCAGCGGCAGCCGGTTGCATCCGATCACCCAGGCGGTGAGCAAGCAGCTGTTGCCGGTGTACGACAAACCGATGATCTACTACCCGCTCAGCACCCTGATGCTGGCGGGAATCCGGGAGGTGCTGATCATCAGCACGCCCCAGGATCAGCCGGCGTTTCAGCGGCTTCTTGGCGATGGCAGCGCCTGGGGCATGGCGATCGCCTACGCGATCCAGCC
>NZ_CALROT020000006.1:0-197266 GCF_943369875.1 Vulcanococcus limneticus LL
TTCCAGCGCACCGGCAGCCGCCGCTCCACCGGCACCTGGGCCACATTGGCGCAGTCCTGGCGGTGGATCGTGATGCCGTGGTTGCCCAGGGCCACGCTGCCCACGATCGCCTCGCCCGGCAGCGGACTGCAGCAGCCCCCCAGGCGGTATTCCAGCCCCTCCAGCCCCAGGATCGGGCTGGCGCTGCCGGCCTCCGCGTGGTGATGGGGCAGCGGCGGGGCGGCCTGGTCGGCCTGGGCCGTGACGCTGCGGGCCAGCTCCTCGTTGCTGAGCACCGGGGCCGCGGCCTGGGTGCTGAGCCGGATCTCCTCCCGCAGGCGGTTCACCGCCTGCTGCAGCGTCACGCCGCCGAAGCCGATGGCGGCCAGCAGATCCTCGGTGCCCACCAGGTTGCAGCGGCGCGCCACCTTGGCGATCGCCTCGCCGCGCAGCAGGGCATCGAAGCCATCGCGGCCCAGCTCCCGCTCCAGCATCTCGGTGCCGCGCAGGATGTTCTCCTCACGGTGGCTCTTCTTGTACCACTGGCGGATGCGATTGCGCGCCGTGGGGGTGGCCACGAAGTTGAGCCAGTCGAGGCTCGGATGGGCGTTCTTGGCCGTGACGATCTGCACGAAGTCGCCGTTCTGCAGCGGCGTCGGCAGGGGACAGAGGCGATCGTTGATGCGCACCCCCTGGCAGTGGTTGCCGATCTCCGAGTGGATGCGGTAGGCGAAGTCCACGGCCGTGGAGCCCTTGCGCAGCCCCACCACATCGCCGCTGGGGGTGAACACGAACA
This sequence comes from Vulcanococcus limneticus LL, assembly GCF_943369875.1. GTDB lineage: Bacteria > Cyanobacteriota > Cyanobacteriia > PCC-6307 > Cyanobiaceae > Vulcanococcus > Vulcanococcus limneticus_A. The sequence goes on from NZ_CALROT020000006.1 coordinate 776, forward strand.
CCTCCTCGTCGAAGAGGTCTTCCTTGATCGAGGCCAGGTAGTCGCTGCTGTCCTCCGAACCGCCGTCCTTCTGCCAGTCCACCAGCTGCCGCAGCCAGTTGAACCGCTCGGCGTCATTGCCGAGGGCGGCCGGGGAGCCGCCCTCCTTGTATTTCCAGTGGGCGGCGATGCCGTATTCCGCCACCTGATGCATCTCGGCGGTGCGGATCTGCACCTCGATCGGCCGGTGCCGGCCGATCACCGCCGTGTGCAGCGACTGGTAGCCGTTGGGTTTGGGCAGGCCGATGTAGTCCTTGAAGCGGCCCGGAATGGGGCGGAAGGTGTCATGCACCACCGCCAGGGCCCGGTAACAGCTCTCCAGATCGGGCGTGAGGATGCGCAGGGCCGCCACGTCGTAGATCTCGTGGAAGGCCTTCTGCTGCGACTGCATCTTGCTCCAGATGCCATAGAGGTGCTTCGGCCGGCCGCTCACATCGCAGGCGCCCAGCCCGGCCGCCACCAGCCGCTGCCGGAGCAGCTCCACGGTGACTGCCAGCCGCTCCTCGCGCTCGCTGCGCTTGGTGGCCACCTGCTGCTTGATCTCCCGGTAGGCCTCGGGCTCGAGGATCTTGAAGGCGAGGTCCTCAAGCTCCCACTTGAGACGGCCGATGCCCAGCCGGTTGGCCAGGGGCCCGTAGATCTCGCGGGTCTCGCGGGCGATGCGCTGCTGCTTCTCGGGCTTGAGGGCGCCTAGGGTGCGCATGTTGTGCAGCCGGTCCGCCAGCTTCACCAGCACCACGCGGATGTCGCTGGCCATGGCCAGGAACATGCGGCGCAGATTCTCGGCCTGGGCCTCGGTCTTGTTGGTGAAGTGGATGCCGCCGAGCTTGGTCACGCCCTCCACCAGGGCCCGCACCTCGGCGCCGAAGTGGGCCTCGATCTGCTCGGGGGTGACGTCGGTGTCCTCCACCACGTCGTGCAGGAAGCCGGCGGCGATCACGCTGGCGCTGGCGCCGATGTCGCGCAGCAGATCCGCCACCGCCACCGGATGAATGATGTAAGGCTCGCCGCTGGCCCGCACCTGGCCATCGTGGAGCTGGAAGGCGAAGTCGAAGGCGGCGGACAGCAGCGCCTCGGTGTCGGTGGGGCAGGTGTCGCCCTGGCCCGGCGGCACGTGCTCAATGCAGCCGCGCAGCCAGTCCGGCAGGGGGATGCCGTAGTCGTCGGGGCAGCGGATCGGGCGCCGATTGGGGCCGGGGATCGGGTCGGTGGCCCAGGGGTCCGGGGGGCCAGCGGCGAGGGCGGCAGGGTCGACGGCAGACGGCCCACCGGCCGGAGACGACGCGGCTCCCACCAGAGAGGGCTCGCCATCGCAGGCAACGGCATCGCACGGGGGAGAGTCGCGCCGGCCCGCCTCGCCTGGGGAGCCGTCGGGTTGGGCGCCGTCGCGCTGGTCAACTTCCGCCGTAGCGGGCGCCGCGTGGAGCATGGGAGCCTGCGGATTCGTCCATGGTATTCAGAGACCGCAACACGCGGGCGGCAGGCCCCACCGGCCGCCAAGCTGGGCGCCAGCACCTGCCTGCGCCGATGGTCGCCGCCTCCCCCTCCGGCCCCGGCCACTCCCGCCACCAGGGGCCGGTGCTGGACCTGCAGCAGCTGCTGGTGCGGTACCCCGGTGCCGCCGCCCCCACCCTCGACGGCCTCGATCTGAGCCTGGCGGCCGGCGACAGCCTGGCCCTGGTGGGCCCCTCGGGCTGCGGCAAGAGCACGGTGGCGCGGGCGGTGCTGCAGCTGCTGCCCGCAGGCAGCCGCTGCGAGGGCGGCCTGCTGCTGGCGGGCCAGGATCCGCGAAGGCTGCGGCGCGGGCCGCTGCGGCGGCTGCGGGGTGAGGCGGCCGGCCTGGTGTTCCAGGACCCGATGACCCGGCTCAACCCGCTGCTGACCATCGGCGAGCACCTGGCCGACACCCTGGCGGCCCACCGCCCGGCCTGGACGCGCCGTGAGGTGCGCCGCCGGGCCGAGGACCTGCTGGAGCGGGTGGGCATCAGTCCGGAGCGCTACGGCAGCTACCCCCACGAGTTCAGTGGCGGCATGCGCCAGCGGCTGGCGATCGCCCTGGCCATGGCCCTGCAGCCGCCGCTGGTGATCGCCGATGAACCCACCACCAGCCTGGATGTGTCAGTGGCGGGCCAGGTGATGGCCGAACTCAGCCAGCTCTGCCGCGAGGCCGGCAGCGCCCTGCTGCTGATCAGCCACGACCTGGCCCTGGCCGGCCGCTGGTGCCAGCGGATCGCGGTGCTCGACCAGGGCCGGCTGGTGGAGCAGGGCCCCGCCCGGCAGCTGCTGACGGCACCGAGCTCCCCCCTGGCCCAGCGGCTGGTGGCGGCGGCCCGCGCCCGCGAGGGTGGGTCCACACCGGCGGCGCCGGCCCAGGCGCCGGTGCTGCTGGAACTGGAACAGCTGCGCTGCTGGCACGGCCTGCCCTCGCTGCCCTGGAACCCCCGCTGGCTCAAGGCCGTGGACGGGGTGAGCCTGACCCTGCGGCAGGGGGAGACCATCGGCGTGGTGGGGGCCTCGGGCTGCGGCAAGAGCACCCTCTGCCGGGCCCTGATGGGCCTGGCACCGGTGCGGGGTGGCGCCGTGAAACTGCAGGGCCAGGACCTGCGCCAGCTGCGGGGCCGGCCGCTGCGCCGCGCCCGCCGCCGCATCCAGATGGTGTTCCAGGACCCGCTGGCCTGCCTCAACCCGGCGATGGCCGTGGGCGAGGCCATCGCCGATCCGCTGCTGATCCACAGCCTCGCCACCAAACCCCAGGCGCGGCAGCGGGCCCGGGAGCTGCTGGCGGCCGTGGGGCTGAACCCGCCGGAGAGCTTCGAGAACCGCCTGCCCCGCCAGCTCTCGGGCGGCCAGCAGCAGCGGGTGGCGATCGCCCGGGCCCTGGTGCTGGAGCCCCAGGTGCTGCTCTGCGACGAGAGCGTGAGCATGCTCGACGCGGAGGTGCAGACCGAGGTGCTGGCCCTGCTTCGGGAGCTGCAGCAGCGCCTGGGGCTGGGGATGATCTTCGTGACCCACGACCTCTCGGTGGCCAGCGGCTTCTGCCAGCGGGTGATCGTGCTGGAGGGGGGCCGCATCGTGGAGGAGGGTCCGGGCGAGCGGCTGCTGCGCGCCCCCCAGGCCGCCATCACCCGCACCCTGGTGGACGCCTGCCCGCGCCTGCCGGAGCTGGTGTGAGATGGCGATGATCTCGCCCGCAACCCTGCCCGCCAAGCTGCGCCGCCTGCTGCAGCTGACGCTGCTGGTGAACCTGATCGGCATCGCCGTGGCCCTGGCGATCTGGCTCTACGGCCACGAGATCGGCCTGGTGAACAGCGTGCGACTGCAGCTGGCCTCCGTGATGCCCCGGGCCCTGGTGCTGCCGGTGCTGGGGCTACTGGGGGGCGCCGTGGCCGGCGGACTGATCACCCTGCTGGAGCCCGCCGCCAAGGGCTCGGGGATCGTGCAAGTGATGCTGTTCCTGCGGGGCTGGCCGATCCCGATGGGCTGGCGGGTGGCGATCGTGAAGCTGCTGGCCAGCGGCATCGCCATCGGCAGCGGCATCCCGGTGGGACCGGAGGGCCCCTCGATCCAGATCGGCGCCTCCGTGGCCCGGGAGAGTGCGCGGGCCATCGGCGCCGAGCACCATCACCAGCGGGTGGCGGTGGCGATCGGCAGCGGCGCCGGCCTGGGGGCCGTGTTCCACGCCCCCCTGGGGGGCCTGGCCTACACCCTTGAGGAGCTGCTCAAGCACGCCGACGGCCGCACCAACGCCCTGGCGGTGGCGGGCACCTTCGCCACGATCGCCTGGACCCGGCTGCTGGCGAACCTGCCGACCCTGCACCCGATCCTCCACAACCTGGCGCCGATCGTCCAATACCCCAGCAGCGTCAACGAGTTCCGGCTGGCGGACCTGCCGCTGCTGGTGCTGCTGGGGGCCCTGGCGGGCGTGCTGGCGATGCTCTACCAGCGCTGGATCCAGGCCCTGCGCCGCCGTTTCATCCGCTGGCATCTGCCCAGCTGGCAGCTGCTGCCGCTGGTGGGGCTGGCGGTAGGGGCGGGCTGGTCACTGCTGCCCAGCGCCTTCGACAACCCCGATGGCCTCTACTTCGACGCCCTGCTGGGCATCGACACGGCCCCCCGGGCCCTGCTGGCCCTGGCGGTGCAGGCGGCGGCCACGGCCGTGGCGGTGGCGGCCGAGGCCCCCGGGGGCTTCCTGGCGCCGGCCCTGGTGGTGGGAGCCTCCCTGGGCACGCTGCTGCAGCAGGTGTCCCTCGCCCTCGTCCACGACGCGCCCGCCAGCCTGCTGTTCGCCGGCGCCGCCGCCTTCCTCGGAGCCCTCACCCGCACGCCGCTCACGGCGATCCTGCTCACCTTCGAGCTCAGCAAGAACTACGCCCTGCTGCTGCCGATCGGCTTCTGCGCCCTCACCGCCATCGCCGTGGCCGATCTGTTCGAGCGCGAGACGATCTTCGAGCTGCTGCGCAAGGAGGCGGAGCTGGAGCTGCTGGCGGCCCGGCGGCCGGAGGCCTGAACCAGGCCCGAGATCGGGCCGCTGTGCGGCGCCGGGTCGGGCGTCAGAGCCGGCGCCGCAGGGCCGCCAGCAGCTTCTCGAACACCTCCGGCAGCGGCGCCTCACACACCAGCCGCTCACCCGTGATCGGGTGGTCCAGCCCCAGCTGGACGGCATGCAGGGCCTGGCCCGGCAGCTCGATCGGCAGCTTGCGGCAGCGCGAATACACCGGGTCACCCACGATCGGATGGCCGATGTGGGCGCAGTGGACCCGGATCTGGTGGGTGCGGCCGGTGTCGAGCTTGAAGCGCAGCAGGGCGTAATCCCCCAGGCGCTCCACCAGGGTCCAGTGGGTGCAGGCGTGGCGGCCCGTGCCGTCGTGCACCACCGCGTATTTCTTGCGATCCACCGGGTGGCGGCCGATCGCGCCCACGATCGTGCCGTGGTCCGCCGCCGGCTGGCCGTGCACCACCGCCAGATACTCGCGCGAGGCGATCCGCTTCTGGATCTGCACCTGCAGCTTCACCAGGGCCTCCTGGCTCTTGGCCACCACGATGCAGCCGGTGGTGTCCTTGTCGAGGCGGTGCACGATGCCGGGGCGCATCTCGCCGCCGATGCCGGGCAGGTCGGGGCAGTGGTGCAGCAGGCCGTTCACCAGGGTGCCGTCGCGGTTGCCGGGGGCCGGGTGCACGGTGAGCCCAGCGGGCTTGTTGAGCACGATCAGATGTCCATCCTCGAAGAGCACATCCAGGGGCATCGCCTGGGGCACCAGATACGGCAGGGGCTCCGGGGGCGGCATCCAGAGCTGCACCTCATCGCCGTGGCGCAGGGGCGTCTTGGCCCGGCCCGTGGTGCCGTTGACGCGCACGTAGCCGGAGTCGATGAACTTCTGGATGCGGGCGCGGCTCTGCTCGGGCCGCTGGGCCACCAGCCAGCGGTCGAGCCGCATCGGCAGGGGCTTGGGGTAGGTGAGCGTGAGCAGCTCGCCCTCCCCCTGGCCGAAGCGGTCGTCGCCGTCCGCGCTCATGGATGGGGCTGAACCTGGGACTGGGGCTGAACCTGGCCGTTCACCGGCAACTCCAGGGCGATGGGGCCGAGCACCCCGCGGCGGAAGTCGTCCAGCAGCCGCTGGGCCATGCGGGCGGTGTCGCCGCTGGTGTGGCGGGCGGCGGCAGCCTCCAGCCAGGCGGCGGCATTGGGGAGGACAGCTCGCCGGAGAGCCTCCGGCTGAGGGGGCTCGGACGGGGGAGGCTCAGGTTGCGGGGGCTCGGATGGGGGAGCCGAGGACTGGCCCCCAGCGGGCTGCAGCGCCCCCTCGCCCCCACCTCCGGGAACCTGTACAGCCTGTACAGAATCGACGGAGAGCTCCGGTGAGGGCTGCCCAGCCCCCAGCGGCTCCACCACCACGCCGTAGCGCCGCTCCAGCAGCCCCGCCGGCACGCCGGCCGCCGCCACCGGCTCCAGGCCCGCCAGCAGCTGCACGAAGGCCATCGCCACAGCCTCGCCGTCGTAGGCGGCCTGGCCGATGTCGTCGCAGAGGGCGAGCCGCAGGGCCGCCAGCTGGTCATCGAGGCGCGGCGGCAGCACCCCGGGGGCATCGAGCAGGTCCAGGTCCTGGCCGAGGCGCACCCAGCGCAGGCTGCGGGTGACGCCGGCGCGGCGGGCGCTCTCCACCACCTTCTGGCGCACCAGCCGGTTGATCAGGGCCGACTTGCCCACATTCGGGAAGCCCAGCATCAGGGCGCGCACGGGGCGGGGCTTCATGCCGCGGCCGCTGCGGCGGGCGTTGAGGGCCTCACCGGCGCGGATCGCCGCCTGCTGCAGCTGTTTCACGCCCGTGCCGGCCCGGGCATCGCACCACCAGGGGGTCTGGCCGCGGGCGCGGAACCAGGCGTCCCACTGGGCGCGGGCGGCGGGGCTGACCATGTCGCGGCGGTTGAGCACCAGCAGGTGCGGCTTGCTGCCGATCCAGCGCTGCAGGCGCGGATGGCCCGTGGCGAGGGGGATCCGCGCATCCCGCACCTCGATCACCAGATCCACCTTGGCCAGGTTGTCGGTGAGGGACCTCTCCGCCTTGGCGATGTGGCCCGGATACCACTGGATCGACGGGGCCGCAGCGCTGAGCAGACCGGCGGCGAGATCAGCCGCCATCAGGGCACCACCAGCACCGGACAGGGCGCCAGCTGGATCACGCGCGAGGCGGTGCTGGGGGCCTCGTCGGCCTCGAGGCTGAGGCCGCGGGTGCCCATCACGATCACATCGGCGTTGATCTCATCGGCCACATCGCAGATCACGAAGGCCGGCTTGCCCTGGCGCTCCAGCACCTCACAGCTCACGCCCTGCTCGGAGAAGCGGCTGCGGGCCTGCTCCAGCAGCTCGGCCACCGCCAGGGGGTCGTCCTGGTCGGGCTCCACCACCGAGAGCACCACCAGCCGGCTGCCGTGCTGCTGGGCCAGCTTGAGGGCCGTGGTGGCGGTCTCGGCCGCCTGGCGGCTGCGGTCGATCGGGAAGAGAATCGTCTCGAACATGGCCATCGGGCCGGTCATGTCCCTGTCTAGACGGACACCGGGCGGGGTGGCAGGGGCTGGGCCCAGGAGCGGAGCAGGGAGCGGAGCCGCGCCCGCCTGGCCCGGAGGGCCGCAGGGTAATGTCGCCCCAATTTCCCTGCCGGTTCGACCCCATGGCGAAGCGCTCCCTGGCCAGCCTCTCCGCTGACGACCTGCGCGGCAAGCGCGTGCTGGTCCGGGTCGACTTCAACGTTCCCCTCGATGACGCCGGTGCCATCACCGACGACACCCGCATCCGCGCCGCCCTGCCCACCATCAACGACCTGGTCGGCAAGGGCGCCAAGGTGATCCTGGCGGCCCACTTCGGCCGTCCCAAGGGCCAGGTGAATGAGGGCATGCGCCTCACCCCCGTGGCGGCCCGCCTGGCGGAGCTGCTGGGCAAGCCCGTGGTGAAGACCGACAGCTGCATCGGCGCTGACGCCGAGGCCAAGGTGGGCGCCATGGCCGAGGGCGACGTGGTGCTGCTTGAAAACGTGCGCTTCTTCGCCGAGGAGGAGAAGAACGAGGGCGAGTTCGCCAAGCAGCTGGCCGCTCTGGCCGATGTGTACGTGAACGACGCCTTCGGCGCCGCCCACCGCGCCCACGCCTCCACCGAGGGCGTGACCCAGTACCTGAGCCCCTCGGTGGCCGGCTACCTGATGGAGAAGGAACTGCAGTATCTGCAGGGTGCCATCGATGAGCCCAAGCGTCCCCTGGCCGCGATCGTGGGCGGCTCCAAGGTGAGCTCCAAGATCGGCGTGCTCGAAGCCCTGATCGACAAGTGCGACAAGGTGCTGATCGGCGGCGGCATGATCTTCACCTTCTACAAGGCCCGCGGCCTGGCGGTGGGCAAGAGCCTGGTGGAAGAGGACAAGCTGGAGCTGGCCAAGGAGCTCGAGGCCAAGGCCGCGGCCAAGGGCGTTCAGCTGCTGCTGCCCACCGATGTGGTGCTGGCCGACAACTTCGCCCCCGACGCCAACAGCCAGACCGTGTCCATCAACGCCATCCCCGATGGCTGGATGGGCCTGGACATCGGCCCCGACTCGATCAAGGCCTTCCAGGAGGCCCTGGCCGACTGCAAGACCGTGATCTGGAACGGCCCCATGGGCGTGTTCGAGTTCGACAAGTTCGCCGCCGGCACCAACGGCATCGCCCACACCCTGGCCGACCTGAGCGCCACGGGCTGCTGCACGATCATCGGCGGCGGTGACTCCGTGGCCGCCGTGGAGAAGGTGGGCGTGGCCGACAAGATGTCCCACATCTCCACCGGCGGCGGCGCCAGCCTGGAGCTGCTGGAAGGCAAGGTGCTGCCCGGCGTGGCCGCCCTCGACGAAGCCTGAAGACCGGAACCGTGGGTTGGGGGCTGGGGGCTGTGAAACGGCCCCCAACGGCCCCACGTTCCACGGGACCGTTGCCGTTGCCAGGGCCCCCGAGGGGGCTTTTTTTGATGGCCCCTGCTTGGGAGCGGAAGCGTCCTACGGGGTCGCAGAACGGCCCGTGGGGGCCTCGGGTCGGTTGCTGGAGGCCTCAGGCAGGGGAACCCCCAGCCGCTTGAACAGGGTGAGGGTCTCCTCCCGCTCCCGGACCATCAGCGCGCGGTAGGCCGCCCGTTCCTGCTGGCTGCAGGCTCCGAGCGCCTTGAGGTCGGTCGCCGCCTCGATGCAGCGCAGGCCATCCCGCAGGATCGTCTGGCGGGAGGTGTGGTTCCGGCGCTCCTGGGCCTTGCGGGCCGTGAAGAACTCCTTCTCCTGGGCTGGGGTGAGCTGGATCCGCAGGGGCTTGGCGCCCTGCGCCGGTGCAGCGGCCGGTGACGCGGGCTGGGCCGTGGGGGCCGTCTGGGCACGCAGGGGCGCGGAGGAGAGCAGCACGGCCCCGAGCAGGGCCGGAGCCAGGCCAGGGTGCAGGCCCCTGAAGGCATGGGGCGTCATGGGGGATCGGGGGAGGGAGGATGAATCGTCAGTCTGGGCTCGGTGCACGGCCAGGCTCAGTACCAGGCCAGGGGGTGATAGGGCTGGCTGGGCGGCAGCCACGACTGGGGTGCGCCGTTGGAGGGTGTTGGCACCGGCCGAGGGGCCCAGCTGCCCTGACCGCCACTGGCACCCTTCCAGCGGCGCTCGGGCAGGGCCGGCAGCCCGAAGCGCTGGCGCAGCTGGCCGAGGTCGCTGCGCTGCTGGCGCTGCTGCTGCATGCGCTGCTGACGCTCCTGTTGCAGGCAGGTCTGCACCGCCTGGGTCCCGCGGGCCTGCTCCAGGCAGCGCTCGGTGCCGTTCAGCATGTTGATCTGCTGGTCGGCCTGGCGGCGCTCCAGGCTGCGGCGGGCATTGAAGAACTCCCGCCGCTGGCTCGGGCTGAAGCGGGCGATGGCCTCGGCTTCCTGCTGCTTGAGCTGGGCCCAGCGCCCATCCGGCCGTTGGCCATCAACCCAGCCGCGGCGATCGCCGGGAGCCGGGGGCGTGGCCTGCTGGGCAAGCCAGCTGTCGCGGTCGGTCTGACTGGGGCCAGAGGCGCCATCGGGCGGGTAGGGATGGGCCAGGGCGGCACCGCTGGCCCCCGCCACCGCCAGCAGCAGGCCGAGGGCCGCAGCGCGGCGCGGGCGGAGCGACGGACCGGTGGGGACGGGGGAAGGACGGGTCATGGGGACTCGGATCGCAACAGCTCCAGCCTCTGCCGGAGTGGCGGTGCAGGTGTGTCCGCCGGCGCCCGAACCTGTGACCAGATCCAACCGAGCGGCGCCCTGCCGCCTCGCCACGGCTCAGGCCCTGGCCCCACCCCCGGAACTGACGGGGCCCGGGGCGATCGAGCGGCCGTGCAGGACCACCGCAAAGCCCGGCGCCCCATCCGGCAGTGGACCGCGCCTCCAGCTGAGACCGCCGCCATGCCCCGCGGCCACCCGCGCCGCGATCGCCAGGCCCAGGCCGCAGTGGCCCAGCCCGCCGCGGGCCTCATCCAGGCGCTGGAAGGGCACCAGGGCCTGGGGCCACTGCTCCGGGGCGATGCCGGCGCCCCGGTCCCAGAGCTCGATCCGGAACCCCTGCGCGCCGGGCTGATCCGCCGGCGGCTCGTCGCGCAGCACCAGCCGCAGCGGCGGCCGGCCGTGGCTGAGGGCGTTGTCGATCAGGTTGCCCACCGCCCGCGCCAGGGCCGTGGGCTGCACCACCCGCTCGAGGGGCTCCAGGTCCAGGCTGAGGGTGGCTGGGTCCAACCCCGCGCTCGACTCCGCCAGCAGCTGGTCCAGGGGCAGCGCCACGGGCCGCTCACCATCGGCCCCGCCCGCGAACAGCAGGAACTGGCCGGTGATCCGCTCGAGGGCATCGAGATCGGCCTCGCTGCGCTGCCGGTCGGCGGGCTCGGGCTGGGGCACCGCCAGCCGCAGCCGCAGCCGGGTCAGGGGGCTCTTGAGGTCGTGGGCGATGCCGGCCAGCATCGTGGCCCGCTCCCGCTCATTGGCCTCCAGCCGCTGCACCATCGCGTTGAAGCGGGCCGTGAGCCGGCGCACCGCGCCGGTTCCCCGGGCCGCCAGCACCTCCGGCCGGCGCTGCAGCCCCACCCGGCCTAGGGCCTGCTCCAGCTGCTGCAGCGGCCGCTGCACCTCCAGCCAGAGGAACAGCAGGGTGGACGCGGTGCCACCCGCCACCAGCGCCAGCGCCAGCAGCAGCGGATCCGGCGGCCAGCGGCTGGGGGAGGGAATCGCGGTGAACAGCCACACCGGCTCCAGGGGCGAGAACAGCTCCACCCAGGCCCCCCGCGGCTCACCCGCCGCGGGCAGCAGCTGGGGGCAGTGGGTCAGCTGGCGGCAGAGCTCCTGCTGCAGCCGGCGGGTCTGCAGGGCCAGACGGGGATCGCCGCCGCTGGCGGGCCGGCCGCCCACCCGCAGCGGCAGGCCGCTCAGCCGCGACACCGCCGAGGGGGGCAGCCGCTCCAGGGCCAGTTCCGCCAGGCGCAGGTTGAAGCTCACCTCGCCGCCCATCTGGGTGATCTGGGCCCGCTCCAGCCGCTGGGCCAGCAGACCCTGCAGCAGCACCAGCGTCAGGGCCGAACCCGCGCTGCCCAGCAGCAGGTAGCGGACCAGCCGCAGCAGGGCCGCCCTAGCGGCTGCGGGGCTGGCCATCGGGCACAAACACGTAGCCGTAGCCCCACACCGTCTGCAGGTAGCGAGGGCGGGCGGGATCGGGCTCCACCAGCCGCCGCACCCGCGACACCTGCACGTCCATGCTGCGGCTGTCGGTCTCGGAATCGGGCCCGCGGGCCAGCTCGATCAGCCGCTCCCGCGACAGGGGCCGGTGCGGGTGCTGCACGAAGGCGGCCAGCAGGCTGAACTCACCGCTGGTGATCGCCACCGGCTCGCCGCTCCGCAGCAGGCTGCGGGCCGCCAGGTCGAGCTGGTTCTCGCCAAAGCACACCTGCTGGCCCTCCGCCAGGGGGGTGCCGGCGGGCAGGGCCACGCGGCGGCGCAGGACGGCATCGATGCGGGCGCTGAGTTCGCGGGGCAGGAAGGGCTTGGCCAGGTAGTCATCCGCCCCCTGCTCCAGGCCAATGATCCGATCCACCGCATCGCCCTTGGCGGTGAGCATCACCACCGGCAGGTCATCGCCCTGGTCGCGCAGACGCCGCAGCAGGCTGAGGCCGTCATCGCCCGGCAGCATCAGGTCGAGCACCACCAGGTCGGGCCGCTGGCCCTCCAGCCGCGCCATCAGCTGGGCGCCGTCGCTGAGGCAACGCACGTCGTAGCCCTGATCGGTGAGGTAGGTGCCCACCAGCCGCCGCAGCTCGGGGTCGTCGTCCACCACCCAGATCCGTTGTGCTGTCTTGCCCATGGCGGCGATCGACCCCAGGCCCTGTGCTGGCCCGACTGTATGGAGCCCCTCCGCCCAGCGGGGCCGCGGAAGGATCTGGTCACAACTCCGGTCTGGCGCGGTCGCAACCGCCCGCAGCACGCTCCATAGCCTGAGGGCCATGCTCGGCTCCGCGCTCCCCACCGATCCGCCGTCCGGTCGACACCGTGGCCCACGGCCCCGCCGCGGGCGGCGCTGGGGTCTCGGCCTGCTGCGGGCCGCCGGCCTGGTGCTGCTGCTGGCCGCCACCATCCCAGCGCCGCCGGCGGCGCGGGCCCAGAGCGCCGAGGAGCTGCGCCAGTACCAGGGCCGCCTGCAGAAGCTCTACCGCCGGCTCGATCGCAACGGCGACGGGCGCCTGGATCGGGGCGAGGTGGAGGGCCATCCCTACCTGGAGCGCCACTTCGAGCGGCTGGGGGGGGAGAAGCGCGGCTATCTCGATCCCGGCCAGCTGCTTCCCCGCAGCACCGAGGCGATGGGCCAGCGGCTGCGGGAGTTCTTCAGCCGGGCCGACCGCAACGGCAACGGCCGCATCGACCGGGCCGAGGCCGAGGCCTACGCCTGGATGCAGCGCCGCTTCGCCGAGATGGATGCGAACGGCGACGGCGACGTGAGCTGGGAGGAGCTGGGCCGGCAGCGCCGGCGCTGGCTCAGCCAGCCGAACGACCGCTGAGGCAGGCGGCCGGAGCCGGCACGGCTGCGGGCTCCTGAAGGAACCCACAGACCTCAGCGACCACGAGGATCGGGATCCCCCGTGCCGCCGCTGCCCACCAGCCGCCGACCCGATGCCGCCGCCAACCCCCGGCCGCCCTCCCCGGGCCGCCACCCCATCCCTTCCGCCCGTGGCCTGGATCGGCCTGGGCGCCCTCGGTAGTCCCATGGCCGACAACCTGCTGACGGCCGGCTTCCCGCTCACCGTGCACAACCGCCGCCGCGGGCGGGAGGAGCCCCTCGCCGCCCGCGGGGCCCGGCGGGCCGCCAGCCCGGCCGAGGCAGCGGCCGGAGCCGAGCTGATCGCCGTCTGCGTCAGCGACGACGCAGCGGTGGAGGCGGTGCTGTTCGGTGGGTCGGCAGCGGCGGCGGCGACGGCGGCATCCGCGGCGGGATCAGCGCCGCACGGCCCGACCGGCGCGGGCGTGGTGGCCGGAGCCCGGCCCGGCAGCCTGGTGATCGACTGCTCCACGATCGCCCCCGCCACCAGCCGCCGGCTGGCCCAGCGGCTGGCCGAGCACGGCCTCGGCTACCTGGATGCCCCCGTGACCGGCGGCACCGAGGGGGCCCGCGCCGGCACGCTCTCGGTGCTGGTGGGCGGCAGCGCCAGCGACCTGGAGCGGGCCCGGCCCCTGCTGGCCTGCGTGGGCGGCCGTCTCAGCCACGTCGGGCCGGTGGGGGCCGGCCAGGCGGCGAAGGCCGTGAACCAGGTGCTGGTGGCGGGCAGCTACGCGGCGGTGGCCGAGGGCCTGGCCCTGGCCCGGCGGCTGGAGCTGCCCCTCGAACCGCTGGTGGAGGCCCTCAAGGGCGGCGCCGCCGGCTCCTGGGCCCTGGAGCACCGCAGCGGCGCCATGATCCGCGGTGCCTTCCCCCTGGGCTTCCGCCTCGCCCTGCACCGCAAGGACCTGGCCATCGCCCTGGCGGAGGCCGCGGCGGCGGGCCTGGAGCTGCCGGTGAGCGAGCGGGTGGCGGCCCTGGAAGACGACCTGCTGGCGGCGGGCTGGGGAGACGAGGACGTGGCGGCGCTGGCGCGCTGGTTCGAGGGCCAGTCGGGGCCCGAGGGCCTCAGGGGGTGAGGCCCGCCCGGTCGGCCACGACCCGCACCTGCTTGGTGGCGCTCACGATCCCCTGGGGATGAACCAGCAGCACGCCCCAGGTCTGCACGCCGGGCTGGTAGGGGGCCTGAACACTCTTGAACAGGCCACCGCCGGCCAGGGCCTCAAGCTGGAGGGCAGGGGACTGGATCGCAGCCAGCTCGCTGGGGGCGACGGCCTGAATCGCCCCGGCGGCCACGGAGCCATCGAGGGGGTCATCGAAGATCACGTCGAGGTCGTAGCGCTGGCCGGTGAGCACGGCATCGGGGATCAGCACGCTCACCTTGAGGTCGCTGTCGCCGCTGCGCAGCAGCGAGCTCTCGCTGATCACCTCCTGGCCGTTGAAGCGCTCGCCGCTGCTGCTCAGGGCCAGCCGCTGCTGCGCCTCGAAGCGGAAGCGGTAGGGGCCATCGGCGCGGCTGCCGGTCACCCGCACGTCCGCCGTGGGCCGGCCGTCCCGTAGGGGGGCGCCTGGGCTGACGCTCCAGCGGGCATCGGGGAAGCGGCTGCGCAGGGCCTCGCGGCGACGCTGCACCTCGGCCGGCTCCAGGCCCTTGCCGGGTTCCAGCAGGGCGCTGAGGGCCTGGGGGGCCGGGTCGTTGAGGGCGGCCTCCAGGCCGGCCAGGCTGGGGGCCGCCTGCAGCGGCGCCAGGGGGGCAAGGGGTGCCAGGGCCGCCACCGCCAGCAGGGCGGGCAGGAAGGGGCGGAGCAGCACCATGAACCACAGCGGGACCAGGCTTTTAAGTTAGGCGCGCCACGGACAGGCGCCAGGCGCGTCAGAGCACCCCCATGAGCCGGCTCCTGATCGCCGCCAGCGGCACCGGCGGGCACCTGTTCCCAGCCCTGGCGGTGGCCCAGGCCCTGCCGCCTGCGTGGACGATCCAGTGGCTGGGGGTGCCGGACCGGCTGGAGCGGGAGCTGGTGCCCGCCGCCTACCCGCTGCACACGATCCGGGCGGGGGGGCTGCAGGGCCGGGGCCTGCAGAAGCTCTGGCAGCTGCTGAAGCTGCTGGGCTCCACCGGCCAGGTGCGACGCCTGATCCGGCGCGAGCGCATCGCCGTGGTGTTCAGCACCGGCGGCTACATCGCCGCGCCGGCGATCCTGGCGGCCCGCTGGTGCGGCGTGCCGGTGGTGCTGCACGAGTCCAACGGCGTGCCGGGCCGGGTGACCCGCCTGCTGGGGCGCCTCTGCAGCCGCGTGGCGGTGGGCCTGCCCCAGGCCGCCGAGCGCTTGCCCCACTGCCGTCCGCTGCTCACCGGCACGCCCGTGCGCCAGGAGTTCCTGCGGCCGGCGGCCCTGCCGGAGTGGGTGCCAACGGGCCCGGGCCCGCTGCTGCTGGTGATGGGCGGCAGCCAGGGGGCGGTGGGCCTCAACCGCATGGTGCGGCCGCTGCTACCGCGGCTGCTGGCGGCCGGCTGCCGGGTGGTGCACCTGAGCGGCAGCAGCGATCCCGAGACGGGCCTGCTGCGCCACCCGGCCTACGTGGAGCGCCCCTTCAGCGACGCCATGGCAGGCCTGCTGCAGCACGCCGATCTGGTGATCAGCCGGGCCGGCGCCGGCAGCCTCAGCGAACTGGCGGTGAGCGGTGCCCCGGCGATCCTGGTGCCCTTCCCCCAGGCCGCCGACCGCCACCAGGACGCCAATGCCGGGGCCGCCGCGGCCGTGGGTGCCGCCGTGATCGTGTGGCAGCACCCGCCGGAGCAGCCGGATCTGGAGCGGGCCGTGTGGCGGCTGCTGGGGCCGCGGCTTCGGGGCGCCGAGCCGGCCGTGGATCCGCTGCTGAAACTCCAGGCCGGCATGGGGCGGCTGGCGGTGCGCGACGCCGACCAGCGGCTCGCCCTGCTGCTGCAGGAGCTCAGCGGTCCAGCTCCCGCCTGAGGGCCCGCAGCAGGCGCCGGTTGCCACGGCGATCCTGCAGGCCGATGCGCAGCCAGCTGGCATCGAGGCCCTCGAAGGAGCGGCAGTCGCGCAGCAGGATGCGGTGCTGGCGCTCCAGGGCCAGCCGCAGCGGTTCCAGGTCCACGGGCCGGCCCTGGCATTCACCCCGCACCAGCAGGAAGTTGGCGGCGGAGGGCAGCGGCACCAGCCCCTCCAGCGCGCCGATCCGCTCCGCCAGCCAGGCCCCCTCCCGCGCCACCCAGCCCTGCACCCGCCCGCACCAGCGGGCGTAGCCGCGCCGGTCGGCCAGCAGGGCCTCGCCGGCGGCGGCGGCCAGGCTGTTCACGGGCCAGGGATCGCGCCAGCCGCTCCAGCGGGCCAGGCGCTCGGGCGCCGCCAGGGCGTAGCCGAGCCGCAGGCCGGCGATGGCGAACAGCTTGGTGAGGCTGCGGATCACCACCAGGTTGGAATGGCGCTCCAGCAGCGGCCGCAGCGACTGGGCCTCGCCACCCGGCACCAGGGACAGGAAGGCCTCGTCGCAGATCACTAGGGCATGGCGGGCCAGCAGCGGTTCGAGGCTGGCGCGGCTCCAGAGCTGGCCGGTGGGGTTGTGGGGGTTGGTGATCCAGAGGACGGAGGCCTCTGGCCGATCGGCGACGGCGGAAGGGCGCTCCGCCGCCCCGGGGGCCAGGCCGGGCGCCAGCTCAGCGTCCAAGGGCCACGGCAGCGGTCCCGCCCCCTGCCAGGCCAGCGGCAGGGCCAGGCTGCGGGCCTGACCGCCCCAGCAGGCCAGGGCGCGCCGGTAGTCGGCGAAGCCGGGGGCGGGCAGCAGGCTCACGCCCGCGGCGGCGGCATCGCGGGCCGCCCAGGTGAACAGCTCGGCGGCGCCGTTGCCGGGCAGCACCCAGGCCGGATCGAGGCCGTGCAGGGCCGCGATCGCCGCCCGCAGGCCGGCGTAGCCGCGGTCGGGGTAGGGGCGCAGGGCGGCGGGGGCCAGGGCGAGGCCCAGGGCCCGGCGCAGGCGCCACGGGGGCGCGAACGGCACCAGCGAGGCGCTGGCATCCAGCAGCTCGCCCGGGCGGCAACCCAGCCGGCGGGCCGCGGCCTCCAGGTTGCCGCCGTGGATCTCGGGGCTGGCGGGACCGGAGGCGCTCACGGGGCAGGCGCAGACTCTGCCTAGCCTGACGGCCCACCGCCAGCCCCGCGCCCGCCCATGGGATCCCGCCCCCTCGCAACGGTGCTCGCGGCGATCGACGGGGTGCTGCTGGGCAAGCCCAGCCAGGTGCAGCTGGCCGTCACCTGCCTGGTGGCCGGCGGCCATCTGCTGATCGAAGACCTGCCCGGCATGGGCAAGACCACCCTGGCCGAGGCCCTGGCCCGCAGCTTCGGGCTCGCCTTCCAGCGGGTGCACTTCACCAGCGACCTGCTGCCGGCGGACCTCACCGGGCTGCGGATCTTCGACCAGACCCAGGGCGCCTTCCGCTTCGAGCCGGGCCCGCTGTTCACCCAGGTGCTGCTGGCGGACGAGATCAACCGGGCCAGCCCCCGCACCCAGAGCGCCCTGCTGGAGGCGATGGCGGCCGGGCGCGTCAGCGTGGACGGCGTGACCCACCCGCTGCCGCAGCCCTTCTGCGTGATCGCCACCCAGAACGGCCTCGACCAGGGCGGCACCTCCCCCCTGCCGGAATCCCAGCTGGACCGCTTCCTGATGCGCCTCAGCCTGGGCTTCCCCAGCCGCGAGGCGGAGGCGTCGCTGCTGGCGGGCCGCGGCCAGGGCCTGGAGCAGCTGGGGGCCCTGCTCCAGCCCGCCGCGCTGCTGGACCTGCAGCAGCAGGCCAGCCGGCAGCACTGCGAGCCGGCCCTGATCGACTACGTGCTGGATCTGCTCGCCGCCAGCCGCGGGGCCGGCGCGGCTGGCGCCCCCCTCTCGCCGCGGGCGGGGCTGGCGCTGCTGCAGGCGGCCCGGGCCTGGTCGCTGATCGAGGGGCGCCCCTACGTGACGCCGGCCGACGTGATCGCCGTGTTCCCGGCGGTGGCCGAGCACCGTCTTGATGGCGGCCATCCCCTGGCCGAGGCCGGCGGCCACAGCCGCCGGCTGCTGGAGAGCGTGGATGCAATCCGCTGAGCCCGGCCCAGGGCGCCGCGCTGCGCGAACGAATGCCTCCGCCGCCGCAGGCGCGCCGGGGCTGCCCCGCGATCCCTTCCCCGACCGCGTGATCCGCCCACGCCGCAGCGCCGAACTGCAACTGGGCCTGCGCAACCTCTACATCCTGCCCACGGGCTTCGGCTGGCTCTGGCTGCTGTGCTGCGGCGTGCTCTACCTGCTGGCCATCAACGGCGGCAGCAACGGTGCCCTGCTCCTCGCCTACGGCGGCGTGGGCCTGTTCCTGCTGGCCCCCTACCTCACCCAGTTCAACCTGCAGGGGCTGGAGCTGCGCTGTGGCACGCCGGAACCGGGCTTCGCCGGCGAGCGGCTCCCCTATCCGCTGCTGGCCAGCAGCCACCAGGAGCGCCTGCAGCTGCGGGCCCGCTTCCGAGGTGAGGCCAGCCCGTGGAGCGGCAGCCTGCAGGCCGGCCGCCAGGCCCTGGCCGTGCCCTGGCAGCCGACCGGCCGCGGCCTGCAGCGCCCCGGTCGGCTGCGGCTGGAGGCCACGGCGCCGCTGGGGCTGTTCGTCTGCTGGACGCTCTGGGAACCCGAGACACCCCAGCTGATCTATCCGGCGCGGCGGCCGGGACCGGTGGCCACCCTGGCGGCGGCCGAGGGCGACCTCGAGGGCAGCGGCGGCGGCCTGGAGGAGCTCCAGGGCAGCGAGGAGTGGCGCGAACTGGGCCCCCACCGCCCCGAGGAGGGCCCCACCCGGCTGGCCTGGAAGCAGCTGGCCCGCAGCGGCACCCGGCTCAGCAAGCGTTTCAGCGACCCGAAACCCGGCGCCCTGCTGCTCGCCCCCGATCCAGCCGTGCCCTGGGAGCAGGCCCTGGAGCACCTCAGCGACCGGCTCTGCCGGCTGGCGGCGGCGGGCGAGGCATTCGGCGTGGTGCTGGAGCGGCGCGGCGGCGAGCCGCTGGTCATCCCACCGGCCTCCGGGGCGGCGCAGCTGCAGCACTGCCTGGAGGTCCTGGCCCTGGCCCCAGGGCCGGACGGGAGCGGGAGCCCCCGCTGATGGCCAGCCCCCTCGCCCGCAGGAGCCTGCTGCTCCACGGTCTGGCCCTGGGCCTGCTGGCCCTGCAGCTGGCCCTCACCGACCGCAGCCAGATCCTGTTCTGGGGGGCGGTGGCCCTGGTGGGGCTGGCGGGCCTGAAGCTGCGGGAGAGCCGCCGCCCGCCGGACCTGCGCCGGGCAGCCCTGGCGGAACTGATCGCCGTGGGGGTGCTGGCGGTGATGAATCCGGAGCTGGGGCCGAGCCTGCTGCAGGCCGTCACTGCCCTGGTGGTGCTGGGGGCCCTGCTCAGCCAGGAGGCGGGCGGGCGCACGTCGCTGCGCCAGCTCCTGAGCCGCAGCCTGCTGCTGGCAGTGGCGGCCCTGCCGCTGCTGGTGCTGCTGTTCCTGCTGCTGCCGCGCCTCGGCCCGCTCTGGAGCCTGCCCGGCGCCACGGCCGGCCGCACCGGCCTCAGCGACCAGCTGGACCCCGGCTCGATCGCCAGCCTGGTGCAGGACCCCTCGCCGGCGCTGCGGGTCAGCCCCCTCAGCGGCTCGATCCCCCCACCGGCGCAGCGCTACTGGCGGGTGCTGGTGCTGGATCGCTTCGACGGGCGCCGCTGGAGCAGCCTGGCGACGCCGGACCTGCGCCAGCCGGCCCCGCCCCCACCGGCCCAGGGCGCCCCCTGGCAGCTGTGGGTGGTGGAACCCTCGCCCGTGCCCCAGCTGCCCTGGAGCGGTGCGGGCCTCCCGCTGACACCCGGGATCCGCACCGGCGAAGCGGGGGAGCTGATCGGGCCGGGCCCCGGCGGGGAGCGGCGGCGCTACACGCTGGGGCGCGCCACCGGCCCCAGCGCCTGGCGCACGCGGCCGCCCCTGCCCCAGGAGCTGCGGCTGCCCCGCGGCAGCAACCCGCGGCTGGAGCAGCTGGCGGAACAGTGGGGCCGCACGCTCCCGCCAGCGGGACGCCTGGAGGCCGCCGCCCGCTTCTTCCAGGGCGGCTCCTTCCGCTACACGCTCCAGCCCGGGCGGCTGCCGCAGCAGGCCCCGCTCGATGCCTTCCTGTTCGAGAGCCGGGCCGGCTTCTGCGAGCACTACGCCGGCAGCTTCACGGCCCTGATGCGGGCGGCGGGCCTGCCGGCGCGGGTGGTGCTGGGCTACCAGGGCGGGGAGTGGGTCGGCGATGCGGGCGGCACCAGCGGCTACCTGGACGTGCGCCAGCGGGACGCCCACGCCTGGAGCGAAGTGTGGCTGGAGGGTCAGGGCTGGGTGGCGGTGGATCCCACCAGCTGGGTGGCGCCGAATCGCATCGCGGCGGGGGTCCAGGGCGGCCTGGCCGGGCAGCTGGACGACCTGCGCCGGCTGGGTCAGACCCTCCCCTGGTTGCGCCAGCTGGAGCAGGGCTGGACCCGCCTGGACCTGGCCTGGACCCGCTGGGTGCTGCAGTTCGACGGGCGCTCCCAGAACGGCCTGATGGACCGCTGGCTCGGCCGCTGGCGGCAGTGGCAGGGGGCGGTGCTGCTGGGGGGGCTGGCGGTGGCGCTGGTGCCGGCGGTGCTGCTGCTGAGCCGGCGGGATCAGGGCGACCGCCGCGATGGCCTGCGGCGGCAGCTGGAACGCAGCCTGGCCCGGCTGGGACGGCTGGGACTGGCGCCGGAGCCGGGCGAGAGCCTCGAGGCCTTCTTCAGGCGCTGCAGCCTCCAGGTTCCCGAACTCGCTGAAGCCCTCACGGCGCTGGCACAGCGCTATCAGGAGCTGCGGTTCGCGCCAACGTCCCGACCACCCACGCCACCTCGCTCCCTGGGTGCAGCGGATCGCAATCTGGTCCGGGCCCTGCGACAGCTCAGCCCAGGAGCGATAAAACAATCCAATCCGTAGCAGCACCCATGACCGTGCGCAGAAGCCTCTGGCCGCTCAGCCTGGCGGCCGCCATCGGAGCCCTGCCGGCGGCCGGCTTGGCAGCTGAACCCAACGCCCTGATCCAGCTGCTGGACACCAAGCGGTGCCAGGGCTGCAAGCTGCAGGATTCCGATCTGGTGCGGGCCGACCTCAGGGACGCGGATCTGCGCAAGGCGCAGCTGCAACGGGCCAATCTGAGCGGGGCCCGCCTGGAAGGGGCCAATCTCCAGGGGGCCGATCTCAGCTACACCAGCCTGCAGGGAGCCTCCCTGCGGGGCGCCAATCTGCAGGGCGCCGTGCTGGCCGGCACCGATCTGCGCAACACCGACCTCAGCGGTGCGCAGCTGGATGAGAACAGCCTGGCCCAGAGCCACTGGCAAGGGGCCACCGGAATTGACGCCTCCAAGCAGTCATACCCCGATCTCCACAATGCGGGCGTTACGGCCGCCTCCCAGGGGCGCTACGCGGAAGCGGAGACCTTCTTCGGCGAAGCGATCCGCAAGATCCCGGAAGCCGCCATCAGCTGGACAGCCCGGGGTATCTCGCGAGCCGAGCAGGGCAAAACCCAGCTCGCCGCGCAGGACTTCACCTATGCAGCCGCTCTGTACGAACAGTCTGGGGATGAGGCCAAGGCCAAACAGCTCCAGAATGCTGCAAAAACAGTCGCCACCAATCCCGATGGTTCCAAAGGTGGCAATGGGTTCGGCACACAACTGGCCCAGGGGGCGATGTCAGCGTTCCAGGCCCTGGCGCCCATTGCCCTCAAGCTCCTGGGAGGCCTTTGAAGCCCTCCTGAGGCCCTGAGACCTGAGCGCCCCTTCCGATAGGGAAGGGGCGCTCAGGTCTCAGGGCCTCAGTACAGGCCAGCGCCCTGACTAGGCGACGAGACAAACTGACGGGCCTCACGGGTGCTGGGCTGGTAGCCATAGCCATAGGTGCCACCATTGGAATCATCAATGATGCGGGGCGTGACCATGATCACCAGCTCCCGCTTGTTCCGGGTTCCGCTCGAACTGCGGAAGAACTGCCCGATCAGGGGAAGATCACCAAGTATGGGCCACTTGCTAATGAGCTGTTGGTCAGCGTCAGAAATCACACCGGTGAGGATCAAGGTCTGCCCGTCTCTGACCCGCGCGCTACCCGTATCCAACCGGCGAACCGAGAGAATATCGTAAAAACCGCAGCCAGGCAGGAACTCCTTATCCACGGCGGCAGTGATCTGCGGCGACAGGGTGAAGGTGACGAAACCATTATCATCGATTTTCGCAACTCTCGCCCCGAAAGTGAGGCCAGCGATGCTGAACTCGGGCTCGCAGGTGTTGCCAGTATTATTAGCACCTTGAACAACATTATAACTGGTCGTCACTTGCTGACCCACGGTCACGAACGATTCGTTGGCGCGCGGCCGGCCGATTGTTGCTCCACCGAAACCGGAGGAACTGCCAGAAGAGGAGCCCCCGGATGAGAGCTGGGCCGACGCCTCCACGCCGCCTTTGATCTCGTCCTGATTTTCACTCAGAATCAGCGTGGGGCTAGCCAAAACCTTGGTCGAACTGGACGTGATAACAGCCTGGACAAAGTCGAAGAAGTTGTCCTTCGGATAGAGCATCCCGGCGTTCTCTCTTCTGAAGCCATCACGGGCTGTACCAGTCGAATTGGATGAGCTTGACCCACCCGTACGACTACCCGAGTTGTTGCTGTTGCCAGTGGTACCACTAGATGAACTACCGGTGGCTGATGACGAAGACGCCAAATTGACACTGCGCCCAAGGGTAGAACTGAGAATCCGAGAGATCTGATCAGTTGCAGCAAAGTTCGTACCCGAAGCCGATGTGCTAATTGGCACCACGGCAAACCCCTCACGGCCCAGCAAGGGGCTGAACGCACGCTCCAGGGTCAGGCCAGTCTGAGCAAGCGTTGAGTTCAGCGTACGGATCTGAGTATCCGTAAGCTGATTGGAGGAAATATCCGTATTGATCACTGACCTGCTTGAGGAGGATGTCTGACCCTGGCTAGCCGATTGACTGGCACTCGAGGAGAAGCCCGAGCCAGAACTCGAGCCAGAAGCAGAGTTAGTGGTCGAGCTTGAAGTCACGTTCTCCGGGGATCCAAACCTGACGTCGTCAGCGCTCGGCGGCAAATTCCTCCCAAAGGCAGCCAGCAACTGGCCATTGTCATTGACAATAAAGTTATTGCCGTAGCGGAAGGCAAAGCTGTTATTGACAACAGCATCGTTATCCAGGCTCACATCCAGGATCTTCACAGACAAGGCAACCTGCCTCTGCCGCAGATCAAGTTGGCGCAGATAGTTTTCCGCGACAGCCACGAGCGGAGCTTCACCGACCAGCGTGATCGTCTGCAGTCGGGAGTCCGTCGTGCCACTAAGGCCTTTCAAAGGACCACTCCCCGATCCATAGGTTTCCGTTGTGGTGATGCTCTGGGTTTGCGTCTGCGCAGATTGAGCCGCACCCGCCACTTGGTTGGCCTGCGCTTGGCCCTGGGTTACCGAGTTCGTGATAACGGAAACTTTGGTGATCGAAGCCCCAAGGCTGGCCAGATAATCCGCCGCCGAGGCCGCCGAGGCCTGATTGAGGCGATAGATCTTGGAGAGCTGAGGCCCGAACGTCTTACCAAGCACCCCAGGCCCGGCAAAGATCATGTTGCCCTCGATCTTGCCCTGAAGACCGGAAGCCAGCAGAACGGAGTTGAAGGCCCTAGCATAGCTCTCACCCCGGAACGTGATCGAAACCGGCTTACTCCCCGCCGATGGAGTTGTCGCCGCCCCTTGCCCCTCGGCCTCCACGTAGACAAAGCCATAGCCGCCCATCTGAGCCAGGGCCATCAGCACATCCTTCGCCGGCGCATTGCGCATCGTCATCGACACGGCCGGGCCGCTGACATTGATGAAGCTGCGGTTGCGCAGCACCATGCTGCCCACCGCCATATCCCCAAGCGGTGGTGCCACGGCCCGGGGCTGCAGCGGCGGCGCATAGGTGGGCTGGGGCACCCGCCCCGGCGTCCGCACGTCAAACCGTGCGGACTGGGGCAGCACCTGGGAGGCCGTGGGGAAGGTGATCACCAGGTTGCTCCCATCCGCACTCACCACCGGTCGGGCCAGGGGAGCCCCGGCCAAGGGGGTGACCTCGATCTGAAAGCTGCTACCGGATCCCTGCAGGGCCACCGACTGCAGACCCGCCTCCGGCAGGGCCAGCCGCTGGGGCCCGAACCGCAGTCCGGAGGGCTGGGCCGTCAGCAGCTGACCCCGCCAGCCGTTGCCTTGGGCGGCCTGCTGCAGCACCGGAGCGGGGCCGGTGCCTTCGATCACCACCTCAACGGCATCGGGCAGACGGCGCAGCCGCAGGGCCATCGGGCCCGTGCTGGCGGGCACCGCCGTGCTCGGCTGGACGGGGATCGACTGGACGCCCGTGGGCGAAGCCGGGGGAGCTGCCGAGGATCCGGGCATCGGCACCGCAGTCCGAGGGGCGGCAGCGCCTGGAGGGATGCTGGCCAAGACCTGAAGCGCCGGAACAGCGGCGGCCACCAGGCCACCGATCATGCGCTGACGACCTCGAGCTCCCACCACGCAACAGACCGATTGGATGTGGGCGGATGGTATCGCTGCAGTCCAGCGGAAACCAGGCCAGCGGACCCGCTTTGCCAGCTGTTTCAGGGCTGGGCCGCTGGGGCGGCGGGAGCCGGAGGCACGGCTGCCGCTAAGGAGGCGGCGGCGTCCTTGGAACAGAGGGTCAGATTCAGCTTCAGGTCCGTGCTGCTTGGTGGCAGCGGCGCCCCAGGCTTGGCCGGCGCTGTCGCCGTCCGCTTCAGGCTGAGGTCTCGCTGCACCACCAGCAACCGGAGCCGCTCCATGCGGCGCAGGAAATCGAGCAGCCGCGGCGTGGGCCCCTTGGCGCTGATCAACCGGGACGTCGGCTTGAGTTTGAGCGACCTGGGGCAGAGCGGATCCTCAGGGGCAGCCGCCGCCGGCGCCCCCTTGGCGGCTCCAGCGGGCGGGGGCGCAGCCGGTGCCGCGGCAGCAGGAGCCACCGCCTCAACCGGCTCATAGCTGCCCAGCTGCACCCCGCTGCGGATCGCCTCTTCCCCCAGCTGGGCCATGAAGGTAGAGATGTCGCCGCTGCCGGCGATCACGCCCAGGATGCGGGCCTGGGTCAGCTGCGCCTTGGCCTGCGCCTGCTCCGTCTGCTCCAGCTGGCGCCGCAACAGGGGCAGCGTCGCGGCCTGGGCCTTGAGGGATTCCCACTGCTGATTCGACTGCTGCAGCTTCTGCCATGCCGGCCAGGCCACCAGCCCCAGCACACCCAGGGCCACCACGCCGCCCAGCACGATCGGGGCACCGATCAGCACCCGCTCGCGGGTGAAGACACCCTGGATCCCAGCCGTTCCGTCGCCGGCTTGCAGGTTCGTCATCGCAGCAGTCCCTCCTTCTGCAGAGTCTCCAGGCGTCGGGCCATCCCATCGGCCCCCAGGCGCTTCAGTTCCCGCAGCTGGGCCGCCGCCGGCAGGCTGCTGAAGCGGGATGTCAGATCAAAGGTCACCGGGGGGATCGGCGGCGGGGCCTTCGGATCGGTCACCGCTGGCGCGGCCTCACGGGTGGCCTTCACAAGCTTGACGCCATCGGGTTTGAACAGGGGCGAATAGGCCAGCAGCAACTCCATGGCGTTAATGCGACGGAAGGACTCGGGCTCGGCGGCATTGCCCTTCAGGGTCAGGGTCTGATCCGAGGTCGAGCCCGCCACCGTGGCCTCACTGAGCTGCACCCCCTCGGGGGTGATTTCCGAGAGCTGGGTGACGAGAGCAGAGCCCGACGACACGGCCACCAGCCCCTTGGCCAGGCCCTCGTTGCTGGTGCTGATCTGCTTGAGCTGGGCCTGGGCGCCCTGAACCCGCTGCTCCAGTTCCTTCACTTGAGCGGGCACCGAGCCGAGCTCGCGGATCTTGCCCTCCACATACGCCTGGCGGGCCTGCAGCACCAGCCACACCCCCGCGGCGGAGGCCGCCACCGCGAGACCGATCACGCCACCCGCCAGCACGAGCTGGCGGGCATCCACCAGGCCCGGGGCCTCGGCGGGCAGCCCCAGTTCCAGACGCCGCTGGCGCAGCAGGTCGAGCTGATCCAGCTTGAAGGTGCTACTCATCGCGCCGCCTCCGCCAGGGCCAGACCGGTGATCCGCAGCAGCTCCACGCCGGCCGGTGCGACGGGATCATCCGGCTCGAGATCCGGCGGCAGACGCAGCCAGCCCTCTGCCACCGGGTCCAGAAGTTCCACCGACCAGGGCAGCAGGCCGCCCAGCTGCTCAGCCACGGCACCCGTGGCCTTGGCCCCATGCAGGAGCAGACGCACGCTGGTGGCGGAGGAATCCTGCTGGAGATTGAAGTCGATGCAGCGGCGCACCTGCTCGGCCAGATCAGCCAGACCATCATCGGCCGGATAGGCCTGCTCGTAGAGCGGGAGACCGCGGCGCACCAGCAGCAGCCGACTGGCCTCGGCCTGCAGGCTGAGCACCGCCAGCATCTGGCTGGCCGGCGCCTGCCGCAGCAGCGGCTCCAGGGCCCGCAGCCCACAGACCTGGGCCGCCTCCACCCCATCCAACGCCACCCCGGCGATGGCGAGCGTCTCGATCCAGGCCTCCAGCAGCGACTGGCGCACCGCCACCACCAGGGAGGTGGGGGTTCCGCCAGTGAGGTTGATGTCGAGCGGGATCTCACGGGTGTAGGCCGCCTTGATCGGGAAGCTGAAGCCCGAATCGGCCCCCCGGCGGATCAGCACCTCCTCAGGATCCGCCGGCCACGCCCCGCCAGGCCACTGCACCAGCTTCCACTGGCTCGCGACCGCCGGCAGGCAGGCCCGGACGTGGGCCCCGTTGAGGCCGCGCTCGATCAGCAGGTCGCCGATGAAATCCCCCACCGCCTCCTGGCGCAGCGGCTCGCCCCGATCACACAGGCCGGCCGGCAGCGGCACCCGCTCCAGCACCTCCGCCTGGAAGCTGCCGCCGCTGCGCTGGCCGGCCAGCAGGGTGATCGAGCGGTCCTCCAGCTCCAGAAAGGCCCTCGAGGGGAACAGCCACGACCTCAAGGGGGCCAGCCGATCCTGCAACTGCTCCTGGACTCCGGAGAGGACCAAGACCTCACCCCACACAAGTGGACGCAGGGTATCGGTCCCAGCCGCTCAGCGCCAAGGCGCGCCGCTGCCCACCGCCTCGCCGATGCTGCGGAAGCCGTGCTGATCGAGCTGGCCCAGCAGGCCCTCCAGGATCGCCGGCACCAGCTCAGGGCCCTGATAGATCCAGCCGGTGTAGAGCTGCACCAGCGAGGCGCCAGCCACGATCCGCTCCCAGGCCGTCTCGGGCGAATCGATGCCGCCCACGCCGATCAGGGGCAGGGAAGGGCCGGCGGTGGCCCGCAGGCGGCGGATCACCTCCAGGGCCCTGGCCCGCAGCGGCGCCCCACTCAGCCCACCGGCCTCCTCCGCCAGGGTGCGCCCGGTCTGGGCGAGGCGCCGGCCCTCCAGGCCCAGGCGGTTGAGACTGGTGTTCACGGCGATCACGCCGGCCAGCCCCTCCTCGTAGGCGAGGCGGGCGATGGTGTCGATGGCGTCGTCCTCCAGATCCGGTGCGATCTTCACCAGCAGCGGCGGGCAGGCCGGCAGGCGGCGCAGCCGCTCCACCAGGCGCCGCAGCTGGGTCTCGTCCTGCAGCTCCCGCAGCCCCGGCGTGTTCGGCGAACTCACGTTGATCACGGCGTAGTCCGCCAGGGGCGCCAGCAGCTCCAGGGAGGAGGCGTAGTCGTCGGCGGCGAGCTCCAGCGGCGTGACCTTCGACTTGCCCAGGTTGAGGCCCAGCACCGCCGGCCGCTGGCCCGCCGGCGGCAGCCCCTGGCGCTCCAGGGTGCGGCGGGCCGCCACGGCGCCGCCGTTGTTGAAGCCCATGCGGTTGAGGGCCGCCCGCTCGGCCGCCAGGCGGAACAGGCGGGGGCGGGGGTTGCCGGGCTGGGCGTGCCAGGTGACCGTGCCCAGCTCGGCGAAGCCGAAGCCGAACAGGTGCCAGATGCCGGCAGCCACGGCGTTCTTGTCGAAACCCGCCGCCAGCCCCACTGGGTTGGGGAAGCGGCAGCCGAACAGGGTCTGCTCCAGGCGCAGATCGCGCCGCTGCAGCTCGGCGCCGAGGCCCGCCAGGCTGCCGGCCACCAGCGGCCAGCCGCGCCGCAGCGAGGCCTGGCCCAGCAGCGTCAGGGTCAGCTGGCTGAGCTGCTCGGCATCGGCGCCCTCGTCCTGCGCCAGCAGGGGGCCCACGAAGCGGCGGTAGAGGCTGCCGGTGCCCTCAGCCATGGGCCTGGTCCTCGCGGGTCGCGTGCCCCGATCCTGCCGCCTCGCGCTCCAGGCGCCAGCGGCCCTCGCCGGCGGGCAGCACCCGCCAGTCGCGCCAGGGCCAGGGACCCTGGCGCGACTCCAGGGTGCGCAGCGGCATCTCCACCAGCTGGGCCAGTTCCACCAGGCTGAGCCCGTAGCCGCCAGCCGCCAGCCGGTCCGCCAGCTCCAGGCGGGTCAGCAGCTGCTGCAGGGCCGGCGGGGCGGACTCCGCCTCTTCCGGTAAGGCTGCGGCAGGGCTGGTCTTGGCCTTGGGGCTGGCCTCAGCCGTGGCGGCGCCGGCCAGGCTGGTCCGCGTGCGCCGGGCGGCGGGGCGCTGCCCCCCGGGCACCCCCTCCGCCAGGGCCGGCCGACCGCCCTTGGAGAAGGCCACCGCGATGGCATCGCAGCGGTCGTTGTCGGGGTCGCCGCTGTGGCCCTTCACGTAGCGGAAGGGCAGCGCCGGCAGGCGGGCCGCATCCAGCGCCTCCCAGAGGTCGCGGTTGAGCACGGGGCCGCCGGAGGCCGTGCGCCAGCCCTTGCGCTTCCAGCCCGGCATCCACTTGCTGAAGCCGTCGATCAGATACTTGCTGTCGGTGCGGATCGCCAGGTCGGGGTGCAGCGGCAGCTCCCTGAGCTTGTGCAGCAGCGTCAGGGCGGCGGTGAGCTCCATGCGGTTGTTGGTGGTGGCCGGGTCGGCACCGCCGAACTCCTGCACCGTGCCGTCCTCGAAGCGCAGCAGGCAGCCCCAGCCGCCGGGGCCGGGATTGCCACTGCAGGCGCCGTCACAGGCGGCCGCCAGCACCCGCGGGGCCTGGACCGGCGCGGCGGACTGGTCAGTGGCCACTGGGCTGCCCATCCGAAATCCGGTACAAACCGTTGACAATGAGACGCCCAGGAGCCTGACCCATGCAGCGAACCTACCTCCCGTGGCTCGGGCTCTCGGCCCTGGCCGCCGGCGCCACCCTGACGCTCCAGGATCGGGGCGTGGCCGCCGTCCTGTTCGACAGCCGCCCGCTCGACAACTCCCGCTTCGCGGTGCTGGCCAGGCCCGTGGGCCGCAGCGACTGGAACCTGCTGGTGCTGGAGCAGATCACCGCCACGCCGCGCTGCTGGGAACCCCGGGCCGACGGCCTGATCGATCCGGCCCTGAACCGCTTCGACTACACGGGCATCTGCAGCCGCTACCTGGACAGCAACGGCTATTCCGTACGGGTCGGCCAGCAGGATCTGGGCAGCGGCTACCGGCTACGGCTCAGCCAGCGGGGCACCACCCTGCAGCTGCTGGCCATGACGCCGGAGAACCCCACCGAGCTGCTGGTGGGCCGGGGAACCGTGAACCAGCGCGACCGTGACGGCTTCGTGGGCCTGACGCTGGAGCCCGGCTGGGAGCTGCAGCGGCGCGTCTACGGCAGCCGGACCCTGAACCACGTCTACTTCGCCAACGCCACGCCCCTGGCCCAGCTGATCGCCGCCAGCGGCGGCCGTGAGGGCCAACGCGGCGATGGCCGCTTCGAGACCAGCCACCGGGCGAGCCTCGGGCCCGCCACGGCCCCTGGCCTGCCGGGCGAGGCCGGCAGCGGCTTCACGGAGACGGCCCTGGCCAGCGGTCCCGTGCCGCTGCAGGTAATTCCCTTCCGGGAGTGAGGGGCCGGGGCGGCGCCGGCCACCCCAGCAGGCCAGCCACCCAGGACAGTTCAGGCAGCGGCCCTCCTCCCCCTTCCCCCTCCCTGCAGCCCGGGTTATGGTCTCAGCGTGTGAGGAGTGCGGAACCCACTTCCGGGGTCGAAACGAGGACAGACTCCCAGAAGCGTTCCGGCTCAGAGCCCTGCCTTCGGCGGGGCTTTTTTTTGTGCAACCTTGCCAGCGGAACCCTGCCAGCGGAGCGGCGGTGAGGGAGGTGGGGGATCCATGGCCCCACCAGCCGGCCCAGCGGACTGGGGCGCCGCGGCCCTGGTCCCCGGTCCCCCGGCAGCAAAAAGCCGGCCCCAGGGGGCCGGCTGCGGTGGGACCAAGGTCCGGAAGGAGCGGGAGCGCCACCAGGCCCTGGGGGCCGGCGGCGCTCCGCGGCGATCACTTGATGGTGACCTTGCCGCCGGCCTCTTCCACGGACTTCTTGATGGCTTCGGCGTCGGCCTTGGAGATGCCTTCCTTGATGGGGGTGGGGGCACCTTCCACCAGGGCCTTGGCTTCGCCCAGACCCAGGCCGGTGGCCTCGCGGACGGCCTTCAGCACCTTGATCTTGGCGGCGGCATCGAAACCATCGAGGATGGCGTCGAATTCGGTCTTCTCCTCAGCGGCCTCGGCGGCAGCGGCGGGAGCAGCGGCCATCACGACGCCAGCGGAGGCGGCGGCGGACACACCGAAGGCCTCTTCGATCTGCTTGACGAGCTCGGAAGCTTCCAGCAGGGAGAGGGTCTTCAGCTGCTCGAGGATCTGGTCAGTGGTAGCGGACATGGTTGGGAATCAGCAACAGATCTGTATGGACAGTGATCGGTTGAGCTCGGGCGGCTCGACGGATGGGGCAGGCCTCAGTTGGCGCTGCCTTCGCCATCGGCGTGCTGCTTGAGCGCCCGGGCAAGACCGGAGGGAATCTCGTTGATGCCCACGGCAACCTTGGTGGCCACGGCGTTGATCGCACCGGCGATCTGAGCCAGCAGCACCTCCTTGGAGGGCAGGTCCCCGATGGCCTTGATGTCGGCCTGGGAGAGGAGTTGGCCTTCGAAAAGACCTCCCTTCACCTCAGACTTCTTCGTGTCCTTCTGGAAGGACTGGACGGCCTTCACGGCAGCGCCGACATCGCCCTTGACCAGGACGAAGGCGTTGGTGCCAGTGAGCAGGGAATCGAGATTCGACCAGGCGTCGTTGCCATCAATGGCACGGCGCATCAAGGTGTTTTTGGTCACCTTGCACACGCCGTTGCTGGCCTGCAGACGGGTCCGCAGATCAGACATCTCCTTGATGGACAGGCCCTTGAAATCAAGGACCAGCGCCAGTTCGGCCTCACCGAGGAGCCCCTTGAGCTCTTCGACGATCTGTTGCTTGCTCTCCAGCGTGCGGCCCATAGGAAGTGGAACGGATCGGGGGAACAAGCGGGGTACGCAGCCCCAGTGCGCTGGGCACTCGAGGGCTGCGGCCTGTTCCGCACCATCCGGGGGAGATCCCCTTCTGGGCCAAAACCTGTCGCGTGCACCTCGGCAGGTTTTACGACCCGGCGATCCGGTGGAACCGGCTGCCAGAGCTGACCTGCTGTCTTGGGTAGGGCGCGTGCCCTTCTGGCTTTCGCCAGCTGGCCAACCTACACCACGGCCTGCAGAGGCCACGAAAAAGCCCCCGCCGGAGCGGGGGCCAGGAGGTCACGGCACGAAGGGCCGGCGGAGCTCAGGACTCCTGCTTGATGTCCTGCAGGGCAGCCACATCCACTTCCACCGAGGGGCCCATGGTGGAGGTGATGTAGAGGCTCTTCCAGTAGCGACCCTTGGCACCGCTGGGCTTGTTGCGGTCGATGGTCTCCTGCAGGGCCTTGAGGTTGTCGAGCAGCTTGGCGGCATCGAAGCTGGCCTTGCCGAAGCGCACGTGCACGATGCCGGTGCGGTCGGCACGGAACTCGAGTTTGCCGGCCTTGAACTCGTTGATGGCGCCGGCCAGGTCGGTGGTCACGGTGCCGGCCTTGGGGTTCGGCATCAGGCCGCGGGGGCCGAGCACCCGGCCCAGCTTGGCCACCTTGGGCATCATGTCCGGCGTGGCGATCAGCAGGTCGAACTCCATCTCGCCCTTGGCGATGGTCTCCACCAGCTCGTCGTCGCCGGCCAGGTCGGCGCCGGCGGCCTTGGCCTCGGCCACCTTCTCACCGCGGGCGATCACGGCGATGCGGATGGACTGACCGGTGCCGTGGGGCAGGGCCACGGTGGTGCGCAGCTGCTGGTCGGTGTACTTGGGATCGATGCCGAGGCGCGCGTGGGCCTCGAGGGTCTCATCGAACTTGGCGGTGGCGTTGGCCTTCACCAGTTCCACCGCTTCCAGCGGGGCGTAGGTGCGGTCTTCGACCGTCTTGGTGAGGGCGTTGAAGCGCTTGGAAACTTTGGGCATGACAGGAGTGGGGTGCGGGCGACCGGTGTCGGTCTCCCCCAGTGGGGTGGACGGGGATGGAGCTCAGCGGCAGACCCGGCGGATGGCCGGGAGCCGGTGGGGCTCAGTCGGTGATGGCGACGCCCATGTTGCGGGCGGTGCCTTCGATGATGCGCTGGGCCGCCTCAAGGTTGGAGGTGTTGAGGTCGGGCAGCTTGGTCTTGGCGATCTCCTCGAGCTGGGCGCGGCTGATGGCGCCGACGCCGCCCTTGGAGGAGGTGGCGGCACCCTTCTCAATGCCGGCTGCCTTGGAGATCAGCACGGAGGCGGGCGGGGTCTTGGTGATGAAGGTGAAGCTGCGGTCTTCGAAGACCGAGATCTCCACCGGGATCACGTACCCGGCCTTCTCCTGCGTGCGGGCGTTGTACTCCTTGCAGAACGCCATGATGTTGACGCCGTGCTGACCGAGGGCGGGGCCCACCGGCGGCGCGGGGTTGGCTTTGCCGGCCTGGAGGGCCAGCTTGATCACGGCTACGACTTTTTTGGCCATCGGCTGGGCTGCGGAACGGGTTGCCCCGAATGGGGGCTCTGCGGATCGCCGAACCTAGGGCAACGGCGGTGCGGCGTTCCCCCGCGGGCGGGGGATCACCTGGGGCCGCCCTCCGCAGGGAGGCGGCCGCGGGGATCAGCTCTGCTTGCTGATCTGGGAGAACTCGAGTTCCACCGGGGTCTCCCGGCCGAAGATCGAGAGCAGGGCCTTGAGCTTGCTGCGCTCGCCCGACACCTCGATCACCTCGCCCTGGAAGTCCTTGAACGGACCGGCGGTGACCAGGATCTGATCGCCCTCGGCCAGATCCACCTTGACCACGGGCTTCTTCTCGGCGGCGCGCTTGAAGATGCGGTCGACTTCCTGGCGGCTGAGGGGGCGGGGCTTGATGTGGCCGCGGGCCTTGCCGGTGGCGCGACGATCCTCGGCGCCCACGAAGTTGATGACGTTGGGGGTGCTGCGCACGGCCATCATCGTGTCCTCGTCGAGGACCATCCGCACCAGCACGTAGCCGGGGAACACCTTCTCCTCGGTGCCCTGGCGGCTGCCGTCCTTCTTGATCTTGACGGCGGGGGTCTGGGGGATCTCGATCTCAAGGATGCGGTTGTCCACGCCCAGGGTCACGGCCCGCTGCTCGAGGGTGGCCTTCACCTTCTTCTCGCAGCTGGAGGCCACCTGCACGGCGTACCAGCGGGCCACCTGGGCCCGGGGGGCGGCCTCACCGGCCTCGGGGGCCGCGGCGCCGGCCAGATCCAGCACGGTCCCGGCGTCGGCGGAGGCGAGATCGGTGGTGGTCAGGTCGACGTCGGACACAGGCGGGGGCGGTGGGAAAGGGGACGAAGGGGAAGGGAACGGCGGGGCGGACGGACCCGGCTCAGCGGAAGACCTGGCTGTTGGCCCAGCTGTAGAAGCGATCCACGGCGGCGATGGCGAAGGCCGAGAGGGTCACCATCAGGATCACCGCCAGGGATTCGCTGAACAGCTGCTGGCGGCTGGGCCAGACCACCTTGCGCAGCTCCTCGAGGCTGGTGGCCACGAAGCCCGCCTTCGGCGTCTCGCTGGGGCTCACCGGATCGCTGCCGGGCTCGGTGCTGCCGGGGGCCGTGGTGCCGGGCGCCGTATCAGCCGTATCAGTGGATGTCACCGTCGGGTCCGGGGGGCTCTGGGGATGTCGGTCGGCTGGGGGAGCGGGGGTCCCCAGGCGATCGCGCAGCGATGGGGCGGCGCGGACCGGCAAACAGTCACCCTACCGGACGTCGTTCCGGGGCTGATGCGACCGGGGAATCGGGCAGCCCAGCCGCTCAGGGAATCGGGGTGAAGGCCAGCCGGTCGGCGCCGGAGCCCGCTCGGCCCTCGCCGGCGACGCTGACCCGCACGCCGCGGGCGCCGCTGAAGTGCTCCTCCAGCAGCTCGGTGGCCAGCGGGTTCTCGATCGCCCGGCGCAGCAGGCGCCGCAGTGGCCGGGCGCCGTACTCCGGCTCGTAGCCCTGGCGGGCCAGCAGCGGCAGCACCGGCGGATCCACCTCCAGCTCCAGGCCCTGCTCCCGCAGCAGCAGCGCCAGCTCGGCCAGCTGCAGCCGCACGATCCGCTCCAGATCCGCCGGCTGCAGGGGCCGGAAGCGGATCACCTCATCGATGCGGTTGAGGAACTCGGGCCGGAAGTGGCTGGCCAGGGCCCGCTCGATCGCCGCGGCCAGGGTCGTCTCGCGGGCCTCGGCCCCGGCGTCCTCCGCCCCGGCACCCGCCTGCTCCCGGGCGCTGTCGAGGATGGCGCGGCTGGCCAGGTTGCTGGTCATCACCACCACGGTGTGGCGGAAGTCGACCGTGCGGCCCTGGGAATCGGTGAGCCGACCGTCGTCGAGCACCTGCAGCAGCACGTTGAACACATCCGGGTGGGCCTTCTCCACCTCATCGAGCAGCAGCACGGCATAGGGCCGGCGCCGCACCGCCTCGGTGAGCTGGCCGCCCTCCTCGTAGCCGACGTAGCCGGGGGGCGCCCCCAGCAGCCGCGCCACGGCGTTGCGCTCCATGAACTCGCTCATGTCGAGCCGCACCAGGGCCTCCTCCTCGTCGAACAGGGAGGCGGCCAGGGCCTTGGCCAGCTCGGTCTTGCCCACGCCCGTGGGGCCGAGGAACAGGAACGAGCCCACGGGGCGGCGCGGATCCTTCATGCCGGCCCGGGCCCGGCGGATCGCCGCGGCCACCGCCGCCACCGCCTCGGGCTGGCCGATCACCCGCTCACCGAGGCGGGCCTCCAGCTCCAGCAGCTTCTGGCGCTCGCCGGCCAGCAGCCGCTGCACGGGGATGCCGGTCCAGCGGGCCACCACATCGGCGATGTCGCCGGCCTCCACCTGCTCGCGCAGCAGCGACTGGCCACTGGCCTGGTCGGCCTGCAGCAGGGCCTCCAGCTCACTGCGGCGCTGCTGCACCCCATGCAGCTGGTCGTACTGCAGCCGGGCGGCCTCCTCCAGATCGCCGTCGCGCTCGGCCTCGGCGATGGCCTGGCGCAGGGCTTCGTCATCGGCCAGCAGCTGGCGCAGCTCGGCCAGCTGGTCGCGCTCGCCCTGCCAGCGCTGCTGCAGCTCCTGCAACCGCTCGGCGGCGAGGCGGCGCTGCTCCTGCAGCTGGGCCCGCTCAGCCATGGGGGCCGTCTCGGCCGCCAGCAGGGCCAGCTCCACCCGGCGCAGCTCGCCCTCGGCCTCCTCCACCAGCCGCGGCTTGGAGGTGACCTCCATCTTCAGCTGGGCGGCGGCCTCATCGATCAGGTCGATGGCCGAATCGGGCAGGCAGCGGTCGGCGATGTAGCGATCGGCCAGGCGGCTGGCGGCCACCACGGCTCCATCGGCGATGGCCACGCCGTGGTGCAGCTCGTAGCGCTCCTTGAGGCCCCGCAGGATCAGGGTGCTCTCCTCGATGCTCGGCTCCTTGATCAGCACCTGCTGGAAGCGGCGGTTGAGGGCCGGATCCTTCTCCACGCTGCGGCTGAACTCCTCGGGAGTGGTGGCGCCGATGCAGCGCAGTTCACCCCGGGCCAGGGCCGGCTTGAGGATGCTGCCGGCATCGCTGCCGGAGCGCTCGCTGCTCACCACCGCGTGCAGCTCGTCGATGAACAGGATCACGCCGGGCTCCCCCGGCGTGGCGTCGGCATCGGCCACCTCCTGGAGCACGCTGCGCAGGCGCTCCTCGAACTGGCCGCGGAACTTGGCGCCGGCGATCAGGGCACCCATGTCCAGGGCGATCAGGCGCTGACCCCGCAGCGAATCGGGCACCTCGCCGGCCACGATCCGCTGGGCCAGCAGCTCGGCGATGGCGGTCTTGCCGACGCCGGGCTCGCCGATCAGCACCGGGTTGTTCTTGCCCCGGCGCGAGAGCACCTGGATCAGGCGGCGGATCTCGGTGTCGCGGCCGATCACCGGATCGAGCTGGCCGGCGCGGGCGGCGGCGGTGAGGTCTCGGCCGAACTGCTCCAGGGCGCCGGGCTCCCGCTCCAGGGTGAGGCCGCCGTCACCGGCGTCTCCGCTGGCCTCACCGGCAACCGCCTCTCCCAACGGAGGAGACGGCGGCACCGCAGACCTGGGGGATCGGCCGACGGGGGGACTGCCCCCCGGGACCATGGACTCGACGGCCGGGGGCCGCTCGGGCCGGCGCGGCACGGCCGGCAGCGAGGGGGCCGCAGCACCGGCGACCGACCGACCGCCGGAGCCGGCGGCCCCGGGCCGCAGCTGGCGCAGCAGGGTCTCCTCGCTCAGCCCCGCCTCCGCCAGCAGGACCGCGCCGATGCGGGGCTCATCCAGCAGGGCCAGCAGCAGGTGGGGCACATCGAGCAGGCGCGAGCCCCAGGCGGCGCGGCGCCGGTCGGCGTCCTCCAGCAGATCTTCGAGCGCATCGCCGATGAACAGCTCGCGGCCGCTGCCCGAGGGCTGGTCGGCGCAGAAGTCCTCGAGGCGATCCAGCAGCCGGCCGGTGTCAATCGGCAGGGGATCGATCCAGGCGGCGTAGGCCGGTTCCGCGAACAGCACCTGCAGCAGGTGCTCCACGTCCATCTGGCCATGGCGCCAGCGCCGAGCCGCGTCCTGGCTGGCCAGCAGCAGCTCCCAGGCCACGTCGCTAAAGCGCTCGGGCGCGCTGGTGAGGGAGCCCCGCTCCGGGCCGGCGCCGGAGGTCGGGACTGCGCCCGGGGGGACGGCGGCGCCGCCGAAATCAGGCCCCATGGGCCCTCGAGGCGAGTTCGATCAGTTCCACCTTGTAGCCATCGGGATCCTCTGCGAAGGCGATCACCGTGGTGCCGTGCTGCTTCGGACCCGGCTCGCGCACCACCCGGCCGCCCTTGGCGCGGATGGCCTCACAGGTGGCCACGATGTCGTCGACGCCGAGGG
The DNA here is from genome assembly GCF_943369875.1 of Vulcanococcus limneticus LL. Lineage (GTDB taxonomy): Bacteria > Cyanobacteriota > Cyanobacteriia > PCC-6307 > Cyanobiaceae > Vulcanococcus > Vulcanococcus limneticus_A. Next base: position 37,748 of record NZ_CALROT020000006.1, read on the forward strand.
CGATGTGGCCGTAGCCGCTGCCGATCTCGTAGTGGCTGGTGTCCCAGTTGTGGGTGAGCTCCAGCACCGTGTGATCGCTCTCCTCGCCATAGCCCACGAAGGCCAGGGTGTAGCGGCCGCCGGGGTAGTCCTTGCGGCGCAGCAGCCGCATGCCCAGCACCTCCGTGTAGAAGGCCAGCGAGCGCTCCAGGTCCCCGACCCGCAGCATGGTGTGGAGCAGACGCATGGAGGAGGTCAGCCGGGCGGCGCAGCCTTCCATTGTGGCCAGTGACGCCAGCGTGCGAACCACCACGGGCCGCAGGCATCAGGCCTGAAGGGGAATTCGGTGCCAACGATCACCAAGGGCCGGGCGGGGGCGACCCATAGGATCTGGCGCACAGACACCAGGCTGCTGTGATCGACACCCTCGACCTCGTCATCGACACCATCGTGGCCCGGGAAGTGCTCGACTCCCGCGGCACCCCCACGGTGGAGGCCGAAGTGGTGCTCGAAGGTGGTGCCAGCGGCCGGGCGATCGTGCCCAGCGGCGCCAGCACCGGCGCCCACGAGGCCTGTGAACTGCGCGACGGCGACCCGAAGCGCTACGCCGGCAAGGGCGTACTCCAGGCCGTGAGCAACATCGAAGAGAAGATCGTCCCCGCCCTGTGCGGCCTCAGCGCCCTCGACCAGGGCACGGTGGACGCGACGATGATCGAGCTGGACGGCAGCGACAACAAGAGTGCCCTGGGGGCCAACGCGATCCTGGCCGTGAGCATGGCCACGGCCAGGGCCGCCGCCGCCGGCGTGGGCCTGCCCCTCTACCGCTACCTCGGGGGGCCGATGGCCAACCTGCTGCCGGTGCCGCTGATGAACGTGATCAACGGCGGCGCCCACGCGGCCAACAGCCTGGACTTCCAGGAATTCATGCTCGTGCCCCACGGCGCCCCCAGCTTCCGGGAGGCCCTGCGTATGGGCACTGAGGTGTTCCACGTGCTCAAGGGTCTGCTGCAGGAACGCGGCATGAGCACCGCCGTCGGTGACGAGGGCGGCTTCGCCCCCGACCTGGGCAATGACGCCGCCGGCGACATCCTGGTGCAGGCCATTGAGAAGGCCGGCTACCGCCCCGGCGACCAGATCTCCCTGGCCCTCGATGTGGCCAGCACCGAGTTCTACAAGGATGGCCGCTATGCCTTTGGCGGCGGCAGCTATTCCAGTGCCGAGATGGTGGAGGAGCTGGCCAAGCTGGTGAGCCGCTACCCGATCGTGTCGATCGAGGATGGTGTGGCCGAAGACGACTGGGACGGCTGGTCCCTGCTAACCGACAAGCTCGGCAAGACGGTGCAGCTCGTGGGCGACGACCTGTTCGTGACCAACACCAGCCGCCTGCAGCGCGGCATCGACCTGGGGGTGGCCAACTCGATCCTGATCAAGGTGAACCAGATCGGCTCCCTCACCGAAACCCTGCAGGCGATCGACCTGGCGGGTCGCGCCGGCTACACCAGCGTGATCAGCCACCGCAGCGGCGAAACCGAGGACACCACCATCGCCGACCTGGCCGTGGCCACCCGGGCCGGCCAGATCAAGACCGGTTCCCTGAGCCGCTCCGAGCGCGTCGCCAAATACAACCAGCTGCTGCGCATCGAGGACGAACTGGGCAGCCAGGCCATCTACGCCGGCGCCGCCGATCGGGGCCCCAGGGGCAAGGCCGCCTGAGGCCTGACTTGGACTGCCAACGTCTGCAACAACCGCTGGCCGTCCTCACCAGGCCTGGTTCCGGTGGGAGGGCCGATGGGTCACCTGGAGTTCCTGCCGCCTGGGAAGCTCCCGATCTGCGATGACCCGGCTCCCCGATCCGGATCTCTCCCTTGAGGGGAAAATGAGACAGGCCAGTGGGTGCTCCCGCCTCTGCCTGATCCTGGCGACCCTCGGCCTTTCGATGACCACGGCCGCCAGCCTCTACACCTACCGGCTCCTGCACGAACCGCTCGAGGCCGTGGGGGCCTCGGTGGTGAGCCATCTGGCCTCGGCCAAATGCACGGCCATCGGACGGACGCTCGCGGCCCTGGCCTTGGCCCACAGAGATGTCCTCATCGGTGAACCGGAAGGGGAACGCACGGACCCCGACTCCAACGCCAGCATCGGGGTGGTGACACCAGGCAGCTGGGCCCTCGAGGATTTCCACTCCACCAGTCTCACGGCGCAACAGACCCTCGCGATCCTCAAGGGCCTGCCGTTGCAGAACCACGACGACGGGGAGAAGCGCGCTGTGCAGACCCAGCTCAGCCAGGCCACGCGCGAACTCAGCGCCGATCTGCACCAGCATCGCTGCAACCAGCTCGGCTACGGACTGAATCCCTTAGCGGTGCGGGTTTACCCCATCCCAGGGCGCTCCAGCAACTGGCTGGCCTTTCTCTATGGCCCCCTGACGATCCGGGGGGAGGCGAAGACCGCCTTCGCCCTGGTGGACCTGAGCAGCAGCACCCAGGAGATCAGCGGTCACGATCAGACCCTGCAGGACCTGTTCCCGTCCGGGGGCGGCCAGATCACCACGGCCGTGAAGCTGAGCTCCGCCAGCGTGCTGACCAACCAGATCAGCCTGCATCAGCACCGGCCGGACCTGGACGAGGAGGACCACAAGCTGATCGCTCTGCGGACCGTGCCCTTCGCCAATCAGCTGGTGAGCACCGAGTTCAGCGTCAACCACGCCGCGCTCGATCGGATCTCACGCCGTACTGCGGCCCTGGTCTTCGCGATGGGTCTGCTGGCCACCACCGCTGTGGTGCTGATCAGCCGCAGCTCGGAAGTGCGCCTGCGCCGTCTAAATCAGGCCCTGCTGGGGGAAAGCCGCACCGACAGCCTCACCCGCATCGCCAATCGCCGGGCCTGGGACGAGGCCCTGGCCCTTGAGCAGAGCCGCCGCCAGCGCCACAGCCGCCCGTACGGCCTTGTGGTGGTGGACCTGAATGGTTTCAAGCAGATCAACGACCAGCAGGGACACCTGATCGGCGACCAAGTGCTGCAGAGTGCCGCCTCCCAGCTGGCCTCCCAGCTGCGCAGCAGCGATCTGCTGGCCCGGGTGGGCGGCGATGAATTCGCCCTGCTGGTGTTCAACCCCACCGCGCAGGGCCTGGAGGAACTGGTGGAACGGCTGCAACGCTCCCTCAGGCAGGCCGGGATCGAAGCCTCGATCGGCGCCAGCCTCAGCGAGGCGGACGCCAGCCTGGATCAGGCCTGGGCCCAGGCCGACCAAGCGATGTACCGCGTCAAGAGCGGCACACCAGGCTCCAGTCCGCGCCGCTCTCCCGATCCCTCCACCACCCAGCTCCCATGACTAAGTGGCTTGCCGCGATCCAGCAGACCATGAGCCGCTTTAAGCGGTCCATGGGGCTGCCCGACTCCATCGGGATTCTCGGCCTGATCCGAATGTGTCCGATCCTGGCCTTTGTCAGCCTGCTGCTTCTGGTGGCGGCTGGGGTGATGGTGCTGGGCTGACCCCGGCACCGGGCAGGCGATCCAGCCGGCCATCACGGCTCAGGCGGGTCTGGCGCTGGCCGCCGGCAAGGCAGCGGCCAACGTCAAAGGGGCCCAGCAGCACCGATTAACCGGAGCTCTGCTGGCTCAGGGCCAGGCGCCAGATGCAGCTGCTGGCCTGTGTCGAGCGGCCCAGGAGGATCCCGTCCTGGGCACCGCTCCATGGCGCCCCTGAATCCAGGCACCGTTGCCCTGCTCAGCGCGTCACAAACGACTCAAGGATGGTGTCGGGGGGAAGCGGCACGGCGGCGAAGGCCACACCCACGAAGTAGGAGAGGCCGAGGCTTTCCACCCAGACCACGCGGAAGGCGAGGTCGTTGGAGTTTCCGTCTCCGTCGCTGAAGACCCCCAGCCCCTCAGCCACCAGGTCATCGCCACCGCCCCGGGGCAGCAGCAGACACGCTCCCCCCAGGCTCAGGTTCCAGACACTGCTGTACAGGCGGGCTCCTGAAGCGGACGGCAGCATGGCCGCCACCGCACCGTTGGTGAGGGGCATCAGGACCCGCTCGTAAGCCCTGCGCTCATTCACAACTGCGGGCTCATCGGGCGCATCCATCGGAACGGCCAACCATTGACACAGCCAGACTAGGCGACAAAACCAACACGCGCATGCAACCCCAATTGAAGAATCAGGCGCGCTCCGGATAGCGGAGATAGGATTCAGACAGCCGCCATGCCACCGCCATGGAAACATCTGGCCTTGACCATGAAGACATGCCCCAGGGGGTCCGCCATATCTCCCTGATTGGTCGTCTCGACATGGCCGGAATCGAGGCCGTGGAGGAGCCATTCCTGGCCCTCACAAAAGAGGCAAACTTGCGCATCCTGGTCGACCTTCGCAGGGCCTCCTTCCTGGCCTCCGTCGGCATCCGATCCGTGATCAATCTCGCCAGACGCCTCAATCAGAATGGCGGCAAGATGGCGCTTCTGCTGGGGGACAATCAACAGGTGAGAGACACCCTGGAGATCACGGGCATCACCGCCGCCATCCCCAGCTTCTCCACCCTGGATGAGGCCCTCACCAAGCTCACCACAGCCTGAGCCGGGCTGTGACCAGACGGTGTGAGGCCAGCCACCACCTCCCCGAGACGCTGAGTCCCCAGGCCCTGTGGGACTGTGCCTCCTGGCTTCATGCCGTCGGCCGCGAGGCAGGCCTGCCGGAGCACAGCCTTCAGAGACTGGACACCTGCCTGCAGGAGGCCCTCGCCAATCTGCTCAACCACGGCGTTCTGCCCTCCGGGAGCCACCACGCGGAGATGACCACCACCGTGACCATCCATGGGGAGCCGGATGGCAGTGGCAGCGCCATCCTTGAACTCGTCGACACGTTCCTGCCGTTCGAGCCGACGCCACGCCGCATCCCAGCACAACGCACCCCTCCGCAGGCGGCCCGTCTTCAGCCGGGCGGGCAGGGCATCAACCTCATCCTGCACAACGCCGACCACGTCACCTACACGCAGGCCGATGGTCACAACAGGCTCAGCATGCGCGTTCAATGGACAAGCCCGCCATGACCGAAGCCAACGCGTTCCAGAACCAGATCAGAACGTTTGGATGGATCCCCATTTTCCGCGATGCCCCGGAGCAGGCCCTGCAGGACGCCCTGGGCGATTGCCCCATTCGCCGGCTGAGCCCGGGGGACATACTGCTCACCCCTGGCGAACGGAACGAGCAGCTGTTCATCGTGCTGCGAGGTGAAGCCCATGTGATTCTTTCGGATGCACCTCGAGCAAGTCCCGACGTCATCACCATCCCGCCGGGCGAGTGCCTGGGGGAACTCTCCGTGATCGATGCCGACCCAGCCTCCGCCCTGGTGCAGGCCGCCAGCGAGCTCGAATGCCTCTGCATCACCCGCGACTTCTTCTGGCGGGAGTTGACGCGACTGCCGGGCGTTGCCCGCAACCTGATGTGCCTGCTCACCGAGCGGATCCGGGCCGGCAACGTGCGGGCCCTGGAAGCCCAGCGCAGGCGCCTGGAACTGGAGCAACTCCGCAAGGATCTGGCCATCGCCAAGCGACTGCAGTGCTCCCTGCTGCCGTTGCAGAGGCCGCTGCTGCCCGGCAGCCATCCCTACGAGGCCCACGCCCTTCTGGAGACCGCCACATCGGTGGGAGGCGACTTCTTCGATGTCCTCTCGCTGGAGAACCAGAAGCTGTTGTTCTGCATTGGCGATGTCACCGGTCATGGGATCGCCGCCGCTCTGCTGATGACCCGAATCCTGGGGATTCTGAGAACCCTGGCCATCCAGAGTGATGATCCCGGCATCCTGCTGGCCCAGCTCAACAACCTGCTCTGCCAGGACCAGGAGAACGACTTCTACGCAACCCTGCTCTGCGGCGTTCTGGACCCCATCCATGGCCAGCTCACGCTGGCCAATGGTGGCCATTGCCATCCCCTGCTGTTCACAGACGGCAGGGTGCAGGTGCTGACGCCACCCCAGGGCCTGCTGCTCGGGGCCTTCCCCAACGTTGTCTACCCGACAGCCCAGCATGCCCTGAAGCCCGGTGACGTCCTTCTGGCCTACACCGACGGGCTCTCCGAGGCCGAGAGCAGCTCCGGCGAGCCGCTGGGACTGGAGCGCCTAAAGACCCACTGGCAGGACCTGCTCGCCGATGGGGGCACCCAGTCTCCCGGCCTGATGGATCACCTGAACAGCCTGCTGGCCCACGCCAAGCACTTCGCCAGTCAGTCCGCCCTGGAGGACGACTGCGCCATGGTCGTGATCAGGCGGCGCTGACGGGGCGGGGCCGGCGGTCTGAGCGTCGACCCTCAGTTGCCGCCGCCTTCGGCCCCCGGCAGCTTCTCCAGGCGGCCATCGCGCTGCAGGCGGGCCTGCAGCCGCAGCCAGCCCAGCCCGACCGGCACGCCAGCCGCCAGGGGAATGGCGCTGAGCACCGGGTTGCTGCTGGCGGCCAGCAGCGCCGCTGACACCGCCAGGGCCCCGAGCAGCACCGACTGACCGGAACTCTGCTGGCTCAGGGCCAGGCGCCGCAGCAGCCGATCGGTTTCGCCGGCGCGGATCTGGACCTGCAGATCGCCCTGCTCGATCCGGGCCAGGCTCTCCTCCAGCCGCCGCGGAATGCCCAGGGCACGGCTGCCCACCTCGGCGGCCTGGCGGCCGAGCTGGTTGATGAGGTCGCTGGTGCCGCCGCTGGAGGTCATGAGGGGCAGCAGGTAGGGGCGGGCAATGGCGACCAGGCTAAAGCCGGGATCGAGGCTGCGGCCGACCCCCTCGAAGGTGGAGAGGGCCCGCATCACGAAGATCAGCTCGCTGGGCAGGCGGAACGGCTGGCCGTAGACGAGGTCGTAGAGGTCGCCGGAGAGCTTCTCGATCACGTTGGCCGAGAAGGGCGGAGTGAGGGCGTCGGTGAGCATCACCCGCACCAGCCGCCGCACCGGCCCCACGTCGATGCCGGTGGCGATCACCCCGGCGGCCTGGAGTTCCGCCACCAGGGCGCTGGCATCGCGGGCAGCGGCGGCCGTCACCATCCGGCCCAGACGGCTGCGCAGCCGCTGGGAGATCTGCCCCATCATCCCGAAGTCGTAGTAGATGAGGGCGCCATCGGCCGCCACCGCCAGGTTGCCGGGATGGGGATCGGCGTGGAAGAAGCCGAAGCGCACCAGCTGCTGCAGATAGCTGGCGGCGCCCTTCTCCGCCACCGCCGCCGGGTCGATGCCGGCGGCCACCAGGGCCGGGCGGTCGGTGATCTTGATGCCGGGCAGGTAGTCGAGGCAGAGCACGCGCCGGCTGCTGAGCTCCCACACCACCGCCGGGATGCGGATGCCGGCATCGTCGAGGAACTGCTGGCGGAAGCGGGCGGCGTGCTCGGCCTCCAGGCGGAAATCCAGCTCGCGCAGCAGCACCCGGCGGCACTCCTGGGCGATGCCCACCCAGTCGCGGCCGACACCCCAGCGGGGATGGCGCTGCAGCACCGCGGCCACCTGCTGCATCACCTCCAGATCGAGCCGGAAGATCCGCTCCAGGCCCGGCCGCTGGATCTTGAACACCACCTGGCGGCCGCTGCGCAGGGAGGCGCGATGGACCTGGGCCAGGCTGGCGGCGCCGAGGGGCTGCTCCTCGATGTCGATGATCTCGGCCACGCGCTCGCCCAGCTCCTGCTCCAGCAGCTGCTGGGCCACCGCGAAGGAGAAGGCCGGCACCCGGTCCTGCAGGTGGGCCAGCTCCTCCACCCAGCCGGCCGGCAGCACGTCGGGGCGGGCCGAGAGCAGCTGGCCGAGCTTGATGAAGGCCGAGCCGAGGCCCAGCAGCTCGGCGGTGAGCCAGCGAGCCCGGCGCCGCTGACGCCGTTCCCGCCGCTCAGGGGTGACGCCACCGGGGTAGGTCCAGTCGGCACTGTCCCACCACAGGCCGAGCAGCAGCTGGAGCACCGAGCGCCAGATGCGCAGGGAGCGCCCCACGCCCCGCAGCCCCAGGAGCAGCTCCTGCAGCCAGCCTCCGGCCGGGCTGCCCTGCGGACCCTGAGGCAGGCCGTTGCGCCGGTGCGCCATCAGGCCCGGTCCTCAAGGCGGCGGGAGAGCTGGGCCACCCGGGCCCGCAGCTGGTCGATCTGGTCCTGGGGGCTGACGCCGGCAGCGGCGCCGTGGGGATCGGCAGCGTGGGCGCCAACCGGGCCCTCCTGGCCCGCAGCCGACCAGCTGGCCGCGGACTCAGCGGTGGCGTCGGTGTCGGGCTGCTCCAGCCGCTCGGCCTCCTGCTCCACCTCCTCCACGAACAGCTGCCATTCCTGCAGGAGGCGTTCGGGGGCATCCTGGGCGATCACCGCCAGGCCGGCGGCGGCATCGGCGAGGCCGGAGCCCAGCCGGGCGGCCAGACGGTTGACGGCGGCCTGGATCAGCGTCTGGGGCGCGCTCATGGCAGGCCGGAGGGTGCCCCCAGACTGTGGCAGATCAGGGCCGGCCGGCGGGAGCTGGCTCCGCTTCCGGGGCGGGCGGTTGAGCAGGCGGCTGAGCGGGTGATTCGGCGGGGGTGGGCAGGACCACCGGCTCCGGGGCCCGCTCCACCGCCGCCGGCGCGGGGGACGGCTCGGACGCGGAGCTGGGCTCCGGTGCGGTGGGCTCCAGCGGGTCGGGATCCTTGGGCGCCTCGGCCTCGGCGGGACCCTGCTGCCGCTCCAGCTGATCGAGGTCGAGGATGCCGCGGATCTGCTGGGCCTCGGCCCCGAAGCGCAGCCGCAGGCTCTCGAGGCTGGTGCCGGGGACGGGCTGCACGTCGAAGTTCTGGCCGAAGCGCACCAGATCGGTGACGTTCAGATCCACCAGCCGCTGGGTGAGGCCATAGCCCAGGCCGAAACAGAGCCCCGCCACCAGCGACCCCAGCCAGAGCCGCGGCCTGGGCTGGGAGGCGGGACCGGGGGCCGTGCCGGCTGGGGCGGCCTGAACCATGGCGAGAGACACGCAGCTGCCGACGCCATCCTGACGGGTCCGCGGCGATCGGCGGCCCCAGCACCCACGACTAGCGTGGGCCTGCTGCCGGCTGCGACGCCCCCATGGCGCCACTGACGCTTGAGGGGATCGCCGATCGGCTGCTGCCGAAACTGGTGGGCGCGCTCCTGGCGGCTCCGAGCCCTGAGCAGACGCGGACCATCGCCGAGGACGTGCGCCGGCAGATCCCCGCCTCACGGGATCGCGAGGTCTGGCAGGGGCGCTACCGCACCGAGGCCGCGACCGCCCACTTCGCCAGCGATCCAGCCGGGGGCCCCGACGGCCTCGGCACCACCCCCCGCGATCTCGCCGACCTGCACCAGTTCCTGCTGCGCGGCATCGTCGGCGCCGGGGTGATGGCGGCGCGAACGCCCGAGCTGGCGATCGATCTGCCCCTGATCCTGCTGCTGGCCTCCGGTTACGGCTTCGCGGCACCGGGGCCAGCCAGCCAGGATCACCACTTCCGCCGGATCCAGGTCCTGGACGGCACGGGGCACCGCCAGCTCCGCGGCCTGGCGAGGCCTGAGGTGGAGGCGGAGGCAAGCGAGGACTGGGAGGCGGCCCAGCTACCGGCGCGGCTGGGCACACCCGCGGGCCAGGTCAGCCTGGCCCGCGGACTGAAGGTCCGGCTCCTGAAGGGGCTCAGGGAGCAGGGCAAGGGCGAGGGTCCCCTGATCCACGCGGCGGCCGGGGCCAACCTGATCATCCGCCAGGTCATCGCCCTTCTGATCAAGGCCGCGGGCGATTACTACAGCCAGTCGCAGCTGCTGGTGAACCGACAGCTGCTGGAGGCACTGGAGCGGCAGGACGCCTGACGCCTGACGCCTGACGCCTGACGCCCGCGGGGTGGCCGCCCCGCCTGGGCAGCCAGAGCGCCGTAACGCGATGTGACGGCGCCTCCATGAAGCTCGGTGTCGCTTCATTCCAGACCCCACGGCCGTCCTGGTCGGTCCTTAAGGATTCCCTTACGATTCAGCCAGACGGGCGAGCGAAGCCATGCCCCAGTTGACATCCCTGCTGGCCCTCACCGGCCTGGCCGGCCTGGCCCTCGTGGAACTGCTGCTGCGCGGCTTCAGCTGAGGCCATCCGCCCGGCGGGCATCCGCGTTCAGACCGGGGCCGGTGCTGCCCGCGCCCACAGACCCGCCCCTACCGCCGGAGTCGAACGTTGCCGCCCGTGACGCCACCCTTGCCTTCGCCCAAGGGCGCGGTAGCCGCCGTAACGTCGACTTGCGTTGATCGGCAGCCCTTGTGAAAGTCACGCACCATCACGACGAGCATCTGCTCTGCCTGAGCTCCGACGAAGTGGCCCTGCTGGTGGACCTCTGCCACGCGGCCACCTTCTCCGACATGCTGCCCTCCCAGGCCGACCAGCAGCAGCGCCTGCAGCAGTTCATGGCCCAGGTGCAGACCTCGCTGCTCGGAACGGCCCAGGCGGTGTGGGTCACCAAGCATCCCCAGGCACCCTCGAACGCCTGAACCGCCGGTTTAAGGCGAGGCTCGGTTTCAGCCGCAAAAAAAGACAGGCCCCACCGGGACCCGATCAGGTCGTGTAATCGGCGTTGATGCGCACGTATTGATCGGAGAGGTCGCAGCCCCAGGCCGTGCCGCGGCCGGGGCCGGCGCCCACCACCAGACGGATCAGCACCGTGTCGCCGCCGTCTCCAGCGCCGCCGAGATAGGCGCCGGCGGCCCGCGCCCGCAGGTAAGCGGAGGCGGCGGGGCGGTCGAAGGCCAGGGGCTGGCCGGCGGCCATCAGCTGATGCTCCCCCAGCCACAGGGCCACCGCCTCGGGATCGAAGGCCACGCCGGCGCGGCCGGCGGCGGCCACGATCCGGCCCCAGTTGGGGTCGCGGCCGTGCACGGCGCACTTCACCAGCGACGAGCCGCAGACGGTGCGGGCGATGGCGCGGGCGCCGGCGTCATGGGCGACCCCCTCCACCTGCACCTCGATCAGACAGGTGGCCCCCTCACCGTCGCGGGCGATGGCGCGGGCCAGGTGTTGCGACACCGCCGTCAGGCCGGCCTCCAACGCCTCAAAGTGCTCGGGGCCCAGGGGCTCGCCGGCTGCAAAGGCCAGGAACGTGTCGTTGGTGCTGGTGTCGCCGTCCACCGTGATCGCGTTGAAGGAGCGATCCACCGCGCGCTTCACCATCCCCTGCCAGACCTCGGCCGGCACGCCGGCATCGCAGCTGAGATAGCCGAGCATCGTGGCCATGTCGGGGTGGATCATCCCCGAGCCCTTGGCCATGCCGCCGATGCGCACGCGGCGGCCGCCCAAGCTCGCCTCAAGGGCGATCTGCTTGTCGATCAGATCCGTCGTGAGGATGGCAGTGGCGGCGTCGGCGCCACCCTCCGGGCGGAGGGCCGCCACCAGGGGATCGAGGCCCTCCACCAGGGTGTCCATCGGGATCGGCACGCCGATCACGCCGGTGGAGCAGATCAGCACCTGCTCGGGCTCCAGGCCCAGGCGAGCGGCCAGTTCAGCCGTGGCGGTGAGGCTGTCGGCCCGGCCCCGCTCTCCCGTGCAGGCGTTGGCCTGGCCGGAGTTGGTGAGCACGGCCCGGGCCTGGCCGCCGGAGGCCTGCAGCCGCTCGGCGCAGAGATCCACGCAGGCCGCCCGCACCAGGGAGGTGGTGAAGGTGCCAGCGCACACCGCCCCCTCAGGGGCCAGCAGCAGCGAGAGATCCGGCTTGCCGGAGGCCTTGAGGCCGGCCGTGACCCCGGCCGCCAGGAAACCCTCGGGGGCGGTGACGCCACCGGGAACGGGGTGCCAGGGCTGGGTCACGGGCCTTGAGAGAACTCTGCTTATCCTGCCGCCGCGCCGCTGGCGGCTCCACTGGCCGCACCGTTGGCGGCTCCACCGGGCGCGCCCCCATCGGCCAGGGCGAGGGGGCGGCGCGCCGCCAGGGCATAGAGGTTCTCGATCTTGATGGCCAGCTGGCGCAGCAGCCCGCGGCTGAATTCCGGCGACTGCTGCAGCAACTGCTCGAACTGGGTGGAGCGGAACACCATCGCCCGCACCGGCTCCTCGGCCACGCGCACCGTGGAGCGACGCCGGTGGTCGGCGAAGTAGGCCACCTCGCCGATGGGCTCACCGGGCCGCAGCAGCGCCACCCTCTGCAGGCTCGGGTCGTCGCCGGCGGCGGCGCCAGCGGGCCGCAGCACCTCGCAGCTCCCCTCCAGCAGGATCGTCACGGTGTCGGCCTGGTCGCCCAGCTCGAACAGCACCGCCCCGGGGGCCAGGGTGCGCAGATCCCCCAGCCGCAGCATGCTCAGCAGCGCCGCCGGCGAGAGATCGGCCACCAGCGGCACCCGCAGCAGCTGCACCACCGCCCGCAGCTCCGGCACCGGCTCGTAGCGGCGCAGCCGATCGAGGGTGGCATTGGAGGGTCCGAGCCGCGGCGCGTGGCGCAGGTCCTGGCCGCGCTCCGGCGCCAGGCGATCCAGCAGCCACAGCACCCACAGGGCCGTGTCGGGGTCGGGGTCCTGCCAGAGGCCCTCGAGCACCACCAGGGCATCCGGCAGGCTGGCGATCCGTTCGGCCGCCAGGTCGCGCCGGGGGGCGGGCAGGGGCAGATCCCGCAGCCGCACCTGGGCCAGCAGCGACTCGGGCAGCAGCGGCAGCAGGGCCGCCGTCTGCAGCAGCAACGACGCCTGGGGCTCCGGGGCACCGGCGGCGTCGGCCGTCGCCGGGGAAGGCTCCTCCAGGGCGCGCAGGGCCGGAGCCAGGGTCACCAGCAGGCTGGTGAGCTGGCGATCGATGGTGGGCAGCAGCGGGCGGATCATCGGCTCCTCGGCCGCCGCCTGCTCCAGGCTGCGGCGGGCCGCGATCTGGGCCGCCAGCGTCTGGATCCACTGCTGCAGGCGGCGGCGCGACTGCTCGGAGCTGGGCCCGAAGCGGGCCTGCAGCTCCTGCCAGCAGGCGTCATCGAGGTGGTTGGTGCGGCGGATCCGTTCCAGCTGGTCGCGCCAGGCGGGCCGGGCCGCCAGCTCCGCCAGGTCGGCGGCGCGGGTGAGCAGCAGCAGTTCGTCGATCGCCTCGGCCGCCGCGGCCTGGCGCAGGGAGCGGATCTGCCGCTGCTGGGGATCGAGCTGCAGGATGCGCGGATCCTCGATCGCCAGTTCCCGCAGGGCGGCGTGGTGGTCCTCCTCCACCAGCCCCAGCGACTGGCGCAGCTCCTCCAGCTGCACCAGCGAGGCGGCGCGCTCCAGCCGGCCGCTGCTGAACAGGTCGGCCAGCACCTCCCGGTAGAGGCGGCGGTTGGTGTCGCTCATGTGGGCGGGCAGCACCTTGGCCAGGGTGAACACCTCCTCCGAGCTCAGTTCGCCGATGGCGCGGCCATCGAGATAGCGGGCCAGATCGGGCACCAGGCGCTCCAGCTGTTTGCGCAGGCTGGTGCTGGTGCTCTCGCGGGTGTAGGTGGCCCGCTCCCGCCGCCAGCCGCGGTGCAGCCACATGCCGCTCACCACCAGCACCAGCGAGCGGATGAGCTGTCCCCCCAGGGGCCCGGCCACGCCGAGGGTGGGATCGGCGAAGAAGAAGAACGCGTTCACGCCCGCGAACGAGGCCAGCAGCCGGCTGCGCTGGGTGGCCAGCTCCTGGGCCCGCTCCGGGGGCAGGGTGGGCAGCTGCCGCAGCAGCCAGCCCCGCAGCGCCTCGAACAGCCGCACCGACAGCCAGCCCGCCAGCAGCAGCAGGGCGGGGATCGTCAGCAGCCTGGGCAGATGCAGGGTCCAGCGGCCGTCGCCGAGGGGGGCCAGCAGGCGATGGATCGGCTCGGTGTCGTAGGCCCAGAGGCCGCTGCGCAGGGCATCCACCCCCTCACGGGAGCTGGTCTCCACCAGCAGGAAGAAGGCGATCACCAGACCGGGATAGGAGGTCCAGGCCCAGGCCAGACCGCGCTTGCCGGAGAGGCTCTGCCAGTAGGTCCGCTCCGAGTCGATGTCGATGCAGGGGGCCTGGCAGGCCACGCAGGCGCTCTGCACCTTGCCGCTGGCATCCACCGTGCGGCACATCGACTGGGTGATGCGGCTGCCGGTCTGCAGGTGGGCCGGACTGCCCAGCAGGCTGCGGGGACCGGTGAGCACGGTCTGCACGGGGGCCATCGGGCAGATGTACTGGCACCAGGCCTTGCCGCCGTAGGCCCAGCCCACCGCCAGGGCCGCCACCAGCGTGAGCACCAGGAACACCGCCAGGGCCACGGTGTGGCTGTTGAGCAGCAGCAGCCGCAGGCTCAGCCCGGCGACGAACAGGCCCCACTGCAGCTGCACATGGTGGCGTCCGAGCCAGGAGGTGGGCTCCACCCGCACCACCTCGCGGCGCCCGTTGCGGCCCGTCACGGTGCGCTGCAGCCCCAGGGCCCGGAAGGTCTGGGAGACGAAGGCCAGGGGGCAGATGCGTCGCCAGAGCTCATGGCTCACGACCACGAGGAGCAGGATCCCACTGGGCACCACCACCCCCCAGAAGATCTGGTTGCCCTGGTGGCTGTGGCAGCTCTGGATCGGGCCGCAGGTGTTGACGTCGACGGGCCAGGGGTCGAGGCCCGGCACCACCAGGGTGGCGATCAGCAGCAGCCAGCCCGCGAGCAGCAGGGAGCGCACGGTGTGGGCCGCCCGCTCGGACCAGGTACTCAGCAGCTGCACGGAGCCAGGGGGGACCGGGGGGTCGGTGAAGAGCTCGGCGAAACGTAACGGCGGCGCCGACCCACAGCCAGACACCGCACCAATCGATACCCAACACAAGCAACACCGGGCCAGACGCGCCGTAGCGCCCGGCACGCTCCAGCCCACCCCGCGACACACCGCCCCTGACAGGACTCCCGGCCGTCCCTAGCGTCGGGCCCATCAGCCCGCGCGCATCGATGACGCTCTGGGAGGCCGTGCGGGGCGAGTTCCTCGACGTGATCGAGTGGGCCGGCGAACCGGCCCCCGAGACCCTGGTGTGGCGCTTTCCCCGCCGCGACGACGCCATCAAGCTCGGCTCCCAGCTGACGGTGCGCGAGGGCCAGTGGGCCGTGTTCGTGAACGAGGGCCGCATCGCCGACAGCTTCGGGCCCGGGCGCTACACCCTCGAGACCCGCAACCTGCCGCTGCTGACCACGCTGCTGTCGCTGCCGACGGCCTTCGAGACCCCGTTCAAGGCGGAGGTCTACTTCGTGGCCACCCGCCAGTTCACCGACCTGAAGTGGGGCACCCGCCACCCGGTGATCCTGCGGGACCCGGAGCTGGGGCCGGTGCGGCTGCGGGGCTACGGCAGCTATGCCCTGCGCATCGGCGATCCGCCGCGGCTGATCCGCGAGGTGAGCGGCAGCAGCGGCCACTTCACGGTGGATGGCATCAGCGAGCAGCTGCGCAATCTGGTGGTGACCCGCCTGGCGGACCTGCTGGGCGAAAGCCACCATCCGGTGCTGGATCTGGCCGGCCGCTACGACGAGCTGGCGGCGGAGCTGCGGCGCCGGCTGGAACCGGAGTTCGAGGGCTACGGCATCAGCCTCACCACCCTGCTGATCGAGAACCTCACCCTGCCGCCGGAGGTGGAGGCCGCCCTGGATCGGCGCAGCGGCATCGCCCTCACCGGCGACCTGCAGGCCTTCACCACCTACCAGGCGGGCATCGCCCTGGAGAAGGCGGCCGCCAACCCGGGCGGTCCGGCCGGCGCGGCCAGCGGCCTGGCGGTGGGCCTCGGCCTGGGGCAGCAGCTGGCCGTTCCAGGGGGCGCCCCAGGGGGTGCCGCTGCGGCGGCGGCCGCTGGCAGCGGGGGTCCGCCGGTGCCGGCGCCAACCGAAACGGCGAGCCCGGCGGGGACGGCCTACCACGTGCTCCTGGAGGGCGAGGCCCACGGGCCCCTGTCCCTGGCGGAGCTGGCCGGCCTGCGCCAGCAGGGCCGCCTGCGGGCCGATGGACTGGTCTGGCATGCCGGCCTGGCGGGCTGGACGCCGGCCTCCCAGCTGGGCGAGCTGGCCGTGCTGTTCCTGACGCCGCCACCACCCCCGCCGCCGGCCGCTCCGCCGGCGCCATGACCCTGATGCCATGAACTGTCCCGGCTGCTCCGCCCCCCTGCCGGCCGGCGAGCTGGTCTGCCGTTACTGCGGCGGCCGCCTCGATGTGGACCTGCAGGGCTGGGCCCAGGCCGAGGTGACCGGTCGCTGGGCCGATCGCCTCTGCCCGGACTGCCGCCGCCCCCTCGATGCCGTACAGCTCGAGTCCGGCGCTGCCCAGGTGAGCCTGGGCCGCTGCCCGGACTGCCTGGGCCTGTTCCTCGGCACCGGTGGCATCGAGACCCTGCTGAGCAGCGGCGTGGGGCCGGTGTGGGAGGTGAACCGGCCGCTGCTCGATGCCCTCGGCGAGGCACCCCGCACGGCGGCCAGCCCGCCACCGGTGCGCTACAGGCCCTGTCCCTGCTGCGGCGAGCTGATGAACCGCTCCCTCTACGGCAAGCGCAGCGGCGTGATCGTGGACCGCTGCACGGCCCATGGGCTCTGGCTGGACGCCGGCGAGCTGCGGCAGCTGCTGGAGTGGAGCCGCGCCGGCGGGCAGCTGCACACCCAGGAGAGGCTGGAGCAGGACGAGCGCGAGCAGGAGCGCCGGGAGCGGCGCGAGGCGCTGGAACGCGAGGAGAGCCGCCGGCAGCTGCAGGACGATGGGTCGCGCCAACCGCTGCTGGATCTGATCGTGAACGGCCTTGACCTGCGCCTGTGGTGACGGACCAACCCGCTGGGCCAGCGCAACCGGAACCCTCCCCCCGCCCCCGCTGGTGCGGGGGCCAACGCCGCATCGGCCTCACCGGCGGCATCGCCAGCGGCAAGAGCACCGTGGGCCGGCTGCTGGCGGACCGCCACGGCCTGCCGGTGCTGGATGCGGACCTGTACGCCCGCGAGGCGTTGGCGCCCGGGAGCGCCGCCAGCCGGGCTGTGCTGGAGCGCTACGGGCCGACGGTGCGGGCAGGGGGCGAAGCCGAGGCCGTGCTCGATCGTGCCGCCCTGGGCCGCATCGTGTTCGCCGATGCCGCCGAGCGCCGCTGGCTGGAGGAGCTGGTGCACCCCCTGGTGCGCCAGCGCTTCGCCGAGGAGCTGGAGCAGCTGGCGGCCGCGCCCGTGGTGGTGCTGATGGTGCCGCTGCTGTTCGAGGCGGGCCTGGAGAACCTCTGCAGCGAGGTGTGGCTGGTGGACTGCGAGCCGCAGCAGCAGCTGCAACGCCTGCTCGCCCGCGATCAGCTCAGCGCAGCTGAGGCCACGGCCCGCATCGCCGCCCAGTGGCCGCTGGTCCACAAACGGTCCCTGGCGGATCAGTGCATCGACAACAGGGGGACGGCTGAAGACCTGGAGACGCAGATTCAGCCGCTGCTCACTCGTTCCGACCTGGGTGGGCCCGGAACCACTTGGTGATCACCCACTTGCTGCCCTCCTCCACCGGCATGGCCTCATGCAGGGTGAAGGGGTTGGGGGTGCCGTCGGCCATCAGGTTGTTCCAGGCCAGGGCCAACCCCTGAACCGGTGTGAAGCAACGGCCGAGGCGCTTGAAACAGGTCTGGCCGCCACGAGCGACAGAGTTGAGATAGATCATCACCGTCCACGTGCGCTGGCCCCCAGGATTGGTGTGGGCCATGAACTCCTCGGTGTCAGGCGCGAACCAGTCGGTATGGGCCTTGAAATACTGGCCTGGGTCATAGCGCTGTCCCTGCAGTGGTTCGGACAGACGAGAATCCACGGCGAATAGCGCTGCCAGGCGCTCATCAAGCCGCGCGGCCAAATCGGCATCGGCGCCACGCAGATGGCAGGTGCGGCTGGTGCGGTAGCTCCGTTCGCCGCGGGTGACGGTGGATGGCACCAGATGGCGGTCAATCGCCCCCATCAATGCCTCGCACTCCTGGCGAGAGAGCAGGTCCGGCAGCTCATAGACCTGGGCCAGCGGTGTATCCAACCGCCAGGCCCGGGGACGATGCTCCGGGCGCGTCAGCGGCGCCTCGAACCACTGCAACCAACTGGGACCGGCGACGGGGTTGGCAGCCGCGTTGAGCACGAGGCCTGGCGCCACCACAGGAACCACCTCGGTGGCGGGCTGATCGAGCACGGCCTCGATGGCGGCGCGGGGGAAGCCCCCCTCCCGCTGCATCCGTTCGATCATCCCCTCACGGGCGCAACCACGATCCCGGTTATGGCGCAACCACTCCTGCCAGGTGGCGGGAATCGTGGCGACCAGTCGGGAGCGGGCCATGCGGCGGCACTCCTCCTCGGCCTCCTCCAGGCTGGCGAACTTGCAGCGCATGCCCTGATAGGGCGCTGGATCCCATTGGCGCGGCCGCCAATGGAAGTACATGTTGCGGTAGTACTCGCCTGCAAAGGGCTGCGTACGGGCGTGGGGGCAGAGGCTCTCGTAGAAGAGCATCGTTCCGGGCTCAAAGCAGACGGCATGGCGCTCACCCTCGTGATCGATGAAATCGAGCAGCCAGGGCTGGGGTGCACGGTCGGCCACATGCACGATGCAGCTGATCACGTGGGTCTCAACGCGATCGCGATGCACATGCAGCACCGATCCCGGGCCGTAGCTGCGGATGCCATAGCCCCAGCTGCGCTCGAGCGGACAGCCCGCCCAGGCCTCGATCAACGGCGTGATCTCGGCATAGGCCAGCTCCATCAACTCGGCACTGATCGGCGCGTAACCCAGCTGCGGCGCAGACCTCTCCACCGAGGAAATGCCGTGGACCACCGCGGCGCCATAGTCGCGATCCGGCCGACTCGGCTCCTGGATCGGCTCGAACACCATGGCGCTGTACTCGCGCTCAAGGGCGCGCTGCAGAGCGGGCGGCGTCGGCCGCAGATCCAGGGGTGCTGTGGCGAAACGCGGCAGGAGGACTGGCACGGGAGCACCCCGGTCTCCGGTCAGGCTAGACAGCCTGGCCAGCGCTTCCAGCGGAGCCGCAGAGCCTTCAGCCCTTGAGCTGCTCGATCAGGATCTGGTTGGCCAGCTTGGGGTCGGCGCGGCCGCCGGTGCGCTTCATCAGCTGCCCCACGAAGAAGCCCTGCAGCTTGGTCTTGCCGCCGCGGAAGGCCTCCACCTCCTCGGGGTGGGCCGCCAGCAGCTCCGCCACGATCGAGGCGATCGCCGCCGGGTCGCTGATCATGCCCAGCCCGCGCTCCTCCACGATCGCCCTGGGGGACCCGCCCTTCTCCAGCAGCTCGGGCAGGATCTCCTTGGCGATCTTGCCGCTGATGGTGCCGCCGTCGATCAGCTGCACCATCTCGGCCAGCTGCTCGGGCCGGAAGGGCAGATCGGCATAGGAGAGCCGGTTGGCATTCACGTGGGCGGCGATGTCGCCGGTGATCCAGTTGGCCAGGCCCTTGGCGTCCGCACCGGCCGCCACGGCGGCCTCGAAGTAGTCGGCCATAGGGCGCTCATCGGTGAGCACGCGGGCGTCGTAGATCGAAAGCCCCAGCTGCTCGGCGTAGCGGTGGCGCTTGGCGGCCGGCAGTTCCGGCAGCTCGGCGCGCCAGCCCTCGCGCTGGTCGGCGCTCACCTCGATCGGACCCAGGTCGGGGTCGGGGAAGTAGCGGTAGTCGCTGGCCCCTTCCTTGCCGCGCATGCTCCTGGTGAGCTGCTTGCCCTCATCCCAGAGGCGTGTTTCCTGCAGCACCGGCTCACCGGCCTCGTAGGCCTTGATCTGGCGCTGGATCTCGTAATCGATCGCCTTCTGGATCGCGGAGAAGGAGTTCATGTTCTTGATCTCCACCTTCGTGCCGAAGGGGGCATCGGGCCCGCGACGCACGGAGATGTTCACGTCGCAGCGCAGGGAGCCCTCCTGCATGTTGCCGTCGCTCACGCCCAGATAGCGCATGATCCGGCGGATCTCAGCGGCGTATTCCGCCGCCTCCCGGCCGGTGCGCAGATCGGGCTTGCTCACGATCTCGGCCAGGGCCACACCGGCGCGGTTGTAATCCACCAGGGAGTGGGTGGAGCCGGCCAGGCGATCACTGCCGGCGTGCACCAGCTTGCCCGCGTCCTCCTCCATGTGCAGGCGCTCGATGCCGATGCGCTTGACATAGGTCTCCTTGCCCTTCTCGGCCACCTCCACCTCGATCCAGCCGTCTTCGGCGATCGGCTCGTCGTACTGGGAGATCTGGTAGTTCTTGGGCAGATCGGGATAGAAATACTGCTTGCGATCGAACTTGCTGTGCTCGGCGATGTGCAGGTTCAGCGCCAGACCCGCCTTCACCGCATACTCGAGCACCTTCTGGTTCAGCACCGGCAGGGTGCCGGGCAGGCCGCACACCACCGGGTCGATGTGGGTGTTGGGGTCGTCGCCGAAGGTGGTGGAGGCGCTGGTGAAGATCTTGCTGGCCGTGCCCAGCTGCACGTGGGTCTCCAGGCCGATCACCGCCTCCCAGGCGGCCGGGGCGGTGGAGCCCGGCGCGGCGGCGGCGTCTGTCTTGGCGCTGGCGGTTGCGGCGGCCCCTGCCATCGGTGCTCTCCTGCTCCTATGCGTGGGCTGATCCTATGCAGGGGCTTCCGGGGAGGGCGGTTTCCGTCGGTGCAGCCCAGCGGCGGCGACCCAGCCAGGGCCGGTCCTGCTCCGCTCGCACCCGTGCGCTTCGCCCTGAAACACTGAAGGCAGCGTTGCCCGCGCCCGTCTGTGGCTCCACCGGCTGACACCACCCACCCCGTGCTGATCCTGGGCGGCGGCCTGATGGGCCTGGCCATCGCCCACGAGCTGGCAAGCCGCGGTCGGGCCGTGACCGTGCTGAGCCGTCGGCGCAGCGAAGCGGCGGGCTTCGTGGCGGCCGGCATGCTCGCGCCCCACGCCGAGGGACTGACCGGCCCGCTGCTGGACCTGGGCCAGCGCAGCCTGGAGCGCATCCCGGCCTGGGTGGCGCGCATCGAGGCCGACAGCGGCCTGGCCTGCGGCCTGCGGCCCACCGGCATCGTGGTGCCCTTCCGCAGCCCCGCCGAGCGCGACGCCTACCCCACCGCAGCCTTTGGCCAGCCCCTGGATCGCCGCGGCCTGGAGCGGGAGATCCCGGGCATCGGCGCAGACTGGCAGGCGGCACTGCTGTTTGCGCAGGACGGCCAGATCGACAACCGCCGCCGGCTGATGCGGGCCCTGGAGCGGGCCTGCGTGGGACTGGGGGTGGCCTTCCAGGAGGGCGCCGAGGTGCTGGCCCTGCGGCGCGATGGCGCCGGAGAGCTCAGCGGCGTGGAGCTGCGCACGGCCGAGGGAGAACAGCAGCGGCTGGCCTGCCGGCAGGCGGTGCTGGCCTGCGGCGCCTGGAGCGCCCAGCTGCTGCCGGAATTGCCGCTGTTTCCGGTCAAGGGGCAGATGCTGTCGCTGCAGGGGCCCCGCCAGGCCCTGCAGCGGGTGGTGTTCGGCCCGGGCACCTACCTGGTGCCCCGGGAGGACGGCCTGCTGGTGGTGGGGGCCACCAGCGAGCCCCAGGCCGGCTTCCGCGAGGGACTCACCCCCGATGGCCAGAGCACTCTGCAGAAGGGCATTGCCGCCCTGGTGCCGGCGGCCAGCGGCTGGCCGCCGATGGAGCGCTGGTGGGGCTTCCGGCCCTGCACCCCCGACGAGGGCCCGCTGCTCGGGGCCAGCTCGGTGCCGGGACTTTGGCTGGCCACGGGCCATCACCGCAACGGCGTGCTGCTGGCGGCGATCACGGCGGAGCTGCTGGGGGGCTGCCTGGCCGAGCAGGGAGGTCCCCAGGCCGCAGCCGCCATCCCGGGGAACACCAGCGGGAAGGGCAGCGAGGGCCTCAGCCCCGCCGAGCGCGCGCACGTCCTGGAGGCCTTCCGCTGGGACCGCTTCCAGCACGCCGATCCTGGACACCAGGCATCAGACGGACAGCCCCAGCCGGCGGCTCAGCTGCCGGCGCCCTGGGGCGGCGCACCGGCCTGAGCCGGCACGGCCGCCTGGGCGTCAGCGCCGCCAGGGAGCGCCTGGGCGTCGTCAGTGGTGAACACGGGAATCGCCCCCATCCCCTTGACCTGCTGGTCGCCCATGGGGCGGATGGCCAGGCTGCCCTCGGCCAGCTCGGCGGTGGTGGCATCGCAGAGGATCGACACCCCCGCCGTGCGGGTGAGGCCCTCGAGCCGGCTGGCGAGGTTCACCTTGTCGCCGATCACGGTGAACTCCATCCGGCGGGGGCTGCCGATCTGACCCACGATCACCTCACCGGAGGCCAGGCCGATGCCGTTGTCGAACGGGGCCAGACCCTCCTCGGCCCACTCCCGGTTGAGGCCGGCCAGGGCCTCGCGCATCGCCTGGGCGCAGCGCAGGGCCGCCACCGCCTCTTCGCGTCTGCCACGGCTGAGGGGGGAGCCGAACACCGCCATCACCGCATCGCCGATGAACTTGTCGATGGTGCCGCCGTGGGCCGTCACCACCTCCACCATCTCGCCCAGGTAGCGGTTGAGCTGGCGCACGTGCAGCTCGATCTCGCCGCTGCCGCTGCGCTGCTGGGTGAGCTGGGTGAAGCCCTTGAGGTCGGTGAACAGCACCGTGACCGGCAGCAGCCGCCCCCGCAGGATTCCCTCGGCCGCCGACGGGTCCGAGAGGATCTCGGCCACCACCGTGGGGGCCACGTAGCGCTCGAAGGTGCGCCGCAACCGCCGCCGCTCGCCCTCCTCACGCAGGTAGGCGTCGCCGCCGTAGAGCAGGCCGAGCAGCACCAGGCCGGCGGCGGGGGTGAGCAGGGGGAGCCAGAGGTTGGACCGCTCCATCACCGCGAAACTGCCCACCAGCACCAGCGCCAGCACCCCGCCCACCAGGCCGAGCCGCCACCGCAGCGACGATCGCCACAGGGCCAGCGCCCCCACCAGCAACACGGGCGCCATCGCCAGAAGCCCACGCTGCAGCGGATCCTGGGGCCAGCTGGCCAGGCCGTCGCCCTGAATGCTGTTGGCGGTGGCCGTCGCCAGCAGCTCCAGGCCGGACAGGCTGCCGAAGGGGGTGATCGTGCCCAGGCCGCCCTGGGACACCACCGGCCCCACCAGCACCACAGCACCGCGGAGCATGGGTCGACTGGGGTGGGACGACCAGCGCTGGGGATCGAGCACCTCCCAGGCGGAGATCCGCTGGAAACTGCCCTCCGGGCCGTAGAAGTTGAGCTGGCGGCCCTGGTTGGGCTGCAGGCTCGGCCGGTGCGCCTTGCGCAGCACCACCTCGGTGAGCGAGGGCTGCGGCCTGGCACCGCTGGACGTCAGGACCCGTCGGCTGTAGGCCTCGGGATGGAAGAACGGCTCGCCGTTGCCGGCCGGCAGGGTGTTCGTGATCCCGTAGCCATCCTTGCCAGCGGCCTGCAGCAGAGCGGTTTCGGGCTGGACCAGGCTCAGACCGGCGTAATTGTTGTCGCGGATCTCCATCATCTCGGCCGCCAGGGCCACATGGCCAGGCAGCCGACGGATGGCGGCGGCAAGGGCCGCGTCGTCGGCGGGCCCGCGGCTGCTCTCGCCCTCGAACACCACATTGAGACCGACCACGGCCGGGCCCGCCTGGCGCAGGCGATCCAGCAGGTCGGCGTAGCGGGCCCTGGGCCAGGGCAGGGTGCTGATGCCCAGGGCCCAGGGCGGAATCGCGGCCGCACCGTCCTTCTGGTCGGCGAACCAGGCGCCCTGCTGGAGGCTGGAGTCGTCGATGGCCACCAGCACCACGGAGCTGGGCGGAGAACGCCGCCCGCGCAACCGCACCAACTGGTCTTCTAGGCCCCGCTCGAGGGTGCGGACGGGGGCGGGTGGCCGACCCGCCGTGATGCCCACCAGCACCACCACCAGACCGGACAGCAGCGCCAAGACGTCGGTGCGAATGGGGCGCATCAGGACCAGCCCATCACAACAACCCCATCAGGACAACGTCGGCACGTCAGAACAGACCGAAGCTCAGGGCCGACAACACGGAGCCCACAACGGGCACATTGCCGGCCAGAAAGGCCCCGAGATCCTGGAAGTTGGTGAGGGGCTGCTCGAAACCGGTGAACAGGGAGCCGCCGACGATCTCGTTGTAGTCGCGGGACACCAGGCAGCGGCGGTCGGTGACCTGGCCGGCGGCATTGATCCGGACCGCCTCCCGCTCCACGGGCTGGATCCACTTGGTGCTCGCTGCCGCTGGGCCCAGGGGCTGCAGCGTCACCGTGCCCTGCATCACCTTGAGCTCGGTGGAGCCATCGGGGAGCACCGTCACGAGGTAATTGGTGCCACGGGAGCTGAGCTTCACACTCGGCAGGCAGGTGTTCTGGGGACCCGACACCAGCACCTGCCCGGAGGTGAGCAGGAAGCAATCACTCTGGAGCTTGAACTGGGAGTTGCGGTTGATGCGGGCCGTGGCGCCGCTGGCAAACGCCACCATGCCGCGGCTGGCCTTGGTGCTGATCACATCCGGCGTGCGGGCCTTCTGGTTGACCTTGGCCTGCTTGGCATCCACAAACAGTTCATTGCCATCCAGGATTTCTCTCACGGTGGCCACCTGCCGGGCCGCCTGGGCGGGGGGCGCGGCGCTGAGCGCCAACAGCACACCACTCGCCAGAGCCGCCAGGCCCAGGGCAGGCCGATGGCGGGACGGGGCCAGCGGACAACGGGTCATCACCATGGGGCAGGCCTGACGACAGGATCTGGAGACCATGGTTGTATAGCTCCGGAATCGCCTCCAGTGTCGTAGGCAACCGTGTGCGAAAACAACACACAGGTGTTGCAGGGCAGGCGGCGAGTGGTCTCACTGGCCTTCGTGGCTTCAGAAGAAGCGCGGGAGGCTGATCGGCAGTGAGGGCACCGACGGCGCGCTGGGGATGTTGACCCCGGGCACGTAACTGCGGATGTAGCTCTCCAGCGAGCCGAAGCCCGGCAACGGCTCCCGGAATCCCTCAAAGAGGGGTCCTCCCAGGATGCTGGAGTAGTCCCCGGAACTGAGCTTCAACAGGGTGAGGATCACACCCTGGGGGGAGAGGCGCACCTTCTGGCCCGCCTCCACCCGGGTGGCGGGAGCCCCGGTGGGCTCCCCATCCTTGAGGGGCTCCACCTCCACGGCACCTTCCAGAACGGAGAGTTCGGCCTCCTGCGTGTCGTCGTTCACCTCCACCACATAGTTGGTGCCGCGCACACTCAGGCGGGAGGAACGGGTACAGCCGCTCTGGGGGCCGGACACCAGAATCTGCCCCTTTGTGAGTAGAAAACAGCTGCTGCCAAGCCGCAGCTGGGAAAAGCGGTTCACCCGACCGGCCGCACCGGAATCAAAGCGGATCTGGCCGCGGGAATCGCGCGTGCTGATCTCCTGGGGCGCCGTGGCCTGGTCCTTGACCCGGGCCTGCTGCTGGTCGATGTAGAGCTCCCGGCCGTCGAGGATCTCCTGCACGGTGGCCTTCTCCTTGGCCGCCCCCACCGGCGCGTGCAGCAGCACCGGCAGCATGAGGGCCGTCGCGGCCAGGCCGCGCCGCACAACACGCTGCTGCCCCCGCCGGCAGGCGGCACCGGTGGGGGCGCCGGTGGAGGCGGGATTGACAGCTCTGGCCATGGCAGCGCCGCAGTGGGGAGGGTGAACCGATTCTCACCCCAAATTCAGGCCGCCCCATCCGCTGCGGCCGCCGTGGCCGTCCCCAGCCCCCGCAGACCGAACACCTCCAGGGGCTGGGGCCAGCCCTTGAGGGGATGGCAGCCCAGGGGATCCACCTCCACACCCGGCGGCAGCAGGGCCAGAAGCTCCCCACTGATCAGAATCGGGTGGTCGGGGAAGCGGCGGGTCAGCCCCTCCAGCCGACTGGCCACATTCACAGCCGCGCCGATCACCGTGAACTCCAGCCGCTGGGAGGACCCGAGGTTGCCGGCGATCACCTCACCCACGTGCAGGCCGATGCCCTGCCGCAGGGTCGGCTGACCCTGGGCCACGAGCTCCCGATTCAGCTGCGCCAGCCGATCCCGCATCGCCAGGGCCGCCCGCACCGCGGCCAGGGCCTCCTGGGCATCGCCGCGGCTGCGGGGCACGCCGAACTCCGCCATCAGCGCATCACCGATGAACTTGTCGAGCAGGCCCTGCTCCTCGATCACCGCCGTGGCGATGGCCTCGAAGTAGCGGTTGAGCAGGGTGAACAGGGCCGAGGGCTCCAGCTCGGCGCTCAGGGGCGTGAAGCCCACCAGATCGGTGAACAGCAGCACGCAGCGGGCCCGGCTGCCGCCGAGCTGGGTGCCCAGCGGGCCCGGGTCGTCGAGGATGTCGCGCAGCAGGGCTGGCGAGACGCGGCGGGCCAGCACCTGATGCAGATAGGCCCGCTCCCGGCTCTCGCGCCGCCACTGGCCCCAGGCGCGGGTGCTGCCCCCGAGCAGCGGGGCCGCCACGAGGGCCGTCACCGGCAGCCAGCGGTGGGCCCCGCCCCAGGCCAGGCCACTGACCAGCAGGGCCGTGGCCGCCAGGCCGAAAGCCCAGCCGACACTGGAGCCGGCCGTGCCACTGCGCCGCAGGCAGCCGATGGCCAGCGCCAGCCAGGCCAGCTGGACCACGGCCAGCAGGGGCAGGGGCAGCCCCTGGAAGCCGCGACCCTGGAGCACCGTGGCCAGGGCCGCCGCCTGCACCTGGGCGCCGCTCTGGGGGCCGAAGGGCGTCTCCAGCTGATCGCCCAGCTCCGGCGCCGTGGCTCCGATCAGCACGGTGCGTCCCCGCCAGAAGCCCGCGGGCTGCTGCTGCACCTGCCAGGCCGGCACCTGGGGCAGGCTGCCGGCCGGGCCGGGATAGTCGATCCCGATGGGATCCGGTTCTGCCCGGCGGCCCGCCGCGGCAAAGGCCAGGGGCTGGGGATGGGGCAGCGGAAAGCCCTCGAGGCTCTCGGCCAGCCAGCCCTGGCCCGGGATCGCCTCGGTGAGCCCCTGGGGGCTCTGCAGCAGAGCCGTCAGCCCCAGCCGCGGAAAGGCGTAGATGGGCTTCACCAGCTGCGCCTGGTTCAGGCCGTTCTGGTCGGTCTGGCCATAGGCGGCAGCCAGCACCACCCGATCCCGCCAGGGGGCGAGGCGCCGCTCGAAGGCGCGGTCATCGCCAGGGCCGAGACGGCTGGGCTGGGGGAACACGATGTTGAACACCACCCGCTCCGCGCCCTGCTCCAGCACGGCGGCCGCCAGATCGGCCTGGAGCTGCCGCGACCAGGGCCAGGCCCCCATCCGCGGCCACAGCGGCGAGGAGCGCCGCTCCTCCGGGCTGAGCAGCTGGTCCAGGGCCAGGGAGTCGGCGTCCACGGCCAGCAGCACAGGGTCGGCCACTCCGGCGGAGCGCGGTCCCCTCAGCTGAAAGAACAGCACCCGCAGCCGGGCATCGGCGGCCCCCAGCCAGGGGGACACCAGCAGGGGCAGCACCAGGGCCAGACCCCAGAGGGGCGGGCGCCTCACCGGGCAGGCTCTGCAGCCGGGGCCGCCGGCCCGGCCGGCACGGCACTGAGGCCCAGCTCCCGTTCAATCACCGGCATGGTCTCCATGGGGGCCTCAAAGCCATTGAGCAGGATGCTCTTCTGGCGGCGGGTGGCGGCTTCCCCTGGGGTGAGGCGCCTGGGCGGCACCCACGCCCCCTTCTCGAAGGCCAGTTGCTGGCCGCTGCTGAGGTCAAACCGCTGGCCGGAGGGGGTGGTCACCCGAACCTGGCCCTCCCAGCTGAAGAACTTCACCCCGTCGGGCGTGGCCTCGATGAACACGGTGGTGCCCACAATGGACGCGGTGGCCACCCGGGTCTTGACCGTGAGGGGCGATCCACCTTTCTGGCCGGGATTCACCCAGGCGATGATCTGGCCCTTCACCAGATCCACCCCGTTGGCGCCCAGGCGCAGCACCGCGTCGCCGCCTAGACGGAAGCTGCGGCCATTGGCCAGCTGCACCTGCAGGCGTCCGGGCTTCTGGGTGCGCAGCGTTGCATCGGTGGCGAGCCGGAGCCCCGGTTGCGCCGCGATCTCGCTGCGGCGGGGCAACTGAACAAACGCCGGCCGGGAGGGGACCTCCACCACGCGGGGGACCCCTGGCCCCGCCGTCGCGGCGGGGACGCCGGCAAGAAGCACCGGGGCCGCAAGCCCGAGCAGCGCCACTCGCAAGGGAGAGCGCCGCTCAGACGGAGCGTGACGAGCGGGGTGGAGGGGCGGCATGGGTGGGGCAGCAACGCCCCCAGCCTGACGACTCAGCCCTCGACGCGCCAGGTCTGGTCGGCGGGGGTCCAGTCGCTCAGCTCGGAGGGCTGGAACCAGAGGCCGATCTCGAAGACGGCGGTTTCGGGGGCGTCGGAGCCGTGGATCACGTTGCGGCCGATGTTCACGGCCAGGTCGCCGCGGATGGTGCCGGGCTCAGCCTCGAGGGGCTTGGTGGCGCCGATCAGCTTGCGGGCGCTGGCGATCACGCCGTCGCCCTCCCACACCATCGCCACCACCGGGCCGGAGGTGATGAAGTCCACCAGGCCGGCGAAGAAGGGGCGCTCGCGGTGCACGCCGTAGTGGCTCTCGGCCAGCTCACGGCTGGGGGTGAGCTGCTTGAGGCCCACCAGCTTGAAGCCCTTGCGCTCGAAGCGGCCGAGGATCTCGCCCACCAGACCGCGCTGCACGCCATCGGGCTTGATGGCAATAAACGTGCGTTCGGCGGCCATGGAAACAATTGTTCGGATCCGGGCCATCGTCCGTGGCGGATGGGCTACTTGGCAAGCACAGGCCCCGCCGCCAGGCGCTCGGCCAAGGACGCCAGCAGGCCGCGGCCGAAACGGCGGGAGCGGCGCAGCAGCTCCTCGAAGGACTGGGCCGGCAGCACGAACAGGCGGGCCCCCTCGGGACCCGCCTCCACGCGAGCCGTGCGGGGGGCACCCGTGATGACGCCCATCTCACCCACGGTCTGACCGACGCCGAGCACCACCGGCTGACCGCCGCTGGTCTGCAGCCGCACATCGCCTTGCAACACCAGCGCCAGGGCATCGCTGGGGGCGCCCTGCTCCATCACCACGTCCCCGGGCTGGAGGTCTTGCAGGTGCCCCTGACGGGCCATCCAGAGGATCCCTTCCGGCAGCAGATCAGCAAACAGCTCGGCCGCGGCGATCACCGGAAACTCCTGGCGGTCCGGATCGCTCTGCCCCTGGCGCTGGCGCTGCAGAAAGGGCGAATCCGCCAGGCCGGTACGCGGGTCCTGCAGCAGCCGGGCGGTCCGCTGCGGATCCCGCTCGCGGGCCAGCATCAGCACCCAGCCGGCGGTGTCCGGATCGGGGTCACGCCAGAGAAGATCCAGGGCCTGATCGAGCTCACCGGCGGCGGGCACGGTCGCCGGCAGGGTCTCCAGGCCGGCCGCGTGGAGACGGGCATCGAGCTCCATCCGGGGCCCCTCAAGGCGCTGGGCCATGGCGTGCCGCAGGGGCTGCAGCAGCGGGTCGGTCGTGGCCAGCTGCAGCAGCCGTGATCGCAGACCCGCCTCCTGAATCCAGGCCGCGCGCAGCTGCTCCAGACGCCGGCGCTCCAGCTCACCCTGGGGACCGAAGCCCTGCAGCAGCGCCTGCCAGCGATCGTCGTCGAGTCCACTCTCCTGCTGGAGGTGGTCCAGGCGTGCCTTCAGGGCCGGCTGGAGACGATCAGGTTCGAGCACCGGCATCCCCGCCAGCCGCAGCAGCTCGTCGATCGCCTCGAGGGCCGCCTCGCGGCGCAGGTCGTCGGCCTGGCGCTGCAGGTGATCGCGCTCCAGCAGTTCGGGCTGCTCGCTGGCCAGGGTGCGAACCACGTCGTGGTGATCCGAGGCATCGAGCTGCAGGGTCTGGCGCAGCTCCTGGAGCTCCAGCAGGGCGCTGGCACGGGCAAGGCGGCCGGTGCGCAGCATCTCCGCCATCACATCGCCGTAGACCTTCCGCCCCTGCTGGCGGCCCAGGGCCGGCATCGCCTTGACCAGCGTGAAGACCTCCTGGGGCGTGAGGGCCTCGAGGGCACGGCCATCGAGCGCCGCCTCCAGGCCGGGCAGATCGCGCAGTTGCCGCCGCAGGCTCTCACTGGCGCTCTCGCGCCGATAGGTGGCCTGATCGCGCCCCCAGCTGCGGAACAGCCCGATGGCCGAGGCCACCAGCACCAGGGAGCGCAGCAGCTGCCCGCCGATCGGACCGAGCGCCCCCTGGAAGGGATCCACGAACCAGAAGAAGATGTTGATCGCCGCGAAGGAGGCCAGCAGGCGGGCGCGCAGCGCCGCGCGCTCCTGGGGCTCGCCCAGCCCCTGACGGGTGTAGAGCTGCTGCAGGAGCCGCTCCAGGCCGCCGAACAGCACGGCCGACAGCGCCGCCGCCGCCGAGAGCAGCAGCGGGATTTCCAGCAGCCGCGGCACCGCCAGATCCGGCCAGAGCGACTGCCCGATCCGCTCGGGCAGGCCGGCATCGAAGGCCCAGGCGCCCGAGCGCAGGTAACCGAGGGGATGACCGCCCAGATCGGTGGCGGCCCCCACCTGCTCCATGAGCAGAAAGAACGCCAGGGTCAGCCCCGGATAGGAGGCCCAGATCCAGTGCAGGCTGCGCTTGCCGCGCAGGGTCTGCCAGAAGAAGCGCTCGGCGTCGATGTCGATGCAGGGGGCCTGGCAGGCCACGCAGGCGCTCTGCTCGCGGCCATCGGCCGCGATGGTGCGGCACATCGACTGGGTGACGCGCGAGCTGGTGCCCACATGGGCGGGACTGCCCAGGGGGCCGCGCAGGCCGGTGAGCACGGTCTGGACCGGGCCCATCGGACAGACGTACTGGCACCAGGCCTTACCGCCCCAGGCCCAGCCCACCAGCAGGGCTGCCGCCAGGGTGACCAGCAGCAGGATCGCCAGCCCCAGCGGACTGCCGTTCACCCACAACAGGCGCAGGCAGAGGCCGGCGATCAGCAGGCTCCACTGCAGGGCCAGATGGTGGCGCCCCAGCCAGGAGTCGGCCTCCACCTGCACCACCTCGGGGCGCCCCTTGCGGCCGGGGCGGCTGCGCTGCCAGCCCACCGAGCGGGCCAGCTGCGAGACGAAAGCCAGAGGACAGATGCGGCGCCAGAGCTCGTGGCTGATCACGCCGATCAGCAGCACCCCCACCGGCACCACGGTGCCCCAGAACAGTCGGTTGCCGGGCTGCCGGTGCAGCTGGCAGTCGGCATCCAGCAGCGCTGAACAGGCAGGCACCAGCGCGTCGGGCAAGGCGATCACCGGCACCAGCAGGGAAGCGATCAACAGCAGCCAACCGATCAGCAACCCCCAGCGCACCAGCCGCAGCTGCTGCTCGGGCAGACGACTGAACAGCTGCATCGGCCAGACCCACGGACGTGCCCAGCTGTGTAGCACTGGCGCCATGGGTTGCCACCCCTAGATTCCTGCTTTCTTCCCCGCAGCACCACCACTGCGCGCGCCATGGCGGCTGCCGGCACTGCTTCCATCACCGGTTCGCCCACCCGTTCAGCCGGCACCGCCTGGACCCCGGCCGACAGCGCTGCCCTCTACGGGCTGGAGCGCTGGGGGGATCCCTACTTCTCGGTGAACAGCCGCGGCCACGTGATCGTGCAACCCCGCGGCGATCGCGGCGGCTCCCTCGATCTGGTGGAGCTGGTGCAGGGCCTGCAGGGCCGCAACCTCTCGCTGCCGCTGCTGATCCGCTTCGACGACATCCTCGAGGACCGGCTCGAGCGCCTCAACGCCGCCTTCGCCCGCGCCATCGCCCAGTACGGCTACGCCGGCCGCTACCAGGGCGTGTTCCCGGTGAAGTGCAACCAGCAGCGCCACGTGGTGGAGGAACTGGTGGAGAGCGGCCGGCGCTGGCACTTCGGCCTGGAGGCCGGCAGCAAGGCCGAACTGCTGATCGCCCTGTCACTGATCGACGACCCCGAGGCGCTGCTGATCTGCAACGGCTACAAGGATCAGCGCTACATCGAGACGGCGATCCTGGCGCGGCGCCTGGGCCGCCAGCCCGTGGTGGTGATCGAGCAGGCCGATGAGGTGGAGCGGATCATCCGCGCCAGCCGTGAGCTGGGGGCTGCGCCGTTCATCGGCATCCGCGCCAAGCTCTCGAGCCGCAGCACCGGCCGCTGGGGCAGCTCGGTGGGCGAGAAGGCGAAGTTCGGCCTGGCCATCCCCGAGGTGCTGGCCACGGTGAAGGCCCTGGAGGCGGCGGGGCTGCTGGCGGATCTGCGCCTGCTGCACTTCCACGTGGGCAGCCAGATCAACGACATCGCCGTGCTCAAGGACGCCCTGCAGGAAGCGGGGCAGATCTACGTGGAGCTCACCAAGCTCGGCGCGCCGATGGGCTTCCTCGATGTGGGTGGCGGCCTCGGCATCGACTACGACGGCAGCCGCACCGCCACGGCGGCCTCCACCAACTACTCCCTGCAGAACTACGCCAACGACGTGGTGGCCACCGTGCGCGAGTGCTGCGAACCCCACGGGGTGCCGGTGCCGACCCTGGTGAGCGAGAGCGGCCGCGCCATCGCCAGCCACTTCTCGGTGCTGGTGTTCGACGTGCTGGGCACGGGCTCGGTGCCAGATGCGCTGCCGCCGTTGGCGGAGAGCGAACCGCTGATCGTGCGCAACCTGCGCGAGACGTTGGCCGGCATCACCGCGCTCGCCGGCGGCGATGGCAGCCAGCCCGCTGACCCGCCGGCGCCGCAGCCCGGCGAGCGGCTGGTGGACCGCCTCCAGGAGGCCTGGAACGACGCCCTCAAGTTCAAGGACGACGCCCTCTCCGCCTTCCGCCTCGGCTACCTGGGCCTGCCGGAGCGGGCCATGGCCGAGCAGCTCACCTGGGCCTGTGCCGCCGCCATCGCCGAGCGGCTCCCCGCCGGCCCGATCCCGGATGAGCTGCGGGCCCTCAAGGCAGCCCTGGCCAGCACCTACTACGCCAACCTCTCGGTGTTCCGCTCCGCCCCCGACACCTGGGCCATCGACCAGCTGTTCCCGCTGCTGCCGATCCACCGGCTCGATGAGGAGCCCACGCGGCTGGGCCACTTCGCCGATCTCACCTGCGACTCCGACGGCAAGCTGGCCCGCTTCATCGGCGACGGCCAGGCCAAACCGCTGCTGGAGCTGCACGCCCTGCGGGAAGGAGAGCCCTACTGGATCGGCATGTTCCTGGCCGGCGCCTACCAGGAGGTGATGGGCAACCTGCACAACCTGTTCGGCAGCACCAATGCGGTGCACATCCGCCTGGCGCCCGGCGGCGGCTACCAGGTGGACCACGTGGTGCGCGGCAGCACCAATGCCGCGGTGCTGGAGGCGATGGAGCACGACCCGGACCTGCTGCTGGAGCGGCTGCGGGTGGCGAGCGAAGCGGCGATCCAGCGGGGCGAGCTGAAGATCAGCGACGCCCGCCGGCTGATGGACCACCTGGAGACGAGCCTGCGGCAGACCACCTACCTGCAGGGCTGAGCGGCCTCAGACCTGGGCCACCGGCCGCTCCAGATAGGCCGCGATGTCCACGTCGTCGATCTGCTCCGGCTTGAGGAAGCGCTCGGCATACACGCGATACACCCCTGAGCGCAGAAACAGCTCAAACAGATCAGCATCGATGTGCTGGCGATTGCGGAAGCCCGCCAGAATCGCCACCGATTCCGAGAGGGTCTTCGCCTTCTTGTAGGGACGATCCGCGGCCGTCAGGGCCTCAAAGATGTCGGCGATGGCCATGATGCGCGCAGGGATCGAGAGCTGCTCCTTGGTCAGCCGGCGGGGGTAGCCGGTACCGAGCATCGTCTCGTGGTGACCGCCGGCATACTCGGCAACCCGCGCCAGATCCCTGGGGAAGGGCAGGTTCTCCAGCATGATGATCGTCTGAATGATGTGATCGTTGATCTTGTAACGCTCTTCGTCGGTCAGCGTGCCGCGAGACGCCGAGAGGTTATAGATCTCGCCTTGATTGTAGAGATCTTCAGGCATGTCCATCTTGAAGCCATAGCGCGCATCGGGCGGCATGTCTTCCTCATGGCGCGGGATGCGATGCCAGGGCCGATCCGCCAACAGCGGCTCCTCCACCGGCAGGATCTCGCCACCGGGGGGCAGTCCCGCTACCCGACGTTCGTGCTCCTCCCAGGCCAGGCCGATAGTGGCATCGAAGTGGCGCTGCCACGTCTGCACGGCAATGCCCTTGAGACGCTCCACACTCTCGGGGCCAAAGAATTCGCCGCCGAGATTGCTCTCGGCGATGAAGGTGAAGTCGGCCTCAAGCTGCTGCTTCCGAAGTTCATAGGCCTGATTCAGCTGCGCAGGGTCGTCCCCTCGCAGCAGGCCCTCCAGACGGGCGATCTGGGCATCCCGTAACAACACCTCAAACCGGGTACGGATCTCGTGGATGCGGTTGTAATTGGTCTCCAGCTTGGTGGCCTTGTCGACCACATATTCCGGTGTCGTCACCTTGCCGCAGTCATGCAGCCAGGCCCCGATCCGGAACTCCCGCCAGGCCTTCGGCGTCTCAAAGCGGAAGTCCGCCAGCGGGCCGTCCGTCGCGGCTTCGGCGGCCTCGGCCAGCAACGTCGCCAGCTCAGGCACCCGTTCACAGTGGCCCCCTGTGTAGGGGCTCTTGGCGTCAATCGCTCCCGCCAGGATGGCAATGATCGAGTCAATCAGCTGTTGCTGCGACTCAAACAGCTGGGTGCGCTCCACACAGACCGCCGCCTGGCTGGCCAGGGCTTCGATCAGGGTCTGGTCAAGGCTGTCGTAAGGACGGGTCAGGGCAAGGGCGTTGGCGGGCTCAATGAGCGTGGCCTCACCCTGCTTGCGGTTGATCAGCTGCAGCACGCCAACGATTTCACCCGTTGTCGTGCGCATCGGCAGGGTGAGGATCGAGACGGCCCGATAGTCGAGAGTCCTGTCCATGGTTCGATCGAACCGATAGGGCAGATTCGGATCCAGGGCGTAGGCATCGGGAATGTTGAGCACGTCGCCAGTGAGGGCACACCAACCCACCAGCCGCTCCTGCGTGAGGGGGAAGCGGATATCGTGAACTCTCGCTTCAAACGAGCCCTCATCAACCCCCGCCCTGGCATCCAGGGTGGCGTTCTGGGAAACAGCGAACCAGAGCTGATCCGTGGACTGGGGATCCCGATTCTGATCGGCACGCTCCACCAGGAAGATGCTGCCGGCATCACTGTTGGTGAGATAGCGTGACTTTGACAGAATCAGATGCAGCAGGGCGTACAGATCACTGGCACTGCTGAGGGCCGTCGCGATTTCCAGAATCTCAACGAGGGCCTGATCGGTCTGGAATCGCTGCGGCTGCTGGTCCATGGCAAAGGGCACGATGGGATCCTGGCGATGGTCGCCCCGGACCAAGGGAAAGAAGCCCCTGCTGCCGTGCCGTCGCCAAGCCCCACCAGCCTATTGAAACCGTCCAGGAAAAACCAGACGGGTTGAGTAGACCATGGCAGAGCGGCCACTGAGGTCTTGAGGCCGACGTGCAACGGGATCCAGGGTTACCAGGGAGTGCCCAGCAGCTCAATGCCACTCCAGAAGAAGGGATTCTCCAACCCACCGGAGACACGCCGTTGCTGCACCGGGGTCAGCCCTGTCAGCAACGTGGCGCCGTCCGCCCCCACCACACGATCGCCCTGGAGGCGAACCCGCCCCTGCGCCATGGCGATCCTGGTGGCCTGCAGGGCCTCGGCCTTGGGCAGGCCTGCATTGAGATATCGGTAGAGCTGCAGGAAGAAGGCCGAGGTGGCCACATCATCCACATACCAGAGGGTGCCGATCGCACTGCGGGAGCCTGCCTGTAGAGCCAGACCGGCAAAGCCCAGCTCACTGTCGTTATCCCCCAGGGCCGTGCGGCAGGCACTCAGGGCGAACAGCTCCAGGGGGTTGTCCTGCCGACGCTGACGCAGCTTCAGAAACTCCTTCATCGACACAGGGCCTGTCCCTGCATAGAGACGGGCCTGGGCAGGGCCACCTGGCAGGAATTCAGCATGGGTGGCCACATGCACGCGGTCGTAGCGGGGGTCCGCTGATTTCTCCAGCAACACGCTCGGAGTGAAGGCCTGGTTGAGATAACGATCCACCCCCTGACCTCCTGGCAGATTGGCCAGCTCCTGGGGAACGAGGGGCAACGGGGCCAGGCCTTTGAAATCCGAAGCGCCCATCGCCAATACCTGATTCCGCTCACTGCGCGGCGGAGCCAGGGAGGTGAGTTTCAGGGAAGGGGTGAGCGAAAACGCATAGGCCTCGCCGAAATACTCACGACCATCATGCAAAGCCGCAAAGGGAACCGCCTGCAGACCACGGTCGGCCGCGATCAGCACGGTGGTGATGCCCTGCCGCTTCAGTTCCTCGGCCGCAGGTGCGAGCAGCGCTGAAAACAACTGGCGGCTCGCTGAGGCAGGGTTGACCACCTGCAGCGATTCCTGGCGCGAGAGCTGGCGGTAGAGGGTTCTGAGCTGCGTCTGGAAGAGCTCCCGGGACAACTCCACCCGCTTACCCACCAACTCACCCTTGCGGGGGATCAGGGTGATATCCAGAAAGGCATTCCCGGATGTGGTGCCACGACCCTCCTTGGCCTCGGTGAAGCTGAGGCTGAGCACCGCAGGGTTGTAAGCCGAACGCTGGAACAGGAACTCCTGCGCCAATGCAGGGCTGCATAGACCCGGAATGACCAGGGCACTCACGAGGTGACCTAACAGGCGACGGAGCGTCAAGGAGCACCTCCAGTGATCACCTGCACCGCTTGATTCATTTGACGCTGAAGCTCCTCCGTCGACAGATCCCCTGCGGCGCCCTGAGGAGTTCCCAGATCTGGCAATGTCTGCTGTACATCACTAGTGCGACGCTGATCGGCATTGATCACTCTTTGGATCAGCACCTCCTGTGAGAGGTCAATCGTCGTAATCACAAGGGCTGAGGACGATGGATTCACCGAACCGGGCAGCAGCAACGGAACAGGGATCGGCACCGGCTGACCTGGGAGGCTATTGACAGGACCAACCTGACCCGTCGAACCCCCGAGCAAAGGTTGAAGAATATCGGCAGCATCGAGGTCGTTCAAATCCAGCAACACATTCACAGGTACCTGGAATTCAATAGGGCGATTGCCCGTTCCGGAGGAGCCACCCCCCCCAGGCGACAGGGGTTTTGTGGGATCGGTTTCTGGTATGGGAAAAATCGACGGCGACTGCGTGTTAAGGAGGAGGTTGGCCGGATCGAAACGGTCTGACCTTGGAGCTGGCGTTGGAGCTGGCGTTGGAGCTGGGGTCGGTGTAGGGATCGGCGTTGGGATCGGCGTGGGTGTA
This sequence comes from Vulcanococcus limneticus LL, assembly GCF_943369875.1. GTDB lineage: Bacteria > Cyanobacteriota > Cyanobacteriia > PCC-6307 > Cyanobiaceae > Vulcanococcus > Vulcanococcus limneticus_A. The sequence continues at coordinate 74,865 of NZ_CALROT020000006.1, forward strand.
GGGATCGGCGTGGGTGTAGGGATCGGTTGAGGCGTTGGGATCGGTGGCCGATTCGGCCTCCCCCCTCCTCCTTCTCCAGACCCACCACCACCTTCCCCTCCTCGAGCGGCAAGGATCAGGGCATTCTCAGCACCAGAAGGGAAGGCGAATGGAGAGCCGGGGATGAGCGAGCTTTCAATGGTCTCCAATGGCACAGGTAGACCATCGAAGTGACCAGCGGCATCACCTGAGGGCACCGACCGATCAGCAGTCAGGGACAGGGGATTCGAAGACTTACTGGCAACGGGCTGACCTACAGAGGAAGGAGTGTGCAAACGTTCCATTGCCATGTGCTCGGCCCGAGCCATTAAGCCAGAACAATCGTCCTGAACAATGCCAGATCCACAGGAAAGCCGCTGAGCGAAGTGGTCGGAGCGTGCACCCACCTCTACACCGCCATGACCCAGGGATTCTGTGCCCAGGCTCTGACGATCAAGAAGCATTTCTATCTCTAAAGACAAGGTCAACGCAGATCGAGGTCCAGCAGTCAACCCGCCTGACGCCGAGCCACCAGTCAGCACCCCGGCCACAAGGCCACAGGAGCCAGGTGAGACGTGCTGACCTGATGAACCATGGGAGGACTTTGCCGTTGGCTTGCCAAGGCAAACGCTGCGCTCAATCTGCAGGCCCTGATCTATACCAGCCAAAGTGCCGTCCTTGAACAGCCCAGGCGTGGGATGTCTTGCCATCAAGCGCAACGGCAATTCCAAGGTGGTCGGAGGCAATCCCAAAGGCGCCGCGTGGGAGCGCACATCACAGATGGCGCCGTGGGGAGCAAGCCTGACGACGCGGTGGGACCGGTTGCTGCCGGCATCGGGTCCGGCCAGGCTCCCGGACGGGCTGCCTGTGCAGGAACCTCCCCGGGCTCCATTCATCGTGTTGATGCCGAGCCCCCACACGGCATCGGCAGCCCCGACGTCCGCCAGCGCTTCAGGCGCAGCTGCCGCCACCAGAGCGGCGAGCAGGCCCAGGCGAGCCAGGCACAGGGCGCGTCGGCCAACACCAGCAGGAACGTTCGCCATGGAGAACGAAGCAACGCTTGAGCACCACCACTAAATTAAGCCCGTACATCCAGATTCCAAGCTCACGGAGGCGCTTCGCAAACAGGGACAACACGGCTGTTGCCAGAGCAAAGGCATCAGTCACCCCAAAGAGCAACGACCGACAATCAAGATTTCGCCACAGCCTGCCCCCACGCCATCGGCGCACAGGAGACAATCCGGCCAATCGGTCGGCGCCTGCGATGTTGACGCTCCTGGCACAACTCGTTGCTCCCCCCCTGCAGAACAGCCCCGTGCGGCTCCCGGGGCCCGGGGCCGGGGAGCGACGACCCACGACCCAGGACGAGCAGAAACCGCCGACTGTGGAGATTCAGGGGGAGCCCAGTCCCCAGCCCCCCAGCCCGCCCGGCCCCAGGCCCCCACAGCAGCAGCCCCCGGGGTTGCCCCCCTTCAGCCAGCTCCCCCCGATCCAGGGGCTCAATCGCTACAGCGAGCAGGAACGCCAGACAATCCTGGGCCCCTGCAGCGCCATCGCCGACCCAGCCGAACGCCTCAAGGCCTGCGCCGCGGCCCTCACGGCTCGGCTCGTGGCCGACGGCTACGTCAACAGCCGGGTGTACGTGCTGACCACCCCTGCCCCCGGCCGATTGGACGTGGTGGAAGGCCGCATCGTGGAGGTGCGGGTCAAGGGGCAGAACACGGCCCTCAACCGCAAGATCCAGCGCCTGCTGGACTCCCTGCGGGGACAGCCCCTGCACCTGCCGTCGGTGGAACGGGACCTGCAACGGCTCAAGCAACTCCCCAACATCAGCGTCGTCCGGGGCCATCTCTCGCGCCTGGGCAGCGATCCAGCCCAGGCGGTCTTCACCGTGAGTGTGGAGCCCGCCACTCCCCGCTGGAAGGGTGAGTTTTCCGTGCGCAATGACGGCTCCAACGGCTCCGGCGAGTTCCGCGGAGTCGGGACGCTGATCAAGAGTGACCTGGCCACCAGCGGCGACACCCTGCTGCTCTACGGCGAACTCAACGCCGATGACAGCGCGTCGCTCGGGGCGGTGATCAGCTCGATCAGCTACACCATCCCCCTGGCGGACGCCTGGAACCTCACCGGCGCCTTCGGCTACAGCCGCCGCAACCTGGTGGAACTGCCCCCGCCCAGCGACGGCATCGGCAGCAATCAGTTCCAGGGGCTGGGCCAGCTGGAATGGGTGTTCAAGGAAACCCTCAGCCAGCGCTGGAGCCTGTTTGCAGGCCTCAGCGGCAACCGCAGCACCACCTATCTCGATGGTCGGGCTCTCCCCGAGGGTGTCCCTGAAAGCGTGCGGGCCCCGCGCTCCGGCTACGTGCGCTTCGGCGTGGCGGGCAGTGGCCTCAGCGGGCCGGTGGGCTGGGGTGGGAACGCCTACCTGATCCAGGGCCTGGCGGCGGCCACGCCGGCCGGCCAGCGCGATGAACTCGCCCAGGTGGGGATTGAACCCGGCCAGGCCACGGCCATCGGCGGCCTGCTCTCGGCCGCCTGGGCCATGGCCCCCAGCTGGCAGCTCAACGCCCGCATCGGCGGCCAGGTGGCCTTCAACCCCCTCACCTCCCCGATGCAGTTCACCCTCGGCTCCGATGTGGGGCTGCGGGGGCTGCCCGGCCAGCTGATCAGCGGTGACAACGGCTGGCTGGGCACCGGCGAGCTGGTCTGGACGGCGTGGCAGAGCAAGCGCCACGCCGTCCAGCTCGTGCCCTTCATCGGGGCCGGCGGCATCAGCACCACGCTGCCGGGGGTGAGCTTCAGCGACACGGTGGGCTCGGGCGGGATCCTGGCCCGCTGGCTGGCCGGGGACCAGTGGAGCGTTGAACTGGGCTGGGTGAGCCAGTTCTCCAGCGACAACAACCTGGGTCCCTGGACGGACTGGACCCTGGGCAAGGGCCTCTACGGCAAGGTGCAGTTCCGGTTCTGACGGGTGATGGAACGAGCCGCGACCACACGCCGAGACCGACGCCACCGCCTCGCCAATCGGGTCGCGGCCCTGACCCCCTACGCCGGGGCGGCTCTGCTGCTGTTCGGGCTCCAGCAGAGCCGGATCGCCGAAGCGGTGAACCTGCTCCTCTACGACCTGGTCGTCCATCGCCAGAACGCGGCCGTTCAGCCCGGCCCAGGCATCGCCATCATCGGCATCAGCGAGGCGGACATCGCAGCCCTCGGATGGCCGATCGACGACCGCTACCTCTGCCAGGCGATCCAGCGGCTGAGCGACGACGGCGCCGTGGCCATCGGCCTGGATCTGTACCGCGACCAGGGGGTCGGCCCCCAGAAGGACTGCCTGCGCCAGCAGGCCCGCACCAACCCCAGATTGGTGTCGATCTTCAACGTGGCCGAGGCCACCGGGGCGATTCCCGGCACGCCCGCGCAACGCCAGGCCTTCAACGACCTGGTGCTCGATGTGGATGGCGTGGTGCGGCGGGACCTGGTGCATGTGAGCGGCCAGGATGCCGCCACGGTGGCCCTGCCCCTGCGGCTGGCCGAGCTCGCCCGCGGCGGTGACCAGCGGCTGCGGCAGGCCCTGGAGCGCGGCACGGCCCCCGGACCCTGGCTGGATGCCGGGGCCGGCGGCTACACCCAGCTCGACGCGGCCGGCTACCAGCAGATGCTGCCGTTCCGCACGCCTGGTGGCTTCCCCCAATGGGACCTGCACCAGCTGATCCGCAACGCGGTGCCCGCGGCGCAGCTGCGGGGCCGGATCGTGCTGATCGGCAGCACGGCTCCTTCGCTGAAGGACCTGTTCCTGGTGCCCCACAGCCGCTTCGGCAGTGGCGAGCGCCAGACCCAGATGACCGGGGTGGAGATCCACGCCAACCGCACCGCCGCTGCCCTGCGGCGGATGGCGGGGACTGCGGCACCCATGCAGGCCTGGCCGGGCTGGAGCGGCCAGCTGCTGCTGGTGCTGAGCCTGGGGCTGGGGGTGCTGCTGGGGGAGAGCTTCTCCCGACTGCGCGAGAGCATCCTGAGCGTGGCGGCCCTCGAGCTGGTGGCCCTGGGCGGAGCCGTGCTGCTGCTGATCCAGGGGCACTGGGTGAACACCAGCCTGCCCATGGCGGGCCTGGGCCTGATGGCCGGCGCCGCCTGGCTGCGGCGGGGTTCCGCCAGCCAGCAGCAGCGCCAGCAGATCGAGAAGCTGCTCGGCCAGACCACCTCACCGGCGGTGGCCAAGCAGCTCTGGGCCCAGCGGGATTCGCTGCTGCGCGACGGACGCTTCGAAGGTCAGCTGCTGCCGGTGACGGTGGTGTTCTCGGACACCTGCAACTTCACCACCGTGTCCGAGCAGCTGGCGCCGGCGGACCTGCTGGCCTGGCTGAACCGGGGCATGGCCGTGTGCGTGCCGGCCATCACCCGCCGGGGCGGCATGGTCAACAAGTTCACCGGCGATGGCTTCCTGGCCGTGTTCGGGGCGCCGCTGAGCAACGGCACTGAAACGGACGCCCGCGCAGCGATCGCCGCGGCCCTGGAGATCCAGCAGGGGATCGAGCGGCTCAACACCGAGCTGGCCGCCGAGGGGGCCCCGAAGATGGGCCTGCGGATCGGCGTGCACAGCGGCAATGTGCTGGCCGGTTCGATGGGCAGCAGCGAGCGGCTCGAGTACGCCGTGATCGGCGACTCCGTGAACTGCGCCTCCCGGCTGGAAAGCCTCGACAGGACCCGTCAGACCAACATCTGCCGCATCCTGGCGTCGTCGGAGACCCGTGCTCTGCTGGATGACACCGACCCGCCCCTCTGCTGGGAATCCTGGGGACCGCTGACGGTCAAGGGCCGGGCCCAACCGCTGGATGTCTGGGAGCTCAGGGGCAGCGCACAGGAATCCGTTCCGGCCACTCCGGCCCCGTGACCACATCCTCGAGGCCGAAACCACTGGCCAGCTCCGTGCGTGCCACCTCGGCACCGCAGAGTCCCCGCAGCTTGGCCAGGGCCGCCTGGATGGCCTGATCCTTCGGGGTGCTCTCCCGCACCAGCAGGCTCAGGGCCGGCGGCGAGACGGCCTCCACGAAGCTGAGGGGGTCGGTGCTGGCAGGCCCGCCCTCGCTGCACACATAGCTGGACTCCCAGATCTCGGGGCCGGAGACCGCCGGGAGGCGCAGCAGTGTGACGCCGAGGGGGGCGGCGGGCAGCTGGCGCCGCTGGCTGGCGCCGGCCCCGGCGGCACCGCCCCCTGGGGCCTGGGGACGCAGTTCGATCTGCAGGGGCCTCGGATCGGCCGTCGGTCCCAGCAGCAGCCCGACGCTGCTGCTGGGCCCCGCCGCGAAGACGCTGTCGGCAGGCACCAGATGGGCCAGAAGACGGGCGGCGCACTCCCCGCGGGTGCCTCCGCCGATGCGGCGGCCGGGGAAGGTGCTGCGCAGGTTGGGCTGGGCCAGGGCCGCGGACGCCTCAAGCCCCAGGGCCAGAGCCACCGCCAGGGAGGTGATGCGCAAGGGTCGACAGGCTGACGACCCCTCCAGCCTGGCCCCGCTGGCTCAGGCCTGCAACTGGATCCACACCCCCACCCAGACGACCTTGCAGAGCAGATGCAGCGCCTGATCCATCGGCAACCGGTAGAGGTGACGACACTTGCCGATATCGATCAGGGAATGCACCAGCCACTCGGCCACGCCGAGCAGGGGCAGGCCGGTGATCCAGCCCACCAGAAAGCCATGGATCCCCGCATGGGCCACCAGCCACCAACCCCAGCCGAGCGTCACCCCCTTGCCGGGGCACTTCTCGGTGGCCATGCGGTCACTCTGGAGGCCGAAATCGCCGACGCAATGCCCCATGGCCAGCATCGCCAGAAGCTCCGGGGCCGACACGGTCGCAGGCAAGGCGGCAGGAAACATGGCGGCCCGTGGAGAATGGCAACCAGGATCAGAGTCCCCGGCCACCCAGTATTCGCTCCATGCTGCCGCACATGATCACGGTCGTCTCGTTGGCCGTGCTGCTGGCGCTGCTGAAGTTGCTGGCCCGCCGCCTCCGGTTGCCGGAGCTGCCCCTAAGACTTTCCCTCCTGGCGCTGCTGGTCGCCCTGGTGGCCAGCTCCCTGCCGGCGGCCTGGCTGCCGCCGGCGATGCGGCCCTGGCTGGTGACCCTGGATGAGCTGCTGGTTGGCCTGGTGCTGATCCGGCTGCTGGCCTGGGCCCTGCTGGAGGCCCCCCCAAGCCTGGGCTGGTGGCCGGCCACGCCCCGCATCGCCCGGGACCTCAGCCTGCTGCTGCTGGGCGGGATCTACGTGCTGGCCATCCTGCAGCAGCAGGCCCGGGTGAACCTCGTGGGTCTGGTCACCACCTCAGCGGTGCTCACCGCCGTGCTCGGCCTGGCGGCCCAGGAGACGCTCAAGGATCTCTTCGCCGGCATCGCAATGCAGTTCGATCCTCCCTTTCACGAAGGGGACTGGATCGATCTGGTGGGCATGGCCAACGGCAAGGTCGTGTCGCTCAACCTGATGAACACCCGCCTGATCTGTCTCGACGGCGCTGAAGTGGTGCTGCCCAACAGCAAGGTGGCGCAGGATGTGCTGCGGCGCTTCGGCCCGCGCGATCCAGTCGGGAACCGCTTTCGCATCGGCCTCGACTATGCGCTGCCGCCGGCCATCGCCCGGGAGCTGATCCTCGGCGTCGTGCGCCAGCATCCCCGCGTGTTCCGGCACCCGCCCCCGCAGGTCTGGGTGAGCGCCTACGAAGAGAGCGCCATCAGCTACGAGATACTGGTGTTCCAGGACAACGCCCTGGAAGGGGCCCGCCTGGAGCTGCGCGGCGAACTGCTGGGTCAGATCTGGTATCGGCTGAGCCGCGAAGGGCACAGCATTCCCTACCCGGTGCGGGAGCTGCGGCTACGACGCAAGCCCGTCGAATCGTCCCATTCCCGCAACACCAGCCTGGAGGAACAACTGGAAATCCTTAGGCGCAATCAGCTGTTTCAAGGGATGTCTCTGCAGCAGCTCGAACTGCTGGCCCCCCGCACCCGCTGCCTGCACTTCGGGCCGGGAGAATCGATCGTGATCGAGGGGGAGCCCGGTAATGCTCTCTACCAACTGGTGAGCGGCGCCGTGGAGGTGCTCAAGGACGATGGCCACGGGGGAGCCCACCGGGTGGCCCAGCTCAAGCCCGACGACATCTTCGGGGAGATGAGCCTGTGCATCGACGCCCCCCGCAGCGCCACCGTGCGGGCCACCGAGGAATCCGTGCTGCTGGAGGTGGAGCGGCGGGACCTGGTGCCCCTGCTGGAGAGCGATCCAGCCCTGCTGGATCAACTGGCCCGGCTGGTGAGTGCCCGCCAGGCGCAGCTGAACCAGCTCAGCAGCAGCGCCGCCAAGCAACGGGAGAATGCCCTGCTGCAGAACATGCGCCAGCTGTTTGCCACCCTGCTGAGCTGAGCTCCGGAGCTGCGCTGATCACAAGGGCCGAGCTGAGCTCCAGATCAGGGAGACGTCTCAGATGTTCTCCATGATCGTCAGCTGGTAGTTGGCCAGGGCCAGCTTCTGGGCCAGGCCCGTGGTGAGCACCAGCAGCAGTTCGCTGGTGGCGGCGGGATTGGCGGCCTGGAGCCGGTCGAATTCGCTGCGGGTCAGCACCCAGCAGCTGCCGGGCAGATCGGCCGTCACGTTGGCCATGCGGGGCTTGCCTGAGAGGAAGGCGATCTCCCCGAAGCACATGCCGGGCCCGAAGGTGGCCAGGCGCGACTGGTGCCGCTGGCCGTCCTGGCCCATGAGTTCGATGGTGGTGGTGAAGCGGCCGTCCTTGACCAGGAACAGCTCATCGCCAGTGTCGCCTTTGCGGATCACAAAGTCGCCCTGCTGGAACGGGCGCAGCTCCATCACCGCCGCCACGCTCTGGCGGTGGGCCGGCTGCAGGGCATCGAGGAACCCCAGGGTCTCGTCGATCTCGGCGGCCAGGGAGTGATCCTCAGGGTCAAGCAGGCCCTCCAGCAGGCGGTTCTCGGCCCATTCGATCGCCCGATCCAGGTTGTCGAAAGCCGGGATCGGCTCGGCGGCGGGCTTGCCCTCGGCGGCAGGGGCGGGAGCCACCAGCTGCAGATGGTCGCCATGGGCGAGCAGGATCTCGAGGCCGGCGGCCCGCTGGGCCGCGAACTGGAGGCGCAGCAGCTGCCGGGGCGCCTCCGGCAGCTCAGTGACGTGCTCCAGGTCGAGCACCAGGATGCGGGCCGCCGCCGCGATCTCCAGCAGTTCAGCCACCAGCCGTTCCACCGCAGCGAAGTCGAGCACGCCCTGCACGTGCACGATGCGGATGCCATCGCGCAGCTCCTGCAGCTGTTTGAGTTCCTCGGCGCTGCGCCAGCGCCGGGAATGGCGCTGGGAGCCCCGGTAGGAGCGCCGGATCGTGGCCGTGGTCTGGGGGTACTGGTTGAACAGGCTCAGGCCGAGGCTGTCGGAGAGCTCGTTGCACACGGCCACGCCCCGCACGCTGTTGCCGAAGTGGTCCAGGGGCGGCGAGTAGGTGGCGATCCCCAGCCGGCCGGGCACCACGGCCAGCACCCCACCGCCCACGCCGCTCTTGGCCGGCATGCCCACGTCGTAGAGCCACTGGCCGGCGAAGTCATAGGTGCCGCAGGTGGCCATCAGCGCCAGGATCCGCACCGTGATCTCCGGGGTGAGCGGCTGGGCACCCGTGAAGGGGTTGCGGCCCTGGCAGGCCAGGGTGGCCGCCATCACCGCCAGGTCCCGGCAGGTGACCGTGATCGAGCACTGCCGGAAATAGAGATCGAGGGCGGGCTCCGGGTCGGTCTCGACGATGTCGAAGTTGCGCAGCAGGTGGCCGATGGCGCGGTTGCGGTGGCCGGTGGACTGCTCCGACACGAACACGCTCTCATCGATGCTGAGGCGGCGGCCGGCCATATCGGCAAAGAAGTCGAGCAGGATCGCCTCGGCGTTCTCGGGATCGTGGGCGCAGATCTGGGCCGTGGTGGCAATCGCCCCGGCGTTGATCATCGGGTTGCGGGGACGGCCCGTGGCCGGATCCAGGCTGATGGCGTTGAAGGCCTCGCCGGAGGGTTCCACACCCACCTTCTTGACCATGTGCTCCGGAGAGAGCAGCTTCAGCGCCAGGCCATAGACGAAGGGCTTGGAGATCGACTGGATCGTGAAGGGCTTGCGCGTATCCCCCACGTCATAAAGGCGACCATCGACGGTGGCGATGGCGATGCCGAAATCGCTGGGCAGGGCCTTGGCCAGCTCCGGGATGTAATCGGCCGGCTCCCCGTCGTCGAGGGAGGCAAAGCGGGTGTGCAGGTCTTCGATCAAGCCCTGGATCACGTTGGCGTCGATGCCGGTAGCCCCCATCCAGACCTGGCCATAGAGACCTGATCCCAGCGCCGATGGGGCGGCCGAGTTGTCGCATCCGCTACCGCTGGCCCCGAGCTGTCACGAGCCCACCGGAGTGGGGCCGGCCCCGGGGCACCCGGCTCAGCGGGCGCAGAAGCGGGCGGTGAGCCCCAGCCGGTCGGTGGGGGTGGGCAGCTCGGCCGGATCGAAGGGGGGCGGCGCCGCATCCGCCGCCCGGGCCAGCATCGGCATGGGCCGGAAGCCACCGTCGAGCTGCACCTCCAGGGGCCGCAGCTGGCTCAGGCCGATGGCCGCCGCGATCTCGCGGGCCTGGCCCAGGGCGTCCTGGTAGGCGCCGCGCAGCAGCTGGCGCTGGGCGGCCCGGTCGCCGGCCTTGTCGGCCTGGGTGGCCACGGGGGCCAGCCGCACCCCGGGCAGGGCGCCCACCTCGCGGATCAGCGCCTGGAAGCGCGCCGGCGCCAGCTGACCGCTCACCGACAGGCTGGCCTGCACGGCGGCGGGGCGCCGGCGGTCGGCGGGCCGCTGCCAGGTGCTCGGGGACGTCACCTCCAGCTCCTGCACCTGAAGGCGCTGCAGGCCGCTGCGCACGGCCGCCAGCCGCTGCTGCAGCTCCGCCAGGGCGCCATCGGCCGTGGGGGCCTCGGCCTCCAGGCTCAGGGAGATCCGCAGGCGGTCGGTGCTGCGCTTGAGCTCGGCATTGCCGCGGGCCTCCACCAGGGTGCCGTCGCAGGCCAGCTGGATCTGGGCCTGGGCGCGGACGGGCTGGGGAGCCCCCAGCAGCAGGGCCGTCGCCCCGGCTGACAGGGCGACGGCAGCAGGCCAGGCTGGGACGGCAGGCATGACAGACATCCGGCGCATGGGCCCAAGGGGAGGGGTCAGAGCCCCAGCTTGGCCATGGAGTCGCCAGGCCGGCCAGCCTGGGAACCCTCACTCACCCCAGTGCCAGAGGCCCTACAGCCCCTCGTAGCGCACGTTGAGGTTGAGCTTGCCGGGCCCCAGGGAGGTGGACTGCAGCACCAGGGCCGCCTTCTTGTCGGCGGGGGTGCCGTCCACCGTGACGCTCTCCGGTGGATCGAGCACCAGGTTGAAGCCCCAGGGCCCCACCACCGTGTTGGCGGTGCGCTCCTTGTAGCCCTGGACGGCGAGGCTGGTGCGGACCTGGGCCAGCAGGGCCTCGGGAGTGCCCCCCACCTGGCCGTTGAGGCTGGTCTGGCCGAGGGCGTTGGCGGCGTAGAGGCTGGAGAGGGAGCCCGGCAGCTTCAGCCACTTGAGCAGCGTGGGGGCCGGGGTGGCCAGGGCCGGAGCGGCGCTGGCCAGAAGCAGCAGGGCGGTGGCGGCCCAGCGGCGGAACGGGACCATGGCAGAGCAAGCGCGGATCCAGTCCGCACCCTATTCAGGTGGCCGGCCGCGGGCCACCGCCGCCCCAGGTGGTGCACATCGCCGCCGTGCGGCCGGAGGCCGTCAGCTGGACGCAGTCCAGGTGGCTGGCCCGGGGGCGGTTGAAGAGCAGGTTGGTGTGCACGGGCGAACCGAGCCAGCGCTGCAGCACCACGGCCGGATCGATGGCCCGGGCCCCCGGGCAGGCGATCAGTTCGCTCACCGGCGTCAGGCCGGCGGAGCGAGCAGGCTCCTGCTGCAGGGCCTGCCAGCGCTGGCTGTCATGGTCACAGTCGCCGCTGGCCAGGATGCGGCGCAGCACCGGGGCCAGATAGCGGCAGTTGCGGTCCGCCAGATCCGCCGGCAGCGGGGAGAAGGCCTGCCGGCCCGCCTGCCGCCGCGCCCCATTGACCGCCTCGACCAGGGCGGTGTCGGGGCGGGCCGCACAGGCCAGGCTCAGGCCAGGAGCGGCGGCGGCGACGCTGCGCTCCAGGGCGGGCTGGCCGGGCAGGGGCGTGGTGAAGCCGTCCACCAGGGGCCCCTCCACGAAGGCGCGGTAGTCGGCGGCGGAGAGCGCCTCGAGGGCCAGCACCCGGCCCTCGGCACTCAGCCGCAGCCGCTGTCCCTGGCCCACGGACGTCACAGGCCCCGTGGGCGCCGGAGGGGCTGTCCCCGAAGCCGTCGTCACCGGCAGCGGTTCCACATCCACCTGGCCCTCAAGCACCGAGACCGTGGCCGCACCGCGGCTGTCGAGCTCCACCAGCACGTGGGTGCCGCGCACGCTCAGGCGGGCGGAGCGCAGGCAGAGGCTCTGGGCCCCGGAGAGCAGGATCTGGCCCTGGTCGAGCTGGGAGCAGCGGCTGCCCAGGCGCAGCTGGGTGAGCTGATTCATCCGGCCCGCCGCGCCGCTCTGGAAGGCCAGCTGGGCCCGGCTCTCACCGCTGCGCAGCAGCTCCGGGGCGGTGGCCCGGTCATGGACGCGGGCGCGACGGCGTTCGATCCACAGATCCGGGCCATCGAGGATCTCCTCCACCGTGGCCCGGGTCGCGGCGGTGGCCGCCCCGGAGGAGCGCCCAGCCGTGGCGGCACCACTGGGCAACTGCAGGAACAGGGGCGCCAGCGGCATCAGCAGAGCCGCCACAGCCGCGGCCCCCAGGGGCCAGCGGCGCTCAAGACACGGGTGCAGGGACATGGCTGAGCCGGCCTCCAACCCGAGTGTGGCGCTGGCACCCGCGAACGGCAGGATCCGGCCGAGGGCCGTGCCCCCGAGCGCTCAGCCCGCCAGGGCCGCCTGCAGTTCGGTGCGGGCCTGCTCCAGCGCCCCATCCAGCGCCGCCCCATCGCGGCCGCCGGCCTGGGCCAGGTTGGGGCGGCCGCCGCCGCCGCCGCCACAGGCCTTGGCCACACCGCCGATGAACTTGCCGGCCTGCAGGCCCGCGCCGATCACCGCCTTGCCGAAGGCGGCCACGAGGATCACCTTGCCCAGATCGGCGGGGTCGGGCAGGCCGCCGAGCACCACGGCGGCGCCGTCGCCGAGCTGATCCGCCAGGCCCTGGGCGGCGCTCTGCAGCCCCGCCCCCTCCACGCCGTCGAGGCGGGCCACCAGCCGCTGGAAGGGCTCACCCGCGGGCGTGGCCCCCAGGGGCTCCGCCTGGGCCACCAGCGCCGCGGCCTTGGCCAGCGCCAGCTCTCCGCGGGCCGCCGCCAGGGCCTTGCCGGTGGCCTTGAGCTCGTCCTGCAGCTGGGCCACCCGCTCCACGATCTCGGCGGGCTGGGCCTTGAAGCGCTCGCCCAGCTGCTTCACCACGGCATCGCGCTCGTTGAGGTAGGCCAGCACCGCGGGGCCAGCCACCGCCTCGATGCGGCGGATGCCGGCGGCCACGCCCGATTCGGCCACGATCTTGAACAGGCCGATCTCGGCGGTGTTGGCCACGTGGGTGCCGCCGCAGAGCTCCATCGACACGCCGGGCACATCCACCACCCGCACCACGTCGGCGTACTTCTCGCCGAACATCGCCACGGCGCCGGCGGCCTTGGCCGTCTCGATCGCCATCTCCTGCACCTCGAGGGTGTGGGCGTCGGCGATCCAGCCGTTGATCAGCGCCTCGATCTGCTCCAGCTCGGCCGGCGTCACGGCGCGGGGGCAGTGGAAGTCGAAGCGGAGGCGATCGAAATCCACCAGGGAGCCGGCCTGGCCGATGCCGGGGTCCACCACCTGCTTGAGGGCCGCCTGCAGCAGGTGGGTGGCCGTGTGGTTCGCCTGGGCGCGGCGGCGGCAGGCCCGGTCCACCTGGGCCGTGACGAGATCGCCGATGGCCAGCTGGCCCCGCTCCACCCGGCCGCTGTGCACGAACACGCTGCGGTTGCGGCCCACGGCCTCGATCGCCACGATCAGCCCGGCGCCGTCGGCACCGTCGCCGGAGAGCACGCCGCGATCGCCCACCTGGCCGCCGCCCTCGCCATAGAAGGGGGTGGAATCGAGCACCAGCTGCACGCTGTCGCCCGCCACGGCCCGCTCGGCCGGCTCGCCGTTCACCACCAGGGCGAGCACGCAGCTGGGGTGCTCCAGGGCCTCGTAGCCCTTGAAGGCGGTGGCATCGAGCTCCGCCGCCATCTGTTCGATGGCGCCCTGCAGGGTGAGATCGAGGCTCACGGCCGCCGCCTTGGCCCGCTGGCGCTGGGCCTCCATCGCCGCCTCGAAGCCCGCCAGATCCACCGTGAGGCCGTGCTCCTCGGCGATCTCCTCGGTGAGCTCCAGGGGGAAGCCGTAGGTGTCGTAGAGCTCGAAGGCCTGCTCGCCGCTGATCTGCTTGGGCCCCGCGGCCAGCACCTCGGCCAGCAGCTTCTCGCCGCGCTCCAGGGTTTCCAGGAAGCGGGCCTCCTCGCGGGCCAGCTCCGCCAGGATCACCTCACGGCGCTCCAGCAGCTGGGGATAGGCGCTCGCCATCAGCGCGATCGAGGCCTCACCCATCGCCGTGAGGAAGGGCTTGTCGATGCCGAGGAGCCGGCCGTGGCGCACCACGCGGCGCAGCAGCCGGCGCAGGATGTAGCCGCGGCCCAGGTTGCTGGCGGTCACGCCGTCGCCGATCAGCTGGGTGATGGCGCGCGAATGGTCGCCGATCACCTTGAGCGAGGTCTGGCCCTTGGCATCGAGGGCCTTGTAGTCGACCCCGGCCAGCCCCGCCGCCGTCTCGATCAGCGGGTAGATGAGATCGGTTTCGTAGTTGTTGGGAACGCCCTGCAGGATCTGGGCCATGCGCTCAAGGCCCAGGCCGGTGTCGATGTTGCGGTTGGCCAGCGGCGTGAGGGTGCCCTCCGCGTCGCGGTTGTACTGCATGAACACCAGGTTGTAGAACTCGATGAAGCGGCTGTCGTCCTCCAGGTCGATGCCGTCGTCGCCGAGCTCGGGCTTGAAGTCGTAGTAGATCTCGGAGCAGGGGCCGCAGGGGCCGGTGGGGCCGGAGGCCCAGAAGTTGTCGGCCTCATCCATGCGGATGATGCGCCTGGGGTTCACGCCCACGCCGTCGCGCCAGATGGCCTCGGCCTCGTCGTCTTCCCGGAAGACGCTCACCACCAGGTTCTGCGGCGAGAGCCCGAACACCTCGGTGCTCAGCTCCCAGGCCCAGGCGATCGCCTGCTCCTTGAAGTAGTCGCCGAAGGAGAAGTTGCCGAGCATCTCGAAGAACGTGTGATGCCGCGCCGTGCGGCCCACGTTTTCGATGTCGTTGGTGCGGATGCACTTCTGGCTGCTGGTGGCCCGCGGCGCCGGCCGCTCCTGCTGCCCCAGGAACACCGGCTTGAAGGGCAGCATCCCGGCGATGGTGAGCAGCACCGTGGGGTCCTCTGGGATCAGCGAGGCGCTGGCGATCGGTTTGTGGCCGCGCTGCTCGTAGAACTCCAGGAAGGCGGCGCGGATCTCGGCACCGCTGCGGGGAGGGCCGGCCCGGCGGGCGGCGGAGGTGGCGGTGGTGACAGCAGCCATGGCCCGAAGCGGCGGAACAACCCTGAACAGGGCATGATCGCCCAGCACAGGTCCTGCCAGCGCCCCCGCCCGGCCCCACCAGCCCTTGAGCGAGACCCCCGCCGCCGCCCACCCCAGCCGCGCCCAGCTGCGCCTGCGCTCGATCGCCTGGGCCCTGGGGGCCGGCGTGGCGGCCCTGGCCCTGGGCCTGCCCCTGGGGCTGGAGGCGGGCCTGCGGGCCGGCGGCTGCGGCTTCTTCTACGGCCTGCTGGCCTTCCACCTGCAGCGGGTGGATCCCGACGACTCGCACCTGCAGGCGGGCCTGGTGGGGGCGGTGTGCGGCATCCACAGCCTGGGCCTGCCGCCGGTGGCGAGCTGGCCGGCGGAGCAGCCGCTGGCGGCGGCGCTGGTGGCGGTCGCGCCAGCTGTGATGATGGGGCTGCTTCGTGCCTGGCTGCCGCTGATCGGCGCCGCCCTCCTGTTGCACGGCACGCAACGCGCCCTGCCCGCCCTGCGGCCATGACCACGCGGCCATGACCTGCTCCGGCGGCACCCCCTACGGCCGTATCCCGACCCGATGAGCCTGCTGCATGCCACCTGGCTGCCCGCCGTGCCGGCGGGGAGCTTTGCCCCGGGCAAGGCCCCGGCGGCGGGCCTGCTGATCTGGGCGGACACCTGGCGCGTGGCCGAGCCGGTGACGCCCCAGGGGGAGGCGCCGCTGCATCCGCTGAGCCTGGATCTGGATGATCTGGCCACCTGGCTGGATGACAACCAGTTCTGGTCGGAGGCGCTGCGGCAGGCCACGGCCACCCTCACCCTGCCCAGCCGTCAGCAGGCGGCCAAGGGCAAGAAGACCACCGCCCAGGGCCCCTGGAGCGGCCTGCCGCTGCAGGCGGGCGAGCCGCTGCCGAAGGAGATCAGCTGGTGGCCCTGGCAGGTGGAGGGCTGGCTGCTCAAGCCCGGCCCCGCCGCCGAGTGGCTGAGCCTGCTGCCGCTCTCGGGCTTCGCCGAGGCGGGCCTCTCGGAGGACCTGCGCTGGTGGGCCCACCTGCAGCGCTGGTGCCTGAGCCTGATCGCCCGGGGCCGCTGGCTGCCGGATGCCGGCGAGGGTCAGGCCCGCTGGCTGCCGCTGCTCAACCGCGAGGACGACCGTCGCCGCCTGGAGGAGCTGGCGGCGCGCATGCCCCAGGTGGTGGCCGCCGCCAGCACCGACCCGCACCTGGCCTGCGGCCGGCCCCGCTCCAACCGCCTGTTCGTGGCGGGCCTGGTGGAGAAGCTGGTCGACGGCCAGCTGCGCGAGGCCTTCCGGCCCGGCGGCACGGGTCTGGATCCGCTGCTGGCGGCCTGGGAACAGGGCCTGGCCAGCCCCGCCGGCCAGCTGAAGCTCGACGAGGAGGACCAGGAGCGCCTGGCGATCGCCAGCCACCACTGGCGCGAGGGCGTGGCCGGCAAGGTGGCGCCGGCCCGGGCCTGCCTGGAGCTGTTCACCCCGCCGGAGGGGGAGGAGCTGTGGGAGCTGCGCTTCGGGCTGCAGGCGGAGGCCGACCCGAGCCTGCGGCTGCCGGCGGCGGCGGTGTGGTCCGCCGGCGACGGCAGCGTGGCCCTGGGCGAGATCAGCGTGGAGCAGCCCGGCGAGCTGCTGCTGGAGGGCCTGGGCCGGGCCCTCACCGTGTCGGCACCGATCGAGCGGGGCCTGGATGCCGCCACGCCGGAGGCGATGCAGCTCACCCCCAACGAGGCCTTCGTGCTGGTGCGCAGCGAGGCCGCCAGGCTGCGGGATGTGGGCGTGGGCGTGGTGCTGCCCGCCAGCCTCTCGGGCGGCCTGGCCTCGCGCCTGGGCCTCTCGATCACCGCCGAACTGCCCGAAAAATCCCGCGGCTTCACCCTGGGCGAAAGCCTGGAGTGGAAGTGGGAATTCATGATCGGCGGCGTCACGCTCAACCTGCGGGACCTAGAGAAGCTGCAGACCAAGCGCAGCCCGCTGGTGCAGCACAAGGGCGTGTGGATCGAGCTGCGGCCGCTGGATCTCAAGAACGCCGAGAAGTTCTGCGCCGCCGACCCCGGCCTCAGCCTCGACGACGCCCTGCGGCTCACCGGCAACGAGGGCGAGACGCTGATGCGCCTGCCGGTGCATGCCTTCACGCCGGGGCCGCGGCTGCAGGCGGTGCTGGAGCAGTACCACCAGCAGAAGGCCCCGGATCCGCTGCCGGCGCCGCCGGGCTTCGCGGGCCAGCTGCGGCCCTATCAGGAGCGGGGCCTGGGCTGGCTGGCCTTCCTGCACCGCTTCGACCAGGGCGCCTGCCTGGCCGACGACATGGGCCTGGGCAAGACGATCCAGCTGCTGGCCTTCCTGCAGCACCTCAAGGCCGAGGACGAGCTGAAGCGGCCCGTGCTGCTGGTGGCGCCCACCTCGGTGCTCACCAACTGGAAGCGGGAGGCGGCGGCCTTCACGCCGGAGCTGGTGGTGCACGAGCACTACGGCCCGCGCCGGCCAAGCACGGAGGCGGCCCTGAAGAAGGCGCTCAAGGGTATGGATCTGGTGCTCACCACCTACGGCCTGCTGCAGCGCGACAGCGAGCTGCTGGAGGCGATCGACTGGCAGGGGGTGGTGATCGACGAGGCCCAGGCGATCAAGAACCACAACGCCAAGCAGTCGATGGCGGCGCGGGATCTGGGCCGGCCCGGCAAGGGCAGCCGCGGCAGCCGCTTCCGCATCGCCCTCACCGGCACGCCGGTGGAGAACCGCGTCAGCGAGCTGTGGGCGCTGATGGACTTCCTCAACCCGAAGGTGCTGGGCGATGAGCCCTTCTTCCGCCAGCGCTACCGGCTGCCGATCGAGCGCTACGGCGACATGTCGTCGCTGCGGGATCTCAAGGGCCGGGTGGGCCCGTTCATCCTGCGGCGCCTGAAGACCGACAAGTCGATCATCTCCGACCTGCCGGAGAAGGTGGAGCTGCGCGAATGGGTGGGCCTGGCCCCCGAGCAGAAGAAGCTCTACAACAAGACCGTGGAGGAGAGCCTCGACGCGATCGCGCGGGCGCCGCTGGGCCAGAAGCACGGCCAGGTGCTGGCGCTGCTCACCAAGCTCAAGCAGATCTGCAACCACCCGGCATTGGCGCTCAAGCAGGATCCCGATCCCGCCGATCCCGAGTTCTTCAAGGAGTTCGCCGCCCGCAGCGCCAAGGTGCAGCGGCTCGAAGAGATCCTGGAGGAGGTGATCGAAGCGGGCGATCGGGCGCTGCTGTTCACCCAGTTCGCCGAGTGGGGCCACCTGCTCAAGGCCCACCTGGAGCGCAAGTGGCGCCAGGAGGTGCCGTTCCTCTACGGCAACACCAGCAAGGTGGAACGCCAGGCGATGGTGGACCGCTTCCAGGAGGATCCGCGCGGCCCGCAGCTGTTCCTGCTCTCGCTGAAGGCGGGCGGTGTGGGCCTCAACCTCACCCGCGCCAGCCACGTGTTCCACATCGACCGCTGGTGGAACCCGGCGGTGGAGAACCAGGCCACCGACCGCGCCTACCGCATCGGCCAGCAGAACCGGGTGATGGTGCACAAGTTCATCACCAGCGGCTCGGTGGAGGAGCGGATCGACCGGATGATCCAGGAGAAGTCGAAGCTGGCCTCCGAGATCGTGGGCTCGGGCGAGGAGTGGCTCGGCGGCCTGGATGTGGGCCAGCTCAAGGAGCTGGTGGCGCTTACGGAGGACTGAGGCCGATCAGGCCGGCTGAGGCGGCTCGTAGAGGAAGCGCTGGAAGCCAGCGAACAGCTGCTGCTTGCTGGTGAAGCGGGAATGGCTGTAGACGCGGGCCTTTTGGGCGCGGGTTGCGTCCTCGTTCATGGGAGCAGGGAGGCCACGTACTCGAGCAGATCGGCACAGAGCTGGTTCCAGGCAGGTCGATCGAGGTTCAAGGCATCCGGCGCATCGTCGTAGCGGAACCTCGGCCCAAAGGGGGGTGAAGTTCTCAAGCGATTGGAACGTGTTAGATCACCGCCGCAGTCGATGATCAACTGGCCAAGCAGAGACAGGTCATGGGTGCGTGGATACTCCTGATCTGGCGCCGCAATCCAGGATTTCAAAGCCTTTTCGGTGGCCTGCTGAACATGGATCTCGAAGTTTTGAGATCTCGATGGGCAATGCGCAGCATCCGAGCCGCTTCGCGCTGGCAGTCAGACGGCATGGAGCTCTCTGCCGTAGCGATAGGCATCGGTCACCACATGCTGGCTGTACTGACGCCGATCTCGAACTTCCGCATGGGAATAGATGAGTAAATCGATCGGAATCCGGTGTTGGGCCAGCTTTCGACTCAGATTCCCTGTTTCCTCAAACCGCGAATGGCTTGCCAGCCAGGCATCCGGCACCGTCGCCAGCAGGTCGAGGTCTGAATCGGGCTGGGCTGTGCCACGGGCACGGGAGCCAAACAGTCGCACCTCAGCGCCGGGGATTGCCGCCTGAATCTCCGCCGTAATCGTGCGCAGCAAGGGCTCGTCCACCACGTAGTGATAGCTGGAGGGGCAAGACGAGGGGGCCATGGGGTCAGTCTGGCGCATCCGGCCGGCGGACCTGATGGCGGGGCCGATGAGGGTGAGATCGATGTCGGAGGCAGGCCGCTTAAAGGCAGTCCGGACGAGGGATGTCCCGCCTCCACTACAGGCAACAACGAGCCCACGCTTTGGACCGACGCCTGCTCACGCCGCCCCGTCGCTCCAATCGGGCCCCTGCGGCACCACGATCAGCCCCGAGGCCGGCTCGCCGTAGGCCCGGCAGGGGCGACCGCTGGCCAGGTAATGGGCCGTGAGGGCGCAGAGGGCGGCATCAATCAGGTCGATGCTGGTGAGCGCTGCGGTGTCGATGCCGGCCTGCTCCAGCAGGGCGCGGCGCTGCAGGCGCTTCTGGCGAGCAGCGGCGTTACCGCCGCGCAGGTGCCAGGTGATGGCGTGGGGGAAGGTTTCGAAGCAAGCCGGGCCGCTGGCCGGCAGGCCAGGGGGCGGCAGGGCGGAGAGCAGCGGATGGCTGGCCTCCAGCTCCTGGTAGAGCTCTTCGCCCTGCAGCATCCAGCCGTAGTAGTTGCTGGGGTGCTCTGAAGCCACCTCCAGGGTGGGAGAGGCGAAACACCAGATCCCTTGCTGCATCAACTCCCGCTCACAGGGTCGCGCGCGGCCATTGCTGCTCCAGCGGCAGGGGGCATCGATGGCGATCACCTGCGCCTGCATCTGGTGGACGCACCAGTGGCTGAGCTGCTGCACATCGGCGGTGGCCAGCTGGGCGGCATAGGCGCCATCGCGGAGGGCCACGGCGTGGAAGCCCTTGCGGGCGCCGCCAACGTCGATGCCGATGGTGGTGCCAATCGACATAACTCAGAGTTCGGCGTTGAACCAGTGGCGTAGCAACATATTCTTCGTTTCATCCAGAGTAGCCTTTGCCATTCACCTAACGCTCAAATCAGCGACGGGCAGAACCTCTCTGCATTCACAGAGAAGCCACGCTCCCGACCGCCGAACCTTGCCCCCAGAAGGCACGCTACCTGTGCGACGCCCTTGGCCACTGGTTGTAACCAATGGCTGGGTCATTAGCCCGGAGCGCGCGGATGAACTCAACTTCCTTGGCAGAAACCTCTGCACGCGTAGCCGCCTGGGACTCCCACAGGATCTCTTTCCGAATTGTCATGTCGCGCCGCTGCTCAGGAGTGAAGTCGGCAGCGATCAAGGCTGACGATGCACTGCCGAAGTAGTTGATACTATCCGTGAGGTCAAGGCCAACGTAGATTTTTCCGTTCGGGTAGGTGATCTTGTAGACGCAAGGCATGCAACGACTCGCAAAGAGCTCTTACGCGGCGCGGATCGCGCTTCCTAACGCTGCCCCTGAGTGACAGGCAATGCTTTGAAAGCGGGAGAAGGTGACCCCCAGTAGCCTATCTACTCAAGGGGCTTGCTAGCCGGAACCACGGGCCCTGATATCCAAGGTTTCTCCAAGCCACGAAGCAACGAGCGATCGCACAAGCTCTAATGCGGCTTTCTTCTCCATAGGCTCAGAGGGAGGAGAACCACGATCCCTTCCATGCCGCCCAGATGAACCTAAAGCCGTATAGCTGTTTGCGGTTCGCGTAAAGAGTCTGGCATCATTCTTTCTAATCCATCCGGCAGTGAACATTCGGGCTCCGACATTTGCCTCGACCAGCTCAAATGCAAGATATAGCTCCGACCAGCCAGGAGACGAACGGCCAAGAATTATCAATGCGTCGGCTTTTGCCTGATTACAAGTAGCATCTTTTAGGAACGAACTCATCAATCCCGTTCGATCATCTGGCTTAGGTACGCCGCCAATTGAGAAGGTTAAATGTCCGAGCTTACATCGGATTTCAGTAGTTCCAAGTGGAATTACAGTTTGAGTATTCTCTCCGTCCTCGTCAAGACCGAGGAAGGCTTCACACTCAAGCTCTATCGGCCTGTATCCATTGATAAGCAGCCTGGCGGCACCATTGATTAACGCTATATATCTATTGGCGATTTCTGGAACTGACTCGTGGCTCTCGCCTGCCACCTCTGCCGAAAGAAGAAGATAGTATACTTCTCCTCTCTTTGTGACGGTAACCGGCGAACCACTTAAATATACTGGCAGATCTTCAATATCAAATATGTGCTCCTTAACTGGCACAGCCCATGAGCTGGTTCTGCGATTGGACATTGTTTTACATCATCTTAGCAACTAGCACTCCAGATCAGAAGCGGGTAGGAGCCATGAATAGCAACGCAACTCAAGGGATCCCGCCTTCTACATCAGGATACTAGGTAGCACGTTCATTGTTGACAAGCATCATTGAAGTAATGTCCGGCCAGTCAAAGCCTTTGCGACGATGCATGATCCAGCGTTCGCCTTCCTTATGGATCTGTACATGCCAATACATCCGTCCATCTTCCCTTGTGGTCTGATTCATTCCTTCTAACTGAGACTTGATAAAGTTGAATGGCAGAATGGCAATTCGCTCTGGAGAGCCACAGCCAAAGCATGCATATGCAGAAGGTGCTTCAGATAGGGTTTCAAGCTGATGCTGGTGAAATGCAAACCAGTACCCAAGGCCGCCGGCATTCTTGTATTCCTTAGAGACTGCACATGTAATCTTAAGGCCAGAATCGAGATCACCGAAGATGACTCTTGACTGCTTGGTCAGCTCTACATGTAGTGACTTCCCAATCCGTTCAACACAAGCAAGATTGAATGAGACAGGCTTTTCCCTATCTTTTGATTCTTTCGCGCCAGGGGCAGACTCGACTTCATTCTCTTCACCTAGCTCATCTGGGACCTCATCAAGAATGTCTTCTGTGGTCGAGAAAACGAGATCGATGATCTCGTCAACACGAGTGTATTCTCGAGGAATGAGAACCGCGCGAATCCGCTCTTCAACTGAAGGGCTGTCGAGATCCTGGCGGATCTTCATGAGCCGAAGAAAAGCGTCAATTGAAATCAGGCGTACATCCCATGCATAGCGCGAACCACGTATCTGGGCTTCTAGTTCTCCGGTGTCCTCTCGTCCCACAATAATGAGTATTGAGGAATGATCCTCAGTGATACGGCCTGCCTTAATGAGCCTTCTTCGATATGTGGCAACAGTTTCGATAGGTAATCTATATGCGTCGGTCGTCTTCACTTCAGCAACTATTGCATGATTATTTGGTGCAGTCCATATCCCATCGTGCCCAATGTCGGCCTTCGTGCCACGGTAGCGGCCAGGTTCAACTGTAAATCCAAGCCGGGTAGCTATCTCGTTTACAATGTCTTGCAAGGCGAGGCCAGAATCTTTGAATGCGCTCTCAAGGCAATCATTGGCATACTTTGCAATAAGTTCACCTGGCACTCTGGCTAGAAAGTCCCGAAACTCGCTTGGCGCAGAGTTGTTATCGCCAAGCTTTCCGTCTCCCGCAAAGCCAATGATTTGGTCTACGCGCTTTGCACGTATCTGCTCTGGATTCTCCTTCCATATCTGGACGAGTGTCATTGGTTCATCTCTGCATGACGAGTCTACCTAACGCTGCCCCTGAGTGGCAGGTAAGAAGCCATCAAAACATGACAAGACATGAGGGTGGCCTGCCCACTCCAGGGGCTTGTTAGATGTTTGAGATCGCATTAGGGCTGCTCCCGCGCCTCGTAGAGCATGCACTCAGCCAGCACGGATTTCAACTCGGCCTCATTCATGCAAAAGATCTCTGTATCGGGTTTACGGAGACGGGAGAACTTAGAATGCAGTTCTGCCTCTACTCTGAGGCTGTCCTGCTCTGTCCTCAATTTTATGGATTTTACAAGTCGGCAAGGGCCAAACTGCTTGATTCTCTTTGGAATTGACTTGGCCTTTCCAATCTTGTAGTAGTGCCGCCCAGCTGACGTTTTGTCAAACGTCAGTAACTGAACTAGATACACGTGGCTGTGTGTCTCGTCTTGAAGATCGTGCAAAGTGAAAGCAGGTCTGCCCTCTTGCCTTAACCTCATTGGTGGGGTCGCCCACCTTGAGACAATATGGGCCATTAGCCGCTTAGTGGCCATAGGGCTCACCAAAAACATGTACTCTTGATCATCAGAATAGATTGCATACCACTTCTTGCCCCGTGCTTTTATAAGGCTTGGTCGGTGGCCGGTCTGCCTCCATGGAATCTCTTTGTCCTGCCTTATCCCTCCTGCTTCCTTCAGCTCTCTAGAGTGATAGAGCCAAATGGTGCCCTTTTCTCTGTCCTCAGGATCTTTCCAAAAGACAGAATAAACATCAATCTTGCCAGGTTTTCTTGGGGGCACTGGCTTCGGTGGGCCGCCTCTGGGATCCCCTGGATACCTGCGTCTCTTGATAGGCATTGTAGTCTGTTGAGACTAGGCCAAGAAGTATAAGCCAACCTCAAGATGGTGGCGATCAGCAGCAGTAAGCTCCATGGCATCTAACTTGTTTTGGGC
This sequence comes from Vulcanococcus limneticus LL, assembly GCF_943369875.1. GTDB lineage: Bacteria > Cyanobacteriota > Cyanobacteriia > PCC-6307 > Cyanobiaceae > Vulcanococcus > Vulcanococcus limneticus_A. Next base: position 98,481 of record NZ_CALROT020000006.1, read on the forward strand.
GGACCCGCATAAGCTCCACCAAACGTTCTCTCGCGCAGCATAAGCAGCAAAAAGTCACCCGCCAACAGCTCCAGAACCCAGCGCCAGCAAGCACTCTCAAGCAGGCCACTCACACCTTGAGGCTGTTCAGCGGACCCGCAAACACAAGGTATTCACCGCTACATCACCGACGTAAGGATTCACGCGCCCCATTCAACGCCCTCTCCAACTCCCCCCGCCACTCCCCAGCCCCGAAGGCCTTGCGCCGTCCATGCCCAGGCAGCAGCCAGCGCACATCCAGATCCAGCAGCTTCTCCACCGAGCGCAGCTGCTCCTCCCAGTTCCACCAGCAGTAGCGGCGGGAGGCCACCACGGCCGGCGGATCCACGCCCCACCAGAGGTGATCGCCGCTGAACAGCACCTGGCCGGCGAACAGCACCACCAGTGAGCCGGGCGTGTGGCCGGGGGTGGGAATCAGCTGCAGGTCGGCATCCAGCGCCACGGGCTCCGTGCCCTCCAGTTGGTGTTCCGCCTCCGGTGCCACGCTGGCATCGGCCGCGTGGATCCAGCGCTCGCAGCCGAAGTGGCGGGCCCAGGCGGCATGGTCGGCCACGTCGTCGCGGTGGCTGAGCAGGATCCGTTGGATGCCGCCCAGCGCCGCGATCTGCCGCGCCAGCGCTCCGCTCCAGCGCGGCGAATCGATCAGCACGTTGTTGGCGCTGCCATCGCCGCGGCGGCGCACGATCAGCCAGCTGCTCGCCCCGAAGCTCTTACGCGACGCCCAGCCGCAGTAATAAACGTCCCCCTCGGGCCTGGAGTCCACCAGGGCGGGGAAGCCATCGGCGGGGGTGTGCGCCAGCAGCTCGCGGCTGGTGCCGATCGCCGCCACCGGGCAGGCCTGCAACGCCAGCAGCGCCTGGCGGAGTTCCGCCTCGCCCTGGGGCTGGTGATGCACGCACGAGGTCTCGCCGGTCGGGGCGAAGTGGGCCGGGTCGAACTGCCAGCAGGTGCCGCAGTCGATGCAGCTGCGGTCCACATAGAAGGGGCCGGCCGCATTGGCGGCCAGTCGCTGCTGCACGCGGGCCATGGCACTCCCGGCGGATCACCCCAGCCTGGCGGCACCGGGCCAGCCGGCCGCAGACCGATCACTGGCATCAGCCAGTCTTATCAATCGGTCGCCAATTGATCAGCTGAGGCTGCCTATGGTTGCGGTCCCGTCCAGTCCGCCATGACCGTCGCCCGCTTCCACGCCCCCGGCACCACCCCCAGCACGGAGCCCCCACCCGGCGCCACCCGCACCGCCGAGCGCCCCGTGCCCTGGCACCAGCAGTTCCGCCGTCCGCAGATCGTCCAGTCGCTCGAGGCCGTGCAGGATCTGATCGCCGTGTCGCTCTGCGTGGGGCTGTTCTGCGTGATGGCGCTGCAGCTCAAGACGATCTTCGCCTCGCTGCTCACCACGCCCCAGTTTCACGCCATCACGGCCGACATCCTCTTCATCCTGATCCTGGTGGAACTCTTCCGCCTGCTGATCATCTACCTGCAGGAACAGCGCGTGTCGATCGGCGTGTCGGTGGAGATCGCCATCGTGTCGGTGCTGCGCGAGGTGATCGTGAACGGCGTGCTCGAAACCGACTGGCAGCAGATCCTGGCCGTCTGCCTGTTCCTCGCCACCGCCGCCCTGCTGATGGTGGTGCGGGTGTGGCTGCCGCCCACCTTCGCCGGGGTGGATCCGGAGGCGCAGGTGTCGGCCCGCGCCCGCGTTCCTCAGGGTTCGGAATAGGTGAAGGCCACCCCCTCCGGCAGCCACTGGGGCTGATCTGCGGGGTCGTAGACATACCAGGGCTGCTCGCGGCGGAAGCTGTCCAGCGGCGTGGCCAGCAGCACCCACGCCAGGAAGGCCACCGCCACGTCCGTGGGGATCAGGTTCACTTCATTGGCGCGGAAGAAGCTGGCCAGGGGGAAGTCCGCCGGATCCGGCGCCCGCAGGTCCGCCTGCATGGCGGTGTCCACCTCCCCCGGGATCAGGTCCGCTACGCCCACGGTGGCGGGCAGCTCCAGCTGCAGCGAGCGGGTCACCGAGCGCAGGGCGTGCTTGCTCAGGCAATAGAGCGACAGCCCCGGGAACGTGGCGTGGGCCGAGCGGGTGGAGAGGTTGAGCACCCGCCCGCCGGGCACCAGCCGGTCGGCCAGCGCCGTGCTCAGCCGGGCCGGTGCCACCGCCGCGAGGGTGAAGGCGGCGAGCAGGTCGTCGCTGCTGTGGCCGGCCAGGGGGCCGATCGGCGTGATCCGGCCTGCGCCGTTCACCAGGGCCGCCAGCGGCCGCGACCCCAGCCCGGCGCGGATCGCCGCGAGGGCGGCCTCGATGCCATCGGTGCTGCTGAGGTCGGCCTCCACCTGGATCAGGCGGGTCGGATCCGGCGCGGCGGCCCCGTCGTCTTCAGGGAAGCGCCGCGCCACGGCGATCACGGGCCGGCCCAGGCCCAGCAGATGCTCCACCAGGCCGCGCCCCAGCCCGCGGCTGGCGCCCGTCACCACGATCACGCCCGGCGGCAGGAGTTCGGAATCGCCCATGGGGCCAGTCTGCCGGCGGTGTGCGCGTTCGCCCGCGCCGGCAGACTGGCGCCATGACGGCAGACCTCCGCTGGCACCAGCGCTTCGAGAACCTGCAGCGGGCCATGGGGCAGCTGCAGGCGGCCGTCGCCGCCCATGGCTCCAGGCCGGACGATGAGCTGATCGTGATCGCCCTGATCAAGGCCTACGAATTCAGCTTTGAGCTCAGCTGGAAAACCCTCAAGGACCTGCTCAGCTGGAACGGCCTTGATGTGAGCTTGCCGCGCGAGGTGCTCAAACAGGCCTTCGCCACGGGGCTGCTGGAGAACGGTCAGCTCTGGATCGACATGCTCGAACAGCGCAACCTGATGGCGCACACCTATGACCAGGCCCGCGCCCAGCAGGCCGCCGCGCTGATCTGCGAGCGCTACTGGCCGGAATTGCAATGGCTGCGGGCCAGCCTGCAGGGCCGTCTGGAGCAGGCGGCCGAGCCATGACCGGCCGCAACCCCTCCCAGCTCAAGGCCCCCGCGCCCCAGCAGGCCGCCAGCCCCGGCCTGCCCGAGCGCACCGTGGCCGAGATCCGCCAGTGCCTGCAGCGCTTCCCCCAGATCCGGTGGGTCAAGCTCTACGGCTCCCGCGCCCTCGGCAGCCACAGGCGAGGCTCCGACATCGACCTGGCCTTCAGCGCCCCCGCCGACTGCAGCGCCGAGCTGCGGGAAGCCCTTGACCAGCTCCCCACCCCTTACCTGTTCGATGTGACCCACTGGGAATCCCTCCGCCACGAGGGCCTGCGGGACCACATCCAGCGCGCCGGCAGACTGTTCCCATGACCCTCTCCCCCTCCAACAACGGCATCACCACCCAGCTCGGCGACCAGGGCCTGGGCCAGCAGCCCTGGTGGGTCGAGCAGTGGATGGAGCTGATCAACGGCTACCGCTTCAAGAAGCGCCTGGAGCGGGCCTGGGCCTACGCCCGCGAGGGCAACGTGCTCTCGATCCGCTTCGAGGGCCGCCGCGTGCACGCCCGCGTGCAGGGCACCGGCGAGGAGCCCTACAAGGTGAAGCTCTGGCTCGACACCCTCAGCGACGAGGACTGGGGCTACGTGCTCGAGGCCCTCGGCCAGAAGGCCCGCTGGTCGGCCCAGCTGCTGGCCGGCGTGATGCCCCAGGACATCGAGCGCGCCTTCGCCGCCAGCGGCAAGCGGCTCTTCCCCTTCAAGCTGCAGGAGGTGCGCAGCGAGTGCAGCTGCCCCGACAAGATCAACCCCTGCAAGCACGCCAGCGCCGTCTACTACCTGATGGGGGAGCGCTTCAGCGAAGACCCCTTCGTGCTGTTCCAGATGCGCGGCCGCACCCGCGCCCAGCTGCTGGCTGACCTGGCGATCCAGCGCCGCGAACTGCTCGCCAAACAGGCGCGGGCCGCCCGGGCCGCCGCCCGCCAGAAGGAGAAGGACGGCACTCCAGCCGCCGGCCTCCCGGGAACGGCCGCCGAGGGCTCCCTGCAGCCCGCCCCCGCCGCCATCAAGGATCCGAGCCGCTGGTGGCGCTACGACGCGGCCCTCGATCCGGGGCTCGTGGTGATCACCCCCGCCATGGAGGGCGAAACCGGCCTCGATGAGGCCGGCCCCCTGCCCCTCGCCGAAGACGCCCGCTTCCCAGAGGCCGGCCGCCACTTCGTGGAGCACCTCAAGGGCCAGGGCACCCTGCTGGGCCAGGCGGCCCTGGCCACCGCCATGGCCGCCGGCGCCGAGCGCTCCGGTGCCGCCGACGGGGCCGAGGCTGCGGGTGGCTGAGGCCGGCGCCCCTGGGGCGAGCGTCCTGGCGGTCCCAGCCGCGGCGACAGTCGGCACGCCGCCCGCAGCCCCCTGGCTGGAGGCCCCCGCCCAGGCCCTGGCCGGCGTGATCCTGCGCTCGCATCAGCGGGGCTTCGGCCGGCCGCTGCTCACGCCGGCGATCCAGGCCGCCGTCGGGCCCGGCGCTGGCGAAAGCCTCGCCCTGGCGGCCCAGGAGCTGTTCGCCGCCGCCACGGTGGTGCTCGCCCACGACGGCGGCGCCGACCCGCGGCTGATCTACGCCAACCGCGCCGCCCTCCGTCTTTGGCGCCGGCCCTGGGCCGCCATGGTGGGCCTGCCCTCGCGGCTCACGGCCGAGCCCGGCGAGCGCGCCGGCCGGGCCCGCATGCTCGCCGACGCCCGCCAGCAGCACGCCCTCAGCGGCTACACCGGCATCCGCATCGACAGCCACGGCCGCCGCTTCCAGATCCGCGACGCCCGCCTCTGGACCCTCTGGAACGCCGCCGGCGAGCCCTGCGGCCAGGCCGCCTCCTTCAGCGACTGGCACTGGCTGGCCTGACGGCCGGGAACCGATCCGGCCCGCCGCCGCTGATGGTCCCGATCAGCGTTGCCGATGGCTGGCCAGGCCGCCGAAAGGGCTCCCTAGAGTCGCCCCCACCGGCACCGGCAGCCATGGCAGACACCGCAACGGCCAGCCCCAGCGCGACGGGCACCGCCACCAGCCCCGGCGCAGCCCCCGCACCGCGGCTCTCCCTGCAGTGCGAGGCGATCGCCGCCGACACCACCACCATCCGCTCCCTCGACTGGGACCGCAGCCGCTTCGACATCGAATTCGGCCTGCGCAACGGCACCACCTACAACAGCTTTCTGGTGCGGGGTGAGCGCACCGCCCTGATCGACACCAGCCACCTCAAGTTCGAGGGCACCTGGCTGCCGCTGCTGGAAGCGCAGATCGATCCCCAGGCGATCGACTATCTGATCGTGAGCCACACCGAGCCCGATCACTCCGGCCTGATCGGCCACCTGATCGAGCGCAACCCCGAGATCACGATCGTGGCCTCCAAGGTGGCGATCCAGTTCCTCGAAAACCAGGTACACCGGCCCTTCAAGAGCCAGGCCGTCAAGAGCGGCGAGGAGCTGGATCTGGGCACCAACCCCGAGAGCGGCGTGCAGCACCGCTTCGAATTCCTCAGCGCCCCGAACCTGCATTGGCCGGACACGATCTTCTCCTTCGACCACGGCACCGGCATCCTCTACACCTGCGATGCCTTCGGCCTGCACTACTGCTCCGACGACCTCTTTGATGGGGATCCCGGCGCCATCGCCCCGGATTTCCGCTTCTACTACGACTGCCTGATGGGCCCCAACGCCCGCAGCGTGCTGCAGGCCATGAAGCGCATGGACGCGCTGCCGGAGATCACCACGGTGGCCGTGGGCCACGGCCCGCTGCTGCGCCACCACCTGGGCCTCTGGCTCGGCGACTACCGCGAGTGGAGCGCGGGCCGCAGCAAGGGCGAGGCCTACGCGGCCGTTTGCTACGTGAGCCAGTACGGCTTCTGCGACCGGCTCAGCCAGGCCATCGCCCGCGGCATCGGCAAGGCCGGCGCCCAGGTGCAGCTGGTGGACCTGCGCGCCACCGACGCCCAGGAGCTCAGCGCCCTGGTGGGGGAGGCCAGCGCCGTGGTGGTGCCCACCTGGCCCGCCGGCACCGACGCCGAGCTGCAGACCTCCATCGGCACCCTGCTGGCGGCCCTCAACCCCAAGCAGTGGGTGGCCTGTTACGACGCCTTCGGCGGCAACGACGAGCCGATCGACACCGTGGCCAGCCAGCTGCGCTCCCTCGGCCAGAAGAGCGCCTTCGAGCCGCTGCGCATCCGCCAGGTGCCCCAGGTGGCCGACTACCAGCGCTGCGAGGAGGCCGGCACCGACCTGGGCCAGCTGCTCACCCGCGAGAAGACGATCGCGGCCATGAAGGCCCTCGACGGCGACCTCGACAAGGCCCTGGGCCGGGTGTCCGGCGGCCTCTACGTGGTGACCGCCCGCCAGGAGGACACCGGCGCTGAAGGAAGCGCCGCCGCCCGCAGCAGCGCCATGGTGGCCAGCTGGGTGGCCCAGGCCAGCTTCGATCCCCCCGGCCTCACGGTGGCGGTGGCCAAGGACCGGGCCATCGAGGCGCTGATGCAGGTGGGTGATCGCTTCGTGCTCAACGTGCTGCGGGAGGACAACCACCAGCAGCTGCTGCGCCACTTCCTCAAGCGCTTCCCGCCCGGCGCCGACCGCTTCGCCGGCGTCAACACCCTCGAGGGCGTGGCCGCCGGCGGCCCCGTGCTCGGCGATGCCCTGGCCTACCTGGGCTGCCGGGTGGCCCAGCGCCTGGAGGGGCCCGACCACTGGATCATCTACGCCGAGGTGGAGCAGGGCAATGTGGCCGACACCGAGGCCAGCACCGCCGTGCACCACCGCAAGGTGGGCAACCACTACTGAGCGTCCGTCCCGCCCTGACCGCCGCGTTCCGCCCCTCCTGAAGCCCCGCTCCGCATGGCCCCCGACCTCCTCGCCCAGGACAGCCCCCCGCAGAGCCCCGCCGCCGAGGCCGGCCGCAGCGTGGTGGTGCTGCCGATCGAGGCGGGGCTGGTGTGCCTGCGGGGCCTGAGCCCCCGGCGCCTGCGCTTCGAGGTGGAGTACGGCCTGGAGCGGGGCACCAGCGCCAACAGCTTCCTGTTCAGCGCCGGCCCGGGGCCCGGCGGCCACACCATTCCGCCGGTGCTGGTGCACCCGCCCGGCACCTCCTTCGCCGCGCCCTTCCTGGAGCAGCTGGCGGCCCTGGTGGAGCCCGAGGCGGCCCTGAAGGTGGTGGTGGGCCACGTGAACCCCAACCGGGTGGCCCTGCTGCACCAGCTGGCCGAGCGCTGGCCGGCCCTGATGCTGGTGGCCTCCAACGCCGGCGCCCGGCTGCTGGAGGAGCTCTGGTCGCAGCAGCGGCCGACGGCACCGGGGGCGGAGGCCAGCGCCCCGGCGGCCCTGCCGCCCCTGCCCCCGATCGACATCGTCAAGCAGGAGGTGACCCGGCCCCTGGCCGATGGCTACCGCCTCACCCTGATCCCCGCCCCCACGCCCCGCTGGCCGGGCGCCCTGATCGCCTTCGAGGAGCGCACCGGCCTGCTGATGAGCGGCAAGTTCTTCGCCGCCCACCTCTGCAGCGAGGCCTTCGCCGAGGCCAACCGCAGCAGCAGCGAGGAAGACCGCCGCTACTTCTACGACTGCCTGATGGCGCCGATGACGCGCCAGGTGGAGTCAGTGCTGAACCGGCTGGACGCGCTGCCGATCCGCACCATCGCCCCGGGCCACGGGCCGGCGATCGCCGAGAGCTGGCGCAGCCTGCTGGTGGACTACCGCCGCTGGGGCGAGAGCCAGGGCCGCGCCAGGCTCTCGGTGGCCCTGCTGTTCGCCAGCGCCTACGGCAACACCGCCGCCATCGCCGATGCCATCGCCCAGGGGGTGGCCCGCTCCGGCGTGCGGGTGGAGAGCATCAACTGCGAATTCGCCTCGCCCGAGCAGCTGCTGGAGGCGATCCGCGGCTGCAATGCCTTCCTGGTGGGCTCCCCCACCCTCGGGGGCCACGCCCCCACGCCGATCGTGGCGGCCCTCGGCACCCTGCTGGCCGAGGGCGACCGCAGCAAGCCGGTGGGCGTGTTCGGCAGCTTCGGCTGGAGCGGCGAGGCCCTCGATCTGCTGGAGAGCAAGCTGCGCGACGGCGGCTTCCGCTTCGCCTTCGAGCCCATCAAGGTGAAGTTCAGCCCCGATGCCGCCACCCTCAAGGCCTGCGAGGAGACCGGCATCGCCCTGGGGCGCCGCCTGCAGACGGAGCAGCGCAAGGCCCAGCGCCGCAGCGCCGCCGGCGGCCTCAGCGACAGCCGCAGCAACCCGGCCCTCCAGGCCCTGGGCCGGGTCGTGGGTCCCCTGAGCGTGGTGACCGCCGTGAAGGGCGAGGGGCCGGCGCGGCTGAGCGGCGCCATGGTGGCCAGCTGGGTGAGCCAGGCCAGCTTCTCGCCCCCGGGCGTCACCATCGCCGTGGCCAAGGACCGGGCCATCGAGGCCCTGCTGCACGTGGGCGACGCCTTCGCCCTCAACGTGCTGGCCAATGGGCGCGAGAGCGGCCCGATGCGCCAGTTCCTGCAGCCCTTCCCCCCCGGCGCCGACCGCTTCGCCGGCCTGGAGTTGGCGAGCAGCCCCGGCGGCCAGCCGCTGCTGCCCGAGGCCCTGGCCTGGCTGGAGGGGCGCGTCAGCCAGCGCATGGAGTGCGGCGACCACTGGCTGCTGCTGGCCGAGGTGACCCAGGGGGGCCTGCTCGACGGCGAGGGCACCACGGCCGTGCACCAGCGCCGCAGCGGGGCGAACTATTAGGGCCCTGGTCGCATAGCGAATCTTGAAGAGATTCGAAGAGCCGTTACAGCGGCACCCAGGAGCGTTCTCCGCTACCGACAGGCCGGAGAGCCCTCGCTGCAATGGGGACTCTCAGACGCCTAGGGACCATGAGCGCCGATCCGGGAACCCAACGCTGGGTCGTCCGCTATCGGGGCTTCGTGTTGATTCCGCAGAGCGATCTCACCTGGGTGGTGCGTCCGGAGCGGAGCCCGATGCGGCACCTGCCCTTCCGGGCGCCGGCCAGCTCCGTCGACGACGTCAAGGCCCTGATCGACTGGCGCCTCGCCGCCGCGGCCTGAAGCCAGCTCAGGCGGCCTGGGGCGGCGTGGGTGTGGGGCCGCCCAGCTGGAAGGGCAGCACCAGGGTGGCCCAGCGCTCGGGGCGGGTCGGCCGCTGGCGGCGGGGCTGGCGCACGCCGAAGGGCACGCGCACCACATTCGTGCCCTCCATCCGCAGGGTGTGGCCCTGGCTGGTGGAGTGGGACAGGGAACCGGGGAGCGGCGGCAGGGAGATCTCCGTCTCCGTCGCCTGAGCGGGTGCCTGGAAGCGTGCCGCGGAGCGGCCTTGGGCGGCTGCGCCGGCTTGATCGCCGCCGTTGTCGCCGCCGCCGTTGGTGTGGCCGATGTTGTCTCCGATCGTCATGACCCCAGGAACCGCTGCACTGCCTGCAGTTGCAGCAGATGGTGATGGAAAAACAAGGGAAAAATCAGGAAGAAATCCTGTCATTTCCCGAATTGGGGCGAATGTAGCGCCCCAAACCCCGAGCAGCCAGCAACCCTCGCTACACAGTGGCCCCCGTCCGCTGCTGCAGCTCCAGCCGCGGCGCAGCATCGGCCGGCTCCCCGTCCTCCGCCAGCTCCTCCAGCGTCGGGCAGGTGCAGATCAGGTGGCGATCGCCGTAGGCGTTGTCGATGCGGGCCACGGCCGGCCAGAGCTTGCTGGCCTGCTGGGCCTCACCGGCGGGGAAGGCGGCCTGCTGGCGGCTGTAGCCCCGCACCCAGGCCTCCGCCGTCACGGCCGCGAGGGTGTGGGGGGCCCGCTTGAGCGGGTTGTCGGCCGGATCGGCCTCTCCGGCCTCGATCGCCGCGGCCTCGGCCCGGATCGCCGCCATCGCGTCGCAGAAGCGCTCCAGCTCCACCAGGGCCTCGCTCTCGGTGGGCTCCACCATCACCGTGCCGGCCACGGGCCAGCTCACGGTGGGGGCGTGGAAGCCGTAGTCCATCAGGCGCTTGGCCAGGTCGTCCACCTCCAGGCCGGCGCTGCGCTTGAGCGGCCGCAGATCGAGGATGCACTCGTGGGCCACCCGGCCGCCGGCGCCGCGGTAGAGCACCGGGAAGTGGGGCTCCAGCCGCTCGGCGATCCAGTTGGCCGCCAGCAGGGCCACCGCACTGGCCTGGCGCAGCCCCGCACCGCCCATCAGGCGGATGTACATCCAACTGATCGGCAGGATCGAGGCGCTGCCCCAGGGGGCGGCGCTCACCGGGCCGATGGCCTGCTCACCGCCGCAGCCGGGGGCCAGGGGGTGGCCCGGCAGGAAGGGCACCAGGTGCTCCGCCACGGCGATGGGGCCCACCCCCGGCCCGCCGCCGCCGTGGGGGATGCAGAAGGTCTTGTGCAGGTTGAGGTGGCACACGTCGGCGCCGTAGAGCCCGGGCTTGGCCAGGCCCACCTGGGCGTTGAGGTTGGCGCCATCCAGATACACCTGGCCGCCGTGGGCGTGCACCAGGGCGCAGATGTCGGCGATGCCCGCCTCGAACACCCCGTGGGTGGAGGGGTAGGTCACCATCAGCGCCGCCAGCTGGTCGGCGTGGGCCTCCACCTTGGCGTCCAGGTCGGCCCGGTCGATGTTGCCCTGGTCGTCGCAGGCCACGGGCACCACGCGCAGCCCGGCCATCACGGCGCTGGCGGGGTTGGTGCCGTGGGCACTGGTGGGGATCAGGCAGACGCGGCGGTGGCCCTGGCCGCGGCTGCGCTGCCAGGCCCGGATCACCAGCAGGCCGGCGTACTCGCCCTGGGAGCCGGCATTGGGCTGCAGCGACACGCCGGCAAAGCCCGTGATCGCCGCCAGCCAGTCCTCCAGCTCGGCGATCAGGCGGCGGTAGCCGCCGCACTGGGCCTCGGGGGCGAAGGGGTGCAGGGCCGCGAAGGCCGGCCAGCTCACCGGCGTGAGCTCGGCGCTGGCGTTGAGCTTCATGGTGCAGCTGCCCAGCGGGATCATCCCGTGCACCAGGGAGAAGTCGCGGGCCACCAGGCGCTGGATGTAGCGCAGCAGCTCGCTCTCGCTGCGGTAGCGGTGGAACACCGGCTGGCCCAGCCAGGGGCTGCGGCGCAGGGGGATGCCGGCGGAAGCCCAGAGGGCCTGCTCCGGAGCCTCGGCACCGGGTGCTGGCGCCCCCTGCACGGCGGCCATCAGCGCCGCAGCCGGGGTGCGCGGGGTGCCGGTGCCGGCAGAGCCGTCAGCGGCGGGGGCAGCGGCGGCCCCGTCCCCCGCCAACGCCGCCAGCAGCCGCTCCAGCTCGGTCGGATCGCTCAGCTCGTCGAGGGCGATGCCGAAGGCGCCCGGCACCGCCCCGGGGGCCACCACCTCGGCGCCGGCGCCGGGGCGCAGGTTGAAGCCCGCCGCCGCCGCCCGCTCGATCAGCTCAGCCGCCCGCGGCGTGTCCACGGTGAGGGTGTCGAAGCCGGGCTCCGGCCGGGGCTCCAGGCCCAGCTCCGCCAGCCCGCGCGCCAGGGCCGTGCGCAGCACCAGGATCCGCCGGGCGATGGCCGCCAGACCGTCAGGGCCGTGGTGCACGGCATAGAAGCCGGCCATCACCGCCAGCAGCACCTGGGCCGTGCAGATGTTGCTGGTGGCCTTGTCGCGGCGGATGTGCTGCTCGCGGGTCTGCAGCGCCAGCCGCAGGGCCGGCCGGCCCTCCGCATCCAGCGACTGGCCCACCAGCCGGCCGGGGATCCGCCGCTGGTGCACCTCGCGGGTGGCGAAGAAGGCGGCGTGGGGACCACCGAAGCCCATCGGCACCCCGAAGCGCTGGCTGCAACCCACGGCGATGTCGGCGCCGAGCTGGCCCACGGGGGCCAGCAGCACCTGGGCCAGGGGATCCACGGCCACGGTCACCAGCAGGCCAGCAGCCTTGGCGGCCCCGATCAGCGCCGTGGGATCCCAGAGGCGACCGCTGGCCCCCGGCAGCTGCAGCAGCAGGCCGAAGGCGCCGGCGAAGGGGTCGTGGGGCGCGGCCGCCTGGGCTTCCGCCAGCAGGGCGGCCGGGTCCACGGTCTCCACGGCGATGCCCAGGGGCTCCGCCCGGGTCTGCAGCACCGCAAACGTCTGGGGGAACACGTCCCGATCCACCAGGAAGCGCGGAGCGGCAGCGGCGCCGCCTGCCCCGCTGCCGGCCTGGGCAGCCGAGGGGCCAGCAACGCCGTAGCTGAGGGCCATGGCCTCGGCCGCCGCCGTGGCCTCATCCAGCAGCGAAGCGTTGGCGATCGGCAGGCCGGTCAGCTCGCTGATCAGGGTCTGGAAGTTGAGCAGGGCCTCCAGGCGCCCCTGGGCGATCTCGGCCTGGTAGGGGGTGTAGGCGGTGGTCCAGCAGGGGTTCTCGAACACCTGGCGCTGGATCACGGCCGGGGTAGCGGTGCCGTAGTAGCCGAGGCCGATCAGGCTGCGGCGCACCGCATTGGCACCGGCCAGCTCGGCCAGCTCGGCCAGGGCCTGGGCCTCGCCGCAGCCCTCGGGTAGCCCAGCGGCGGCCTCAGCGGGCCCCAGCAGGATCGAGGCGGGCACCACCTCGGCCACGAAGGCCTCGAGGTCGGTGGCGCCGAGGTCGGCGAGCATCCGGGCCTGGTCGGCCGCGGAGGGGCCGATGTGGCGGGCCACGAAGGGGCTCAGTGCTGCCGTCAAGACCCGGATCCCAGGGTGGGCGGGATCCTAGGAACGGCGGCCAGCTGCTCAGGGCACCACGGCATCGCGGCTTGGCTGGCCGATGCCGCGTGGGCTGGACGTCCGTGCGGTGGGCCCAGAGCCCGTCAGGCGCCCTCCACCTTGGCCCGGTAGGTCCCCGCCTCCAGCAGCCCGTCCAGCTGGGCCGGATCGGCGGGCCGCACCAGCAGCAGCCAGCCCTCCCCGTAGGGGTCGTTCTGGAGCTCCTCGGGGCTGGCCAGCACCGCCTCGTTGCGGGCCTCCACCGTGCCGCTGATCGGCGCGATCACCTCCTCCACCGCCTTCACCGACTCCACTGTGCCGAAGCTCTCGCCCTGGCGGATCGCAGCGCCGGGCTCGGGCAGTTCCACGAACACGATGTCGCCCAGCTGATCGACGGCGAAGGCGCTGATGCCGATGCGCACCAGCTCGCCTTCGGGGCGCACGTATTCGTGGCTGTCGGCGTAGCGGAGGTCGTCGGGGAAACTCAGCGCCATCGGGCCGGGCTGCAGTCGGGCTCCCAGTCTGTCGGCTGGCTGCCTGGGGCGCCTCAAGGGAGCAGGCCGGAGCGGTGGAGCCCCAGAGGGAGGGCCGTGCGGCAGGGGAGAGGGTGGAGCGGGGCCGAACGGCCAGAACAACGAGGTTGAGGGGCCGCAGCGAGCAAGAGGGCCGCCTTCCCCACGACTCTCCAAGACGCTGTACGAGCTGTACAGCGTCTTGGAGAGTCACGGATCCACATGGCCGTGGTGGATCCAGCTCTTGGATCCATCGCTTGGATCCATCTCACGGAACACGGCGCGGGGTCCTGAAGGAGCGCGAAGCGCAGCGGAGAGGGCACGGCTCCCGATGAACCGAAAGCACACCCGCCCGCTACGGGGCCGGCGGTAGCCCCGGCAGCTACCCAGCCGGCAACAGCCCCGCCTGCTCCAACGCCAGCAGCGCCCGCTCCAGGGCCAGGGCGTGGTGGCTGTGGTGGGTGCCGCCCTGGGCGTAGAGCACGTAGGGCTCCCGCAGCGGACCATCGGCGCTGAACTCGCTGGTGCTGCCGTCGATGAAACTGCCGCCCGCCATCACCAGCTCGCTGGCGTAGCCGGGCATCGGCGCCGGCACCGGATCCAGGTAGGAGCCCACGGGCGAGCAGGCCTGGAAGGCCCGACACACCGCCTTGAGCGGCTCGGGCGCGCCGAGACGCACCGCCTGGATCACGTCGCTGCGGGGGCCACCCACCAGGGGCTTCACCGCGAAGCCCAGGTCGTCGAACACGGCCGCGGTGAGCTCGGCGCCGATCAGGGCCTCGGCCACCATCTGGGGCGCCAGGAACAGGCCCTGGAAGATCAGGCGGTGCAGATCGAAGCTGGTACCGCCCTCGCTGCCGATGCCCGGGGCCGTGAGCCGGCAGCAGGCCTGCTCCACCAGCTCGGCGCGGCCGGCCACGTAGCCGCCGGTGGGGGCGATGGTGCCGCCGAGGTTCTTGATCAGCGAGCCGGCCATCAGGTCCGCCCCCACGGCGGTGGGCTCCTGCAGCTCCACCAGCTCCCCGTAGCAGTTGTCCACGAACACCAGGCAGTCCGGCTGGATCGCCTTCACCCGCTCCACCAGCCGGCCGATGTGCGCCACCGGCAGCGAGGGGCGCCAGCTGTAGCCGCAGCTGCGCTGGATCAGCACCATCCGCGTGGGCACGGCCAAGGCGCCGGCGATGCCGGCCTCATCCACCGTGCCGTCGGCCAGCAGAGCAAGCTCGTCGTAGGCGATGCCGAACTCGGCCAGGGAGCCCTGCCCGCTACCGCGGATGCCGATCACCTCCTCGAGGGTGTCGTAGGGACGGCCGGTGAGGGCCAGCAGCCGATCGCCGGGGCGCAGCACCCCGTAGAGGGCGGCGGCGATGGCGTGGGTGCCGCTCACGAACTGCATCCGCACCGCCGCGGCCTCCGCCTGCAGCACCTGGGCGAACACCCGGTCGAGCACCTCGCGGCCGAGATCGCCGTGGCCGTAGCCGCTCACCGAGGCGAAGTGGTGCACCCCCAGCCGCTCGGCGGCGAAGGCCGCCAGCACCCGCTCCAGCCTGGGCTTCACCCCCGCGGTGCGTGCAGCCGCGAGGGGGGCGATGCGCTCCTGGGCCCGGGCGACGCGCTCGGCGGCCCAGCCGCCGCAGGCCACCTCAACTGTTGCGGCTTCCATCCGAGCCCTGCGCTGCGCCGCCATGCTGCCTGGCGGTGCAGCGCCCACGGCTAGATTTTCCCGCGATGCTGTGGCCCCCGCCCGCGTCCCAGGCCAGTGGTGCGTCATCCCCTTCGCCGGGGCCCCGCGGACCGGAGCCTGCGCATTCCACCGGAGATTGTCTTGGTCGTTGCACCTGATGCCGCCTCCGCGGCCCGCTCGAATCCTCGGCCGCAGGTCGAAGCGAGCGGAACGGGAGGTCTCACAGCGGCCCAGGAGGCCCGCATCCGCGCCTCACTCGTGGTGCCGCGGGCGCCCCTGCCCCCCAGCCAGCGCAAGTTCAAGCTGGGCACCACCGGCTTCATGCTGGCGATGCACGTGGGCGCGGTCTTCGCCCTGCTGCCCCAGTTCTGGAGCTGGCAGGCCGTGGTGGTGCTGGCAGTTCTCTACTGGACCACGGTGCTGGGGGTGACCCTGGGCCTGCACCGGCTGGTGTCGCACCGCAGCTTCGTGGCCCCCAAGTGGGTGGAGCGGGTGCTGGTGTTCATGGGCGCCCTGGCCTGCCAGAGCGGCCCGATCGAGTGGGTGGGCCTGCACCGCCACCACCACAAGTATTCCGACCAGCCCAACGACCACCACGACGCCGCCCGCGGCCTGTGGTGGGCCCACAGCGACTGGATGCTGCACGACATCCCGGCGATCCGCGAGCTACACCGCTTCACCGGCGACCTGCTCCAGGACCCCTTCTACGTGTGGCTGGACCGCTGGTTCCTGCTGCTGCAGATCCCCCTGGGTGCCCTCCTCTACTGGTACGGCAACGCCGCCGGGGTCCACGGCGGCGGCCTGGGCCTGGTGCTGTGGGGCATCCCCCTGCGCCTGGTGCTCGTGTACCACGTGACCTGGCTGGTGAACTCGGCCACCCACGCCTGGGGTTACCGCAACTTCGACTGCCCTGACCTGTCGCGTAACAACTGGTGGGTGGCGATCCTGAGCTTCGGCGAGGGCTGGCACAACAACCACCACGCCCACCCCTCCAGCGCCCGCCACGGCCTGCGCTGGTTCGAGTTCGACATCACCTGGCAGCACATCAAGCTGCTGCGGGCCCTCGGCTGGGCCAAGCGGGTGCGCGAGGCGCGCTACCCGGGCTGAGCCAGCCGGACTCCTGATCGGGGCAGCCTCAGTGGAGGCCCCCTCAGGCGGCCTCCAGTTCCCGCCGGATCGCCGCCGCCAGCGCCTGGCGCGGATCGCGGTCCTCCCCCCGGCCCGGTTGCGCCAGCAGCCGGGCTTTCTGGCGCAGCAGCTCCAGGAACTGATCGGCGCTGAAGGCCGACTCGCTGGCGGCGCCGAGGGCCACCAGGGTGCGGCGCAGATCCGGCAGCTCCGCATCCAGCTCGGTGGCGGTGTAGTCGCGCTGGCCGGCCAGCACGGCGGCGAACTGCTCGCGCCGCTGGCGCTTCTCGGCCGGGTAGGCCGCCAGCACGGCCTCGCGGCACTGGCGCCAGGGCCGGCCGGCCGTGAACAGCTCCGCCAGGGCGGCACTCAGGCCCGCGGCCTCGTCGTCGGCGATGCGCAGGTCGAAGGCGCGGGGGGGCTGGCGCAGGCCCACGAAGATCTCGAACAGCTGGGCCGGCCCCAGGGGCTGGCCGTCGTCGGCGAGCACCGGCCGGCTGGAGGCCTGCAGGGCCGCCAGCAGCTCCGGCTGATCCGCCAGCTGCCGGCGCAGCTCGGCCGAGGGCCCCGCGGGGCCCACCTCAGCGGCGAGCAGCTGGTTGAGGCGGCCCAGGGCCACGAACAGCTCCGGACCGGGTGCCACGAGCTTGCGGTTGCGCAGGTGGGAGAGCTGGGAGTTGTGCACGCGGCCCAGCTCCAGCCGCTCGGCCAGGGCGGGCAGCAGGCGCTGGCTCCAGCCGTTGCGCTCATGCCACACCCGGATCAGATGCCCAAAGGCATCCCGCCCCGCTTCGAGTTCTTCCCGATATCCCACGCGATACGGATGCGTATTGCTACCATTGTATCGATCCTTCCCGGAGCAGGCCCATGACGGCCTCCAGCCTCGCGGCACCGGCAGCGCCCGGCGGCGCCGCCATCAGCCCACCCCGGCGCGCCGCCGCCCTGCATGCCCCCCGCCGCGGCGAGGCCCCCCTGGTGCCGCTTGAGGGCCGCAACTGGACGGTGGTGGGCTTCATGGTGGTCATCCACGTGCTGGCCGTGGTGGCGCTGCTGCCGCAGTTCTGGAGCCTGCCCGCCGTGGGTTCGCTGCTGGTTCTCTACTGGGTCACCGCCTGCCTGGGCGTGACCATCGGCTACCACCGCCTGCTCAGCCACCGCGCCTTCCGGGTGCCCCAGTGGCTGGAGCGCTTCTTCGCCACCTGCGGCGCCCTCAGCTGCCAGCACGGCCCGATCGACTGGGCCGGCCTGCACCGCCACCACCACAAGTTCTCCGACACCGACCCCGACCACCACAACAGCCACCGCGGCTTCTGGTGGAGCCACATGGGCTGGATGTTCGAGCCCATCCCCGCCATGGCCGCCGTGCCCCGCATGACGGGCGATCTGGCCGCGGACCCCTACTACCGCTGGCTCAACAACAACTTCCTGCTGCTGCAGATCCCCCTGGCCCTGCTGCTGTTCGCCATCGGCACCGTCACCGGCGCCGGCGGCTGGGCCCTGGTGCTCTGGGGCATCCCTCTGCGCCTGGTGCTCGTGTATCACTGCACCTGGCTGGTGAACTCGGCCACCCACCGCTGGGGCTACGTGCGCCACGCCAGCGGCGACGGCTCCCGCAACAACCCCTGGGTGGCGGCGGTCACCTTCGGCGAGGGCTGGCACAACACCCACCACGCCTACCCGCATTCGGCCCGCCACGGCTGGGGCCGGCGTGAGCCCGACCTCACCTGGCTGCACATCCAGCTGCTGCGCCGCCTCGGCCTGGCCACCCAGGTGCGCCTGCCCGCCCCGCTCGTAGCACAGGCCGCAAGCCGTGGCGTAGGCTGATCCATCGCCTAGACGCAGACCGTCCCTAACGACCCCCATGGCCAAGCGCGTTTCCGTAGTCCTCAGCGAGGACGTCCTCAGCCTGGGCAAGAACGGTGATCTGGTGGATGTGGCCCCCGGCTACGCCCGCAACTTCCTGCTCCCCACCGGCAAGGCGGTGCCCGTGACCCCCGCGGTGCTGCGCCAGGTGGAGCACCGCCGTGCCAAGGAGGCCGAGCGCCAGGCCGCCCTCAAGGCCGAGGCCATCGCCTTCCGCACGGCCCTCACCACCATCGGCCGCTTCACCGTCAAGAAGCAGACCGGTGGTGACGACGTGCTGTTCGGCACCGTGACCAACGGCGACGTGGCCGAGGCCATCGAGGCCGCCACCAAGAAGGACGTGGATCGCCGCGACATCCTGGTGCCCGAGATCCACCGCACCGGCACCTACCAGGTGACCGTGAAGCTCCACCCCGAGGTGGTGGCCGAGATCAACCTGGAAGTGGTCAGCCACTGAGCCCTGACGGCCGCCGTTGGCGGCAGGATGAACACCCCCCACGCCGTCAGGTCCTTCGGGGCCTGACGGCGTTTCCGTTGGAGCGGTGCCTGGATCCGCGACCCGGTCCTTCTCTTGTGCGGCGATGGTGAGCGTTCCCCTGTCCAGTTCCGATCCCTCCGGCGACGGCCCCGGCTGGGGGCGCGGTGGCGGCCGGGGCCGGCCCCGGGAGGAGGCCGGCTTCGAGGCCCTGCCCGACTCGGTGCCGCCCCAGAACCTGGAGGCCGAGGAAGCGGTGCTGGGCGGCGTGCTGCTGGATCCCGACGCGATCGGCCGGGTGGCGGACGTGCTGCAACCCGAGGCCTTCTACCTGAACGCCCACCGGGAGATCTACCGCACGGCCCTGATGCTGCACAGCCAGGGCAAGCCCACCGACCTCACCGCCATGACCGCCTGGCTGGCGGACACCGGCGCCCTGGAGAAGGTGGGCGGCAGCGCCCGGCTGGTGCAGCTGGTGGAGGGCACCCTCTCCACCGCCTCGATCGACCAGGTGGCGCGCCTGGTGATGGACAAGTACCTGCGCCGGCAGCTGATCCGCTCCGGCAACGAGGTGATCCAGCTCGGCTTCGACCAGAGCAAGCCGATGGAGCAGGTGCTCGATGAGGCCGAGGCCAAGATCTTCGCCATCAGCCAGGAGAAGCCCTCCGTGGGGCTCACGCCCACCGCCGAGATCCTCACCAGCACCTTCAACGAGATCGAGAGCCGCTCCCTGGGCACGGCCGTGGCCGGCATCCCGGTGAACTTCTACGACCTCGACGCCATGACCCAGGGGCTGCAGCGCAGCGACCTGATCATCATCGCCGGCCGCCCCGCCATGGGCAAAACCGCGATCACCCTCAACCTGGCCAAGAACGTGGCCCAGCTGCACCAGCTGCCGGTGTGCGTGTTCTCCCTGGAGATGAGCAAGGAGCAGCTCACCTACCGGCTGCTGGCCATGGAGGTGGGGATCGAGAGCGGACGGCTGCGCACCGGCCGGCTGCAGCAGGAGGAGTGGCCGCTGCTGGGCCAGGGCATCAACACCCTCGGCCAGATGCCGATCTTCATCGACGACAAGCCCAATGCGGGCGTCCTGGAGATGCGCTCCCTCTGCCGCCGGCTGATGGCCGAATCGGGCAAGGAACTGGGCCTGGTGGTGATCGACTACCTGCAGCTGATGGAGGGTTCGGGCTCCGACAACCGGGTGCAGGAGCTGAGCCGCATCACCCGCGGCCTCAAGCAGATGGCCCGGGAACTCAACGTGCCGGTGGTGGCCCTCTCCCAGCTCAGCCGCGGCGTGGAGGCCCGCACCAACAAGCGGCCGATGCTCAGCGACCTGCGGGAATCCGGCTCGATCGAGCAGGACGCCGACCTGGTGCTGATGATCTACCGCGACGAGTACTACAACCCGGACACCCCCGATCGCGGCATCACCGAGGTGATCGTGACCAAGCACCGCAACGGGCCGGTGGGCACGGTGAAGCTGCTGTTCGAGCCCCAGTTCACCCGCTTCCGCAACCTGGCGGCGCCGTAGTCAGCCCCGGCGGCAGAGCCTGGGCCAGGGCCGGCCCCCTCCACCGGGGCGCAAGGATGGGGGGACGCTCGCGCCGCCGCGCCGATGATCCGCTCGCGCGCCGCCGTGGCCTGGGCCCCCGGCCAGCCCCTCGAGATCACCACGGTGGATGTGGCGCCACCCCGGGCCGGCGAGGTGCTGCTGCGGGTGGTGGCCACCGGCGTGTGCCACACCGATGCCTTCACCCTCTCGGGCGCCGATCCGGAGGGCCTGTTTCCGGCGATCCTGGGCCATGAGGGCGGCGCCGTGGTGGAGGCCGTGGGCGAGGGCGTGACCTCGGTGGCGGTGGGCGACCACGTGATCCCCCTCTACACGCCGGAATGCCGGCAGTGCCGGTTCTGCCTCTCGGGCAAGACCAACCTCTGCCAGGCGATCCGCACCACCCAGGGCCAGGGCCTGATGCCCGATGGCACCAGCCGCTTCTCCAAAGACGGGCGGATGATCCACCACTACATGGGCACCTCCACCTTCTCGGAATACACGGTGCTGCCCGAGATCGCCGTGGCCCGGATCCGCAAGGACGCCCCCCTGGAGACGATGTGTCTGCTGGGCTGCGGCGTGACCACCGGCATCGGCGCCGTGCTCAACACCGCCAAGGTGGAACCGGGCAGCACGGTGGCGGTGTTCGGCCTGGGGGGCATCGGCCTGGCGGTGGTCATCGGCGCGGTGATGGCCGGCGCCTCCCGCATCATCGGCATCGACATCAACCCCGACAAATTCGCCCTCGCCCAGCAGCTCGGGGCCAGCGAATGCATCAACCCGCACGACTTCGGCGCCCCGATCCAGCAGCTGATCCTCGACCGCACCGATGGCGGCGTGGACTACTCCTTCGAGTGCGTCGGCGACGTGGAGGTGATGCGCGCCGCCCTGGAGGCCTGCCACAAGGGCTGGGGCGAATCCACGATCATCGGCGTGGCCGGCGCCGGCCAGGAGATCAGCACCCGTCCCTTCCAGCTGGTGACCGGCCGGGTGTGGCGCGGCACGGCCTTCGGCGGCGTGCGCGGCCGCACGGAGCTGCCGCTCTACGTGGAGCGGGCCCAGAAGGGGGAGATCCCCCTGGATGCCTTCATCACCCACACCTTGGCTCTGGAGGACATCAACGAGGCCTTCGCGCTGATGCAGGCCGGCAGGAGCATCCGCACGGTGATTCACTTCTGAGCACCCGGCCGGCCCCTGGAGCCGCGCCTGCAGCCCGGCCACGACCACGGCACCATCGCGATCGCCATCGCCATCGCCAGCTTCATCGACGACCACCTCGACCACCATGCGAGGGACCTGCCGCAGCAATCATCCCCAACTGGGTGAGTTGCCAGCAAGTTTTCTACCCCGCAGGGGGGAGCAAAGCAACATCACTTCACGGTAAATACCACGACATGAATTGACACAAGGACCAGCAAAAGCCGCTTCGACACAGGGCTTCTATCGCTAGCCGAAGTAACCGTCAGGCCCGGGAGCTAAACACGGTTGTCTCAGATACGCCCAATTGCCCGCAGGATTGGCGATGGTGGGTTCATGACGCTTAGGGGTGACAATCCGTGGCCCAAAACACACCCCAAGCCCGCACGCCACGGGCCCAGAAGCGCCATCCGATTCCCCTGGGCGCCGGCTCCATCAGTGCTGAACTGCGGGTCAGCGGCAAGCCGGTGCACCACGGCCTGCTCTGGGACCTGAGCCGCACGGGGGCCTGCCTGCTGGCCCGCGGCGCCCTGGAGCTGCTCCAGGCCGCCGGCCATGAACTGGAGCTGGTGCTCCGCCCCAGCTTCGGCGTCGCCGAGCCGGTGACCATCCCCGTGGCCACCCGCTGGTGCCAGCCCGAAGGCCATCAGACCTTCATCGGCCTGCAGTTCGCCAGCCGCGCACTGCCCGACAACAGCTTTCTGGTGGACTTCCTAGAGGAGTCCTGGGCGGCGTAGAGGGCCACCCCCCCCCGGCACCCACCCCGCGGCGCCCCGGCCACCAGGCCCGCCACACGCCAGGGAGAATGGGCCCATGGCCTTCTCCACCCCCCCCACCGAAGCCTTCGACGTGATCGTGGTGGGCGGCGGCCATGCCGGCTGTGAGGCGGCCCTCACCGCGGCGCGGCTGGGCCTGAACACGGCCCTGTTCTCCCTCAACCTTGACCGCATCGCCTGGCAGCCCTGCAACCCGGCGGTGGGCGGTCCGGCCAAGAGCCAGCTGGTGCACGAGGTGGATGCCCTCGGCGGCGTGATCGGCCGCCTCGCCGATGCCACCGCCCTGCAGAAGCGGGTGCTCAACGCCAGCCGCGGCCCGGCCGTGTGGGCCCTGCGCGCCCAGACCGACAAGCGCCAGTACGCCCGCCAGATGCTGCAGCTGCTGCAGCACACCCCGAACCTGGCCCTGCGCGAGGCGATGGTGACGGGGCTGGAGGTGGATGGGGCGGCGGACGGGGGTGGCCGGATCACCGGCGTGCGGACCTATTTCGGCAGCACCTATGCCGCGCCGGCCGTGATCCTCACCACCGGCACCTTCCTGGGGGGCCAGATCTGGGTGGGCAACCAATCCATGCCCGCAGGCCGGGCCGGCGAGCAGCCAGCCGAGGGGCTCACCGAGGCCCTGGAGGCCCTGGGCTTCCAGATGGGGCGCCTCAAGACCGGCACCCCGGCGCGGGTGGACCGGCGCAGCATCGCCCTCGACCAGCTGGAGGAGCAGCCCAGCGATGCGGCCGATCGCTTCTTCTCCTTTGATCCCACGAGTTGGGTGAGCGGCGAGCCGATGAGCTGCCACATCACCCGCACCACCGCGGCCACCCACCAGCTGATCCGCGACAACCTGCACCTCACGCCGATCTACGGCGGCTTCATCGACAGCAAGGGGCCGCGCTACTGCCCCTCGATCGAGGACAAGATCGTGCGCTTCGCCGACAAGGAGAGCCACCAGATCTTCCTGGAACCCGAGGGCCGCGACACCCCCGAGATCTACGTGCAGGGCTTCTCCACGGGCCTGCCGGAGCGGCTGCAGCTGGAGCTGCTGCGCACCCTGCCGGGCCTGGAGCAGTGCGTGATGCTGCGGCCCGCCTACGCGGTCGACTACGACTACCTGCCGGCCACCCAGCTCAAGCCCTCGCTGGAGACCAAGCGGGTGCAGGGCCTGTTCTCGGCCGGCCAGCTCAACGGCACCACCGGCTATGAGGAGGCCGCCGCCCAGGGCCTGGTGGCCGGCCTCAACGCCGCCCGGCTGGTGCGCGGCCAGGAGCCCGTGCACTTCCCGCGGGAGGGCAGCTACATCGGCACGATGGTCGACGACCTGATCACCAAGGACCTGCGCGAGCCCTACCGGGTGCTCACCAGCCGCAGCGAATACCGACTGGTGCTGCGGGGCGACAACGCCGACCGGCGCCTCACCCCCCTGGGCCGCGAGCTGGGCCTGATCGACGAGCGCCGCTGGCAGATCTACAGCCGCAAGCAGGAGGCGATCGCCGCCGAGAAGCAGCGGCTGGACACGGTGCGCCTCAAGGTCAGCGACCCGGCTGCCGCCGCCGTGGAGGCCGACACCAAGGCGCCGATCAAGGGGTCGATCACCCTGGCGGATCTGCTGCGCCGCCCCGGCTTCCACAGCGCCGATCTGGTGCGCCACGGCCTGGCCGATCCGGCCCTGCCCGCCGACGTGCGCGAGGGCGCCGAGATCGACATCAAGTACAGCGGCTACCTGGCCCGCCAGCAGCAGCAGATCGACCAGGTGAAGAAGCAGGAGCACCGGCCGATCCCCGCCGGCCTCGACTACGCCGCCATCGCCACCCTCTCGGCGGAGGCCCGCGAGAAGCTGGCGGCCGTGCAGCCCCTCAGCCTGGGCCAGGCCTCGCGCGTGCCGGGCGTCAGCCATGCCGACGTGACCGCCCTGCTGCTGTGGCTGGAACTGCAGAGCCGCCGGGCCCGGGAGGCCGCCGGCGGCACTGCCACAGCCGGGGCGACGGCCGCCACGGCCCAGGGCATGGTCTGAGCCAGCGCTCGGCGCACGCGGGCTGGCTCAGCCGGCTCGGGCAGCCAGCTCAGCTTGAGTCCCGCGCCGCTCGTCAGATCCGGATACGGCCGGTACCGTGGCGCCCAGATCGACCCATTCCGCCGCAGGCAGCTCCTTGGTGACCGGACCCGCCACCTCCACCTCACGGGCCTTCTGGGAGATGAAGGCCGAGCAGGTGATGGATCGCGTCTTCGCCAACGCGCTGCACAGCTACCGCCGCCATGGCGCCGAGGCCCCGGCCAGCCCCGAGGCGGCTCCGGCCCCCGAGGCCCCGATCGAGCTGGTGGAGGTGCGCGAGGAACCCCGCCCCGCCGCGGCCTGGCCCGGCGCCGCCACCGCCCCGGCCGCTGGGGTCGCGGCCACGATTCCGGCTCCGCCTCCGCCACCGGCCGCCGCGCCCCCCCGCAGCCAGAGCCGGCCCCAGGGCCGCGCTGCCAAGAGCGCCGGGCCTTCCGCGGGCTGGAGCGTGGCCGGCCTCACCCTCTCGCCGCGGGTGGTGATGGCGAGCCTGGGCTCGGTGGCCGTGATGGCGGCCGGCACCTCCCTGGTGTTCTGGAGGGGCTGGAGCGAGGCCAGCTTCGACCTGCGCCAGGAGCGCACCGTACGGCTGCTGGAAAACCTGCGCGGCATCGGCAGCGAGGCCGGCGCCCCGGCGGCCGTGGCCGCCGACAAAGCCGGCGCCGCCAAGCCCGGCGCCAGTGCCGACGGCTCCCTGCCGCCGCCACCGCCCGATGAGCCCTGGATCCAGGAGCTGGGCCAGCTCCCCGGCGGCGAGGGGGGCAACCAGGCCGCCGTGCTGCGGGTTCCCGTGAGCGGCACCCTCAACCGCCCGGCCCCGCCCGCCAGTGGCGGCCCCAGCGGCGGCGGTGGCGCGCGCAGCGGCGGTGCACCGGCGGCGGCAGCCCCGACCGGTCCGGTGCCGGAGCTGGTGGGGGTGGTGCAGATTCCCGGCCGCTCAGGCTCGGCCATCTTCCAGGTGGGCGGCAGTTCCACCAACGCCCTGGTGGGCGACCAGATCGGCAGCAGCGGCTGGCGCCTGCAGTCGGCCACGGGCGACACGGCGGTGATCGAGAAGGGCGGCGTGGAGCGCCGCATCAGCATCAGCAGCGGCTTCTGAAGCCGGGCCTGCGCAGCACCCAGCCGGCCCCCTGCCTAGGGTTGACCACCCTGGATGGCCGCCATGGCTCCGGCCAGCGCCCTGCTGCTGCCCTCCCCTTCGCCGCTGTGGCAGGCCCCCCTGGCGGAGGTGCTCGAGGCCCAGGCTGGCCAGGAGCTCAGCGGCGCCTGGAAGCTGCTGCTGCTGGGGGACGGCAGCCCCACCCGCCACCTGCAGCTGCTCACCGGCCTGCCGGTGGAGGTGGAGCTGATCGCGATGGAGCGGGAGCCGGCGGCGGGCCCGGAGGCGCCGGCGGAGGTGGCGGAGCTGGAGCCGCCTCTACTTCGGCGTCAGGTGTGGCTGCGCTGCGGTCAGCAGACCCTGGCCTGGGCCGAGAGCTGGTGGAACCAGGCGGAGGCGGAACAGCACCTGCGCCAGCGGGAGCAGCCGATCTGGCGCAGCCTCACCGCCGGCCGCACTGAGCTCTACCGGGAGGTGGACGGCCTGGCCCAGGTGCAGGCCCCCTGGCTGGCGGAGCGGTTCGGGGCGGCGGGTCCGTTCTGGAGTCGCCACTACCGTTTCTTCCGCAGCGGCCGCGAACTCACGGTGATCCGCGAAGTGTTCTCGCCGGCCCTGGAGCGCTGGCTGGGCCCCGCCCAACCAGCCTGAGGGCGGACGCCCCAGCGGGCCCGCGCGAGCACGCCAGGGACTGCCGGCCAGACCCACAGAACGTCATGACAGTTTGCAACGTCTGTAACAGGTTGCAGCGGTCTTGGATTGACAGCTTGCGCCTACTCGTGCTGAGCGCACGATTGGCGCATCACGCCCCACGGCCATGGAGACCACCACCCCCGCCAGCCCCTGGCTGACCCTCACCGACCTGGGTCGCCTCTACGGCATCTCCGCGGTGCACTGCGGCCATCTGCTGACCGAGGCGGGCCTGCGCAGCGCCAACGGCCAGCCCAGCGCCGCCGCCGTGGCCGCCGGCCAGGCCTTCAGCCGTGCGCCCCGCCACCAGGGCCGCGCCGTGCTCTGGCACCGCGACGGCTGCGGCGCGGTGCTGGAGGGCCGCGGCCTGGTGCCCCTGCTCCGCAGCACCCTGGTGGACCAGTGGGCCACCCTGCTGTCGGCCCTGGCGGAGGGCGCGGCCGCCATCAGCACCTCGGCGGCCCAGATGGCCGAGGAGCTGCCGCCGGAGCTGGTGGACGCCGTGAACGGGCAGCTGCGGGCCATGGGCTGCAGCTTCCAGGTGGGTCGGCCCAGGGCGACTCAGCCGGTGCGGAACCGGCCCGAGTGTGCCTTTGCACTGCCCAGCCCGGCCGAGCCCAGCCCGGCGGAACCCGTGAAACCGGCAGGGCGCCCGGCCCATCGCCGGCGGGCCGCCGCCAAGGCCGGCCAGGCGAGCCCGGCCCCGGGGCAGGCCGCCAGCCCACGGGGCGAGCACCAGCGCCGCAGCCGCAGCCGAAGCCGGTCCTGACGGTCGCCTCAGGCCTGGCGGCGCCGGGTGGAGCGGGGCAGGGGCCGGGCCGGCGCCTGCCGGCCGGTGGCGGCTGGCGTGGCCCCTGGACCGACTCCTGGACCGGCCCCTGAAGCACGGCCAGGAGCCACGCCTGGGTCCGCAGCGGGCCTGGACTCCTGGGGAGTCGCAGCCCCAGCCCCCGGGCTGAACCCGGATCGCTGGGGCTCGCGCTGCCAGCGGGGCACGCTGAAGCTGGCGTCATCGGGCCAGTCGTCACTGGCCGGCACCTCGGAGGCCAGGCCGGCCGCCGAGGCGGCTGCGCCGCTGCGGGGGGAGAGCAGCGGCGGGGTGCGGCGGGAGATCGCCTCCAGGGGGCGGCGCTCCACCATTGGCTGGGCCGCCACCACACCTGAAGCGGGACTGCGGTCCGCCGCCTGGACGGCGCGGCGGGCCGTGCCGCCAGCCTCCGCGGCAGGGGCGGGCCGGTCCCAGGGATCAGGCGCCGCGGGCCGGCCGGCGCCGAAGGCCTCCGCCCCCCGGGGGGCGGCCGGCTCGGACCAGCGCTCCTGGTCGCGGCGGGCCAGGGTCGAGCGGCGCGGCGCGGGCGGCTCCCAGGGCTCGCGCCAGTCGTCGTCGTCTTCCAGCAGCCAATCGAGGCGGGTTTCCACCCAGCGGCCCAGGCCCTCCAGGCTCGGGCGCCCGCCGGCGCGGCCCTCGGCTGGACGTCCCCCCGGACGCGAGCCCGGGCGAGCCCCGGCCACGCCGTCGACCAGTTGCCGTCCCGCGCTCATCCACTGATCCAGCCGGCCCGCGTCGAAACGGCCTGCATCGAAGCGGCCCGGTTCGCGGCGCCCCTCCCGGCGGGGCTGATCGCGCGGGTCGGGGCGCGGCTCACGCCGGTAGGGGGTGCGATCCGGATCCATCGGGCCAGGCTAAGGCGAGCGCCCCAGGGAGCGGCTCGGCCCTGGCCGGCTCAGCGCGGGGTGATCCGCCGCGACCCGCTGCGCTCCAGGGACCGCCCCCGCAGCCAGCGCTCGCGGCCCATCCCCACCAGGGCGATGCCCACGCCGCTGAACTGCAGCACCCAGAGAAAGGTGGCGATGGAGCCGGCCCGCCCGAAGCAGGCCGCAACCTAGGCCGCCGCGCTGGCCTCGAACAGCAACTGGTAGCGCGGGTCCCAGCGGCCGCCACTGAAGCGCTCGCAGCAGAGCCGGCAGGCCACCCCCTTCACCCGGCGGCGGTAGGGGGCGGCGAGGTCGCAGCTGGGGCAACGGGCGATCCAGCGGGGCGGCCGGGCCGGCACCGGAAAGCGGTGGCGCACGCTCAGCCGGAACTCGTCCTGGGCCGCGTTGATGGCGGCCATGCGGGCGCGGAACTGGGGGCCATGGACTTCGCGCACGCCCAGCACCCGGTCGACCCAGGCGTGGATCATCTCGTGGCAGAGCGTGCTGAGCGTGGCCTCCCGGGGCAGGGGCTCCAGCAGCGGGCGCGAGAGCACGATCTCGCAGAGGTCGCGGCCATCGGCATCGCGGCCGCTGCGGTAGAGGCCGGCGGTGCGCCGCATGCGGCCGTCGCTCCAGCGCACCGCCACCAGGCTCGTGCCGCCGGGGGCCAGGGAGCCGGCGAAGTGCTCGCGGTTGAGCCGGTGGAACAGGGGCAGCAGCGGTTCGAGCGGCATGCCGGCGGGCGCGGCGGCGGATCGGCCCCAGTGTGGCGTGGTTGTCCGGCAGACTCGGGGGCCCGAACAGTGACGAGCGAACGATGGACCTGGACATGGGGCTGGTACAGCAGATCGGCACCAAGGCGCTAGCTGCCGGTCTGGGCGCCCTGCTCCTCTACTGGACCATCAACGCCGTGAAGCTGGTGCTGAACGCCCGGGGCATCAACCCGGTGATCAAGCAGTTCTTCACCCAGGTGGCCTCGGGCCGCATCGATGCCGCCTACCTGCTCACCACCAAGAACTACCGCTCCCACGTGAACCGGCAGCAGTTCATCCGCTTCCTGGCCGGGCTGCAGCTCAACAAGTACAACAACCTCAAATCGGGCCGGCCGCGCATCCAGGAGGAGCAGATCATCCTCACGGTGAAGCTCAAGGCCGAGAACAACGACGAACTGCCCCTGGACTTCACCTTCGTGAAGGTGGAGGACGACTGGCGGGTGGACCGCATCCAGAAGGTGGCGGCGGCGACCTGATCGCCCCGCCCTGAGCGCAACGCCCCTGCCGGACCACCGCCGTGAGCACGCCTGACCCCAGGGGCCGCACCCCCAGCGCCGGCGGCGCGGCGCCCGTGGCGGCGCAGCAGCGGGCCGAGGAACTGCGGCGGCTGCTCAACCGCGCCGCCCACGCCTACTACGTGCTGGATGCTCCGGAACTGGAGGATCCGGTGTACGACCGGCTCTACCGGGAGCTGCTGGAGCTCGAGCAGGCCCACCCCGCGCTGATCGCCCCCGACAGCCCCACCCAGCGGGTGGGCGGCACGCCGGCCGAGGGGTTCCAGAGCGTGGAGCACCGCATCGGCCTGCTCAGCCTCGACAACGCCTTCAACCTCCAGGAGCTGGAGGCCTGGTACGGCCGCCTGCTCAAGGTGCTCGACCGGGAGCCGGCTGCGGGCGCCCCACCGCCGGCCCTGCCGATGGTGGGCGAGCTCAAGATCGACGGCAACGCCCTGGCCCTCAGCTACGAGCGGGGCCTGCTGGTGCGGGCCGCCACCCGCGGCGACGGCGAGCGGGGCGAGGAGATCACCGCCAACGTGCGCACGATCCAGAGCCTGCCGCTGCGGCTGCAGCTCGAGAACCCGCCGGCGTGGGTGGAGGTGCGCGGCGAGGCCCTGATCCCCGACGCCACCTTCGCCGCGATCAACGCCGAGCGCCAGGCCCGCGGCGAGGCCCTGTTCGCCAACCCCCGCAACGCCTGCGCCGGCACCCTGCGCCAGCTGGATCCCCGGGTGGTGGCGGCCCGGCGCCTCGATTTCTTCGCCTACACGCTGCACCTGCCGGACGACTGGCAGCCCGAGGCCCACGCCGGAGCGGGGGACCAGGGCCAGCCGGCCGATCCGCCGCGGCCCACCAGCCAGTGGGAGAGCCTGCGCTGGCTGCAGGCCGCCGGCTTCAAGGTGAACCCCAACGCCGCGCTGCTGCCGGATCTGGCGGCGGTGGAGGCCTTCTTCACCAGCTGGGATGCGGGCCGCCGCGCCCTGCCCTACGCCACCGACGGCGTGGTGGTGAAGCTCAACGACCTGCGCCTACAGGACGCCGCCGGCTTCACCCAGAAGGCCCCCCGCTGGGCCATCGCCCTCAAGTACCCGGCCGAGGAGGCCCCCAGCCGGCTGCTGCGGCTGACCTGCCAGGTGGGCCGCACCGGCGTGGTGACGCCCGTGGCCGAATTCGAGCCGGTGCCCCTGGCCGGCACCACGGTGAGCCGCGCCACCCTGCACAACGCCGATCGGCTGGCGGAGCTGGATCTCCACGCCGGCGACACGATCGTGGTTCGCAAGGCCGGCGAGATCATCCCCGAGGTGGTGCGGGTGCTGAGCGAGCTGCGGCCGGCGGGGGCCGTGCGGCTGGAGCTGCCCCACGTGTGCCCCGAGTGCGGCTCGGAGCTGGTGCGGGAGGAGGGCGAGGCGGCCACCCGCTGCGTGAACAGCAGCTGCCCGGCGATCCTGCGGGGCGCCCTGCGCCACTGGGTGAGCAAGGGGGCCCTGGATGTGGATGGCCTCGGGGCCAAGCTGATCGAGCAGCTGGTGGACCGGGGCCTGGTGGCCTCGATCGCCGACCTCTACCGGCTCGATGGGGCCCTGCTGGCCAGCCTGGAGCGGATGGGGACCCGATCGGCCGAGAAGCTGGTGGCGGCCCTGGCGGCCTCCAGGGCCCAGCCCTGGCACCGCCAGCTCTACGGCCTGGGCATCCACCACGTGGGCGAGGTGAACGCCAAGGCCCTGGCCAGGGCCTTCCCCAGCGCCGCCGAGCTGGCCACCGCCAGCGAGGCCACGCCCGAGGCGATCACCGCCGTGTTCGGCATCGGCGGCGAGATCGCCCAGTCGCTGCAGCAGTGGTTCGCCACGCCGGCCAACCAGCAGCTGCTGGGGCAGCTGGAGCGGCTGGGCTTCTCCCTGGCGGCCGGCCCCGACGAGCTGGCCGGTACCGGCAACGGCCCGGGCAGCGGTGCGGCGACGCCCCTGGCCGGGCAGACCTTCGTGCTCACGGGCACCCTGCCCAGCCTCACCCGCAGCCAGGCCCAGGGCCTGATCGAAGCGGCCGGCGGCAAGGTGACGGGCTCGGTGAGCAAGAAGACGAGCTACGTGGTGGCCGGCGAGGAGGCCGGCAGCAAGCTCACCAAGGCCGAGGGCCTCGGGGTGGCCGTGCTGGATGAGGCGGGGCTACGGGCCCTGCTGGAGCCAGGCGCCGGCGGGGAGTCCCAGGCCCCAGCCGGCGCCTCCGGCCCCTGAGGCGTCAGCGCCAGCCGGCGCGGTTCACCGGGCCGCCGGCATTGGGGCCCGCACCGGGGCCCGCTGCGGGGTGGTAGTTGGCCGGGCCGCCGTAGTTCGGGCCCACGCCCGGCCCGGCCCCCGGCCGCACACCGACCCCCGGAGCGCCGTAGCCGACACCCGGGCTGGGGTTGACCACCGGATCGGCGCCGACGCTGCAGCCCACGGGGAAGCCGGGCCGCACGCA
The DNA here is from genome assembly GCF_943369875.1 of Vulcanococcus limneticus LL. Classification (GTDB taxonomy): domain Bacteria; phylum Cyanobacteriota; class Cyanobacteriia; order PCC-6307; family Cyanobiaceae; genus Vulcanococcus; species Vulcanococcus limneticus_A. Next base: position 129,584 of record NZ_CALROT020000006.1, read on the forward strand.
CACGGCGGCCTGGGCGGCACCACCGCCGAGGAGCAGGGCAGCGGCCACCAGCAGGGCCGAGCGGAGCGGCTGAACGTGCAGCGGCTGGAGATGCAGCGGGCGGAGGCTGCGCAGGCCCTGGGAGCGGAGGCGTTGCAGGCGGGCCATGGGGCCACTCCAGGAGAGGGGGGACCTCCAGCATGGCCCAGCCGTTGCTGGGCACGGGATCCGCGCGCCCCGGGCGAAGTCCGTAGCCTGACGGATGGGCCCCTGCGGCCCGCCGCTCCCGCCAGCGCCCCCATGAGTTCCCGGCAACCCGGCGCCTACCGCTGGATCAAGACCGACTGCGGCCGCGCCCAGTACGACGTCCTGGCGGCGCGCACGGGCCCCTGGGCCCCGCTGCGGCTGGCCTGGTTCGTGGCGATCGCGGCCCTGCGGGACTGGCGGCTGGAGCAGCCCCCCGAGCCCGGCCCTGGGACCGGCGAGACCCCCTGAGCCGCCGAGACCGATCCAGCCCCTGGCGGCCCTCCCCTCAGCCGGGCTCGCTCCCCTGCAGCGCCCGCTGGGCCGCCCGGCCCACCAGCCACACCGAGGCCACGGTGGCCAGCAGCCCCCCGATCCGTAGGGCCCAGGTGCCGGCGTCCGCCTCGCCGGAGAGCACCTCGCCGAAGCGGGCCACATCTCCGGCCAGGGCCCCCAGGCCGCAGAACAGCACCGTGCCCGGCAGGATGCCGATCAAGCCGATGGTGTAGTCGCGCAGGCTCACCTCGCTGAGGCCGTAGGCGAGGTTGAGAAGACTGAAGGGGAAGGCCGGCGAGAGGCGGGTGAGCAGCACCAGCTTCAGCCCCTCGCGGCTCACCGCTTCCTCCACAACCAGCAGTTTGGGCAGGGCGCGAAGCCGCCGGCGGGCCCAGTCCCGCAGCCAGTGGCGCCCCAGCAGGAAGGCCGCCTCAGCCCCCAGGCAGGCGCCCACGAACACCAGGACGCTGCCCCACCAGGGGCCATAGAGCGCCCCCGCCAGCATCGAGGCCCAGACGCCGGGCAGCAGCAGCGTCACCCAGAGGGCATAGAGGGGCACGAAGGCGACGGCGCCCCAGGGGGACTGCAGGGCGGGCAGCCAGCTCTGCCAGTCCCAGGTGATGGCCAGACTCTCCATCAGCGGCCCGGCCCCGGCAGCGGCCCGCAGGCCATCGGCGCGGCTGATCCCTGGCGCCAGCTGGCCTGATCGCCCTTGATCCAGAACTCCTGGTCGCCGGCGGCATAGCGGGAGCCGCTGGCCGCCAGGGCCTGGGGCAGGCGGGTGGCGGTGTCGCCCACCAGCAGCACCACCTCAGCCGGCGCCTGATTGAAGAACAGGGCCGTCACATCCGTGGCAGCCCCACGCCCCAGGCAGCGGTACTCGGCGCGGATGGCCCGCTCGGCCTGGGGCGCAGCCAGGGCCGGCAGGGGGACCACCAGCAGGAGCGCCAGCCAGGCCCGCGGTGTCGAGGAGTGCAGCCGGGCCATCAGGACACAACGGGCTGCCCAGAAGTCTGGCGTGGCTGCAACGGCGCCGGCTCACTAAAACGGAGGCACCCTGATCCGTGGCCATGGCGGTGCTCCCCTCGCGCGGCCCGAAACGGGGCTGGAGGCGCTGGCTGGCCCCCGGCCTGGTGCTGCTCCTGCTGGTGGCCGGGGGCCTCGCGGTGGCCGAGCGCCAGCGGCAGCAGCGCCGCGAAGCCCAGGCGCGGCAGCAGCAACCCCTGCCCCGTCGCATCGCCGCCCTCGGGCGAGTGGAACCGCTCGATCGGGTGGTGAAGTTGTCGGTGCCGGCCGCGCTCAGCAACGACGCCGTGCGCGAGCTGCGGGTGAAGGAGGGCCAGCAGGTGAGCCAGGGCCAGGTGCTGGCGGTGATGGACAGCGCCGAGAGCCTCGATCGCAGCGTGCGGGAAGCCCGGGCGGCCGTGCAGGTGGCCGAGCGCAAGCTCACGGCCCAGGCGAGCGTGATCAGCCGCTACCGGGCAGAGCTGGCCCAGGCGGAGGTGGAGCTGCGGCGCTACCGGCAGCTCTACGAGCAGGGGGCCAGCAGCGCCGAGGTGCGCGACCGGCGGATCACGATCGAAAGCACCAGCCGCGCCAACTTTGAGCAGGCCGAGCGCGATGAGGCCACGCTGCGGGCGGAGCTGGAGGAGAAGCGCGCCACCCTCGCCCGCGACCAGGCCGAGCTGGCCAAGGCCATGATCCGCGCCCCCTTCGCCGGCACGGTGTTCAAGATCCATGCCTACCCCGGCGACAAGGTGGGCGATGACGGCATCCTGGAGATCGGCGACAGCAGCCGCATGGGGGTGATCGCCGAGGTGTATCAGACCGACCGGGCCGGCATCACCCTCGGCCAGCGGGCGGTGATCAGCGCCGACGGCTTCCCCGGCAAGCAGATGGAGGGGAAGGTGGTGGAGATCGCCCGCCAGGTAAGCCGCCAGAGCGTGTTCAGCGGCCAGGCGGGCGAAAACCTCGACCGGCGCGTGTTTGAGGTGAAGGTGGGCCTGGGGCCCGAGGCGGCCGCCGTGGCCAGCGCCATCAACTACCTGCAGGTGAACGTGCTGTTCGATCCCCTCAACGCCGAGCAGCTGCGGCAGCAGCGCCAGCGTCTGGAGCAGCTGGTGGAGCAGCAGCGGCGCGGCCAGGACAGCCTCTCGCGGCCGAACCCGCGATGAAGCCCCCCGCGCTGCTGCGCCGCACGCCCCTGGCCTGGCGCCAGGCTATTCACCGCCCCATGCGCCTGGCCGCCGCCATCGCCGGGGTGAGCTTCGCCAACGTGCTGGTGTTCTTCCAGCTGGGCCTCTCGGGCGGCCTCTACGACAGCCAGAAGCGGCCGATCCAGCGCATCAACGGCGAGCTGGTGATGGTGAGCGGTCGCTACCTCTACCTGGGGGAGCAGCTCAACTTCCCCCGCGCCCGCCTCACCCAGGCCCTGGGGGTGGAGGGGGTGAAGGCGGTGACGCCCCTCTATCTGGGCCTGAGCGAATGGCTCAACCGCGACACGCGCCAGCAGAAGCAGGCGCTGATCTTCGGCATCGCCCCGGAGAATCCCGGCCTGCGACTGCCCGAGCTGGCCAGCGATCCGCTGCTGCTGCAGCGCGGCGATGCCCTGCTGTTCGACACCCGCTCCAAGCGCAACGCCGGTCCGGTGGTCGACACCGTGCGCCGCGAGGGCCGCTACGAGACGGAGCTGGGCGGTGTGCGGGCGGTGGTGACCGGACTGTTCACGCTGGGGCTCACCTTTGCCGCCGACATCAACCTGGTGACCTCCAGCACCAACTTCAAGAACTATTTCCCCAACCAGAGCGCCGACGACATCCAGATGGGGGTGATTCAGCTGCAGCCGGGGGTGGATCCGCTGCGGGTGAAGGCCACCCTGGCCACCTTCCTCGATCCCTCGGTGAAGGTGTTCACCATCGAGGAACTGGCCGCCGCCGAAGAGGCCTACTGGCGCCGCAACACCTCCTTCGGCCTGATCTTCGGCCTGGGGGTGCTGGTGGGTCTGGTGGTGGGCGGGATCATCGTCTATCAGATCCTCTACTCCGATGTGAGCGATCACCTGGCGGAGTACGCCACCCTCAAGGCGATCGGCTACAGCGACGGCTTCGTGGTATCGATCATCCTGCAGGAGTCGCTGATCCTGGCCGTGCTGGCCTTCGCCCCCAGCCTGCTGCTCTCGCTGGGGCTCTACAGCTTCCTGGCCCGCTCCACCTCGCTGATGGTGGTGATGACGGCCGGCCGGGCGGTGCTGGTGTTCGCCTTCACCCTGGGGGTGTGTGGCGTCTCGGGATGGCTGGCCACCGCCAAGCTGCGCCGCCTCGATCCGGCCGAGATCTTCTGACCATGGCGGATCCGCTGGCCCCGCTGATCACGGTGGAGCACCTCGACCACGCCTTCGAGGAGGCGGGCGCGGCCAAGCCGGTGCTCCACGACATCAACCTGAGCGTGCACCCCGGCGAGATCGTGATCCTCACCGGCCCCTCCGGCTCCGGCAAGACCACCTTGCTGACGATGCTGGGCGGGCTGCGGGCGGCCCAGAGCGGCAGCCTGCGGATCCTCGGCGCCGAGCTGCTGCACGCCGACCCGGCCACCCTCACCCGACTGCGACGCCAGGTGGGCTTCATCTTCCAGGCCCACAACCTGCTGCCCTACCTCAGTGCCCTGGAGAACGTGCGGGTGGGGCTGGAGGTGCACCCCGACTGGCTGGAGCGTGGCCGCCCGGCCATGGATGCGCGCTGCGTGGCGCTGCTGGATGAGGTGGGCCTGGCCGAGCGGGCCAGCTACTACCCGGAGAAGCTCTCGGGCGGCCAGAAGCAGCGGGTGGCCATCGCCCGGGCCCTGGCGGGCCAGCCCCAGCTGCTGCTGGCCGATGAGCCCACCGCCGCCCTCGACAAGGACTCGGGTCGGATGGCGGTGGAGCTGTTCCGGCGCCTCGCCGATACCCAGAAAGCGGCGATCGTGATGGTGACCCACGACAACAAGGTGCTCGACATCGCCGACCGGGTGGTGAACCTCGACGACGGACGGCTGGTGGCCGGCGGCTGAAGCCCCTAGGCCACTCCGAGCTGGCGCGTCACCAGCCGATTGCGCCCCTGGCGCTTCGCGGCGTAGAGGCAGTCGTCGGCCAGCTGCTGCAGGGCATCGGCGTCGCCGTGGGGAGAGTCCTGCGGGCACCACACGGCCAGACCGATGCTGATCGTGAGGCGATGGTCACAGAGGGCCGATGGATGGTGAATGCCGGCGGCGGCCACGGCCTCCCGCACCTGCTCACAGATCCGCGCGGCCTGGCTGGCGTCGGTGTGGGAGAAGATCACGCCGAATTCCTCACCGCCGAGCCGGGCCACGAGATCGTTCTCGCGCTGGAAGTGCTGGGCCAGCAGGTGGGCCACCTGGATCAGGCAGGTGTCGCCATAGGCGTGGCCCATGGTGTCGTTCACGGCCTTGAAGCGGTCGATGTCGATCAGGGCCAGGGCCAGGGGGGATCGCGCCGTGGCCGCGGCCACCAGGGCCGCCTGGAGCTGGGAGTCGTAGCGGCGGCGATTGGGCAGCTGGGTGAGGGCATCGAGCAGCGCCAGCCGCTTGGAGCGCTCACTCTCGTAGGCGTGGAAGAGCAGGCTCAGCAGGCTGCTCATCGCCTCGATCCGCTCCACCTGCTGCTCGGAGAAGCGGCTGCTGCCCGCCAGGCACACGCTGAGCACCGGAATCGAGATGCCGCGCGAGTCGAGCCGCAGGCCGAGGTAGTCGCTGCCGCCCTCGGCCTGCAGCTCCCGCAGGAACGGGAAGGGCGGATCGGCGCCGGCCGCCAGCCGCAGGCGCAGGATCCGGTTGCGGGTGGCGAGGAAATGCAGCGGGCTGGAGCGGTGCTCCTCGGTCTCGAGGAAATCCCGCTGCATCTGCATGGTCTTCACCTCCCCCGGCCTCGTCCGCAGCCACACGTACTGGCTGCAGTCGATGTCGTCCTTGTCGGGCAGGAAGGCCAGCGACAGCCGCAGCACCTCCAGACCCCAGGCCCTGAGCTCCTGGACAAACAGCAGCACGAACTCCTCGAAGCTGCGCAGGGTCGACCAGTTGTCGAGGATGTAGCGCTCCAGCGGCACGCTGGCGGTGCCGGGCCCGTGCCCACTGGCCTCGGGATCCGCCAGGGCCAGGTCGCGGTCCGCGGCCCGCAGCTCTGCCTGCAGCTGAGCCACCCCGGAGGGCGAGGCCCAGGGGGAGTCCCGCAGGAAGTCGGGCAGCGCCTCCCAGGGCATGGGTTTGGCCACCAGATACCCCTGGATGGCATCGGCCCCGAGCCGCAGCATCGCGGCCAGGTCGCGATGGGTCTCCACCCCCTCCGCGACCACGGTCTTGCCGAGCTGATGGACCGTGGCGATCAGGGAGCCCACGAAGCGCTGCAGCCGGAAGGAGCGGCCGATCCCCCGCACCAGGCCGAGGTCGAGCTTGATGGCGTCGTACCAGGCCTCGCTCACCCGGCGGTAGTTGGAGAGGCCGGAGCCGAAGTCGTCGATGAACAGCCGGAAATCCAGCTCGTTCTTCAGCCGCTGCGACGTGGACACCAGACTCCGCTCCTCCTTGACCAGGTCGGTGGCCGCGGTCTCGGTGAGCTCCAGACAGAACAGCGACGCATCGACCCGATGGGCGCGCAGCAGGGCGATCAGCTCCGCCAGGCGCTGGGGCGTCGCCACCGAGGCGCTGCTGATATTCACGGAGATGTAGTCAATCCGGGAGGCCAGGGGGCCGAGGGCCTGACGCGCCTGGCGCACACCGGCAAGCCGCTCCAGCAGCAGGGCATCGATCCGATGGGCGATGCCCATGGCCATGGCCCGCTGGAACACGGCCTCGGTGCCCAGCCCGGCCAGGCCAGGGGGCCGGAAGCGCATCAGCAGCTCGAGCCCGATCTGGCCAGGACTGGCCAGCAGCAGGATGGGCTGAAAGCGCAGCTCCAGGTCCTCGGGGCCCAGGCCGAGCAGCTCACGCTGGATCGCATCGTCGGCCTCGAGCCGCTGGCGATCGTCAGGCCCGAGCAGATGCAGGGCCCGCGGGTGCTCGTCGGCCAGGGCCTCCCCGAAGGTCTGCAGCCGCAGCCAGGCCTGGGGGCTCTCGCCGCCCCGCAGGTACTGGGCCACGATGCGGATGTCATCGTCCTGGCGGGTGCCCGCCAGGAAGCGGGCGCAGACCCCCGCCGCGATCGCGCGCACCTGCTCCAGCCAGCTCCGGCACCGGGCGGGATCCAGCAGCGGGTTGTCGGGCCCGAGCCCGACCCTCAGCGCCAGGGCGTCGTCCCCGGCCCGGTAGCCACTCCAGGCCCAGCCCGGTGGCAGGGCCGCCCCCAGGTCCTGCTGGAGCACTGTGAGGATGGCGGCGATGGTGGTGGTGGGTTCCACCAGCAGCCGCTGCCTGCCGAGGCAGCGGCAGTGCACCGTCACCAGCAGGGCCACGGGAGCGTCGCCCGGTGCGTCGAGGCCCGCGGCCTGGTGCTCCAGGTCGTGCTCCAGGGCAAAGCGGGAGAGCAGGGCGCTGGGGCCGTCACGGCGCATCGTCGCGAGCACGAGGCGTTCCCGGCGCGACCGGCTGCGCAGCAGCAATGCCGCCGCCGTGCCAGCGCCCAGGGCCAGCCCCGCCAGCAGCGCCGCCGCGTCCCGCCCACCGTCAGCGCTGAGCGACCACCCCTTGGCTGCGCCCCCGGCGGGCTGGGCGGGCAACGCCTGGCCGGAGCTCAGCAGGGCACCGATCACCAGGCCTTGGGCCAGCAGGAGCCGTGCCCGCGCCGAGACGACCTGCCGGTTCAACACGCCGGGCAATGCCCGGGGCCTGGCAGCGGAGGGGCCGTCGCAAGCATGGCCAGCCGATCCCCCACCCGCACCCGCAATCACGGTACGCCCGTCGTGGTGGGCGCCTCAGCCCAGATCCGCCAGCCGCGTCCTGGCCAGGGCCGCCTGGGCCTCGGCCTCCGCCAGGTTGGCCTGGCACTCGGCCACCACCTCCGGCGGTGCCTTGCCGGCGAAGTTGGGGTTGGCGAGGCGGCCGGCCAGGCCGGCGATCTCCTTCTCGGCCTTGGCCAGGTCCTTCTCCAGCCGGCCGCGCAGGGCCGCCAGATCCACCAGCCCCTCGATCGGCAGCAGCACCTGCAGTTCGCCGCACACGCCGGCCAGGGCCCGCTGGCCGCGGGCGGCCTCGGCACCGGCAGGATCGAGCACGGCCACGCCCTCGGCGCGGGTGAGGGCGGTGATGTCCGGGGTGGCCTCGCGCAGCAGGTCCGCCAGATCGGCGCGACCGGTCACGAACTGCACGGGGGCGGGCTGGGCGGGCTTGAGGCCGGCCACGGCCCGCAGGTTGCGCACCACCCGGATCGCCTCGATCAGCTCGGCGAAGCTCGCCTCCAGACCGTCGTCGAGGGCGGCGGTGTTCAGGGCCGGCCAGCGCTGCAGGGCCAGGAAGGTGGCCTCCGGCTCACCGGTGAGGCCATGCCAGAGCTCCTCGCTGAGGTGCGGCATCAGCGGGTGCAGCAGCACCAGCAGCTCCTGGAGCACCTTGGCCAGCACCTGGCGCGCGGTGCGCTGGTCGGCCAGGGCCTCGGCGCTGGGGTTCTCGCCGGGGTTGAGGCGCCGCTTGATCAGCTCCAGATACCAGTCGCACACCTCGTTCCAGGCGAACTCGTAGAGCCCCTTGGCGGCTTCACCGAGGCCGTAGCTGCCGTAGCGCTCGGCGCTGTCCCGGTTCACCCGGGCCAGGCGCGAGAGGATCCAGCGATCCGCCAGCTGCAGCGCCGCCGGATCGGGTTCGCCCAGGGAGGCCGGCGTCTCGCCGTCCAGGTTCATCAGGGCGAAGCGGGTGGCATTCCAGAGCTTGTTGGCGAAGTTGCGGGCCGCCTCCACCGTGGCCGAGGTGTCGCTCTTGCGGTCGTAGTCGAGGCGGATGTCCTGGCCGGCGCCGGCCACCTCGCGCACCAGGGCGAAGCGCAGGGCATCGGCGCCGTAGCGGTCGATCAGCAGCAGCGGGTCGATGCCGTTGCCCGCCGACTTGCTCATCTTGCGGTTGTTCTCATCCCGCACCAGGCCGTGGATGTAGACGTCCCGGAAGGGCATCCGGCCGGTGAAGGCGCCGGCCATCATCGTCATCCGGGCCACCCAGAAAAAGATGATGTCGAAGCCCGTCACCAGCACGCTGGTGGGATACCAGCGCCGCAGATCGGCGGCGTTGTCATCGGGCCAGCCCAGGGTGGAGAAGGGCCACAGGCCACTGGAGAACCAGGTGTCGAGGGCGTCGGGGTCCTGCTCCAGCACCACGGGGTGGGCATGGGTGCCGCCGCCGAACTGCGCGTCCGCCTTGGCGCGGGCTTCGGCTTCGCTGCGGGCCACCACGTAGGGGGTGCCGTCGGTGATCTGGCCGCCGGTCTCGCTCACCACGAACCAGGCGGGGATGCGGTGGCCCCACCACAGCTGACGGCTGATGCACCAGTCGCGGATGCCCGTGAGCCAGTCGCGGTAGACCTTGCTCCAGCGCTCCGGCACGAAGCGGGGATCGGCCTGCTGCAGGGCCTCGCGGCAGCGGGCCGCCAGCGGCTCGGTCTTCACGAACCACTGGGTGGAGAGCAGCGGCTCCACCGGCACCTTGCCGCGGTCGGAGAAGGGCACGCTGTGGCGGTAGTCCTCCACCGTCACCAGGAAGCCGCCCTCCTCCATCGCCGCCACCACGGCCTTGCGGGCCTCGAAGCGATCCAGCCCGGCGAAGCGACCGGCGGCCGCGTTCATGGTGCCGTCCTTGGCCATCACCGTGATCAGCGGCAGGTCATGGCGCTGGCCGATGGCGAAGTCGTTGGGGTCGTGGGCGGGGGTCACCTTCACGCAGCCCGTGCCGAACGCCGCATCCACGTGGTCGTCGGCCACGATCGGGATCTCGCGGCCCACCAGCGGCAGGGTGAGGGTCTGGCCCACGAGATCGGCGTAGCGCGGGTCCTTGGGGTTCACCGCCACGGCCGTGTCGCCCAGCAGGGTTTCGGGGCGGGTGGTGGCCACCTCCAGGTGGGTGCGGCCGTCGGCCGCGGGGACCGTGAGCGGATAGCGGAAGTGCCAGAGGTGGCCATCCACCTCCTTCATCTCCACCTCCAGATCACTCACCGCCGATCCCGAGGCGGGGCACCAGTTCACCAGGTATTCGCCCCGGTAGATCAGGCCCTGCTCGTGCAGCCGCACGAACGCCTCGATCACCGCCTCACTGCAGCCGGCATCGAGGGTGAAGCGCTCCCGCCGCCAGTCGACCGAATAGCCCAGGCGCCGCAGCTGGCCCACGATCGTGCCGCCGCTCTCGGCCTTCCAGGCCCAGGCCCGCTCCAGGAACGCCTCGCGGCCCAGGGCCTCCTTGCTGGTGCCCTCGGCCTTGAGCTGCTTCTCCAGGATCGTCTGCACGGCGATCGAGGCGTGGTCGGTGCCGGGCAGGCAGAGCACGTTGCGGCCGCGCAGGCGCTGGAAGCGCACGATCGTGTCGATCAGGGCCGTCTCGAAGCCGTGGCCCATGTGCAGGCTGCCGGTCACGTTCGGCGGCGGGATCACGATGGAGAAGGGTTCACCCTCCGCCGCAGGGTCGGGGTGAAAGGCGCCGGCCTGCTCCCAGGCCTGCTGCCAGCGGCTCTCGGTGCCGGCCGGGTCGTAGGTCTTGGGCAGGGCTTCGGCGGACACGGCGGGGGTACGGCGTGGCCCCATGGTCTCAAAGCGGCAGCGACACCAGGCACACGCGGTTGCGCCCTTCGTCCTTGGCCTTGTAGAGCAGGGCGTCGGCGGCGGCGAGCAGATCCTCCGGCGTGAGGCCCTCCCTGGGGACGGCGGTCGCCAGCCCGAGGCTGATGGTGACGAGGCCCTCGGATCCGCCGTGGGCATGGGGCAGACCGAGGCCGTGGATGCTGCTGCGGAGCCTTTCGCCCAGCGGGCCCAGGGCCTCAGGCGACAGCCCGGGCAGCAGCACCACGAATTCCTCCCCGCCATAGCGGGCGACCAGCTCGCCACGGCGTCCCAGCGACGCCGCCAGCACGGCCGCGATCTGCTCCAGACAGCGGTCACCGGCCGGATGGCCGTAGTGGTCGTTGTAGGCCTTGAAATGGTCCACATCCAGCATCCCCACCGTCAGGGGCAGCTGGTTGCTCAGGGCCCGCTGCCACTCGGCGTCGAACGTCCGCTGGAAGCCACGGCGGTTGGGGATGCCCGTGAGGCTGTCCTGATGGCTGAGCCGCTCCAGCCGGGCATTGGCCACGGTCAGGTCCTGGGTGCGCGTCGCCACGACCTCCTCCAGCCGATGCGCCTGTTGCTCCAACCGGTCGCGCATCCGCCGGTGCTGCTGATTCGTCACCAGCACCATCTGCACCAGGACCAGCAGGCCGCAGAACAGGCGGCCCATGACCGAGCGGAGCAGAAGATCGCTCGAGGCCGGCAGGGCCTCGCTGCCGATGAAGGGGAACCAGGTCTGCAGCAGCGCCGCCAGCAGGTTCAACCCCGTGGCAGCAGCCGGCGAGAAACGGAAGCCCGCCACCAGCAGCAGGGGAAAGAGCAGCGCCAGGGGCGTGAGGCTCAGGGTCGGCAGGAACCCCCCGTTGATCAGCAGGGTGCTCAGCGTGATGGCCAGCAGCAGCGCCCACCAGTCCGGCCGGCGCAGCTCAGCGCCCAGGTGCTGCAGGCCGGCCCGATCGCCGGGCGCCGGCAGGGCCAGCAGAAACGGCGCCAGCGCCAGGACTCCCGCCAGGTGGAGGATGAACGACAGGGGCGCGTACGGGCCTGCGGGTTGCAACAGCCCGGTGGCCCCGATCGACAGCGCCACACCGATGGCGGCAGCGCTGTAGAAGCCGGCGAAGTCGTGCAGGCTGTCCATGGGGTCTCGGCTGCGCATCAGCCGGGGCGCCAGCAGCAGCACGGCCATGGGCTCCAGACAGGAGGCCAGTCCAAGGGCGGCGTGGAGCCCGAGGGGGCCCGGACTGGACAGGGCCCCGATGAGGCTGGCCCCCAGCCAGAGACCGGGCAGAACGGTGGGGCCACACCGCAGCGCCAGGACCACCATCAGGCCCGAGGGGAACCAGATGCCTGGCACCAGGGCCTGGCCTCCCACCAGGTAGTGGGAGAAACCCGCCAGCACCCCGTAGGCCACCAGGGCCACCAGGTTGAGCACGAGGACGCGTCGGGGAGAGTTCAGGGGACTGGTGCTGCGGACAAGCAGAACAACCGAGCTCCTGAGCTGAGCTACTGCTTTTGGGGGAGGCTAGGCCCGGCAACCCTGGGGGGCAGGGTCGCCCCAGCGAAGGGTCACCCGATCAAGATCGACCACGGTCTGCTTCACCCAGCCGGCGGTTCCGGATCCAGCTCCACCCGGTTGCGACCCGCCTGCTTGGCGCGGTACAGCGCCCCATCCACCCGCCGGAACCAGGCCTGCGGTCAGCGGAGCCGGCTCTGCCTAACTTGCAGCCATGGCCCACAGCTGGCAGTCACAGCTGGAGCGCTGGCGGCAGGCGGGGCTGATCGAGCCCGCTACCGCCGACGCCATCCGCGCCTGGGAGCAGGCCCAGCCGGAGCCGCCGCGGCTGCGCATCCCCGTGCTGGTGGCGATCGCCCTCGGGGGCGTGCTGGTGGCGGCGGGGCTGCTGCTGTTCGTGTCCACCCACTGGGAGGCCCTGGCGCCGGGGCAGCGCTTCGGCCTGCTGCTGGCCCTGGTGGTGGGGCTGCACGGGGGTGGGGCCGCGGTGGAGGAGCGCTTCGCGCCGCTGGCGCTGGCCCTGCACGGCGTGGGCACGGTGACCCTGGGGGCCGGAATCTTCCTGGCGGGCCAGATCTTCCACCTGGAAGCCCACTGGCCCCTGGGGCTACTGCTCTGGGCGATCGGCGCCGGCCTGGGCTGGGGCCTGCTGCGCCAGTGGCCCCAGCTGGCCCTGCTGGCCCTGCTGACACCGGCCTGGCTGCTCAGTGAGTGGGGGGTGGCCGTGGAAGGGGCCAGGGCGGAGTTCCAGCTGAACTCCAGCGATCCCACGGCCCTGGCGGTGACGGCGGCGGGTCTGCTGCTCACCTGCCTCAGCTACCTGGGGGCACCGCTGGGGAGCGGCTCCACCTCAGCGGCGCGGCGGGTGCTGCTCTGGATCGGCGGGCTGGGGCTGCTGCCCGCCGCGCTGCTCTGGCTGGTCGCCTGCCTGTCCATGGAGTCCTGGCGGGCCTGGGCGCTGGGGAGCCAGCCCACGACGGGCCTCCCCCTGCCGCTGGCCGCGGCCGGCTGGAGCCTCGCCCTGGGCGTCCCGCTGCTGCTCGGCTGGCTGCTGCGGGGCTCCCGGGTCACCCCCCTGGGGGTGGCGATCGGCTGGCTGCTGGTGAGCCTGGCGACGGGTGGGGGCCAGCGCTTCGATCCGGGCCTGGTCACCCACCTGTGGTGGGCCGTGGGTGGGCTGCTGCTGCTGGCCTGGGGCGTGGCCGAGGGCCGCAGCGAGCGCATCAATTTCGGGGTGGCCGTGATCGGCCTCGACGTGCTGGCCTTCTACGTGTCCCAGGTGATGGACGCCCTGGGACGCTCCGCCAGCCTGATCGGCCTGGGGGTGCTGTTCCTGGGCGGCGGCTGGGGGCTGGAGGTGCTGCGCCGCCGGCTCGTGGCCCGCGCCGTGCGGCCGGAGGCCCCATGACCGCGGGCGGCCGTGAGGGATGGCGCCGGGGTCTGGCGCTGGCGCTGCTGCAGGGGGGACTGCTGCTGAGCCTGGCGGGCCAGCTGCTGCTGGATCGGGCCACCCGGCCCCGGGGCTGGATCCGCACCGAGCCGGTGGATCCCCACCTGCCGATCCGGGGCCGCTACGTGGACCTGGCCCTGGTCATCCCCGCACCGGCGGGCCTGAAGGAGCCCGGCTCCTCCGGCGCCCCGGTGGTGCTGCGCGCCGAGGGCGGCCTGGTGCGGGCCGAGCTGGCCGGCGCGTCCACCCCCCGCTCCCGCAGCGTCCAGGCGTTCCCGGGCTCCAGCTGGGCTCCAGCCCCCGGGCCCGCGGCCGCCCAGCTCTGGCGCCTGGAGCCCCGCGTGGCCTTCTTCATCCCGCCCGACGTGCCGGATCCCTCCCGCCGCCCGCCGGGCGAGCAGCTGTGGGTGGAGGTGACCCTGCCGGCGGAAGGACCGCCGCGGCCGATCCGGCTGGGGGTGAAGCGGGAGGGTGGGACGATCACGCCCCTGGCGCTGCGCTGAGGGGCCGGCTCAGGGGCGGACGCCGGCGCAGGCGGCATCGCGGATGGCCAACAGGCGTCCCATCGCCTCCACGAGCACCTCGAGCTCCACATCCTCGGCCGAATTGGGGTCGGCGAAGCCGAAGGGATTGTCGATATCGGCGATCAGACGGATCAGAAAGATCAGCAGGAAGGCAATCACAAAGATGAAGAAGATCGCCTCGAGGATGGTGGTGGTGGCCATGAACACCAACCCAGTGCAGAGCAGGGCGGTGCTGGCATAGGCCAGCCAATACACCAGGGGAACGAAGGAGGTCTGGCGGATCGTGTCGATGCGGTTGATCAGCTTCAGCAGGCCACCCATCTCCGCCATCAGCCGGGCCTGAAGGGTGGCATTGCCCTGGAGCAGCACGGCCGCCTCCACCGTGGCCCCATGGCACTGGTGAAACTGCTGCAGCAGCTCCCGGGTCGAGAGGCGCTCCAGCAGCCAGGCGAGCAGGGCGTCGGCGAAGCTGGCCACCGCCATGAGCGGCCTGTCCACGACGGCCGCGGGATTGTGGGCGGGAATGGCCCGGATCTCCAGGCTCAGCACCTCCAGGCCGGTGGCGAGCTCACCGGGGAGCCGCTCACTCTCCTTGAAATCCGACAGCACGCCATTGAGCAGGAAGCCCAGCAGGAACACCGTGGAGGCCACCAGGGAGGTGAACAGGGGATTCACCTGAATGGGCTCAAGGCCGAGGTGGTGCACCAGCAGCTTGGCCAGGCCGATCAGGAGCACCAGCAGCAGCACCTTGAGCAACTTGAGCGCCCGGCGGCGGGCGGCCTCACGCCGCCGCCGCCGGCTGTAGGCCGCGAAATCGGCGAGGGACTGGAGCGTCAGGGTGGGCAACTGGCCTTGGTGGCGGCAGATCTACCACCACAGCGGTCCTTCCGCCGGTATCGGCCTCAGGGGGCAGCAGCCGGCTCCGCGGCCAGGCGGCCCAGATAGTCCTCCAGGCGGCCGGCATTGATCCAGCCGGTGGCGATCGTCTTGCTGTGGCTGTGGCTCACCCGCCCCCGGTGGATGTGGGAGAGGCCCGCCGGGAAGATCACGAGCTTGCCCCGCTCCGCCTCTTCGTGGTGCTCCTGCCAGTGGAACTCGGTGCCGCCCTCGGGCAGGGTGTTGGCGTAGAGGATCCAGGCCAGCACGCGGCGGATCGGCTCGGTGGCCTCGCCCGTGGTGGTCCAGTCGCAGTGCCAGCTGCGGAAGCCCTCGCCGGGGGCGTAGCGCTGCAGGTTGAAGATCGGGTTCACGAACAGGCTCTGCTCCGGGCAGCACTGGCGCAGCAGCGGCCGCTCCTGCAGGTAGCGGTTGAGGCCGGCGGTCACGCCACGCAGGATCACCTCGGCCAGGGCGAAGGCCTCCGGATCGGAGCGGTCGATCGCCACCAGGCTGATGTCGGTGGAGATCTTGGCGGGTTCGGCTCCAGGACCCGCATCGGGCCCGAAGGCCACGCCGGGGCGCTGCAGATCCGGGCGGCGATCGAAGAAGGCCATCACCCCGTCGGCGAGGGCCTCATAGCCGGCGTTGCGGTAGCTGGCGATCAGGCGCATGGCTGGCTCCAGGGAATGGCCACCACCGACTCCAGGCTCTGCCAGCGGCTGCGGTCCCCCACCACCCGCTCGGCCAGCCCCACCCGCTCCAGGGCCTCGGCCACGGCCTCCAGCGGCGGGGCGCCGGAGGGCCCCAGGGGCAGCGCCAGCACCTGTTGCTCGGCCGGATCGGCCAGCAGCTGCAGGTCCAGGTCGTCGAGCACCCGCTCGAAGTAGATGCGCCGCATGCGCCCCGTGAGCACCGGGCCGAGGGCGGCCGCGAAGGCCTCCAGGCCCTGGCGATCGCCGCTGCAGCCGCAGTTGAGCGAGAGCCAGATCAGCAGCTTGGCCCAGGCCTCCGGGGTCCACCGCGGCTGAAAGCTCTCGCGGTGCTGGCGCACCAGCTCGCCGATCGCGAAGTCGAACAGGGTGGCCTGCAGGGCGGCCGGGTCAGGGGATGGGCTGCTCATGCCTGCCATCTTCCCCGCCACCGGGCAAACTGCGGGGGCATGCGCCTGTCGCACCATGGCCCTGGACCTCAACGATCCCGATCTGGAGTTTTCCGATCTGGTCGACGCCTACCTGAGCTGGGTGCTGGCCGTGATCAACGACGAGAAGTTGGAGGGTGAGGAGAAGCTGCTCACCGACGAGATCGCCGAGGACGCCCTCAACGCCATGCGCTTCCTGCCCGGCGAGGTGACCGCCGCGATCGAATCCAGCCTGGCCCGCGTCTACGACGTGGATCCCGACGAACTGGCCTCGCTGCTGTTCCCCGAGGACTGAGGTCCCGGAAGGACGGAGCTCCCAGCCCGTCCTGCGGGTGAGGCCGCCGTGAGCGACTACATCCTCGGCACCCACGACGCCGAGCTGGCCCGGCTGCAGCTGCAGCATGCGCTCTGGCGGCCCGCCGCCCAGGCCGCCTGGCGGCGGGCCGGCCTCGGCCCCGGCCAGCGGGTGCTCGAGCTGGGTGCCGGTCCGGGCCTGGCGGCCCTGGAGCTGGCCCGCGCCGTGGGGCCCACGGGCCGGGTGCTGGGCCTGGAGCTCAGCCCGACCTACGTGGCCACCGGCCGGGCCCTGGCTAAGCAAGAGGGGCTGGGCCAGCTGGAGCTGCGCCGCCACGATCTGCGCACGGATCCCCTGCCGGCCGAAGTCTTCGATCTCCTCTGGTGCCGCTGGGTGGCGATGTTCCTGCCCGAGCTGGAGCCGCTGCTGGATCAGCTGGCGCCGGCCCTGCGGCCTGGGGGCGCCGTGGTGTTCCACGAGTATCTGCACTGGGACACGTTCGGCCTGCATCCCCACGGCGCGGCGATCCGGCGCTTCGGCCAGGCGGCGCAGCGCAGCTTCCGGGAGGCGGGCGGCGATCCGGACGTGAACCGACGCCTGCCCTCCCTGCTGGCCCAGCGGGGCTTCCAGATCCAGGAGCTGCGGCCGCTGCCGGTGCTGGGCCAGGCCGGCTCGATGGCGGCCCAGTGGATGGGCTCCTTCGTTTCGGTCTACGGCGAGCAGCTGCAGCGGCTGGGCCTGTGGAGCGCGGCCGATGCCGCCCAGGCCGCCGCCGAGGTCGCCCTGGCCCAGCGCGACGCCGGCAGCTACTGGGTGGGACCCACGCTCCTGGAGCTGTGGGCGACAAAGTAGGTCCCATGCCCTGGACCACCGCCGACATCCCCGACCAGAGCGGTCGGATCGCCCTGATCACCGGCGCCAACAGCGGCCTGGGCCTGGAAACCGCCCGGGCCCTCTCGGCGCGGGGGGCCACGGTGCTGCTGGCCTGCCGCGATCCCCGTCGCGGCGAGCAGGCCCGCCAGGAGCTGCTGCCCCAGGCCCGCGCCGGCCTGGAGCTGCTGACGCTCGACCTGGCGGACCTGGCCAGCGTGGCCGCCGCCGCCGAGCGGGTGCAGCGTGAGTTCGGCCGGCTGGATCTGCTGATCGCCAACGCCGGCGTGATGGCACCGCCCCGGCGCCTCACCCGCCACGGCCATGAGCTCCAGTTCGGGGTGAATCACCTGGGCCACTACGCCCTGGTGCGGCAGCTGCTGCCCTTGCTGGCGCAGGCCCCCGGCGCCCGGGTGGTGAGCGTCAGCTCAGGCGCCCACTACTTCGGCCGCATCGCCTTCGACGACCTGCAGGGCGAGCGCCGCTACGACGCCTGGGCCGCCTACGCCCAGAGCAAGCTGGCCAACGTGATGCTGGCCCTGGAGCTGCAGGCGCGGCTGGAGGCCGCCGGCAGCGGCGTGCTGTCGGTGGCGGCCCACCCGGGCCTGGCCCGCACCAACCTGCAGCCGGTCTCCGTGGCGGCCCGCGGCTCCCAGCTGGAGGCCCTGGCCTACCGGCTGATGGATCCCCTGTTCCAGAGCGCGGCCATGGGCGCCCTGCCCCAGCTGCACGCCGCCACCGCGCCGGAGCTGGCGGGCGGCAGCTTCTTCGGCCCCGGCGGCCTGGCCAACCTGCGGGGCTGGCCGGTGCCCTGCCGGATCGCCCCGGCGGCCCTGGTGGCCAGCGACCGCCAGCGGCTGTGGGAGGTGAGCGAGCAGCTCTGCGCCGCGGCGGGGCTGGAGCTGCCGCTCTGGCCTGCCGGCTGAAGGCCGGGAGCGGCGGGCGGGCCTGCCCCCTGGCCACAGCCGGTGCCGCGCCTCAGGACGAGCCCCCGTTGGCGCCGGATCCAGCCCCGCCAGGGTCCTCCACGGAGCCGGCCCCAGGGCCCCCATGGCCACCGGCCTGCTCCAAGCCCTGGGCGAACACGTCCTGGTGGAAAGCACCGGTGGCGGCGCTGCCATCCCCCCCGGCCTGGCCCTCGTCGGCCTGATCAGCGCCATGGCTGCCCAGCGCCGCCAGCACATCGGGGTAGTCGGCATTGCCATCGCCATCGCGGCCGATGCTCTGGCCATCGCCATCCAGCCGATCCGCGAGCTGGTTGAGAACGCCCTGCTGCACGACGGCGAACTGCTCGGCATCCAGGCTATTGGTCTCCAGGTAGTGGGCCACCATCTGGTCCAGCTGATGGGCCCAGGCGCCCGGTCCCGAATCCACGGCCAGCGGCGGTCCGTTGCCGTTGGTCACGGCCTCCAGGAAACCCGAGGCGAGATCGGCCACCACCGCCGGTGAGGCGGGCTCGAGGGAGTCAGGTGCGGGGGATTCAGGCGCTGGGGCCTCCAGGCTGGCCGTCGCCTGGGGCGGACCGCCCTGCACGGATTCATCCTGAATCGTGATCAGGTAGTCGTCCTTGTCCTCCCAGGTCTGGCCGATGATCTGGCCATTCTCCGCGAACTCGGCCGGCCGCTCGTCGTTGATGTCGAACAGGAGCGTCTCACTGCCTTCTGGCACGCGATCGGGCGTCGCCGTGATGCTCACATCCAGCACCTTGCCGGTGAGGTTGAGGCCCTGGGCCTGATCCACCTGCAGGGTCGTGATCAGCTGGCCATCGGCGATTTCCGTGCCGACCAGGGCCAGGCCATGGACAGGCTCAACCTGCCAGCTCCAATCCGCCAGGGAGGCCGTGGATGACGGGTCGATATCCAGGAACACCCGGATGACTTCGCCATTGGCCAATTCGAAGTGGCCGCTGTCGAAATGCACGCCAAAGGTGGTGGTGCCGGCGTTGCTGCCCCGCCCCTCCTCCACGATCGTGGCGTCCGACGTCCTGTCCCCGGCCTGCGGCGTCTGGTGGATGAACCAGCGGCCCTCGGTGGGAGGTTGCGTAGGTGGTTCGGTCGGTGGCTCGGTGGGGGGTTCGGTCGGTGGCAGCGTCGGTGGTTCCGTCGGTGGCAGCGTCGGTGGGTTGGTGGGAGGCTCAGTCGGCGGTTCCGTGGGTGGTTCCGTCGGCGGAAGCGTCGGTGGCTCCGTTGGCGGCTCCGTTGGAGGGTTCGTGGGCGGCTCTGTCGGCGGTTCCGTCGGGGGTTCCGTCGGCGGCAACGTCGGTGGTTCCGTCGGCGGCTCGGTTGGAGGGTTGGTGGGCGGCTCCGTCGGCGGTTCCGTGGGTGGTTCCGTCGTCGTCGCCGCGAGCGGCAGCGAGGAGGGACTGGTCGCTGGCGTCGCGGCACCCGCCGCCGCCACGGCGGCGAGATCCAGAGGGGGCAGCTCCAGCGGGGCTTGGACCGCAGCTCCCGCCAACGCCACCGCATCGCCGCCGATGCCGCCGTCAGCCGGCGAGGTGTCCGTCGGGGGGATGAAGAGATTGGTGGCCGGCGCCGCGGCCGCGGCGGCGATCGGCCCCAGGGGCGCCGCCGTGTCGGGGGTGGCGATGGCGGTGTTGCCCAGGGGCGTCTCGCCTTCCGGCGGGGGCGGAGCACTGGCCTGCTGGTAGTCCGCGGGGGTGCCGGCCTGCTGGGTTTCCTTGCGCAGCTCTTCGGCTTCGGTGGTGCCGGAGAAGCCGGCCTGGGAATCGGCGGACTCCTCGGGACTGGGCCCGGGGATGAAAGGGGTGTCAGCCATGGCGATCACGGCGCCTCAGAGACCTGCGGGGCGGGGCGGAAGCGCGGCAGACCCCTCCTCACGCTTCAAGCTAGGAAGACCATCAGCGCGCCACCACACACCGCGCCAGCCCAGCAGAGGCCTCAGCCAACCCAGGAGAGGGGTCCCGTCACCCGATGTCGCTGTTCATCTCGATCGTTGCCTACAACGACCCGGAACTCCTGCCCACCATCGACGACGCCTATGCCAAGGCAGCGGAGCCGGACGGGCTGATCTTCGGCGTGGTGGATCAGTCCGATCAGGATCACCACGACACCCTCCCCCACTGGCGCCACCAGATTCGCTACATCTGGCTGCCTGCCCGCGATTCCAGGGGCGTGTGCTATGCGCGGTCCATGGCACAGGGCCTCAGCAATGGCGAGGACTACCACCTCCAGATTGATGCCCATATGCGCTTTGATCCGGGCTGGGATGAGATCCTGCGGCGACAACTGCAGAGCCTGCCAACACGCTCCCTGCTCACCGCCTCACCGATGCCCTGGGATCCGCTGCATGGCCCCCGGCGCTTGAAAGCCGATCAGGCCATCCAGCTGGTGGAGCACCCGCTGCACCCCCTGCGCAATGCCGCCAACATCCTCGCGAATCCGAACCGTGCCCCCATCCCCGGCCAGCGCCTGGCCGCCGGCTGCCTGTTCAGCCCTGGGGCCCTTCTCGACGACGTCCCCTATGACCCTCACCTCTACTTCAATGGAGAGGAATACGTCTATGCCCAGCGAGTAAAAGCCCGGGGGTGGCACATCTACCACCCCGCCGTGTTGCCGATCTATCACCTCTACAAGCAGCCCGGAGCCCAACCCGAACTGCTGCACTGGAGCCCCCGCAGCGATCGCTCCTGGAGCCCGGCGCAACTCCAGAGCAGCGGAGAAGCGCGCATTGAGGCTGCCTTGGCCGGCGCGGCCGGTGTGTTCAGCCCCGTCGAGTGCCCCTCACCTCAGCCATCCAGCCCTGTGTGACGCTCCCAATCGGTCACCTCGGCGCGATACTCCTGCCACTGACGACGGCGCAGGCGTTCGTAGGCGCTGCAGAACGGTTCACCGAGGGCGGATCGCAGCACGGCATCCTGGCCAAAGGCCTCGAGGGCTTCACCCAGATCGCTGGGCAGATGGCCGAAACCGGGAGACTGCAACGGCTCAGCAAAGTTGTCGTTGTCGTGGCGCGGCCCGGGTGAGAGCTGGCGCTCGATCCCATCGAGGCCCGCCGCCAGCACGGCGGCCTGGAGGAGATAGGGATGGACGGCGCCATCGGGGAGGCGCAGTTCCAGGCGTTGGTCGTCAGGAATGCGCACCATGTGGGTGCGGTTGTTGCCGGTGTAGCTGATCCCAGCCGGAGCCCAGGTGGAGCCGGAGGTGGTGGGGGGTGCCGCCAGTCGCCGATAGCTGTTCACGCTGGGGTTCGTGAGACAGCACAGGGCCGGGGCATGGGCCAGCAATCCCGCCAGGAAGTGATAGGCCAGCGCCGACAATCCCAGCGCGCCCTCTGGATCGTGGAAGAGATTGCGGCCGGCCTGGGCCGTGCCGGCGGCGCCCCAGAGCGACAGATGGGTGTGGCAGCCATTGCCAGTGCGATGGGCGAAGGGCTTAGGCATGAAGGTGGCGCGCAGCCCCTGCTCCTCCGCCAGCGACTTGACCATCACCTTGAAGAAGGCGTGCCGATCGGCGGTGGTCAGGGCATCGGCGAAGGTCCAGTTGATCTCAAACTGGCCGTTGGCGTCTTCGTGATCCGCCTGATAGGGCCCCCAGCCCAAGGCCTCCATCGCCTCCAGCAGCGGCGCCACCAGCGGGTAGTGACGCATCAGGGCGAGCTGGTCGTAGCAAGGCTTCTGCTGGGTGTCGGCGCGATCGGCGGGCGCCTCGCCGCTGGGATCCAGCAGAAAGAACTCAGCCTCCACGCCACTGCGCAGCTCGAACCCCAGGGCCTGGGCCCGCTGCTGCTGACGGCGCAGCAGGCGCCGGGGGCACTGGGCCATCGGCTCCCCATTCAGCAGCAGCTCCGTGGCCACCCAGCCCACCTCGGGCTGCCAGGGCAGGGGCATCAGGCTGGCGGGATCGGGCACCGCCATCACGTCGCCATCGGCCGGGGAGAGGTCGAGCCAGGCGGCGAACCCCGCAAAGCCGGCACCTCCACTGGCCATCCCCTCCACCGCCGAGGCGGGCACGAGCTTGGCCCGCTGCACACCGAACAGGTCGGTGAAGGACATCAACAGAAAGCGGAGGCCCCGCTCTTTCATGAGGCCAGCGAGATCAGCCATGGGCTCTCTGCAAAGAAGGAGGAACGATCAAGGGGCCGGGACCATCACCCGGCGAGGAGCTGATCCACGACCTGGCGCAGCTGCTGCTGTTCCGGCGGGCTGCTGTGGGGATTGCCGGCGCGGTGGCCCAGGATCGACTCGATCACGTGCAACTGGGCGCCGGGAATGGCGGCGGCATCGGCGGCCAGATCGTCGACCGTGAAGTAGAGGTCATGGCTGCCGGCCACAATCGCCGTGCGGGCCTGAAGGCCCCCCAGCACGGCCTTCAGATCACCGCCAGGGGCCACATCGTGGGCCATCCAGGTATCCAGCATGGCGATCAGATCGCGGGGATCATGGCGCTGGTAGTGGGGCAGCCACTGGCGCTCCACGTGCTCCTCCATCGGCTCGGCGATGGTGCGGAAGAAGGGCTGACTGGCCGCCCAGCTGGCGTAGATCAGGGCGTAGGTGCGCAACCCCTGGTCGGGGGAGGCCTCGAAGGCCTCGCCGTTCCAGTGGCGATCGGCCGTGAGGGCCTGGCGCAGGCTGAGGCAGAAGAGGCGGTTGTGGGGGGAGGTGCGGGCACTGCCGCACACGCAGCAGATCCGCTCCACCAGCTCGGGATACTCCACGGCCCACTGATAGGCCTGCTGGGCGCCCATCGACCAGCCGTAGATCAGGGGGAGCCGTTCCACGCCGAACGCCTCCGCCAGCAGCTGGCGCTGGGCGGCCACGTTGTCGTGGTGCCGGACGACCCAGCCCTGCTCGGCCAGGCCCATGGCTCCATGGCTGGGGCTGCTGGAGGCTCCGTTGCCGAACATGCCGGCGATCACGATGCACCAGCGCTCCGGATCGAGCACCGGCCCCGCCAGCCAGGCCAGATCCTCCGGCCGGGCGCCGTAGGAGGTGGGCACCAGGATCAGGTTGGAGCGATCGGCATTGAGGGCACCGATCTGCAGGTAGCTGATCTGGGCGTCGGGGATGGTGTGGCCGCAGGCCAGGGGCCAGGGGCCCAGGGCGTGCTCCTGCCGCTGGGCGCGGGGGGGCTGAACGGTGACGGTGCTCATGCCGGCAGGCCCAGGGCCGGCAGCTGGGCCAGCAGCTGCCGGTGCACCTGCAGGTAGCCGCGATCGAGGTGCTTCAGGTGCGGGGCGATGTGGCCGTGGGCCGCCGGCAGGGCATGGAAGGGGAGCGAGGCGTAGAGGTGGTGCTCGGCGTGGAAGGGCATGTTCCACATCAACCAGCGCACCGGAGCGGTGGTGAGGGTGGTGCGGGTGTTGGCGGTGCCATCACGGCTGAAGCTGCAGCCGGTGTGCTCCGCCAGCAGCACAAAGCGCAGGAAGGGCTGGCCCACCGCCAGGGGCAGCAGCCAGTACCAGAGCAGAAAGCCGTTGCCGCTGATCAGCGACAGTGCCGCCAGCACCGCATACACACTGCACTGCAGCCAGATGGAGCGGCGCACCTTGGGGATCAGCTCGGCGTTGAGATAGGGCACCGCCGAGAGGTCGCCCCAGAGCAGCCGGGCGGTGCCCCGCAGCTTGCCGGTCCACCAGTGCCAGCCGCTCAGCTCCAGCAGGTAGCCCACCGGCGTGGTGGGCAGGGGATCCTCCAGCTCGGGATCCAGGCCCGGCTGGTGGGCGTAGCGGTGGTGCCACTGGTGGTAGCGGCGGTAAGCGGTGGCGTTGTAGAAGCTGAGCAGACCCAGAAACCAGGCCGCCGCATCGTTGGCCCAGCGGCTCTTGAAGGCGGTGCGGTGGCTGCACTCATGCAGCCCGGCAAAGCAGGTGGCCAGACCCACGCCGCACACCACCAGGCCGACCAGCCGCAGGGCCAGCGGCCAGCCGGACTGGGCCCACACCAGGCCGCCGGCGGTGATGGTGAGCAGGTGGCTGAGCAGGCGCAGGGCGGCGGGACCGTTGCGCAGCTGGTTGAGGTCGGCCAGCGCCTGACGGGGAATCAGGGCGGAGCTGGCGGCGACAGGGGCAGTCAAGGGGGGTGGGAAGCACTGGGGCCAGTTCACCAGCGGATGGGGCCGGCTTCGGTAGGCAATGGCACCGTTGCCGCCATCGGCGGATGCCTGTGTGGCGGGCGTTGCGGGGGGGCTGCCAAGATTGCGCTCTGGACCCGCTGCAGCCCTGGATGGCCACCACCGATCCCCGCCGGCAGGCGATGGTGGATTCGCTCCGCAGTCGCTACGAGGAGGCCGAGCAGCAGCACGACGCCGAGGCCAAGCAGGCCCTGTTCAAGGAGGCGGTGTACCTGGGCATCCAGCCCGAGGAATTCACCCAGGCCAGCTGAGGGTGAGCGCCCCGGCTCCCCTGCTGCTGTTCAGCCTCTGGGGGTTTGCGGGCGATCTGAGCGCGGCCAGCGCCCTGGCCCGCCGCCATGGCTTCGACGGCCTGGAGGCCAACCTGGCCCACCCCGCCCTGGCGGCCCTCGAGCCTGGGTCCGCGGCCCAGCAGCTGGCGGCGGCTGGGCAGGCCCTGGTGCTGGAGCTCCTCACCGGCGGCGACTACGTGCCCCGGCTGGACTGCACCCCGGCCCAGCACCTGGAGGAGCTGGAGCGGCAGCTGGCGGTGGCGCCGGCCCTGGCGCCGCTGCGGATCACGGTGCTCACCGGCAGCGACAGCTGGCCCTGGCCGGTGCAGGAGCGCTTCTGGAGCCGGGCCCTGGAGCTGGCTGCCGCCTGCCCGCTGCCGGTGAGCTTCGAGACCCACCGCTCCCGCAGCCTCTACAGCCCCTGGTTGATCGGCTCCTACCTGGAGGCGTTCCCGCAGCTTCGGCTCACCGCCGATCTCAGCCACTGGTGCGCGGTGGCGGAACGGCTGATGACCCCCGAGCTGGAGCCGGTGCAGGTGATCGCCGCGCGGGTGGATCACATCCATGCCCGGGTGGGCCATGCCCAGGGCCCCTCGGTGGGCCATCCCTTCGCACCCGAGTGGGCCGAGGCGTTGGCGGCCCACCGGCGCTGCTGGCAGCTGTTCGCCCGGGAGCGCTCGGCCGTCAGCGAGGGGCCGTTCACGATCACCCCCGAATTCGGCCCCGACGGCTACCTGCCGCAGTTGCCCTTCACCCGCCAGCCCGTGGCCGATCTGCTGGAGATCAATGCCGCCATGGCGGCGTGGCTGCAACGCCAGGTGCCGTGGTGAGGGCATCGGGGGCCAGGTCGTCGAGCTCCATCCAGCTGGCATAGAGGGCCTGCCACTGGAGGATGCGCTGCTCCAGGCGGTGGACAGGCCCTGGCTGCAAGCCGCTGGCGTAGCCGCGTTGGGCCGATTCCACCAGGCGCCGGTCTTCCTCCAGGAAACACTGCAGCTCGGCCATCCAGGCCTCGGCGCCGTCGGCGTGCGGCTCCAGGCCCAGCAGCCACACCTCCATGCGGCAGCGATCCAGGGCGGAGGCCTCCGGCAGAAAGCTGATCAGGGCCAGGCGCCCATCGGGCCAGAGCAGCAGGTGGGTCCAGGGGGCCAGACCGAAGGTGAAGAAGGTGCCGCCGTCCCCCCAGGGGGTGGCCAGCAGGGTGCCGTGGCGGCTGAGGCCATGGCGGTAGTGGCGCACCGGCCCCTGCTCGCGGTGCAGGGTGCTCGGGTGGGCGATCGCCACGTGGTAGTCGTCCAGGGTGTTGTCGTGGGCCACCTTCCAGTTGCAGGCCAGGGGCCGCTGCTGCCGCGCCAGGAGCTGTCGGGGTTGCTCCCAGAGCGCGCCGGCCTCGGCCAGCACCAGATCCAGCTGCTGCTCTAGGGGCACCGGATCGGGGCCGAGGGCCACCCAGATCAGCGGGCCCAGCTGCCGGCAGGGCAGCTCCGCCAGGGGCCAGTCGTCGCGGCAGAAGGGCTCGAGGAACTCCCCCTCCCGGGCCGCCGCCCGCAGCTGACCCTGCAGGTCGTAGGTCCAGCCGTGGTAAGGGCAGATCAGGCGCCGGCAGGGCCGGGCAGGGCCGCCACCCTCCAGCAGGGCCACGCCCCGGTGGGGACAGCGGTTGAGGAAGGCCCGGGGCGGCTGGGGCCCCTCGCCGTCGGCCGGGCGGGTGATCAGCAGCGGCAGCTCGAGCAGCTGGCGGGCCAGGGCCTCGCCGCTGCCCAGCTCAGCACTGGCGGCCACCGGGTGCCAGCAGTGGCCGGCGTAGTGGCTGCGCTCCCGCTGGGCCACGGCCGCCGAGCCATAGACCCATCCGGGCAGAAAGGTGGCAGCGGGCAGCGCCAACGGGGGCCTCGCAGGGGACGGGGATCAGGTGGGAAGGGCCGGCTCCAGGCCGCGCAGGCACTGGGCCAGCTCCTCGCGCAGGTCGAGGAAGGGGCGGGAGAGCCGCAGCTGGGCCATGGCGGAGCGGTCGAGATCGACGGCCACGCTGCGCACGATCCGCCCTGGCGACGGGGCCATGATGTGCACCTGCCCCGCCAGCAGCAGGGCCTCCTCCAGGTCGTGGGTGATCAGCAGCGCCGTCAGGCCGGTGCGCTGCCACAGGTGGTAGAGAAACTCCTGCATCGACTCGCGGATCTGGATGTCGAGGGCGCCGAAGGGTTCATCCAGCAGCAGCACCTTCGGCTCGGCGGCCAGGGCCCGGGCAATGGCCACCCGCTGCTGCATGCCGCCGGAGAGTTCCCGCGGCAGCCGCCGAGCGGCATCGGCCAGGCCCACCACCTCCAGGAAGTAGGCGGTGCGTTCACGGATCTCCTGGCGGCTGCGCCGTTGCAGTTCCATGCCGAAGGCCACGTTCTGCGCCGCCGTGAGCCAGGGGTAGAGGCTGTACTTCTGGAACACCATGCCCCGATCGGAGCCGGGACCGGTGATCGGGCGGCCATCGAGGCTCACCACACCGGAGCTGGGGGAGTCGAGGCCGGCGATCAGGCGCATCACGGTGGATTTGCCGGAGCCCGAGCTGCCCACCAGAGCGACAAACTCGCCGGCGTGAACGTCGAAGCTCACGTTGCGGAGCACCTCGTTGCGCTGGGCTCCGTAGCCGAAGCTCTTGCAGAGATTGGCAATCTGGAGAAGCATGATGGTGCGTTCAGGTGGCCCAGGCGCAGGCCCGGCGCATCAGGGCACGGAAGCCCAGATCGATCACCAGGCCGATCAAGCCGATCACAATCAGGCCCATGAAGATCTCATCGGTTCGCAGGAAGCGCTGGGCCAGGCTGATGCGCTTGCCCAGGCCCTCGGTGGCCGCCACCAGTTCCGCCACGATCACCAGGTTCCAGGCTGACGCCATGTTGATCCGGTAGGTGTCGAGAACCTGGGGGGCGATGAAGGGGGCCACCACCCGGGTGAGAATCGGCAGACCGCGCCCCCCGAGGGTGAGGGCTGTTTCCACCAGCTCCCGGGGGACGAACTTCACCGCATCCATGATCATCAGCGTGTTGAAGAAGAAGGTGCCGATGAAGATCAGCAGCACCTTCGGCAGCTCCTCCAGGCCGAAATAGATGATCAACAGCGGGATGAAGGCGGGCGCCGGCATGTAGCGGATCAGACCCATCAGGGGCTCCAGCAGGCGGCAGATCACCACGTTGGTGCCCATGGCGATGCCCACCGGCAGGGCTAGCCCCGCCGAGAGGGCAAAGCCGATGAACACCCGCTGGATGCTGGCGGCGGCATCCTTGAGCAGCAGGCCGCTGCTCCACTGCAGCTGGCTGGCCTGCCACACCGCTTGCGGGGAGGGCAGGAAGAGCTTGTTCACCGCGCCACTGGCGGTGATCAGGAACCACAGCACGAGAACGATGCCGATCCCCAGGATGCCGAGGGCCCAGGGATGCCGGATCAGACGAGGGAACGCAGGCATAACCAGGGGCTGCAGGTCTTATTTGGCGTTGTTCACAAACGTGGCGTTGAGCAGCTGGCTCAGGTCCGGCTTCGTCTTGGCCAGACCCACCTCCACCAGGAAGGCGCTGATCTGCTCCGCGGCGTAGGGGAGCGAGATCATGGTGGTGCCGGGCTTGAAGTTGGCCCGGTTCTGCTCCAGGGTCTGAATCGTGGTGCCGGCGTCGTAGGCCTTGAACTCCTGCTCCGACACCCCCGAGCGCTGCACCAGGATCGGCAAGGTGGCGGCCGGATCCTTCTTCATCAGCTCCAGGGTGGCAAACCAGGCATTCACCACCTGCTGAATCGCCTCGGGGTTCTGCTCCACAAACTCGCGGCGGCACACCAGCAGGTCGCTGATGGCGCCAGGGTGCTCGCTGGAGGTGACGAGGGCCTTGCTGCCGGCCCGCTTGAGGGCCTGGGTGGTGAAGGGGGCGTAGACACCCACGGCATCCACCTGGCCCGCCGCGAACGCCGCGGCAGCGGCACCGGTTTCCAGCGGCACGAAGGTGATGTCGCTGGCCTGGAGGCCGCCCTCCTTGAGCACCTTCAGCAGCAGGTAGTGATCCACCGTGCCCTCCTCGGCCGCCACCTTCTTGCCCTTGAGGTCGGCCACGGACTTGATGCCCTCGGCCACGATGATCTGGTCGTTGCCGGTGGAGTAGTCGTTCTGGAGAACCACCTGCAGATCGGCGCCACCAGCGACCGAACTGATGGTGTCATTGAGGGTCTGGCTGTTGCAGTCCAGCTGGCCCGCATTGAGGGCATTGATGCTGTCGAGGTAGCCGTCAAACCACTGCAGCTTGGTGCTCACCCCGGCGGCGCCGAACAGCCCCTTGGCCTCGGTGACCGCCCAGGGGAACCAGCCGGGCCAGGCGCTGTAGCCGATGCGCACGGCGGGACCGTCGCTGGCCGGCTTCTGGCAGGCCGTGAGCAGACCGGCGCCGAGGGCCGTGATCAGGGCCAAGGCCTTGAGACGCCGGCGGCGGGCCGGAGCTGGGCTGGTCGGAGCTGAGCTGGAACGGTTGGAACGCAGCATGGCAAACAAGCGGTGAAAGTCGTGCGGTCAACGGGTGAAGGACAGGGCGCTGGTGTGGCGCCCGAGTGGCTCAGAAGAACTCCAGGTAGCGAGCCTGCTCCCAGTCGGACACGGCCGAGTGGTAGGCCTCCCATTCGCCCCTCTTGTAGTCGACGAAAGCGTCGAACATGGCATCACCAAATACGGTTCGCGACAGCGGATCAGCGGCAAACGCCTCCACCGCCTCCCCAAGGGTGCGCGGCAGCCGATGCAGGCCCCGTTCCGCCCTCTCCTCAGCACTGAGGGTGTAGGCATTCACCAGGTTGGGCGGGCCTGGATCCAGCTGCTCACGGATGCCTTCCAGCCCAGCGGCCAGGATCATTGCAGCCCCCAGATAGGGATTGCAGGAGATGTCGGCGGCCCGGCATTCCACCCGCCCGCCCGGCGAGGGAATGCGCAGCATGTTGGTGCGGTTGTTGTTGCCGTAGCAGATGAACACCGGCGCCCAGGTGAAGCCGGACATGCTGCCCTGGGCCACCAGCCGCTTGTAGCTGTTCACCGTGGGGGCGATCACCGCACAGATGGCTGGGGCATGGCGCAGCACCCCAGCGATGAACTGATGGGCCAGGGCACTCACCTGGCCAGGGGCCTTGTCGGCGGTTTCAAACAGGTTGGCACCGCTGTTCAGATCCGCCAGCGACATGTTGAAGTGGGCGCCACTGCCGGTGCGATCGGCGAAGGGCTTGGGCATGAAACTGGCGATCAACCCATGCTTGTGGGCGATCTCCTTGGCCATCAGCCTGAAGAAGGTGAACCGATCGGCCATGGTGAGGGCCTCGGCGTAATCGAAGTCGATCTCGAACTGGCCGGGACCGTCTTCATGGTCGAAGGAATACACCCCCCAACCAAGCTCGTTCATGGCGCTCACCAGCTCATCGAGCCAGGGCAGGTTGTCGAGCAGGGTGCGCACGTCATAGGCCGGTTTATCCAGCGTGTCCCGTGGACTCAACGGCACCGCCCGCCCCTGGGCATCGCGCCGCAGCACGAAGAACTCGGTCTCGATGCCGAGGTTGAAGCGAAAGCCCATGGCGGCCGCCTGGGCCCGCACCCGGTGCAGGATGTTGCGGCTGCAGGCCTCAAAGGGCTGGCCGTGCAGGTGCAGATCACTGGCCATCCACACCAGCTCCCGCTGCCAGGGCAGCACGGTGGCCGAGGCCGGATCGGGCAGAGCCGCCACCTCGTCGTCGCTCATGTCCTGGGGGATGCCGTCGAGGGCCGCCCCGGTGAACAGCTCCGAACCGCGCAGCATCTGGCCCAGATGGCTCAGCGGTACCGCCTTGGCCTTGCAGATGCCGTGCAGATCCACGTAGCTGGCGAGGGCGTAGCGCACCCCCTGGCTCTCCAGCTCGCCCCGCAGGGTCTGCCCATCGAGGGTTTCGGTGCCGCTCATGCCGGCACCATCGCCGGGGTGAGCTGGGCGATCTGCTGGGCCAGCTGCTGGCGCACCCAGCTGTGCCAGGCCTCCAGGCCTTCGCCGCTGCTGGCGGACACGCGGATCACGGTGCAGCGGGGATTCACGGCGCGGATGTGGGTTTCAATCCGCTCCACCTCCACCGGCAGATAGGGCAGCAGATCGGTCTTGGTGATCAGCACGCAATCGGCCTCTCGGAACATCACCGGGTACTTGAGGGGCTTGTCATCGCCCTCGGTGACGCTGAGCAGGGCCACCTTGCGGTGCTCGCCCACCTCGAACTCAGCCGGGCACACCAGGTTGCCCACGTTCTCCACCCAGAGCAGATCCAGGGCGGCGGGATCGAGCTGCTGCTTCAAGAGCTTCACTCCACCGCTCACCATCGCGGCGTCCAGATGGCAGGCACGACCGGTGGTGATCGGCACCACCGGCACCCCCACCGCCTCCAGCCGTTCGGCATCGAGCTGGGTGGTCATGTCGCCCTCCAGCACGGCCATGGAGAGGTCGGTGGCCAGGGCGGCGAGGCTGCGCTCCAGCAGCGACGTCTTGCCGGCGCCGGGGCTGCTCATCACGTTGATGCACAGCAACCGCCAGGCATCGAAGTGTTCGCGGTTGTGCTCAGCCTGGTGCTGGTTGGCGGCCAGCAGATTGAAGCCGAGCGTGTCTTCCAGGGGCATGTGCATGGCAGATCTCAGGAGGGAACAGGCGCGGGCTTCTCCGCTGGAACGGAGGAGGCGAGGGTGTAATCCACGGAGCGGATGCGCAGCTCCCGACCGCTGACCACCTCTTCCATGGGGTGGTCGCAGCAGGGGGAGCGATAGGCCGCGTCAGCGCTGGGCTGGTAGGTGGCGGAGCAGCACACGCAGCGCCCCACCAGCGGGATGGACTCAATACTGAGGCGCGCCCCCTCCAGCCAGCTGCCGCGGATCGCCACATCCCAGGTGGTGACGAGCTGGGCGGGCTCCACGCAGGTGAAGTCCCCCACCTGAAGATGCACCACCGCGACGCTGGGACTCTGGGAGCCGTGCTGCTGGCGCCAGTCCTGCATGGAAAGCAGGAGGCACTTGGTCATGTCGACTTCGTGCATCGCTCACCTCCATTTCTGGTCGACGTTCATGTTGCAGACGTCGCTGAGCCAGCTGGGCTTCTCCTTCCTGGGCAGCTGACCACTCACCACCAGGTGGGCCATGGTGTCGCAGATCACGCGCGTGGCCATCAGCGACGTCATGTCGCTGATGTCGTAGGGAGGGGAGACTTCCACCACCTCAAGGCCGCACACGGGGACGTTGCGAACGATCAGTTCCAGCAGCTTGAGGGCCTCCCGCGGCAGCAGGCCACCCGGCTCGGGCCAGCCGGTGCCGGGCACGAAGCCGGCGTCGATGCAGTCGATGTCGAAGGAGATGTAGACGCAGTCGGTGCCATCGGTGGCACGTTCGATGGCGAACTTGGCCGCCGCCTCCAGGCCCATTTCGCAGATGTCGGTGACGGTGAGCACGTTGGTGCCGCGCTCACGGCAGACCTTCACGCCTTCGCGGGGCACCTGCCAGCCGCCGATCCCCAGTTGCACCAGGTTGTGGGCCGGGGCATTGGCCATGTTGGTGGCATGGAACCACGGACAGGTGTGCATCCGCTCGTCCAGATCGATCTCCTGGGTATCCACATGGCGATCGAAGTGAATGATGCCCACCTTCTTGTCGCCCAGGTGGCGGCAGACACCGCGCACCGTGGGGAAGCCGATGGAGTGATCGCCCCCCAGGATGATCGGGAAGGCCCCACTGGAAAACACATGGGCCACCCCCTTCGAGATCTGATCGAAACTCTTTTCGTTGTTGGCGGGGATGGTGAAGATGTCGCCGACATCGCAGAGGGTGATCTGCTCCCGCAGATCCACGCCCATCTCGTAGTTGTAGGGGGTGTAGAGGGCGGAGATGCGGCGGATGCCCTGGGGGCCGAAGCGGGTCCCCGGCCGGTAGGTGGTGCCGCTGTCGTGGGGCACACCGAGAATGGCCACATCGAATTCGCCGACGCGGTTCACGTCCTCGATGTAGGGCGCCTTCATGAAGGTGTTGATGCCCGCGTAATGGGGCAGCTCACCGCGCGAGAAGGTGGAGATGCGTCGATCGACGATGCTCTCGGCCGCTTCCAGGCCATACCGGTGGGCCTGGTCCACTTCCTGCTGCCAGCCCGTGAGGGGCAGGGCCCGCTCTTTCTCGAGGGCCCGCAGTCCCTCAGTGGGATGCAGTCGTTCGAAAGCAGACGCAGCGTCTGAATCCTGAGCCATGGTGCTGGAGGGTTGGAGATGGAGCGGTCTCCCGGGCTTTTATCCCTCCGTGCAGCCGGTGAACCCGACCGATACCTCTCGGACCTGACACTCCTGAATCAGGAGCCGGAACCCTAGGCATTCTTTCCGCTCGTTGACTATGGAACTGGGGTCGTGGGGTGGCGGTACCAAGGGATACCGAATCCCATCTCAGTGCTGGTGCGTGCCGCTGTGGGTGTGGTCCTGGGCCTGCTGGGCGGCAGGGTTGGACTGATGCTTCGGCTGGTGATGGTCGGGATGGGCTTCAGCCGAAGGCGCGAGCCCCAGGGCCAGCGCGGAGAGCACAGCCAGTCCGAAAGCCTGTCGGGACACAGTGTTGAACCGGGACAACGGGAAAGAGCCTCAAAGGCGGGCGCGACCGTATCGGCGCGGCAGTCCCAACCCTGTGGCCGTTGTTACCGACCGGGCCGACCTGGCCATCCGTCTGATCCCCGGGGCAGTTCCGCAACGACCTACCGCCCCGGATGGCCCGGGGCGATCTGGAGCCATGCCCGCTGCCGGGTTCGAACCAGCGACATCCTGCTTGTAAGGCAAGCAATCAATGCTGAGAACCTCTGCCAAGACAGGGCTGCGCAGCCGACGAGAAGGGCGCCGCGTGAAATCTGCGTGAAATGGCAGTTCCTAGGGGGTCGCCCGTAGCCTTACGGGGTCTTGGGTGACGGCAGCCAGTGGCCGGGAACATTGCCCAGTGGCTCAGCGAAGGGGGGCCCGGTGGCGTGCTCCGGGAGACCCAATACGTTCATGCCCACCCCCTCGAACTGATCGGGCCGGAGCTCTCGGCTCAGGAAGTGGCGAAGCTGGTAAGCCTCAGCGAGCGGTGCATCCAGCGCTACGCAGCGGAGGCAGTCGCCAGGGAGACGGAGTGGGCCGGCCAGTGGACGCAGCCTGGGCCCGATGGCCAGCCGCAAACGATCTGCCACGGGCAGCGCGGCTCCTACGTCAACGCGGAGCGGGAGCCCTTGCCCCTGCTGCTCCGCCCCGACGGGTCCGTGCTTCGGGCCGCCGCCGATGGGCCCAGCTTTGCGGTCGTTGCGGGGCCCAGCAGCCGGCGCCGCGGGCGCCCCAGCGCAGCAGCGGGAGGGTCCCCCTGGCAGTTCCGCCAATCCCTCACGAGCGGCAGCTTCGGGAGCTTTGACCTGCCCAGCTGGTGGCCCAGTTGAGCTAGGCCGCGGCCTTCCCCTGTGCCTCAGCCAGGGCAGCCCCGGCTGCTATGGCCGCCGCGGCCTTGCTCTGCAGGTCCGCCGGCACCCGGCCCGCCGCCAGCAGCTGGCGCAGGTGCTCAGCCGATGGGGCGCAGCCGTCCGCGGCGTCAGGCAGCAGGAACTCCCGCACCGTGGCGGCGTCCCATCGGGCCAGGTCAAAGCGGGCGCCAGCACCCACCGCTTCTATGGCATCCGGGATCTGTCGCGACAGGCCCGCAACGTCTGCCCAGCTGTAGGCCGGGGGTGGATCGCTTCCATCGGCCCGCGGGTCGGCAGCAGGGCCGCGGCCTTCGAAGGCACTTACCCATGCGGCCACCTCATGCCAGAACGCCTCGCCCTGAAGGGGCTCGGGCTCCAGTTCCACCCGCCCCCAGTCCCGGAAGAACTCCAGCGGGTCGCCATCGGACGCAGCAGGGTCGGCATCCAGCGGCTCACCAGCAGGGGCGGGCAGCCGGGCCTCCGCATTGGCCAGTAGCTCCCGCAGCTGGGCGGAGCCAGCCCAGCCGAAGGCGCCCACCACGGCGCGGGACAGGGCCGCGGCGATCGTGGCGGCTTCCTCTGCGGTCAGGCTCAGCCCGCTCGCCGCTTCGAGCGCCTCACTCAGCTCACCGGCCACCACGCCCCAGCGGCGATCCAGGCGGGCACTGCTGGGGCGGTCGCCCTTCCGGTTCCCGGTCGCGCTGATCTGCGGCCTCAGACTGCGCTCCAGGTGCTGGCGCAGCGTGGGCAGGCCCGGCGGGGTTAGTTCCAGCAGCTGCGCACCGCCGCGGCCCCCAGGGCGCAGGTAGTCGGCCAGGCGGCCTTCATCGCGCAGCCGGTAGAGCGTGGATCGGGAACTGTGCCCCACCACCACGGCGGCATCAGAGAACGAGACAGCAGGCACGGCGGGCGGTTGCAGCTTCTGTCCGTCATTCTGGAGAAGCTGGACAGACCCGCACCGGCTGGAATCGAGCGGGAGGGGACTGTTGTTGCTTGCTGGCAGCTAAGTTTTGCTAGTTGACGTCTGTCCTGCTTTGAAAATTCCAGACGGTGGAGATTCTGCGGGGTCGCGGATAATCCGCAGTCGCTATACCCCAGAGGGACCCAAAGACCCCGGAGGTATGGGTAGGACCCTCCCCGACGGGCGCCCCGGATCCCGTGCCGTAAACGGCAGGCGTTCGGATGTCATTGCACGCCGCAGCGGGGGCCATGCGTCTGCAGGATCTCCCGCGCCATCGAATCACCAGCACCGGCGGCCGTGTCCATCTGGCCCGTGGCCGTGTGCCGCAGCTGTGCAGCTTGGCGGATGTAGCCGCAGCCGTCGCGGCCCTCAGCCAGCAGCGACCCCCCGGCAATGGCTGCCTTCGCAAATGGGGTCAGGTCGTCGCCGCCTGCCGCGGCCGGCGGGGCTGGGGCCGCAGCTGGAGCGGGGGTCGCGCTGGCTTCAGGCGCTGGGCCTGCAGGCGCTACGGGGGCTGCAGGTGCTGGCGCTGCAGGTGTTGTCACAGGCGCAGGGCTCTCCGGTTCCGTTGGTGCCGCTGCCCGCGGCGACCCGCCGCAGCTGGCCAGCAGTACCGCTACCGCGGCGGCGCAGGTGACGGTTTTCGCCATGGTGGATTCAGTGGAAGCGGATCCCCAAGAACTAGCCATGGGTAGCCCTCTGGGCGTTCTGCCTGCGGAGTCGGACTCTGCCGCAGTGACGCTCTGGCGGCAGCCCGTCACGGCTCCGGCCCTGCGGCGCAGCGCTTGTGACGTTGTGACGCTGTGACGTGGCCAGATAGAGATTCATAGGGAGATGAATAGAAACGCGCTCCCAGCCGGCCTCTTTCCCTTCTCTCTCTACCTACCTATCTATCTATCTCGTCACAACGTCACATCGTCACACCACCTGCAGCGGCTGGGATCTGGTGTGACGGGGCCCGTCACAGGCAGGGGCAAGCGTCACAAGCCCTGCCAGCACTGACTCAGGTGTCTCCGCCACGGCCCCCCGTTGTGGCGTGAACACCGGGGGTCCATGGCCATCCCGAGACGGCTCAGGACATAGCGCCGGCCAGTCGATGGAGCCCACCGGATCGCCTCAATCCGCCGCCAGGAATCCCGGCTACCGGTGCCAGCCCGGGAAGGCCCTTAGGGGTCACCCCGCCCGATCAATCAGTCCATCCACCAAGACTTGGGCTTGTTCAGGATCCGACGAGCCCACGACTTGTCGTCATTGATGAAACAGTAAAGAACTAAGCCAACAGTCCAAATCGAGAGAAGGGCCCTGCCGAGGCCCCTGTGCAACTTCTCTGCTGCCAGCAGGAATAGGAGCGGAATGAGAAGTTGAAGGATTCGCTTTCTTTGATGTGGGGTCATGACCGGGGACTCGCTGTCAAGGTCTAAGCCTCCCAACGGAGTAGCCGACCAACAAGCCTGCAGTAGCACCGATCAAGCCGTCGCGCAGGGTCTTGGCGTCTTGGTCGGGCATTTGGCGCACGGTATTGACCCCGACACCAGCTATAGCAAGGGAAGCTGCGAGGGCGAGTACTAGATCAAAGCTGTTACGCGGCGCCCTTGTCTTGGCTGCAGGCGGGAGAGCCTTACCATCGGAAGGGATGGGAGCAGCGTGCGATTGCTTCGCCTCTATCTCGCGCTCAATGCGCTTTAAATCATCGGCTGCGCTCATTACTCCATAATGCCTGGTAGGTGGTGAAACGCTAGGGATCCATGGATCCATGGCCATCCCGAGACGGCTCCAGACTCCACACGATCCGCGCATGGCGCCGGGCCGTCAACCGACTCCGTGTGACCACCTCCCCGCCGGGCCGAGCCCCCAGCCGCCAGGACACCTCAGCAGTGCTCAGGGGCAACCCCGCTGGGCGTTTGCCGCCGCTTTGAGCTGGGACGGATCCACCTCCAGCAGGTCCCACGGCACCGCGATGCACCGGGCGGACCCCAGCGCCGGGAACCGCTGCGGGCTTGGGACTGGCTCAGCTCCCTCCAGCTCCAGCAACCGGGCCCGGTGGCCTCCCTGGCTCCACTTGCTTCCGGAGAACAGCTTGCCGATGGCGGCCCCGCCATTGACCACCAGCAGCCCACGCTCAGGGTCCGCCTTCAGGCCGCAGCGCCCCAGGGCCTTCGGCGCTTCGCCGCCACCGCTGCGCAGGGCCAGATCCAGCAGCTCCCGCACCGTGATCTTCCCCGTGCTGGGGCGGTCGTTATCGGGATCACGCCACGACAGTTCATGGGCCAGCAGGTGATCCAGGCACTGGCGGGCCTCTGCCGTGGGGCTGCGGTCCACTTCATCGGCGGCCGGCGCCGCGGGGTCCCAGCCTTTTTCATCCACCGCCCATTCCAGCGCCTCCTGCTCGCTCAGCTGGGCTGTGCTCTCCAGCAGGTAGGCACCCGCCAGCAGGGCCCCGTAGGTGTCGCCCACGCGCCCGCCGCCGCGGCCAGGCGTCACGGCTGCTAGCGCCCGGCCCATGGTTTCGGCGTTCGCCAGCAGGGTTGGTAGGTGGCTCACGGTCCGCCGGATCAGCGCCTCTCCCGTGGCCAGGGTCAACAGCTCCGCCCGCTCCTCTGCCAGCTGCTGCCAGTCCGCCGCGGCCAGCTGGCGCCGCCCGATCACGGCGATCCGGGATAGGTCCGCGGGGTTGGCGATCGGCGCATTGATGCCAGCCAGACAGATCGAAACGCGCAGCGTGAACTCCAACGCCTCTCCGCCGGGGGTGCCCTTCACCAGGGGCAGGCCGTCATAGGCCAGCCGGACCAGGCGCAGCTGTTGCTCCCGCCGGTTGCCGTCCGCTTGCTCGGATTCATCCACCAGCACCGGCAGCACGTCATGGCGGATGCTCTGCCGGATGCCTGCCTCTGTCGAGCCGCTGCAGCTGATCCCCAGCCCCGCCTGTAGGAGCCGGATCACGTTGTCGGCCGTGTCGCTCTTCCCCGTGCCGAAACCGCTTGTGATCTGCAGCCCCGGCCGCTTGCGCAGCGCCCCGCCAACGTTGCTCAGCACGATCCACCCCGCCAACAGCAGGTGATCGCTCGGCCCGCTCCAGCCCATCCGCTCGATCAGGCGCAGGATCTGCTGGCCCTGCACGTCGCTCAGCGGGGGCGCTGCGGGGGTGATGGCCAGGGCCGGCAGCCTCAGGTAGTGATGGCGGCTCTCCAGCTCTGCCAGGGGCATTTCCACCCCGTCTACCTCCAGCCGGTCCCCCAGGTGCCAGACCGTGCGACCGTCATCGCGCCACACGCCGCGCCCCCGGATCCGCTGCGGATCGAACACCCCGGCCCGGTCGGCGGTGGCCGCCATGTCGCTCACGGCCTGCCCCCAGTCCACTCCGCCCGACCGCCGATCCGCCGGATAGGTCGCCTCCCAGTAGTCGAGGGGCCCCAGCGGCAGCAGTCGGTCAAAGCTCGGCCCCGGATTGATCGCGCTGATCTGCGCGGTTTCCCGGTGCTGAAACCAGATCCGCCGCCGCTGCGCGTCCCACCCCAGCACGCGGAAGGGGGCCGCGGCCTCCCTGGCCTGGCGCTCGGCCACCGCGGCCTGCCGCTGGGCTTCCAGCTCTGCGGGGGACGGTGGGCGGCGGTTCGCGGTTTGCTCCACTTCGGCGGCCTGTTGCTCGCGCCACAGGTCCCGCCCCCGCTCTCGGGTCAGTTCATCGGCCCAGCGCTTCGAGGCCCCCGTGGCCTTGTGCAAGCGATCCCGCAGCGCCTGGCCATCGGCGCGGCTCGCGGTGGCATCCGCAATGGCGCGGGCCAGGTAGGCGATCGAATCGGCCCCCTCCGGGTAGCGGAGCCCAGCAGCGCGGCACCGCTCCAGGGTCGCCAGCCAATGGCCCCGCGGGTTGTCAGCCTGGCTCAGCTCGTTCTGCAGCCCCTGCAGGGTGGCCTGCAGGTCGTTCGGGATCTCAGCCATGGCGGCCACCTCCCACGCGCCAGGCGCGGGCCAGGGTCTCCGCTCTGGGCTGGTGGCGCCGGAAGATCGAGAACACCGCCCAGCCCACGGACTGCAGCCGGCAGAACGCCCACGGCGTGCCAGGGATCAGCTCACCCCGCCGCATGTTCGCTGGGGGCTGGAACGTGGTTCCATGCCAGCAGCGGATCGTGTCCCCGTCCCGGTGGCGCTGGCAGACGGGGCGCTGATCCCGGCCGCAGATCGGGCAGCGCTGCAGCCGCCGCCAGTCCCCGGAGCCGGTGACGCTGCGGCTGCGCTGGCCCCGGTGCTCTGCCGGCGCATTGTCGGCCAGCTCCAGCGCCAGGCCCCACCATTCGGGCGGAATCTCCGCCATATCCGCCGGGCTCCGCCGCCAGCTGTACTGCCCCCCGCTCTCGGGGTGAAGGCCCAGCAGCAGGATCTGCCCCTTCCCGAAATACAGCTCCAGCCCCTCGCCCTTGGCCAGGATTCGGCCGCTCGCATCCTTCACGGCCGGTTTCAGCTCCCGCGCCGTGCGCAGGTCGCCCAGCACGTCCCACAGCTCCGCCGGCACCCGCCAGAGCACCTTCAGCCGGTGCGGGTCGGTGCTGCGCACGATCTGCCAGGTCTCGGCCGCGGCCGGATCGCAGCCCCGCTCCCTGGCGAAGTTGACGCCCGCGGCGCCATCAAGGTCGAAGGCCGCCAGGCCGCCCGCGTCGCGGCCGGTGCGGGTCCCGCAGCCGGTGATCCGCTTCCCCAGGGCCGCGATCTGCTGGGGGGTGAAGGCGGCCGTAGGCCAGCCGCGCATGTTCGCTCCTGTGGCGGGATCCGTCGGGGTCTTGCCGTTGCACGGCAGCAGCGGCAGCCCCTCCAGCTGGGGCAGCAGGGCCCGCCAGTTGGTCGGGTCGGTCATGTCGGGTCGGTGTACGGGGGTAGGCGCTCAGGCGATGGAGAGAGCGAGGGACGGGGGCAAAGGGTCAGCCCTGCGGGGCGGCCCGTAGTTCGGCCAGGGACTGCTGCAGCTCGCGCAGCGAATAGACGCGGGCGGTTCGGTGGGCCGGGTCAACCTGTGGGCTCACCCCGAACCGGCGCCGGTAGGCCGCGGCGATGGCAGATGGGGCTACATCGGCCGGTGCGATGCCCAGCTCTGCCCAGCGGGAATGGCGCAGCCGCACGGCGCCGGGCGGGCAGGGGGTGGCCGCTGGGGGTGGCGGCAGTGGGATCTGGCGGCCTGGCCTGGCCCTGCGGGCAGCGCGGTAGGTGGGGCGCTTGCGCTTGGGGCGGGCCGATCGCTTCGGGGTGTTTGCTCGGGGCGGCCAGGGCGGCTGCCATCTCGGCGGGGCTGGTGGGGCCGGGGGTGGCGCTGTTCGCGCTGCGGGGCGGGCCGCGGCGGGCTTGGCCCAGCAGCGGGCCAGGCGTGCCAGGTCCGGGGACAGGGCCGCGGCAGCCTCCCCGGTCGGGTTCGGCTTGAAGCCCACAACGTCAACCTGCACCGTGGTTTCCACCCCGGCTGAACAGGCGCAGACGATTGAAGCCGCAGCCCCAACCCAGAGGGGTGGGCTGGCCAGGAATCGTCCGCAGTTGGGGCACAACAGCCGAACCTGCAGGCAGCCCCGGCAGCACATCACACCTTCCACGCGGGCGCGGAGCTGCAGGGTCATGGCTCCCCCTCCGGCTGAGCCAGCAAGGGAGTCCAGTGGCGCTTGTTCACCTTCACGGCCAGGGCCTGCAGGGCCCGCTGGCTTTTCTGCAGCTCGGCGGCCAGGGCCTGCAGCTGATCCACCGCCGCGGCCCAGTTCTCTCCTGCCAGGCAGGCGTCGGCATGGGACCAGCGGCCGGCGTCGGCGGGCAGCTCCTGCAGTTGCTTCCGCACTCGGCGGGTATCGAGTCGGTCAGCCATGGCGGCGCCTCCGGGCGGTGGGGGCACGGCCAGACGGGGGCGGCATCACGTCCGCAATCCATCGGTCGATCCCAACGGTTAGCCCGCAGCAGTGGCCGGCCATCTGAAGGCGGCCGTCCGCCGCGGCCCGTTTGGCCATCTGCTGAAACGCCAGCCGCAGCCCGATCAACTGCGGGAGCGGTACCGCAAGGGGGCAGGTCACGACTCCCCCTCCGCTTCGGTTTCCATCTCTGCCGCGGCTAGACCCAGCACGTCGGACAGGGAATCAGCAGCGTTGCGCCACAGTTCATCCTGATTGGAGGGGCCGCAGCTCTCAGCGAAGCGGCGGGCCGCGGCGGCCAGCTCACGCAATGCCGCGGCCGCGGGGCTAGTTCGGTCCATAGGATTGGGGGAGTTCATAGGTACGGGCCCCGGTTGCACGGGGCCTTTTTCATGCGCGGCCGGCTTCCGCCTTCGGGCGGGAGATGTTCTTGCCCCGCCTGGCCAGGGTTTCTTCCACGCGCTCCAGATCCCAGCGGAGGTTCGGGCGACGCAGGCCAACTCCGGCGGCAGTGAAATGCACACCAGGGCGCAAGATGTCGGCGGCGCGAAGTCGCGTCAGCGTGTTTTTGGTCACACGCAGCGCGGCCTGCACCTCACCAGTGGTAAGGGTAAAAGCCATGTTTTGGACAGCTTGGGGTGGGGGAGCTTGGTCCCCATGCGCTAACCCTATGGCTCCCTATTGCCCGTGGGAAGGAGTGAGAAATGACGCATTTTCTCCGGCGCTGTCGTTTTTCTCAGGCGCTGCCTGCTGTCTTGACGTGCCAGATCATCCACCGAATAGCACTCCAACTTCTCTTCAGGCTTGAGACCGAGCTTTCACCAGGGCCGCCAGCTTGTCCTGCAGCTTCGGTGCATCCAACCGCCGCCCGTAGGTGCTCAGGTGAACGGCTGGGCTGTGGCCCATCATTTCGGCTGCCTCCCGCACACTCAGGCCCAGCTCCACGCCCAGCCGCAGCGCGAAGGCATGGCGGGTCCCGTAGGCGGTCAACTCGTCCGGCAGCTGCAGTCGGCGAAGCTGCTGGGTCAGTTTCTGCCCGGGTGAACGCGCAGCCAGCAGCCCCACCGGCAGGCCATGCTCCCGCCACCGCCCCAGCAGGTCGAAACAGTCCCGAGGCCAGCCCGCCGGGGGCACCGCCACCACGGTCCGGGCACCGCCGCTGCCCTTGCTGCTGCGTTTGTTCCGGCCCACCACAGCCACCAGCACTAGGGCGCCTTCGTATTGGCGCAGCTCCAGCGCCTGCAGTTCCTTCGGTCGCAGCCCAAAGCAGATCAGGCAGTCCCACGCCACCAGATCCGCGGGCGTCAGCTTGCTGCGCAGGATTGCCTCCCTCAGCCCGGCGATCTCTTCATCTGTGAAGGCCCGCACCCCGCGGGGATCGGCCGCGGCCTTGCCATTGCCCCGTAGGGGTTGCAGTTCTTCCGGCCAGGGCCAGCCGCCTTCCTTCCATAGCCGCCGGGCTCGGTCGTACGCCATCTGCCGGGCCCTGCTGTTCGGCTCCCAGTTGCGCAGGCAGGCCCCCAGCAGCGCGGCATCGTCGGCCCAGCGGCGCTCCCCGGCGGCGGCCGCCAGCTTGGCCAGGTAGGGGCGCCAGGTGCGCTGCCAGGTGCTCTCCCCCATCTGCTCTCCCACCAGCCGGGCCCGGAGCTGATCGGTCAAGCGCTCCAGCGCAGCGTGTGAAAGGTGGCCGGGATCATCCGCCGCCGGGATGGCCTCAGGATCGGGCCAGCTCCACT
This sequence comes from Vulcanococcus limneticus LL, assembly GCF_943369875.1. Classification (GTDB taxonomy): domain Bacteria; phylum Cyanobacteriota; class Cyanobacteriia; order PCC-6307; family Cyanobiaceae; genus Vulcanococcus; species Vulcanococcus limneticus_A. Next base: position 171,864 of record NZ_CALROT020000006.1, read on the forward strand.
GCCCCGCCATCACGGCATCGAAGACCCCGCAGGCTTCCGCCAGGGCCGCGGCGGACGTGGCCGGGCCCGGCGGGGTCTGCAGCGTGATGGCCCGCCGAGTGGACACCGCTTCGGGAGGCTCCCCAGGCCGCGGCGGCAGCTCGGCGCTCACCACGCGCAGGCGCTCCCGGTTCGCTTCGAGATACCAACCGACCCGGCCCATCCGATGGGCCCGGAAAGCCCGGCTCAGGTTCTGCAGCCAGGGGGGAGAGGCCAAAGCATTTCACGCGTGAAATCTGCGTGAAATCCTGGCACTTTCGGGGGTTTCCGGGGTCTTTCTCACGCCACAGGAGACTGGAGCCGACCCCTGCAGGAGTGGGCTTATCGACTCAGAGCCCTGTCTGGGACTGACTTTTGAGAGATGCCCGCTGCCGGGTTCGAACCAGCGACATCCTGCTTGTAAGGCAGGCGCTCTACCGCTGAGCTAAGCGGGCGGTGCGCCCATTCTGCAGGCACACTCGCCCCAGCACGGAGCCGATCGGCATGGCCAGCGGCCGCAGCCACGACCGCACCACCTGGGCCCTGGCCCTGCCCTTCGGGCTGCTGTGGTGGCCGTGGCTCGGCCTGGGCGGTCTGACGGCGGCGGCGGGGGCCTTCCTGGCGGGGGGCCTGCTGCTCTCACCCGACCTGGACACCCGCTCCAACGCCACCCGCCGCTGGGGGCCGCTGCGGCTGCTGTGGTGGCCCTACCGGCGCCTGCTGCGCCACCGCTCGCTGCTCTCCCACAGCCCGCTGCTGGGCAGCGCCGTCCGGCTGGCCTATCTGGCGGTGGCGGCCCTGGCCCTCTGCCTGCTGCTGCAACCCCTGGGCGGGCCGCCCCCCCAGCGGCTCGCGGCCGCCGCGCAGGGGCTGTGGCGGCAGCAGCAGCCCCTGGTGATCGCGGCCCTGGTGGGGCTGGAGGCCAGCAGCTGGCTGCACCTGATCCAGGACGGCGATCCCCTGCCGAAGACCCCGCGGATCCTGCGGCCGCTGCTGCGGCGCCGGCGCCGCCCCCGGCGGAGATGACAAGGTGGCCCCAGCCGCCCCCGCGCCGCCCATGGAGCCCCGCCCCCTCGATCCGGCCGCCCCGTCGCCCGCGGCGACCGCCGCGAGCCTGGAGGCCCTGGCCGAGCTGGTGGCCGTCGTGGACCGGCTGCGGGATCCCGAGACCGGCTGCCCCTGGGACCTGGAGCAGACCCACGCCTCGCTGGTGCCCTACGTGCTGGAGGAGGCCCACGAGGTGGCGGATGCCATCCGCCACGGCGACGACCGCCACCTGGCCGAGGAGCTGGGCGACCTGCTGCTGCAGGTGGTGCTGCACGCCCGCATCGCCAGCGAGGCGGGTCGCTTTGATCTGGAGCAGATCGCCCGGGGCATCAGCGCCAAGCTGATCCGTCGCCACCCGCACGTGTTCGAAGCCGCGGAGGGGGAGCCGCAGGCCAACCGCGGCAGTGGCGGCGACAGTGCAGCGGTCCGGCGCCGCTGGGAGGCGATCAAGGCGGAGGAGGCCGCCAGCCGCCGCAGGCCCGGCGAGGACAGCCCCTCCGGGCCCTCCGCCAGCCCCCTCAGCGATCGCCTCGCCGGCAAGGTGCGCGGCCAGCCGCCCCTGGCCGGTGCCATGACCATCTCCCGCAAGGCCGCCGCGGCCGGCTTCGAGTGGGAGGGCCTCGATGGCGTGTGGGAGAAGGTGCACGAGGAGCTCGATGAGCTCAAGGAGGCCGTGGCCAGCGGCGATCGGGCCCATGCCCAGGAGGAACTCGGCGACGTGCTGTTCACCCTGGTGAACGTGGCCCGCTGGTGCGGCATCGACCCGGAGGAGGGCCTGGCCGGCACCAACCGCCGCTTCCTGGATCGCTTCTCCCGGGTGGAGGCCGCCCTGGGCGGGGAGCTGGGCGGCCGCTCGATCCGCGAGCTGGAGGGCCTGTGGCAACAGGCCAAGGCGCAGATCCGGGCCGAAAACGGCTCGCCACCGAGCGGCTGAAACCCGGCCGGCACCCCCTCCCTCACTCCGTACAGGTTGTACAGATTCAGGGACACCACCCTGCGGACAGCGCCGCCACTCCCTCACTCCTCCGGCAGCTGGGGCCGCGAGCGCCGCTGTCCCTTGATGGCGCCGCGCTGCTTCTTGGCCGCCAGGCGCCGCTCCACCGACCCCCGGCTGGGCTTGGTGGGGCGCCGCGGCGGCGGCGGCGGGCGCAGGGCCTCCTGCAGCAGCTCCACCAGGCGCCGCTGGGCCGCCACCCGGTTCTGCCACTGGGAGCGGTGCTCGCTGGCGGCGATCACGATCGCCCCATCCAGCAGCTTTCCCTCCAGCTGTCGCAGGGCCCGCGCCTGGAGGTGGGGGGGCAGGGCCTGGGAGGCCGCCAGGTCGAACACCAGCTCCACCCGCGAGTCGGTGGTGTTCACGTTCTGGCCGCCGGGGCCGGAGCTGCGCGAGAAGCGCCAGCCCAGCTCCGCCGCCGGGATGCACACGGCCGGGGTCACCCGCAGATCGTCGGTGGGGCGCTCGCCGGCCATGGCCCCAGGCTCGCAGAGGCCGGGTGCCGGGGGCGACACCGGCGATGCGCAAATCTGGAGACCACGCAGCGCCACCAGGCCCCATGGCAGAGCCCGCCCCCGCTCCCAAGCCCGCCCCCACCCCCGGCTGGATCGACGAGATCTTTGAGGGCGTGCGCTACGGCCTGGAGGGCACGGTGATCGCCGAGCAGGACTCGCCTTTCCAGCGCGTCACGATCATCGACAGCCAGCGCTACGGCAAGGGCCTGCTGCTGGATGGCTGCTGGATGACGGCCGAGCGCCAGGAGCGGCACTACCACGAGGCGATCGTGCATCCCGCTCTCTGCAGCGCGGCGAACATCGAGCGGGTGCTGGTGATCGGCGGCGGCGATGGCGGCACCGCCCGCGAGTGCCTGCGCCACGCCGGCGTGCAGCACCTCGACATGGTGGAGATCGACGGCCTGGTGGTGGAGTGGAGCCAGCAGCACCTGCCGAGCATCGGCGGGGGCTGCTGGAGCGATCCCCGCTTCCACCTCACCGTGGGCGACGGCATCGCCTGGGCCGCCAACGCCCCCGACGCCAGCTACGACGTGGTGATCGTCGACGGCTCCGACCCCGCCGGCCCGGCCGAAGGCCTGTTCAACCGGGCCTTCTTCGAGCAGTGCCGCCGCATCCTGCGGCCCGGCGGCGTGTTCGCCACCCAGAGCGAATCCCCCGAGGCCTTCCGCCAGGTGCACCTCGACACGGTGGCGCTGATCCGCGAGGTGTTCGGCCACGCCGATCCGATGTACGGCTGGGTGCCCATGTATCCGAGCGGCTGGTGGAGCTGGACGTTCGCCGCCATCGACGGCCGCCGGTATCTGCAGCCGGATCCCGCCCGTGCCGCGGCCGTCGTCGATGGCTGTGAGATCTGGTCCCCCCGCTGGCAGCGCGGCGCCTTCGACGCCATCTCCGCCGCCATCGAGCGCGCCCTCAACGCCTGATTTCCTCCACCCTCACCCCGCCATGGCCGATCTCTCCCTGGTCAACGCTGAGCTGTTCGACACCGACGGCGCCGTCTACATGGGCAGCCAGCGCGACCCCGCCGGCTGCCGGGTGGGCCTGTTCGGCGTGCCCTACGACGGCACCACCTCCTTCCGCCCCGGCACCCGCTTCGGCCCGGCGGCGATCCGCGAGGTGAGCAGCGGCCTGGAGAGCTACTGCCCCCAGCTTGATCGGGATCTCGAGGAGCTGGCCGTGGCCGATCTGGGGGCCGTGGACATCCCGTTCGGCGCCCCCGAACCAGTCGTGGCGGCCGTGAAGCAGGCCACCGAGGCCGTGCTGGCCCTGGGCCTCAAGCCCCTGATGCTGGGCGGCGAGCACTCGATCAGCTCCGGCGCCGTGGCGGCCGTGGCGGCCCAGCACCCGGAATTGGTGCTGGTACAGCTCGATGCCCACGCCGACCTGCGCCACGAATGGCTCGGCGCCCACCACAGCCACGCCTGCGCCATGCGCCGCTGCCTGGAGGTGCTGCCCAGCCAGCAGCTGCTGCAGATCGCCATCCGCAGCGGCACCCGCGAGGAATTCAGCGAGCTGCGCCAGACGGGCCGACTCGTGGCGATCGAGCGCATGGCCGAGGCGCTGCGGCCCCTGCGCGCCCAGCCCCTCTATCTCACCGTGGATCTGGACTGGTTCGATCCGGCGGTGATGGCCGGCACCGGCACCCCCGAACCCGGCGGCTTCCTCTGGAAGGATTTCGCCGCCCTGGTGGAGGAGCTGCGCCACCACAACCTGGTGGCCGCCGATGTGGTGGAGCTGGCACCCCAGCTGGATGCCAGCGGCGTCAGCAGCGTGCTGGCCGCCAAGGTGGTGCGCAGCCTGCTGTTTCTGCTGGATCGCTGAGCCTGGGAGCCCCAGGCCCTCAGTAGGCGCAGCTGCCGCTGGCCCGCTGCTCCCGCAGCCGCTCGTGCTGCTGGCCGATCAGCTGCACCGCCAGGGTCGGGTGGTTGTGCAGCAGGTTCAGGAAGCGCAGCCGATCCAGCTTGAGCAGCTCCACCGGCGTGCGCGCGATGGCGTCGTTGCGGTAGGTGCAATCCCGCCAGACGATGTCCTCGTAGCTGAACAGCTCGCCCGGGCGGTAGCAGAGGTGGTCACCGGCCGGGTTGGTCACCTCCACGATGCCGCGACGCACCGCGTAGATGGCATTGGCGGCCTCGCCGCGGCGGAAGATCGGGGCGCCGGTGGGAAACGACAGACAGTCGCTGTCCACCTGGGCGGCAATCAGGTCAAGCGGCGTGGCCGCCAACAGGGTTGTGGTCAATAACCCACCTCCGCAGGACTCACTGGTCAGGAGTCAAGGATGACACCACGGGCAAGCCTTCTGCGATACATCAGGCACAATCCGCCCAGACCAGCCCCCGATCCAGCGGCTGAAGCGGCCAGTGCGTTGGCTGGAACGGCCGCACGGCGGGGTGAACGGCCAGGCCAGGCCCCGGGAATCGCGCAGAGGATCGCCGCTGCGGGATTCAGGCCACGTCGCCGCGCAGCAGCTCCGCCAGGGCGAGCTGACGCTCGCCGGCCGGGGCCAGGGCCTGCTGCCCGGCGCCGAGCACCGGCAGGCGCGGAGCCCGGGCGGTCCAGTGGTGGCACCACAGGTCGCCGGCCAGCGCGGGATGGATCGACAGCTGGCGCAGCTGGCACCAACCCTGCTCCACGCCGCTGGGGGGCGTGCAGTGGCGGCAGCTGCGGCAGCTGGGGCGGTGACCCATCCCGATCCATGGGGGTGGCCCAAGTTAGAGCCATGGGGCCGGCCCCGCAGCCCGGACCCCCGAAAGATGCGGCTTCTCTTCCGGATCGGGAAGCCCCGCGGACGATCCCCGCCGGCACCACGGGTCGGGGCCAGGCCGTCCTCCATAGGATCCGAGCACCTGCCCCGCCGCCGCCATGGCCGAAGCCCAGGCCGCCCCGGCCACGCCCCTGCGGCGCACGCCCCTGTACGAGGCCGCCCGCGCGGCCGGCGGGCGCCTGGTGCCCTTCGCGGGCTGGGAGATGGCGGTGCAGTTCGCGGGGCTGGTGGCCGAGCACAACGCCGTGCGCCAGGGCTGCGGGGTGTTCGACATCTCCCACATGGGGGTGCTCAGCCTGCGGGGTGAGGGCGTCAAGGACGCGCTGCAGGGCCTGGTGCCCAGCGACCTGTTCCGCATCGGCCCCGGCGAGGCCTGCTACACCGTGCTGCTCAACGACGCCGGCGGCATCCGCGACGACCTGATCGTCTACGACCGGGGCCGGCTGGCCGCCGGCGCTGACCCCGGCGAGCCTGACCCCAGCGAGACCGACTCCAGCACGACCGACGAACTGCTGCTGGTGATCAACGCCGCCTGCGCCGAGGACGACACGGCCTGGCTGCGCAGCCAGCTGGAGCCCCAGGGCATCGCCATCGCCGACCGCAAGGGCGATGGGGTGCTGCTGGCCCTGCAGGGCCCCGAGGCACCGGCGCGCCTGGAGGCCCTGGCCGGCGTCGATCTGGCCGGCCTGCCCCGCTTCGGCCACCGCACCCTGCGTCTGGCCGGCACGGCCCAGGGGGCCGCCGCCGGCGCCAGCGTCTTCGTGGGGCGCACCGGCTACACCGGCGAGGACGGCTTCGAGCTGCTGCTGGAGCGGCCGGCCGGCCTGGCCCTGTGGGAGCAGCTGCTGGCCGAGGGCGTGGCCCCCTGCGGCCTCGGCGCCCGCGACACCCTGCGCCTGGAGGCGGCCATGCACCTCTACGGCAACGAGATGGACGCCGGCACCACCCCCCTGGAGGTGGGCCTGGGCTGGCTGGTGCACCTGGAGATGCCCAAGCCCTTCATCGGCCGCGCGGTGCTGGAGCGCCAGAGCGCCGAGGGGATGGGCCAGCGCCTGGTGGGCCTGGAGCTGGCGGGGCGGGCCATCGCCCGGCACGGCTACCCGGTGCTCTGGAACGGCGAGCCGGTGGGGGAGGTCACCAGCGGCAGCTGGTCGCCGAGCCTGGGCAAGGCGATCGCCCTGGCCCGGGTGCCGGCCGCCGCGGCCAGGCTCGGCACGGAGCTGGCGGTGGAGATCCGCGGCAAGGCCGAGCCGGCGGTGGTGGTCAAGCGGCCCTTCTACCAGCGTGGATCAGCACGGCAGCGGGCGTGAACTGGAGCCTCAGCCACTAACAGGCGTCCCAGAGGGCGTCGACCTTCACACGGCCCCCGACAGGAAGCAACAGGCGCCGAGGGGTGATGTTCTCATGCAAGAACGCACCCGTGGTGTCATTGAGGACAACGAACTTGTAATTGATCAGGCGTCCTGCCGATACCTCGAAAGCCACCTCACAGATCCAGGTGTTCAGGTTGACGTACTCCATGCCATACGACCTGGCGAGGTCCCAGGCGCCGAGTTCCTCACAGTCTCCGGTCAGCGCGATCCGCTGCCCGGGATTGGTCTCCAGACCATTAAGCTGGAACGTCGCCACGACGGTCCCTGTCAGCCGCTGCCCCGGGCAGCTGAACAGATGAGAAGCTCCGGACTGCAGCGTCAAGAGCCCGATCTGACCGTCGCGCACATCGATCGACCGACCCGTGAGTTCGCAGACCAGCGCTCCACTCCCCAGCTGGCTGGGGACCTGCAGCGTGATCTCCGCATCGACCCCCTTGTTGAGGATACAGAGCACGTACGAGTCACGATAGGCACGCACAAAGGCATAGATATCCTCGCTGACATAGAGCTGCTGATGGGAGCCGAAGGTAAAGGCCTGATTGGCACGACGCAGACGAATAAGCAGTTGCACGATGCGAAACAGATCGGCGCCTTCATCCCAGGAGTCCATCATGGGGCGGTTGTAAGGGTCACTTCCGCCATCGGTGTTGTTGACCAGATATTGCTCAGTTCCATAGAAGAGGCACGGCACACCACGCAGGCAAAAGAGGAGGATCGCCGCCTGCTCCAACTTCCGCCTGTCCGGACAGATCGACAGGAAGCGCGGCATGTCGTGGTTGTCGATGAAGGTCACCAGTTCACTGGCACGCCGATACACGTGGTCGTACTCCAGCACCGATTGCACAAGCTGGAACCCTCCAGGCTGCGACTGCGAAAAGGCGAAGCGGATCCCATCGCACAGGCCGAAGTCGAGAATCGACATCCCCGCTTTATTGGCATACTCCACCGTGCGGGCATCCCAGGGCTTGCCAAATCCATATTCACCAAAAATGAAGAGATCGGACTTATGGGCTTTCATTTCTGACGTGAATTCCTGCCAGAACCAGATCGGCATATGCTTAACAGTGTCGATACGCAAGGCATCCACGCCAACATTGATCCACTCGCGGATGGCCTGCTTGATATAATTGCGGTACGCTACGTTTTTTTCATTGAAGGTCGCCAGCCCACACATCTCATGATGGACAAGCTGGTATTCGTCTTCCCAGTCGGTGATTTCTGGGTAGTGATAGTAGAAGCCAGTGGCATCGTTGTGATAGTCCGCGAGGGGCTTGCCATCATCCAATACGACCCCTTTGGATCCATTGATATCAGGGGAGCTGTGGTTGCAGACAACATCCAGAACCAACTTGATTCCGGCTTCATGCAGCGCCTCCACCAGGGCTCGGAGCGTGGTCGAGTGATGGATACTGCTGGATTCTTCCGTGGGCAGGAAGCGGGGGTTAATGCGCTTGAAATCCTTGGTCCAGTAGCCGTGCATGGGGGCACGGTCAAACTGCATGTCATCAACCTGCTCGAACAAGGGTGACAGCCATACCGCCGTTACCCCCAGGGCCTGAAGATAAGGGATCTTCGCGATGACGCCTTGGAGGTTGCCGCCCCAGTACTTTCCCCATTGCATCCAGGTCTTGTCATAGAGACCTGGCATGTCGCCACGATCCCAGATACCGCGACGCTCTTCTTCATCGCTGGTGGCGTCGTTGAATCGATCAACAATCAGAAAGTAAATGACTTCTTCGCGGAATTCCAGCTCATTCCGAGACAACGCTTCGAGACTTACCGCTGGTCGCGCAGTGGATTGGCCCATGGAACGAGGAGACTGCGGGATCACGTATTAGTTGTACTCCAGATTCCTTTACGCTCCCAACACCGGCAATCAAAGTAGTTGCTTCATCGGCAGCCATGACACACACAGCTCCGTGATGGATAGCCAGAGCTTTTCCCTGGCAAGGAGGCCTTCTGACCAACAGCGCCGCTGCCACCCGGTGTCACGGCGGATGGCCTCCATGGGCAGCCCGGCCAGGATGGCGGGCCAGGACGGCGGGCCAGGATGGCGGCCTGTCCTGGCCCGCCATCCTGGCCAGGGCCATCGCAGCAGCCGCAAAGCGCCGGAGCGCGGATGGATTGAATCCGCCATGGGAACTTGCCCTGAAGCATACGCAGCCACGGATGCGGCGATCTGCGCCCCGACGCCACCGGCCAGGATTCACTCAACTGGACGCGGCGATCCTCTCTTCTCTTGCATTGTGGAAACGGAGGGGAAGTTCCTTCTACCAGTCATAGACAGCTGAAGACAATCCACTGGTCATACGGATGCCAACCAGACCAACCTGGATAATCGAGCGCATTAGCGCCACCAGTCGTGAAAGATGGCCTCAATCGTCTTCATCGCGTCATCGGCAGCTTGCGTGACCGGTAGTCGGTTCTGCGCAACCGCCTGAATTGCCTCCCCCCAGACTTTTTGACGCAGGACCTCACTATAGGCTGGATTCAGAACCGTATAAGGCTGTCGTCTGCGATTAAGCACCTGTCGAGCCGTTGACATGTGCGGATCTTGATCTCCCTTCCAGAAAGACTGATCCAGCAATGGCTTGATCACAGGCAGAAAGCGCCCCTGCGAACCCTTTAAAAACAGACTGAGGTTGGCGGCCTGCAACAGCTCAGTGACAAATTCCTTGGCCAGGGAAAGACGCGGCGATCTGGCAAAGACCACCAGTTGATTGACCAGCGGAATCGACGGCATCGGCTCCCCACTGAGGGTCTGCGGCCAGGGAGAGCTGCTGAGCCTCTGGTAATACGTCAGCTCATCAGCCACCTGCGACCCTGGGATCGACAAGGTTGGATTCAGGGTCATCAATGACAGACCACCTAGAAAATTGGCGTTGTTATCGGCATCCGACCAGGCGACCGAACCTGGAGGAACGCTGCCATCGCGATAGTGACTGGTGTAATCCGCCAGCGCGGACACAACAGACCGAATAACCTGCGGATCGTTGGTTCGCAACTGACCCGTTGAACCAACCAGAACAGCACCATGGGCCTCCAGTATGTATTCGAAGATATCAGATGTGTCATTGGCCAAAGTCGACATCGGCAAACCCATGCCGTAGACGTCAGCGAAGCCCCGACGACGCAACCCCGCCTGAGCCTCTTTCCAGAAAGACCAGAACGCTGTCCAGCCAGACGGTATGGCCGTGCCGATGCGAGCCTGTGCAAGCAGGTCGCTCCAGTAATGAATGTTGACCGACTGTTGTGATATCGGAATGGCATAGATCGCTCGGTTGCGATCACGCCGATTGTGGTATGTCACAGACTGCAGGATACCCGGCAGCAGCTCTGCCTTCAAGGGCTCAACCTGTTCACTGAGATCGGCAAGCAAGCCTTCCCACGCCAGGCGGGGCACTCCCATATTGCCCAATCCATATCCATAGAGGATGTCTGGCTGTGGGCCACCACGTGCAGCTGCACTGGCTCGACTAATAAGATCGGCTTCACTGAATAAGGACAGATTGACATCGACTCCAACTCGCTTTTGCCAACGATTAGCAATCAGCTGGATAGCATCAACCTCTTCTGGGTAATATCCCTCTGACCACCAGATCTCCAAGGGACGATCAGAGCGCGAACCACCGGTTGACCCATTTCTGCAGGCCGCCAACAAAGCAGCTGAAGCACCCAGCGCCAGAAAGCTGCGTCGCTTCATCCTTGCAGTGCCGAAAGCGTAATCCACAAAAATGGGCGTTTCATAATGATAGGCACAGCTTACCTCCGGGTTCTGGCCATGTGGCAGAGAGAGGCATCCAGACGGGCAAGCATCACCGTTAGCAGCAGCGTGCTCAGCACCGGGTCTGAGGTGGTCTGGCTTTCCTGGACAGCCCCCATCGTTAGCCACTGAGATGGGGTACCGCCCCTGAAAGGGGCTCCCTCCGATGAGCAAGCGCCGCACTCACAGACCCGAGTTCAAGGCCAGGGTCGCCATGGAGGCGATCAGTGGCCGCAAGACGATCCAGGAGATCGCAGCTGATCACGCCATCCATCCCATTCAGGTGAGCCAGTGGTAGCGGCAGCTGCTGGATGGAGCCAGCGAGCTATTCACCCGCGGCAAGAAGAGCAAGGACAAGGAGGAGGGGCAGGCAAAGGAAGCCGAGCTGTCCCAGCAGATCGGGCGGCTGCAGATGGAACTGGAGTGGCTCAAAAAAAGTCTCAGCTGCTCTGAGGCCCGTGAACTGCGAAACTTGGTCGATCACGACCATCCTGATCTCAGCATCAGCCGTCAGTGTGCGCTGCTGGGCTTGCCGCGATCCACGCTCTACTACCGGCCGACGCCGGTGCGTGAATCGACGCTGCGGATCATGGCCAGGATCGATGCGCTGTACCTGGATGATCCCTGCAGCGGCAGCCGCCGGATGGTCGATTACCTGGCGCGAGAAGGGATCCCGATCAGTCGCGACAGAGTGCGAAACCTCATGCGCCGCATGGGTTTACGGGCGATCTATCAGAGGCCACGCACCACGATGCCCGGCGATCACTCCGAGCAGTTTCCCTGCCTGGTGGATCTCAAGCAGATCACGGCGGTGGATCAGGTGTGGGCCACCGACATCACTTACATCCCACTGCAGAAGGAATTCCTGTACCTGGTGGCGATCATGGATCTCCATTCCAGACATGTGCTCAGCTGGAAGCTGTCGAACAGCCTGGACACGGAATTCTGTCTGGACGCCCTGGAGATGGCCCTCAGCGATGGCCGCAGGCCGGAGATCTTCCACTCCGACCAAGGATGCCAGTTCACCTCATCCGACTTCGTGGGCCGGCTGCAGGCGGAAGAGATCAGGATCAGCTGGTCAGGCCGAAAGCGCTGCTACGACAATATCCTCGTTGCGCGGCTGTGGAGGACGGTCAAGTATGAGGATGTCTATCTGCGTGCGTACAGTGATGGCTGGGAGGCTGAGAAATGTCTGGCCCGCTTCCTATGGAGGTACTGCCATGTAAGACCCCATAGCTCTTTGGGAGGCCGGACTCCCCATGCGTTCTACACTGAGACCGAACACTGTTCCTCCCGCCCGGAGTTAACGATTTCAGGGACCGAGGCTGTCCAGTAAAAGGCGACCACCTCAGTCGGCAACGGCACGGTCGCGGCTGAGACCATGCATTCAATCAAACCCAACCTTATATAATCCCAGGGCGTCGACACCGGCACAATCAACAACAACCTCGGCAGCACGCTCTAACCAAAACAGGTGAGGACTGCCCCAACAAGCCACGAGATCAAGACAGGCCGCGAAGAATCCCGGCGGCGGAGAAGCCAATCAGCTCCTCAACAGACTATTGATGATCACTGAAGCAGCATGGACTATGCGTTCAAGAAGCAACTCATGGGTTCGCACATCCCCATAGAAAGATGAGCGAGAATCTCATGACCATAAGTCTCACGAATCACCGCCAAACAGTCCAGACCCTTAACAAATATCTTATGAAGACCACCCCTGGCATGCCCCTCCAATAAGGGTGCGGCTTAGTAGTTCTGGCCACAGTCATAAGATCACTGTTGCACGACACCTCCGGCGAATCGAGGCATAGACGACATGCCCAGGTGTGGCCAAGTTGAGCAACATCAAGGGAACAACGGGGAAGCAGCGGCCGTGAGTGTATTGCGGAATCACAATCGAGCGTTGCGCTGAGCTTCGAGCTGGACCTATCAGGGAGCCTGTCACGTTGGGACCACACGCATCACCATCAGTGTCATGTCATCAAACTGCGATGCCCCATTCATATGAGCCTTCACCCGTGAGCGAATCTCATTGGCTATCTGATCTGCAGTCAGATGTTCCGCCATGGTCAACAGAAGGTCTTCCAGCCTATCGAGGGTGAACGATTCATCAGCCGGAGAACGCGCATCGATGATGCCGTCCGAGAAGACAACCAAAGCATCACCTGGCTCCAGTTGGACATGGCCGAGTTTGTATACAGCACCAGGGAACAACCCCATCGCCGGGCCAGGCGCATCAAGCCTCTGGCACTGCGATCCCCTGCGCAGCAAAGGCGCTTCATGCCCCGCAGAGACATAACTCAGCCGACCACTGCTGGGGCAGAAACGAGCGATAAACATTGTGGCAAACATTAATGTGTCGCCATGATTTGCGACCATATAGTCATTGACCAAAGAAACCACTTTGGCCAGCGACTGCTCAGAGTGCTGCTGCTCAACCATGTTGCCGAGCCCATAGCGAACAAGAGTTCTAAATACACTCATGAACAGAGCCGAAGCAACGCCCTTGTCACAGACGTCGGCAACAGCCAGATAAACACTATCCCCATCCGCCAAGGCATCATACCAATCAGCGCCAATTTCATAGGCGGGATCGAAGAAGGCCGAGACCTCAATGCCATCGAGACGCGGCAGTGCCTGAACGATGAAGCTTCGTTGAATTGATTTAGCCGTCTCCAGCTGTTGATCAGTGACAGCATGAGCCAGGGCCTGATTCAGCAGTTCTTTAAGCCGTCCACCAGTTTCATTGATGCTGGTATACAGCTCACCCAACTCTCCTGGGTAGCGCTCAGGGAGATGCACGTCAAAATTGCCATCACTGATCAATTTAATTGCAATGCCAGCATTCTTGATTGGCCTAGAGACGCGACCGCAGGCCAGCGCAATGGCCATCGAAGTAACCAGAAGTGTAATGGCCTGGGCCAGGACCAGACCTCGAAGATTGCGTCGCACTGGAGCCAGGATTGTGTCCTGGTCAATCAAGGTGACACTGAGCCATTCAGGCGAAACCGGCAAGGTAAGGATATAGAAAGTGACGCCCTGAACAACCACACGACGAAAGCCGGAGTAGGGCGGTACTTTCCTCGCGAGATCCACAAAAGGAGCCCATGGGCTCGCCATCACATTCTTCGGAGTAAGCAGAGAAAGGTGACTGAATCGAGATCCCGAATTGACCGGGAAAACAAGATTGCCATGACGATTTAGAAGAAAGAACGATCGACCGGCATACTTACCCTTATGAGCTTCAATCCAACCAACAGGAATACCTGATTGACCAAGTTCACCTTCCCCGCCCAGCAGGAGCAATCCGGAGTCCTCGCCCAGCTTCGATAGAGGCAAACAGAAAGACAGCACACCATCAACGACAGCCGGATTGGTGAGGCTGTAGATCGGCTGGTTGGCCTGAAGACAGGCATCAAGACGACTTCCCAACTGGATAGCCGAAATCTGAAAATTGAAGCGTCCCTGCAAAGCTCCCTGGAAGCCGAGATCCTGACGGATTCGGATTTGCTGCAGGGGGATATTCGTCACAATCCCCGTATGAGAGATCAGCGATCCGTCAGCTTTCCAGAGGCGCCAATTACGGAGCGGCGCAAGCGGATAGACGGGAGAAAGAACACTCTGAGCACGTGCAGGTGTCATTGAACGGATATCCGGACTCAGACTCAGTGAACGCAACATTTCGCGAACGTCTTTCTCCCAGGCACTGAAATAACGATCCAAGATCAGAGCGCGTCGCTGCTCCATAGCCTGCTGACTGCTAATAAGCCGCTCTTTTGCAATGGCGTACAAGACAACATTGCCCACGCCAAAACAAATCAGCATTGGCACGACAACGCGTGTCGTCAGGCGGAAGCGGAGACTATTGCGGGCACGATCCCATCGGTCGAGGACAGAATCGAAAGATTTACTTATATTTGGTGCGGACACGCTTCAAGGCTTCAAGGTAAGAAGTCTGCGAATCAAGACTTCCGTTTTGTGCAGCTTAGTGCTGATTCACGGGCTGCGTCATGGCAGCGAGCAGCCCCTGTTGCTCTTTGTCAACAGGCTAGCCACCCGGGCCTTGCAGCCAAAATGGGACAATCGCCCTTTCCCACGCATTTCCAGCATGCGCAGCCATGGATGTGGCGATCTGCGCCCCGATGCCGCCGGCCAGGCGGTGCAGCTCTGCGGCTGGGTGGACCGGCGCCGCGACCACGGCGGCGTGATCTTCATCGACCTGCGCGACCGCAGCGGCACCGTGCAGATCACGGTGGACCCGGACCTGGGCGCGGACGCCTTCGCCGTAGCCGAACACCTGCGCAACGAGACGGTGATTCAGGTGACGGGCAAGGTGCGGGCCCGCCCCGCCGAATCGATCAACGAGCGCCTGGCCACCGGCGCCGTGGAGGTGCTGGCCAGCGGCATCACCGTGCTGAACAGCGTCAAGGGCAACCTGCCCTTCGCCGTGTCGGTGCACGACGAGGAGAACACCCGCGAGGAGCTGCGGCTGCGCCACCGCTATCTGGATCTGCGCCGCGAGCGCATGAACGGCAACCTGCGCCTGCGCCACCAGGCCGTGCAGGCCATGCGCCGCTTCCTCGAAGACCAGGGCTTCATCGAGGTGGAGACCCCTGTGCTCACCCGCTCCACCCCCGAGGGCGCCCGCGACTACCTGGTGCCCAGCCGCGTCTGCGGCGGCGAGTGGTTCGCCCTGCCCCAGTCGCCGCAGCTGTTCAAGCAGCTGCTGATGGTGGGCGGCCTGGAGCGCTACTACCAGGTGGCCCGCTGCTTCCGCGACGAGGACCTGCGCGCCGATCGCCAGCCGGAATTCACCCAGCTGGACATCGAGATGAGCTTCATGGGCCAGGAGGAGATCCTGGAGCTCAACGAGGCCCTGATCGCCAGCA
Source organism: Vulcanococcus limneticus LL (assembly GCF_943369875.1). Lineage (GTDB taxonomy): Bacteria > Cyanobacteriota > Cyanobacteriia > PCC-6307 > Cyanobiaceae > Vulcanococcus > Vulcanococcus limneticus_A. The sequence continues at coordinate 187,230 of NZ_CALROT020000006.1, forward strand.
TCTGGAAGGCCGTCAAGGGCATCGAGCTGCCGCGGCCCTTCCCGCGTCTCACCTGGCATGAGGCCATGGCGCGCTACGGCACCGACCGGCCCGACACCCGCTACGGGCTGGAGCTCACCGACGTGAGCGACCTGGTGGCCACCATGGGCTTCAAGGTGTTCAGCGGCGCCGTGGCCGCCGGCGGCTCGGTGAAGGTGATCGCCGTGCCCGGCGGCAACGACGCCATCAGCAACGTGCGCATCAAGCCGGGCGGTGATGTGTTCAGCGAGGCCCAGGCGGCCGGCGCCGGCGGCCTGGCCTTCATCCGCGTGCGTGAGGGCGGCGAGATCGACACGATCGGCGCCATCAAGGACAACCTCTCCGAGCAGGCGAAGGCCGAGCTGCTGGAGCGCACCGGCGCCGAGCCCGGCACCCTGCTGCTGTTCGGCGCCGGCGACACCGCCACCGTGAACAAGGCTCTCGATCGGGTGCGCCAGTTCCTGGCCCGCGAGCTGGGCCTGGTGAAGCCCGACCGGGACAACGACCAGTGGAACTTCCTCTGGGTGGTGGACTTCCCGATGTTCGAGTTCAACGCCGACGAGAACCGCCTTGAGGCCCTGCACCACCCCTTCTGCGCCCCCAACCCAGGCGACCTCGGGGCCGATCCCGAGCGCTGGGCCGAGACCCTGCCCACCGCCCGCGCCCAGGCCTACGACCTGGTGCTCAACGGCCTGGAGCTGGGCGGCGGCTCGCTGCGCATCCACGATTCGGCCCTGCAGCGCCAGGTGCTGCAGACCATCGGCCTGCCCCTGGAGGAGGCCAACCGCCAGTTCGGCTTCCTGATGGAGGCCCTGGACATGGGCGCCCCACCCCACGGCGGCCTGGCCTACGGCGTGGACCGCATCGTGATGCTGCTGGCGGGCGAGGAGTCGATCCGCGACACGATCGCCTTCCCGAAGACCCAGCAGGCCCGCTGCCTGATGACCGGCGCCCCCGGCGGCGTGTCCACCAAGCAGCTGGAGGAACTGCACGTGGCCAGCACCTGGGTGGAGGACGAGGACTGAGGCGGCGCGATCCCGAACAGAAACCCGGGATTTGCCACACCTTCTCAACTGAGACCCGAGCCTGGGACTGTCCCCCGTTCCTCCAGGCCCGGTGCCCCAGACCGCTTCCCGCACCGAGGACAGCCCCAGCCCACGCCGCGGCAGCCCCGATCTGGTGCGCCTCTACCTGCAGGACATCGGCCGGGTGGAGCTGCTCAGCCAGGAAGAGGAGCTCACCCTGGCCCGCCTGGTGCAGGGGCGGGAGCGGCTGCTGGCGGGGCGGGGCGAGCTGGCCAAAGGCACCCCGGCCCTGGCCCGGCTGATCGATCTGGAGGACGGCCAGCGGCGCCTGGCCTCCCAGCTGGGCCACTGGCCCAGCGTGCCCCAGTGGGCGGAGCAGGCCGGGCTGAGCCCCAGTGAGCTGCGGGAGCTGCGGCAGGAGGGCTACGGGGCCTGGGCCGGGTGCCTGGGGCTGAGTGTGGCCGAGCTCAAGCAGGCCCTGCACCGGGGCCGCCGCGCCCGCGACCGCATGATCCAGGCCAACCTGCGGCTGGTGGTGGCGGTGGCCAAGAAGTACCAGCAGCGCGGCCTGGAACTGCTGGACCTGGTGCAGGAGGGCACCCTCGGCCTGGAGCGGGCCGTAGAGAAGTACGACCCCACCCGCGGCTTCCGCTTCAGCACCTACGCCTACTGGTGGATCCGCCAGGGCATCACCCGCGCCCTCGCCACCCAGAGCCGCACGATCCGGCTGCCGGTGCACGTGACGGAGAAGCTGAACCGGATCAAGAAGGCCCAGCGCCAGATCGCCAGTGAGAAGGGGCGCATCGCCTCGGTGGCGGATCTGGCCCAGGAGCTGGGTCTCAGCGAGGAGGTGGTGCGCCTCACCCTGCTGCGGGTGCCGCGCGCGGTGTCGCTGGAGGCGCGGGTGGGCCAGGGCCAGGACACGGAGCTGGGCGACCTGCTGGAGGACCACCACGCCACCCCGGAGCAGCAGCTCAGCCGCGAGCAGCTCCACGCCGACCTGGAGGCGCTGCTGGAGGAACTGAGCAGCCGCGAGGCGGCCGTGATCCGCCTGCGCTACGGCCTGGAGGACGACACGCCCCAGACCCTCTCCCAGATCGGCGAGGGCCTGCAGCTCTCACGGGAGCGGGTGCGGCAGATCGAGTCGCGGGCGCTGCACAAGCTGCGCCAGCCCCAGCGCCGCGGCCGCGTGCACGACTACCTGCTGGACCTGGGCTGAGCGGTCCGGCGACAGGCCTGGACAGGATCCGAGCGGGCCGGGACCGGGGGGCCGGGCCTGGAACTCAGCCGGCCAAGCACACCCGATTTGCTGCAGGCCGCTGGTGGCAGGCGGCAGAGCATCGGCTAGGAGCCTGTCGCGCGTCGACCCCGCGTACTCTCTCCACAGACGCCCCTGAATCCGCCCAGATCGTAGTGACTGCAACGGTTCTGGAGGGGAGACTTGGGCATGGTCAAGCCCAAGTCGTTCCGCCCCTGGAACCCGGAGCAGACCCTGCTCTTCCCGCCGTCGCCGGTGGAGTGGCTGCCGGAGAACCAACTGGTGTTCTTCCTGCTGGATCTGGCCGCAGAGCTGGATCTTGAGGCCATTCACGCCGCTTACCGGCAGAAGGATCCCCGGGGCGAGAAGGCCTACGACGCGCGGATGATGGTAGTGCTGCTCCTGTACGCCTACGGCGTCGGGCTGCCCAGCTCCCGCAAGATCGAGAAGACCTGCTGGGAAGACGCCGCCTTCCGGGTGCTCACCGGCAACCAGCAGCCGGACCACAGCCGCATCAGTGAGTTTCGCCGCCACCATCTGGGCGCCCTGGCTGAACTGTTGGTCCAGGTCCTCAAGATCTGCCAGAAAGCTGGGCTGGTGAGCTTGGGCCAGGTGGCGCTGGATGGCACCAAGATCCGCGCTAACGCCAGCAAGCACGACCTGAGTGGCATCCCCAACGCTGACACCAGAGAGGGCGAGCGTGCCGGAGCCATCTGTGCGCTCAGGCCTGAAGCACCAATGGGCGACAGACTCCCAGCTGGCACTGCTGGTCGGGCTGATGGTCCTCACCTCACGGCCTGCAGGGCCCATCGGCGAGCTCGCCATCGCCATCGGCCTGGAAGGAGCCGTTTCGGTGATCCGAGCGGTGTACCTGGAGACGCTCGACCTGGATGGCGCCTGCGTGGGCGGCAACAGCCCTACACCACTCGGGGTGGTCGGCGTGCTGGAGAATCTGGCCCTGGTCGATCAGCTCCCAGGCCACCAGCAGATGCCCCAGCTTCTGACCCAGCACCACGAGCAGATCCACATCGCTGGTCACTGCGGGGCAGTCCCACCCGCTCCACCTTCGCCGCCCTCACCCCCTTCGCGGCTCCCCGAATGCTGTCCACCGGCGTGGGGCTGGTGATGTGCCAGTTCCTGGGGGAGCAGAAGGATCGTGGCGGCGATGACGCCGGCGGACAGCCCCAGGCCGAGGAGGATCTCAAGGTTTTGCGCACCGGTTGCATGGGCCTTAGGGTCAGTGGCCCCACGTGCAGGGAATTCCATGGGGACCGGCATCGCCCGGGCTGCTGGTTGGTGCGACCGATGGCACAGTCCCAGGTGCCGGTTGGGCTCCTCCAGAGCAGCAGTCCTCCCCCGGGCAACACGTCGAGGTCGCCCATGCAGTCCCGCTCGGCTTGACGCACCCCCACTTCATTGGCCCAGGCCGAATGAGGGGGAGGGTAGGCAACAGCTGCTGAGCGACCCCCTGGTGCTGACGCCCCTGAAGGGCCGACTGTGGCCTGTAGACGTCGTCGAGTGAAACTCTTACGACTTGGCAGCTCCGTTCAGCCAAGGCGATCCTGGCTCGATGGTGGCCGTGCTGGTACTGCCGGGTTGATACTGGTGAGTCGCTTCACCACCCCCTCGTCCTCCTTGGCCTTGCAGCGCCTGCCCAGCCGGATCGGCAGGCATGGGCGGCGGTAGTGAGCGACGATCACGCTGAGGAATTGGGGGTGTCTGGCTTCAAACTGGAAGTTCAGTGGCTTTGCAAAGGCCCACGGGCTACACCCAGCCCTTGCGAAGACCACCAAAGCCGCTGCAGCCGCGTGTGGTATGCGGTCCAGCCTTCACGCCACCGCAGGCGATACGCCCTGCGCCGACCCCAGCGGATCTGCTCGGCTGCGATCTGCCGCAGCTGAACCATGCCTACACACTGACGGCACGCAAGCGACTTGATGAAGCAATGCCACAAAAACAATGACAGCCGCAGGCAGGTGATCTAGAAAAATAAAAAAAGTATTTACATGAAAAGGCTCGACGGTTGCATCAGCGTTTATCCAGCCTTTCAAATCAAGCCAGGTAGAGAGCAGGACATTCGCGCCCTGCTTCGAGTGATTATCGAACGCGCAGAGAGCGAGCCAGGCACAGAAATCTTCAGTATGGCCTACATGGGGGACAAGCTCTTCTTGCGAGAGAGCTACACAGACATTGAAGGCTTCAAGGCACACCTTCAAAGCGTAGACGACATTATCGGGGACTTCTTCTCGATGCTGACACTTGAAAGCCTGTACGTCATTGCTCCTGCAAGTGCCATCGATGAGATGAAGGCTTTGATGAATTCAATGAATATGCAAGCCGGTCTCTACGCCCTCGAAGGTGGTTTTGCGCGCTAGAGAGAGAAAAAAAAGGGGGGGGGCAAGGCTTGCGATCAACTCCGGTCAAAACAAGGAAAGCGCAGAGTCATGCACTGATGAAGTGGCAACCAGTGCGGACATCATCAGTCATCTCTATGCACGACCATAGTGTCCGCAAGACTCTAAGCCACCAATGACGCCGATCCTATCTTGAGATTTCTTCGGAAGATCTTGAGGGGATCAGCATTTTTGAATCGCTGCGAGGGGAAGGAGATAACCTGGGTATGCTTGTCTAATCTTTAAGCAGCATGTCTAAGCTGACCTGGTTGCACCATACCTTGCTGGTTTCGGTCGCAACGATGAGCAGTGCTGCAGGACTAGCAACGCCAATTGCGAAGCAGGAGCGCATTGGCAATGTGGAGCCTGTGGCCCAGATCAGGGGGGCAATGCCAACAGGTGTCGCGGTATCCTCAACGGGCAGAATCTTCATCAATTATCCCCGGTGGGGGGATTTGGTTGAATTCACAGTTGGCGAAATCGTTAATGGCAAGCCGGTTGCCTACCCAAACGAGAAGCTGAATCAACAAGGAAGCAGAGAAACACAGAGCCAGAGGATCGTATCCGCGCAGAGCGTTGTCATTGACCCGACAGGATCCACACTTTGGATTGTGGATACTGGCAGCGCTCAGCCACTGCCAATCTCATACGGAGGGCCGAAACTAATCGCGATTGACCTAAAGACAAATCAGGTCAGCAGAACAATCACGATTGAAGAATCTGCACTTGAGCCTGGCACATATCTCAATGATGTTCGCTTTATGATGGCCAAGGGAACAGCAGGCTATGCCTTCATTACTGATTCCTCAAGTAATGGCGGCATTATTATAGTAAATCTTGGCACAGGCGAGAATTGGCGAAGGCTTGGGAAAACACGCTTTACGATGTCCGATCCAGATTTCTATCCGGTCGTGGAATCAGAGATCCTCATGCTCAGAGAGCGGGGCAAGCAAGCCAAGCGATTTAATGTTGGCTCAGATGGTATTGCTGTGTCGGCCGACGGCAAAACATTATATTTTCGCTCATTGACCAGCCGCCATCTATACAGCATTTCAACGGCATCATTGATCAACCGGGCAGTTAATGAGCAATCACTGCAGGCCATGGTGGTGGACCACGGTCAAGTAGGAGGAGCATCAGATGGCCTGGAAGCTGATAGCCAGGGTCGCATTTACCTGACTGACTACGAGCACAACGCCATTCACCGCTATAGTGGATCGATCGAGAGCGTTCAAACTATAGTCTCTGGCCCAGAGGTGATTTGGCCAGATAGCTTATCATTGGCTGATGACGGGTATCTTTACTTCACGGCAAATCAATTAAATCGGCAGCAAATATTCCATAATGGTACCGACAGGAGGGTTCAACCTTACATGCTCTTTCGCATCAAAACAGATGGCACGCCTATCAGACAGCCCAGGGAAGGGGCTGCCCAAGGGGGACAGAGTCAGTGAGAATATTCATTCCAGAACTCAGAGAGTGGTTATCTGACAAAGATATCCTGAGGCTACGGCGAAGTGACGCCCTAGGAGTTTGTTGCCAATAGAGCCGCCGCAGACCAGCCGAGCTGGCCCACGCCATCTGTCAGCCAGATGCATGCGGCATCCTATCCGTCTGGTGTGGCGATGGAAGGTCAGTGATCAGCCCTGGCTTCTGCTGCCAGGGCAATCGCCCTTCATCACGTAGCCCCCACCCGCCCGACCCAGCGCCTGTTGCTGTGAATGCCGGTATCGGAACAACTTGAGCCGGTTGTGCGTGGCCGCGATCAGGTGTCACTCGCCATCGAGCATCTCAAGGCCACGCAGCAGGAATCGCCTGAGCCTCCTGGCCTCCTTGATCTGCCGATTCACCGGCTCCACGATCACCTTGCGTTGGGTGTAGATCGCTGATCCCTTCTTGCATGTGAGCTTGCGTGCCATGCGGGTTCTGGCATCGGCATCTCTGGGCAACAGCCCCCGTTTCGGCGGCAGCGGCTGACATGCGGCCGCCGGCCAGTCGCGATGGACGCGTCAATCTCCTGATCGGCGCAGAGCTTGGTGTTGTCCTCGCTCCAGTACCCCGCATCCATCGTCATCACCGTGGGCATCTCCCCGGCGCTGGAACTGAACAACAGACCCTTGAGGGCATCGAGGTTGCGGCGGCGAAACTCACTGATGCGGCTGTGATCCGGCTGCTGGTTGGCGGTGAGCACCCGGAAGGCCAGATCCTCGTAGCAGGCCCGCTCGATCTTGCGGGAGGAGACGATGCCGACGCAGTAGGCGTAGAACAGCAGCATCGCCATCATCCGAGGATCAAAACCCTTCTCCCCACGGGGATCCTTGCTCTGAGCAGGGATGACAATCGCGGAGAGATCCAGCTCATCCATCAGATCCAGCAGGAACTGCACCTGGTGGTCGTCCGACAGCCAGTCACTCGGTGATGGCGGCAGCAAGGCCGTCTGTTCCGGGGTCCAGGGGCGGAAGGTCATGGGCATGAGCCCATTCTCTCTCCCAGATCGATTGCGGCAACTGGGATCCAGGCGAATTCAAGGACGTCTGTGGAGAGGGTGGCCGGGATCTATGCGCGACAGGCGCCTAGAACGGAGCCATCTCCACCCCGGACTGACTCCGGACAGGACCATGGCCAAGGCCCCCGCCGTCGCCGCACCCCCGATCGACATTGGCATCCCCGCCGACCAGCGCCAGGCCATCGCCGCGGGCCTGGGCCGGCTGCTGGCCGATGCCTATGTGCTCTACGGCAAGACCCACGGCTTCCACTGGAACGTGACCGGGCCGATGTTCAACACGCTCCACCTGATGTTCATGGATCAGTACACGGAGCTCTGGACCGCCCTCGATGTGATCGCCGAGCGCATCCGCGCCCTGGGCCATCCCGCCCCCTTCGGTGGCGCCACCTTCGCCGCTTTGGCCTCGATCCCCGAAACCGAGGGGGTGCCCCCCGCCCTGGAGATGGTGAAGGAGCTGGTGATGGGCCATGAGGCCGTGGCCCGCACCGCCCGCGGCGTGTTCGCCCTGGCGGAAGCCGCCAACGACCAACCCACCGCCGACCTGCTCACCCAGCGGCTGCAGGTGCACGAGAAGACGGCCTGGATGCTGCGGAGCCTGCTGGAGGGCTGAGCCGGGCACCGGCCTGCGGCGGGCGCCAGCCCGTTGGGCTGGAATCCCGCCTTCGGCTCGGCGCCCGGCTCAGCCCTCCAGCCCCCATGGGGTGGGGGGGCATGGGGGAGAGGACGCAGGGACGCCTGGCCTCCCACATCAGAGGCCAACGCCAGGTCCAACGGCCAGCGGGCAGCCGCCCGAGCGCCAAGGCAGGCCCCGACTCCCCGCCAGACCCAGGCACGCCAGCACGCCCGAGGCCTCGCCCCCTCCCGCCTCGCGGCGGGCCTGCGACGGAGGCGGCTATCGCCCGCCCCGCAGGCGCCGAGCCGCCGGAGTCGCAGGCCCGCCGCGATCCTCCCCATGACGATCGGTAAATTGAAGGGTCGCCCGAGGTGCCATGGCCAAATTCGTCTTCGTGACCGGTGGCGTGGTGTCCAGCATCGGCAAGGGGATCGTGGCCGCCAGCCTGGGGAGGCTGCTCAAGAGCCGGGGCTACAGCGTCTCGATCCTCAAGCTCGACCCCTACCTGAACGTGGACCCGGGCACGATGAGCCCGTACCAGCACGGTGAGGTGTTCGTCACCGAGGACGGCGCTGAGACCGACCTCGACCTGGGCCACTACGAGCGCTTCACCGACACGGCCATGTCGCGCCTGAACAGCGTGACCACCGGCTCGATCTACCAGGCGGTGATCAACAAGGAGCGCCGGGGCGACTACAACGGCGGCACGGTGCAGGTGATCCCCCACATCACCGGCGAGATCCGCGAGCGCATCCACCGGGTGGCGGCCAACAGCGGCGCGGACGTGGTGATCACCGAGATCGGCGGCACCGTGGGCGACATCGAGTCGCTGCCGTTCCTGGAGGCCATCCGCGAGTTCCGGGGCGACGTGGGCCGCCAGGACCTGGCCTACGTGCACGTGACCCTGCTGCCCTACATCGGCACCTCGGGCGAACTGAAGACCAAGCCCACCCAGCACTCGGTGAAGGAGCTGCGCTCGATCGGCATCCAGCCCGACGTGCTGGTGTGCCGCAGCGACCGGGAGATCAGCGAGGACCTGCGGGCCAAGATCGGCGGCTTCTGCGGCGTGGGCAGCCGGGCCGTGATCCAGGCCCTCGATGCCGACAGCATCTATGCGGTGCCGATTGCCCTGGAGCAGGAAGGGCTCTGCCGCGAGGTGCTGGAGCTGCTCGACCTGAAGGACCACGACAGCGACATGGCCCGCTGGGCCGAACTGGTCCACAAGCTGCGCAACCCCGGTCCGGTGGTGAAGGTGGCGCTGGTGGGCAAGTACGTGCAGCTCAACGACGCCTACCTCTCGGTGGTGGAGGCCCTGCGCCACGCCTGCATCGACCGCGACGCCTCGCTGGATCTGCACTGGATCTGCGCCGAGCAGATCGAGGACCAGGGCGCCGAGGCCCTGCTGGCGGGCATGGATGCGGTGGTGGTGCCGGGCGGCTTCGGCAACCGGGGCGTGGACGGCAAGGTGGCGGCGATCCGCTGGGCCCGCGAGCAGCGGGTGCCGTTCCTGGGCCTGTGCCTGGGGATGCAGTGCGCCGTGATCGAGTGGGCCCGCAACCAGGCCGGCCTGGTGGGCGCCACCAGCGCCGAGCTGGATGCCGACACGCCCCATCCCGTGATCCACCTGCTGCCGGAACAGCAGGACGTGGTGGACCTGGGCGGCACCATGCGCCTGGGCGTCTACCCCTGCCGCCTGGTGCCGGACACCCTGGCCCACCGCCTCTACGGCGATGCGGTGGTCTACGAGCGGCACCGCCACCGCTACGAGTTCAACAACGCCTACCGCAACCTGTTCCTGGAGTCGGGCTACGAGATCAGCGGCACCTCCCCGGATGGCCGCCTGGTGGAGCTGATCGAGCTGAAGGACCACCCCTTCTTCGCCGCCTGCCAGTACCACCCGGAATTCCTCTCCCGCCCCGGCCGGCCCCACCCCCTGTTCCGCGGCCTGATCGAGGCGGCGCAGCAGCGGCTGCAGCCCGACCTGGGGTCCGCCAGCGCCGCGGCGGCCGTGGCCTGATCCGAGCGGCGGCCTGAGCGGGGCAGCCCAGGGGGGTCGGCTCAGGCCCCTGCGCAGTCCTCAGGCCTGGGTCGCCAGCGGGAAGCGCAGCCGCACCGAGGCGCCGCCCAGGTCGGAGCGGCCGATCTCCAGGCTGCCGTTGTGGTTGTCCACGGCGCAGCGCACCACGTAGAGGCCGATGCCCATCCCCTCGCTCTTGGTGCTGGC
>NZ_CALROT020000007.1:0-194617 GCF_943369875.1 Vulcanococcus limneticus LL
GCCTGCTCCACCGGCACGCGGCAGCGGTCGATGAGCTTGGAGGCCAGCTCCTCGAACTTGGCGCGGGTGAGGGTGAGGTCGAGGTGCTTGGGGCCCTCGGGGGTGGCCGTGATGAACGGCAGGTTGATCTCGCTCTGGGTGGCGCTGGAAAGCTCGATCTTGGCCTTCTCGGCCGCCTCGGTGAGGCGCTGCAGGGCCTGCTTGTCCTGGCGCAGGTCGATGCCCTCGTTGGCCTTGAAGCTGTCGGCGAGGTAATCGACGATCACCTTGTCGAAGTCGTCGCCGCCCAGGTGGGTGTCACCGGAGGTGGAGAGCACCTCGAACACGCCGTCGCCCACCTCGAGCACGGACACGTCGAAGGTGCCGCCGCCCAGGTCGAACACCAGGATGCGCTCGTTGCTCTTCTTGTCGAGGCCGTAGGCCAGAGCAGCGGCGACAGGATGGCTGATCGTCCTCAGCACCTCTAACCCTGCGATCATGCCGGCATGCTTGATAGCAAGGCGCTGGGAGTCGTTGAAATACGAGGGAATAGTGATCACGACCTGATCAACACTTTCGCCTAGATATTTACTGGTATCTTCAGCAAGCTTACGTAGCACCTCGGCCAGGATCTGCTCGGGCGCAAACTGCTTGTCAAGTACGGGGCACTGTACACGGATGCTCAAGGCGGACATATCCACCCCATAACCCACCTCCGCCGACTCCTCTTTCACCTCGTCGGCCAGGCGTCCAACGAAACGTTGCACCGAATAAAAGGTATTCTCGGGATTCATCACCGCCTGACGTTTAGCGATCTGGCCTACCAACTTGTCCTGGTTCTTGGCGTAAGCCACCACAGAAGGAGTAGTGCGGAGTCCTTCAGCATTGGGAATCACAATAGCCTTGCCGCCCTCCATCAGCGCCACACAGCTTTTGGTGGTGCCGAGGTCAATGCCGACGACCTTGCTCATATTTTCGAGTTAGCCAGCCATCCGGGGACCGCAACCGCTTAGCTCTGTCCATTGCTGGTGGCAAAGCGGATGGACAATCCCATGCCAGAAGACTGTGACGCCCTTCACTGGGTTCACAATAGCTTGCGCCCAGACTTCCGAGCCATAGACCACGATCACCCTCGCCAGAAATGACCGTCATGCGCAGGTGTATTACCATCAGGATATTTAGTGATCCGCAACCGACCAAGACGCCGGTCAAGAGAGTAGCCCACCAAGCCATATGACACTTGCAATATGAATCGAACTTCAGATAATGAGATGCCTAATGATTAGCTCGTTACTGAGTAAGCCCACTCCTCGGGCAGAGCCTCGATGAGCCGCTCCCCCTTCTGGTTAATTCGCGGAATGTGCAGTCTGGGTGGAATTCACATCAGACAAGCGCAAAGCAGGATGCCCCAGGGCCTAAAAGGCAGGCCCTGCTGTTATCTGAGAATAGATGCCAGTAAATAATACTTTGACCAGCAAACCAAGCTTCTCACCCAATAGGATCTCGAGATAGTCGATTGCCAAGTGGCCCTCCCCACCAGCCTCGATAAGCTCCTTCTTGCTGTGGCGATGGTGGGGGCCTCCAGTCAGGCATCAGGCTGGGGCGAGCAACGCTGCTCCGCCTGCGGCTGGTCTAGCCGTCAAAGGTCACGCTGCTCTGTAGGCCCATGCCCTGGCTTGTTTCGCGTTTGGTCCTCCGACTCACGTCAGGCCAGACCGTCTAATGGCAATCAACGCCGCTGTAAACCAGTTGTCCAACAGAACAGACAGTGGTGATCCAAGCTATTTTGGTCTCCATTGGAGCCCGTGACCAAACCACTACGCGGGGCGTCGGCGGGGTTCATCAGTTCCACACATATGCAACACGAGTTTCAGGCCCCTTACAACACAGCGGATCTGTCTCGCTTCGGCCTCTATTGGCTATGGGCTCAGCGGGTGCCGTATCGGGAGACCAGCAGGACAGTAACCCTGGCATTGAGGGCCCAGCTCCGTGAATCAAACTCAGGAGGCTCTCCTGTGGCCTCTGTGGGCTCTGTGGGCTCTGTGGGCTCTGTGGGCTCTGGGGAGAGGTCTGGCTCAGTGTATTTATTGCCTCTACAGCTCGCCGGGTCAATAGCTGCTCTCTGAAGCGGCTGTCACGTTATTCCTGGTTTAGCGGCTTTGCCATGGCTTCCCACGGTTCAGGTCTGCGTCGGGGAATTGCCTCTAGTGACACTACTCCAACTAGTGTCGTATAACTACTCGTTGAAGACAGTAGCGCAGCTCACGCTCTCGACCTGCATCAGCGCATGGGGATTAGTGATTCACAGATCCACTGTGGCAGTACTGATATACTCTTGGCAGGCGAGTGGGTCGCACTTCTCCCCTCTGCAGAGCCCAGCCACCGTTCCCGAACGAGCCGGGCTTTGCTGTGCCTGGGGGTAGGGTTTGGAGGCAGGGAGATAGGGAGGAATACACACAAGGGTGTTATCTCCCTCGGATAAATCTGCGAGTGTCCCCCTGTGCTGATACGTACGCACTTCACTTGCCAGGGGGAGGCGCGGGCTGGCATGGGAGTGGATCGGGGGTCTAGTCGGGACACAAGTGCTTTGGGAGCATTAGGTCGCAGGTTCGAATCCTGTCACCCCGATTCCAGTGACAAGAGGGGCTCCCGGGGATTCCGGGGGCCCTTTCTGTTGGCCCGTCCAGGGCGGCGGTGCGCAGCTGGCGCGGAGGGTCGCCTCAGCCACGACCCCGTCGATTCCGGAGCCAGCGCAGCGCAACCCAGACCCCTGCCGCCAGCACGATCAGCAGCACGCCATCGCGCACCAGGGTGGCAACCCAGAGCAGTCCATCGATGACCAGGGCGTAGTTGGCCCCCAGCGCCGAACCCGCCAGGGTGAGCGCCACCACCCAGATCAGGCTGCCCGCACTCGTCCAGAGCAGGAACGGACCCAGCGGCATCAGTTCAATGCCAGCAGGCAGCGACACGAAGGGACGCACCCCCGGCACGATGCGGCCCCAGAACACCACCGCCGCCCCATGGCGGGCGAACCAGCGGCGGCTGGTGGCCAGATCCTCCGCCCGCAGGCCCAGCCAGCGCCCCCGGCGGCGCAGCCAGTGCTCCAGCCGCTCTTCATTGATCAGGCGGCCCACGCCGTACCAGAACACGGCCCCGAGAACCGTGCCGACCAGGCCAGCCAGGATCACGAACACCAGCTCCAGTTTCTGCTGATGCACCAGGAAGCCCGCCAGGGGCATCACCAGTTCCGTGGGGATCGGCGGGATCAGGTTTTCCAGTAACAGGGCCAGGGCGATGAGCCCGTACGCCTGCCAGGGATTGACCTCAACGGCTGCCGAGATCTGCTGGACCAGGCTGTCAACGAAACCCTCCAGCGCCACTCAGGTATTGGCGTTGGTCCGCCGGCGCCACAGCCGCCAGATTTTGTCCAGCTCGAGATACAGGAAGAACACGAGGCTGAAGCCCACGCAGACCAGCAGGTCGTGGAGGGGCAGGGGGGTGGTGCCGAAGAAGCTGGAGAGGGATGGCACGTAGAGCAGCAGCATCTGCAGACCACTGGTCAGCACCACAGCCCAGAGCAGCCAGGGGTTGGAGAAGGGGGGCACCTGGAACAGGGGCAGGTCGCTGCGCGCGGAGAGGGCGTGACCCATCTGGGCCAGGCACAGGGTGGTGAACACCATGGTCTGCCAGGGGGCGCCGGTGCGGGCGGCGTAGACCATCATCACGATCGTGATGGCGGCAAACACCACACCGACGCGCAGGATGTAGGTGCCGATGCCGCGGGCGAAGATCGACTCACCCGGGCGGGCCGGAGGCCGCTCCATCAGGCCCTCCTCTCCCGGCTCCAGGGCCAGGGCCAGGGCCGGAACCCCGTCGGTCACCAGGTTCATCCAGAGGATCTGCAGGGGCGTGAGCGGCACACCCATCAGCCCCACCAGGGGGGCGGCGGCGATGGTGATCAGCTCACCCACGTTGCTGCCGAGGATGTACTTCACAAAGCGGCGGATGTTGGCATACACCAGCCGGCCCTCCTCCACCGCGCTCACGATCGTGGCGAAGTTGTCGTCGAGCAGCACCATGTCGGCGGCCTCCTTGCTCACCTCCGTGCCGGTGATGCCCATGGCCACGCCGATGTGGGCCTGCTTCAGGGCCGGGGCGTCGTTGACGCCGTCGCCGGTCATGGCCACCACCTGGCCATTGGCCTGCAGGGCCTTGACGATGCGCAGCTTCTGCTCGGGGGCCACCCGGGCGTAGACGCTGCAGCGCGCCACCGCCTCCCGCAGGGCCGGCTCCTCCATGGCCTCCAGCTCCCGGCCAAGGATCACCTCGCCGTCGCTGGTGGTGAGGCCGATGGTGGTGCCGATGGCGCGGGCGGTGAGGGGGTGATCGCCGGTGATCATCACGGGCCGGATGCCGGCCTCGCGGCAGGTGGCCACGGCCTCGGTCACCTCGGGCCTGGCGGGATCCAGCTGGGCCATGAGGCCCAGCAGCACCTGCTGCTCGAGCTCCCGCTCCGGGCTGGGATGGTGGGGCGCGCAGGCAAACGCCAACACCCGCAGTCCGCTGGCGGCCAGCTCTCGGGCCTGCTCGATCCACCACTGGCGCTGATCGGAGCTGAGCGCCGTCACCCCCGAGCCGTCGATCCAGCGGTCGCAGCTGGCGATGATGACTTCAGGCGCACCCTTGCTGATCAGCAGCCGCTGGGATCCGGCCGCGGTGGGGCCCAGGGGGGTCTGGAGCTGTCCGTGGGGATCGTCGATCCACACGGCCATCAGCTGGCGCTCGGAGCTGAAGGGAATCTCGGCAGCCCGCTGGAAATGGCTGCGCAGTTCGAAATCGTCGATGCCGTCCTTCTCGGCCACCACCGACAGGGCCCCCTCGGTGGGGTCGCCGAGGATCTCCCAGGTGCCATCGGCGGCCTGGCGCAGTTCGGCGTCGCTGCAGAGCACGGCGGCCTGAAGCAGCAGGCGCTGCAGGCCCTCGGGACTGCCGGCCACGGCCCCGGCAGGAGGCGTGAGGGGGCTGGCGGTGAAAGAACCGTGGGGGACATAGCCCTGGCCGCCCACGGCCACGCTGGTGGTGCCGAGCCGCAGCTCCTGCACCACCTGGCGGTTCTGGGTGAGGGTGCCGGTCTTGTCGGAGCAGATCACGGTGACCGAACCCAGGCCCTCCACCGCCGGCAGACGCCGGATCAGGGCGGCGCGGTGCACCATGCGCTGGGTCCCGATCGCCAGGGTCACCGTGATCACCGCGGGCAGGCCCTCGGGAACGATGGCCACCGCCATCGACAGGGAGATCTCCAGCAGGTTGAGCGGGTCCTGCTTCAGCAGCAGGCCGAGCGCCACCACCACGCCCACCAGAGCCAGGGCGCTGCCCACCAGCACCTTGGCCAGGCCGTCGAGGCGCTCCTGCAGGGGGGTGCTCTCGCCGCCGGCGGTGTTGATCAGTTCAGCGATCTGACCCAGTTCCGTGGCCATGCCGGTGGCACTCACCACCGCCACGCCCCGGCCGCGCACCACCTCGGTGCCCTGGAACAGACAGTTCAGCCGCTCCAGCACGGGAGTGCCGGGCTCCATCAGCAGCTCCGGCCGCTTGAACACCGCTTCGGTCTCGCCGGTGAGGGCGGCCTCGCGCACCCCCAGATCCGCGGCCTCCAGCAGACGCGCATCCGCGGGCACCCGGTCGCCGGCCTCGAGACGGATCAGGTCACCCGGCACCAGCAGTTCGCTGCTGAAGCGCTGCCAGCTGCCGTCGCGACGCACCTGCACCAGGGGCTGCGCCATGTTGCGCAGGGCGAGCAGGGCCTGCTGGGCCTTGCTTTCCTGCAGATAGCCGAGGAGGCCGTTGAGCACTACGATCACCAGGATCGCGATCGCATCCTTGGGGAACTCCTTCTGGTGGACCGACACCGCTGCCGAGACGGCCGCGACCGCCAGCAACATGATCAGCATCACGTTGCTGAACTGATCCCAGAGGATCTGCAGGTTGCTGCGGCCCGCCGCCAGCTCGATGCGGTTGGGTCCGGTGTCCGCCAGTCGACGGGCAGAGTCGGCCGTGGTCAGGCCGTCACGGCTGGCCTGAAGCTGCTCGAGGCAGTCGTCAGGGCTGAGGGCGTACCAGGGGCTGGAAGCGGGTCGCGACAAGGAGGAGACGCGCTCAGGGCGCCGTAATTGGGGTCGACCTTAAGTTGGCTGGCGACTGGGTGGGTGAGGGCCCCTCGCTGGGGGGCTCGAGGGCTTCACCAGCGGGCCGCGAGTCCCGCCGGAACGTATCGATGGATCAGCCGGTCTGTGCCTTTCGATGCGGGCCGCCTGTCGCCCGTGAACACGGCCCATCAGCGGCCCGATTCAGGCTGGTGGCCAGCCATCACCGACTCTCCATGGTGCGCATCCACGGCGATCGCCTCAGCCTCCTGGCCGCCCTCACCGCCCACTGGGCGGAGCAGCAGCTGCAGATTCCGAAGCCACTGCGGCCGGCGCCCAGAACCCTCCAACGCCAGGAGTCCAGGCGTTAGGCCTTGAGCAGCTCGGCCAGGAACCCATGGCTGCAGGCCACCGCCGCGGCCAGGGCCTGCTCCTCGCTGAGGCCGGAGCTGCGGGTGGGCTTGAAGCTGTGGTCGCCAGAGGGGATCCACTGCAGGTGCACCTGGGGCGAGAGGCTGTAGCCCTCCACCTCCGGCCGCTTCCCGAAGGTGTCGCGCTCCCCCTGCACGATCAGGGTGGGGGTCTGCAGGCCGGCCAGGTGCTCGGTGCGCAGGGTCTGCGGCTTGCCCGGAGGGTGGAAGGGGTAGCCCAGGCACAGGCAACCCCGCACGCCATGGCTGGCGGCCAGGTCATCCACCAGCAGGCTGGCCACCCGCCCGCCCATGGACTTGCCCCCGATCACCAGGGGCTGCTCGGGGCAGGCGGCCCGCTCCAGCTGCACCTGCTCGCGGAACGACTCCTGCAGCACCGGCATCCGATCGGGTCCGTGCTGACGGCCCGTCTCGCGGCTGCGGGCCATGTACGGGAACTCAAAGCGCACCACGCGCCAGCCCCGCTGGGCCAGCCCGGCGGCGATCGCCGCCATGAAGGGGCTGTCCATCGGGGCCCCGGCGCCATGGGCCAGCAGCAGGGTGGCCGGCGCCTGGGCCGGGCCGTCCAACAGGCGCGGCTGGGCGGTCAGCTCACTCCTCCTCGTCGCTGCCGCCGGCGGGCACCAGGCGGATCTGCTTCTTGCCCAGCTTGATCTCGAATTCATCGCCGGGCTTGAGGTCCAGCAGGGCGGTGTAGGCCTTGCCCACCAGCAGGTTGCCGTTGAACTGCACCTTGGCCACATAGCTCAGGGAGCGGCCGCCTTTGCCCTTGCCCTTACCGCCGGTCTCGCCAAGGCTGACGCCCTTGGCCTCCAGCAGCGCCTCATAGAAGGCGGTGAAGTTGAGGCGCTCGCTGCCGTCCTTCTTGGTGCTCACGTAGCCGGCGGCCCGAACCAGATCGGACTTGGAGGCATCGCCGAGCTCCTTGACCTTGGCCAGCAGATCAGATCCAGTGAGTGCCATGCGTGGGGATGGAAGTGCACACAACTTACACAGAAAACGGCCAACCGCAAGCACGAGCGGTGTGGTTCGCCGTCATCACGGCGCGGCAGACTTTCCCAGGCACCGCCATCTCCGAAGCCCCCGGAGGTGGTGTGGCCCTGGCGGCAGAGTTTCCGGACGTTGGCATCGGAGCCGACCTCGCTGCAGCGATAGCCGCGGCCACGGACTGCGGTCGTGGGCCCACCAGCGGATCGCCCCAGGTTCAGGATGGGCGACGGGCCACCGGCCCCGCGGCAATGGCCATCGGTACCAGCAGCCTGCAACGCCAATCCCCCGCCGGAGAGCACGGCGGGGGATTCGAATCGACGGCTGCACCGTCACCCAGTAGAGAACCGGGCGTCAGGGAGAGAACAAGGAGGAGATGGCGCTCACACCCGCCACTCCTGAACGGAGTTGGACCTGCACCAAGGGCATCACCTCGGGGACCCATCGACGGACTGGAGGGGAGGTTGGGGGGCCTGCCTTCCCTCAACTTCAAACTAAGCGTCTTTGACGCCTAGGACGGGACTGGAGAGGTCCCATTCCCGCCCCTCCCACGGCGGTTTGCCCCACGTGTCCCACTCCCAGGGCACCTGAGCTCAGGCCGCCTCGGCCAGGCGCGGCGGTAGCGGCGCAGCAGCGAAGAGTTCACGATCACCGACAGCGAACCCAGGGCCATGGCCGACCCAGCGATCATCGGGGTGAGCCAGGCCAGGGCGCTACAGCAGCGGGCCGTCCTGCTGTGACCGGCCCCTGGAGAGCAGCAGGCCGACACCGGAGAGGATCACCACCAGCGTGAGCAGCCCCAGGAGCACGGAGTAATAGGGCTGCAGATTGAGGGGGCCGAAGCGGCCCGTATGAATCCTGAGCAGCCAGAAGGCGTCCACTCCACGCTCCAGCAGCACGCTGTAGAGGGAGCCGCTGGCGGCCGTCAGCAGCAGGGGTGCGGCAGCCAGCGGCACCAAGAGGCGATGCAGACGGCGCCAGCGTGGGGAGTGGGATCGGGGCATGGGGATCACTCCTCCCTCAGCTCCTTGTGGAGCAGGGCCTCGTGGCCGCAGGGCATCCACAGGCCGTTGTTGACGTGGGTGCCCTTGCAGCCCAGCTGCCTGGCCCTGGCCTCCGCCTCGGCCTGGGTTTTGTAGAGCCCCTTGGCATGGGCCAGGGCCTCAGCCGGCAGCAGCAGAGCCGTACCCAGCAGCAGCAGGCCGGCCAGCGCGTCCACCGCTCGGATCCCCGTCATGGCGGCCATCAGGAGGAGAACAGGGCGTCGTAGCGGTAGTACTCCGGCCGATCGAGGCCATCACGCCGGAGCATGCGCCGCAGCTCGAGGATCTCGCGGCGCTGGGCCACGATGATCTGCCGCGCCAGCCGCCGGATGGTGCTGTTGGTGGAGTTGCGCAGCGCATCGTGGGCCATCTCCAGGGCGCCGCCGTGGTGGGCGAGCATCCCCTCCAGGAACCAGGTGACGCGGTTGGCCCTGGTGGGGGTGCTGCCGGTCATGCGCATGGCCGCGATCTGGGCGGGGCTCATCCGCTCCAGGCCGGCCAGGCTGTTGGGATCCCCACCGGCCTTCAGGGCCACGGGATACACGGGCGCCTCCGGATACCAGGCCCGGCGCCACTGCCCCATGGCCTTGATCTCCTGGGCCTGGTCCCGCCAGATGGCCTTGGCCAGCGCCCCCACCCCTGGCTGGCCGATGTCGAACACCAGCTCGCTCATGCGCAGCGCACCGGTGTGGTGCTGCACCATGGCGTCGATCCAGCGCAGGTCGTAGGTGCTGCCGGCGGCGCCCAGCCCATGGCCATGGGCACTGTGATCCATCGACCCTTCAACCACCCGCGGGGCCCCAGCGGCCGGGGCCGGCTGCGGCGGACTGTGGTGCTGGTGGTGCAGATGGTGCTGGTCGTGCGCAGGGGACGGCGCCTGGGCCCGGGCCATCGGCACCAGCAGGCCCAACAGGGCGAGAGTCGCCAGGACAGGACGCATCGCGGGCGGGGGGAGAGGACACCAGCCCTACCGTGCAGCCTCCCGTTGGTGGAGAGTCAAGGGGTGGCGGGGCCGGGCCGCACGGCGTTCAGGAGCCGTACCGCTGTCAATACCACCGGCGATACCACTGCTCCATCTGCCCGATCTCCCGGCTCTGCGCGGTCACCATGGCGGCCTGCAGGCGCCGCAGCTCGGGATGCTGGCTGTTCCACTGGGCGTGGGAGGCCATCATCACGCCCATGCGGTGATGGGGAATCATCTGCTCGATGAAGGCGCGATCGAAATCGGGCGCGGCCTTGAGCGCCTCCAGGCTGGTGGCCATGCCCGGCATGCCGGACCCCATGCCCATCCCCAGGCCTGACCCCGGACCGCCCAGCGTCCAGGCCGGCACGGCGGCGCCGAACCACTGGCGGTACCAGCGGCGCATCTGGGCGTTTTCCTCGCTCTGGCTGGCCTTGATCCGCTGGGCCAGGGCCTTGATCTCCGGCCGCCTGGCCCGGGTGAGCGCCAGATCGGCCATGGCGATCGCCCCATCGTGATGGGGAATCATCATCACGATGAAGCGCTGGTCCGCCGGCCGCATCCCCATCGGCAGGCCCATGGCCCCCGGGCCCGCGCCAACGGGCGGCCCTGGAGCCGCCGCTGCGGCCGGCGGCTCCAGGGCTGAACTGACGAGCAACCCGGCGGCGAGGGCCGCCGCCCAGCTCCAGCGAGGCGTGGACTTCATGGCCACGGCGGCCTCCGACGCAGGGGACTAGCTCCAGCTTGATCACGATGTCGCCGAACGGGACTGGGGCCGCCGGGGCTCAGAGCTGGCGCTGCAGCGCCTGGGGCCGATGGCACGCGTCCCGATCCAGCTCACCAGAGCGTGGCGGGCAGGCTGCGGAACAGCTGCAGCATCGCCACCAGCAGCCCCACGATCGAGGCCAGGGCCAGGGCCCGCTCCCCCGGGGAGCCCAGCCCCTCGGCCCAGGGGCCGTAGAGGCGGCTGACCCAGGGCACCAGCAGCCAGCCGGTGATGGCGACGCTGCCGACATTGCCGAGCAGCAGCTTGGCGTGGAAATCCCACGGCAGACCGTGCAGGGCCATGGTCAACGCCATCACCGTGGGATAGAGAACGAGCAGCACCAGCAGGTTGGTCTTCCAAAGCGGCACCCGGCCCCGCACCGACTGGGCCAGCCAACGGGCGTACCCCTCCCAGTCGGCGGACCCCTCGTAGGCGTAGCCCTGCTGTTCGGACGGTTCCAGGATGGCGCGACGGATGGGGCTGTCCATCCACTGCAGGAAGCTCTCCAGCCCGTCGAAGCGCAGGATCGACTCATACAGATGGATGGATCGCTGGGCCGGCTGGCCCTGGATCCGACCCACGTAGCGGGGGCCGCTCTCGCCCAGGAAACCGGGGACGTCCTGCACCGCCGCCTGCAGCCGTCGCTCCAGGGCGAGGAACTGGGCCACCGCCGTGGCGGGCACCCGGTGCAGCAGGCGGTAGTCGAAGCCCGGGCCTCCCGGCGGATCGGCGGCGATCGGCGGACGCATGGCGGACGGTGGAGGCCCGCAAGCTAGAAACGCCCCACCGTTGACGCCGCCTCTGCGGCGTGGCGATGGTGGCGATGCCGCATCGGTCGCTTCGCCATGGCGTCGCCCATGCCCCCGCCCCCGGGCCCAGCCGCTGGTGGGGGGCGATGAAGTTCAAGGACTACTACGAGACCCTCGGCGTGGCCCGTGACGCCAGCGAGGAGGAGATCAAGAAGGCCTACCGCCGGCTGGCGCGCCAGTTTCACCCCGACATCTCCAAGGAAGCCGGAGCCGAGGAGCGCTTCAAGGCGATCAGTGAGGCCTACGGAACCCTCAGCGATCCCGAGAAGCGGCAGGCCTACGACGAGCTGGGGCGCCACCACGCCGGCGAGGACTTCCGGCCGCCACCGGGCTGGGACACCCGCTTCTGGCAGGGCCAGCCCCATGGCGACGTGGATCTGGCCGACCTGTTCGAGCAGATGGGGTTCCGGGCCTCCCAGCGCCAGGGGCGGCCCGACTTCCCCATGCGCGGCCAGGACATCGAGGCCGTGGCCGAGCTGAGCCTCGAGGAGGTGGTGCACGGCACCACCGTGACCCTGGAGCGCCCGGTGCCGCAGCGGCGCCCCGACGGCAGCCTCGAGCGCCACAGCCAGACCGTGCGCATCCGCGTCCCGAAGGGGGTGACCGACGGCGAGCGGCTGCGCATCCCGGCCCGTGGCGGCCCGGGCAGTGGCGGTGGCCCGCCCGGGGACGTGTACCTCGACATCCGCCTCAGGCCCCATCGCCTGTTCCAGGCGGTGGGCCATGACCTCTACCTGCCGCTGCCCCTGGCCCCATGGGAAGCGGTGCTCGGCGCCGAGATCGCGGTGCCCACCCTCGATGGCCGCGTGCGCGTGACCGTGCAGGCCGGGGCCCAGGCGGGACAGAAACTGCGGCTGGCCGGCAAAGGACTGCCCAGGCGCCAGGAGGGGGCGGGCGATCTCTACGGCGTGCTGCAGATCGTGACCCCCAGGCAGATCAACGAGCGCGAACGGGAGCTCTACCTTGAGCTGGCCTCCGCCTCCAGCTTCGACCCACGCCAGTCCTTCTTTGCCGGTGCCACCCATGACTGACGACGTGCTGATTCCGGCCGATGCGGAGAGCCGGGTGGACCTGGCCGAGTTGCTGGCCGCTTCGGGTCTGGCCGAGGCGGAGGTGCTGGAACTGGTGGAGTTCGGGGTACTGGAAACCAAGGGGAGCGTCTCGGGCTGGAGTTTCCACGCCCGGGTGGTGCATCAGGCCCGGCGGGCCGCGACCCTGCGCGACACCTTCGGGCTCAACACGCCCGGCATGGCCCTCGCCCTCACCTACCTGGAGCGCATTGAGGCCCTGGAGCAGCGCCTGCGGGAGCTCGAATGCCTCCTGCCCCGCTGAGGGGCCCAGACCAAGCACGCCGCCTACAGTTTCAGCTAAGCGATGCCCTGCCATGGAGTCCGGAGATCTCGCCACCACCCAGGTGATCAGCCGCCATCTGCAGGTGCAGAGCGTGGCGGATCTCTCCCTCTACGAGCAGCACTCCGATGTGATCCAGCGGCTCTGCAAGGAACTGGGTTTCCAGAATCCCGCCACCGCCATGGCCTGGGTGTTCGATCAACTGGAGCAGTCCAAGGATCTGCAGAAAGCGATCTTTGATCTGCTCAACGACTGAGACCCGATCCACGCCTTTCAGGCCAGCGCCCCCTCAGCCCTTCAGGCGGGTGCGCTCGGCGCGACTCAGCCACAGCAGCACCGCCACCAGGATCGGCGTGAGCAGGTCGGTGTAGAGGATCGTGCCCACGTTGGAGGGGGCCCGGTTGCCCGTGGTGAGCAGCGACACCGCATGGCCCACCCCATCGGCGAAGAACCAGGAGCCGTAGGCCACCATCGCCGCCAGCAGGTAGTCACGTCGGCGCAGCCAGACCGCGGAGAAGCCCAGGATCGCGATGGTGAGATTGGCGTAGGCCACCTCGTTCTGAAACGGGCTGTCGGGCCAGCCGATCTGGGCGGCGATGAAGGGCCCCAGCAGCAGGTGCATCAGGAAGCCGACCAGACCGTTGACCCCCAGCACCCAGAAGGCGATCCACAGCAGGGTCGCCTCCGACCAGCGCGCCGGGCTGGGGCTGCGGCGAACGGCGAGACCTCCGCCGATCAGGGCGATCACCAGGCTCCAGAGATCCAGATGGCCCAGGAACAGCTGCAGTGCACGACCCATGCGCGTGGCCCAGGTGCCCCATCCCTAGCCACGCCCCCACGCCGACGCCCAGCGACCCCTGGAGGGCGGAGAACCCCACCGGCCCGCTCACGTCACACTCCGTTACAGTGAGCGCAACACTTCGTAACGGCCCATGGCTGACTCCTCTTCCCGCTTCGGTTTCGTGGCCTTCGCCGAAACCTGGAACGGCCGCCTCGCCATGCTCGGCTTCTTGATCGGCCTGGGCACCGAGCTGCTCACCGGCCAGGGCATCCTCTCCCAGATCGGTCTGGGCTGATCGCCATGGAAACCAACTACACCGCCGCCATCGGCGCCGTCGTCGGCCTGATCGTGGTGCTCACCGGCATGGTGACCTACGTGCTCAGCCGCCCCAGCGACCTCTCCTCCACCAACTCCCGATGATCGCCACCGTCGCCGTGCTGCTCTTTGCCGCCTGGGCCGTTGGAGCGCTGCTCCAACCCGACCTCGCCGACTGAGCAGTCCACGCCCACGCCGCCCCCGACTCCCCCCTCAGGACGGCTGGACGTCGCGCCACCAGCGCTCGACCACCTCCGGGGTGCCGTACCAGACGGGGCCGAAGGCGCCGCCATGGGCCACCCCCGGCAGCACCACGGGGGTGGACTCCTCCAGCAGGGCCGAGGCCACCGGCACCAGCCCATCGCCGCAGTCGTCGGCATCGCCGGTGCTGTTGCGGTAGGCCGTCGGCGCCAGGCGCTGGGCCAGGGGCGTCGCCGCCTCCAGCTTCAGATCTCCCGCCACCGAGATGTAGCGGACCCGATCGGCAAAGGCCGCGCCCGGTAGGCGCTGCTGCACCATCTGGCGCAGCACCGTGGCCTTGAGGGCCGTGTGGGGGCTGCCCAGCATCACCAGGGCATCGGCCAGGGCCTTGCCGTCGTAGCGGCGACCCTGGAACGGAGCCTCATCCAGAAACAGCCGCAGCATGATGCCGCCGGAGCTGTGGCCGATCAACGTCACCCGACCCGTCGGCGACTGCCGGGCCAGGTCGTCCACCGCCAACTGCACCCGATCCAGGATCCGCGCCCAGCCGAAGGCGAACACGGTGAGCAGCCAGTCGAGCTTGCTCACCGCCACCACCCGCACCGGCTGACCGGCCAGCTGCTCCAGGCGCTCGGCCATGGGGGCGTAGGACTCCGGGCTGATCAGAAAGCCACCGAGGATCACGATCGGCTGCGGAACCATGGACGGGGGCGGGCGGACGGCACCGCAGCAGCATGCCCAAGGGCCGGGACCCGGGAACGGTGCAATGCCCCGGGGATCGGCGCAGCGGGTGGTCGGGGCCAGCGCCGCCAGGAACCTGCAGAACCACGCCTCAGACACAAAGTGACAACGAGGCGCATGGGGATTGGCGGCCATCCACCATCACGATGGGGCCCTGGTTCCAAGCCACGACGTCAACGGAGCCGCGAGCAGCCGCACCCTTCCAGCTCTGCCGGCCGGTCCATGGCCAGCAACAACCTCGGCCCATGCCGTACCCCGCTGCAGGCCCATGCCGTGTGCGGCGGCTGGCCGCTGCAACGCCTATCACTGACGGGCACGTGCCCCCCGCTTCAGGCGACACAGGCGGTGGTGGGATAACCGACCACCAACCCAGGTCCAGCATTCAGAACCGGCCTGCTAAACTTTATGACAAATGCGGGAGCCGTGATGTTCACACTTGAAAAGGCCACACAGATCTTTCCTGAAACGCTGTCTGCGGATCTCGTGCCTGCCATCACGGCACGCTTTCGTCTGCTCAGCGCCGAAGACCAGCTGGCCCTGATCTGGTACGCCTATCTGGAGATGGGCAACACCATCACCGTGGCCGCCCCTGGTGCCGCCAGGATGCAGTTCGCCGAGCCGGTGCTCAATCAGATCAAGGCGATGTCCTTCGAGGAGCAGAGCCAGGTGATGTGCGATCTCGCCAATCGCACCGATACCGCCATCGGCCGCACCTATGCCTACTGGTCGGTCAACATCAAGCTGGGCTTCTGGTATCAGCTGGGTGAGTGGATGGCCGCCGGTCTGGTGGCGCCGATTCCCGAGGGGTATCAGCTGTCCGCCAACGCGTCGGCCGTGCTGAGTTCCGTGAAGGAGGTCGATCAGGGCCAGCAGATCACCCTGCTGCGCAACTTCGTGGTGGACATGGGCTATGACCCCCAGAAGGGTGACGGCCAGCGAGTGATGGAACCCGTGGCGGCGCCCACGCCGGAGGAGCAGCGCAAGAGGGTGTTCATCGAAGGGGTGATCAACCCCACGGTGAACAACTACATGGATCTGCTCAATGCCAACGATTTCGACAATCTGATTGAGCTGTTCCTTCCCGACGGCGCCCTTCAGGCCCCCTTCCAGAAGCCGATCGTGGGCCGCGAGGCCATCCTGCGCTTCTTCCGGGAGGACTGCCAGAACCTGCGTCTGCTGCCCGAGCGCGGCTACGCCGAGCCCACGGAAGGCGATTTCACCCAGATCAAGGTGACCGGCAAGGTGCAGACCCCCTGGTTCGGTGCCGGCGTCGGCATGAACGTGGCCTGGCGTTTCCTGCTCAACCCCGATGGCAAGATCTACTTCGTGGCCATCGATCTGCTCGCATCGCCGGCGGAGCTGCTGAAGTTCGCCCGTTGATTGGCGTCCGCCGCCTGAGCAATCCCACCCGAACGGGATTGCTCCTGGCCGCACTGATCCTGCTGGGCTGGCTGATCTCCCTGATCGGTCTGCTCAGCCTTGATCTGTCCAGGTGTTCTGGTCTGGTGATCCTGGCGGCCGTGGTGGGGCGAACCCTGCTGCAGACCGGCCTGTTCATCGTCGGCCACGACGCCATGCACAGGGTGCTGCTGCCCGAGCGGGTGGGCTGGAACGACCGCCTGGGCGCCCTGGTTCTGGCCCTTTACGCCGCCTTGCCCTATGGGCAGTGCCGGCGCAATCACCAGCGCCACCACCGCTTCCAGGCCACGGCCAGGGATCCTGATTTCTGCAGCGACCCCGGGGCCGGAGCCCTGGGCTGGTATCGGCAGTTCATGGCCGGCTACCTGACGGCGGGCCAGATGGCGCGGCTGCTGGGCAGCTGGGCCCTCCTGACCCTGGTGGCCTGCCAGCAGAGTCGAACGGGCTGGCTGAACGTGCTGCTGGTCTGCACGCTCCCCCTGCTGCTGAGCTCGCTGCAACTGTTTGTCTTCGGCACCTATCTGCCGCACCGGGTCCAGCGGGCCCCGCTGCTGCGGACCAAGTCCGACAGCCTGGATCTGCCCCCCTGGCTGTCATTGCTGGCCTGCTTCCATTTCGGCTATCACCGGGAACATCACGACAGGCCCCTGCTGGCCTGGTTCCAGCTGCCCGCTGAACGTCGGCGCAGCCTCAAGGGACAGGCGGCAGGGCCGCTCGCGGTGGCCTGACAACGCGAGTAGCGTCGCCAGCTGGGAGCTCTCAACCGATGGTGGAAACGATGCGCGAAGGCTGGACGGAGCTGGAAGGGTGGACCGATCCTGAGCAGAGCGTTGCCAAGGAGGCCTTTGAGCGCGCCTATGGCCGCGCTGTGGAGCGGCTGGTGACCGCCCTGCGTGACAGGGCCGCTGCGCTGCACTCCGCAGAGAGTGTGTGGCAGCTTCACGATTATCTCAGTATCGAGCGGCACACGATGGAAGGCCGCTTCGACTTCCGCCTCGATGGCATCCTGTTCGTGTTCGCCAGCCTGGTGAAGGACGACCTGCTGACGATCGACGAATTGGCCGGTCTGGACGCCGAGAAACTGGCCAAGATTGCGGCCATGTCGCGCTTCTGAGCCGCAGTCAGGGGCACACGCCTGGTTCAGCAGGCCATCACCTGCGCAGCGCTGTCATGGCTTGCCGGTCGGGACGTTGCCCGGGGCAGCGGGAGGCTGAGGGGCGGTGATCGACTCCTCCATGCCCAGATCGATCTCGCCGATCCAGAGCCCAAGGCCCACCAGGCAGGCCAGAGCCGCCAGAAGCAGGCCCCCATGACGGCGATCCATGGCGTCAGGCCTCCAGGTAGGGATCGAGAAAGCTCAACGGCCGCGCCATCGTTTCGGAGAAGCCGAGAATCCCGCGGTCGCGGTGGCTGTAGAGCACGGAGTCGTCGCTCTCCAGCAGATAGGTGCCACCGCGCTGGGTGATGAAGTCGTCGCGGGGCACGTAGGTGCGCCAGTGGCCGAGCACCTCCAGCATGTTGCGCAGCCGCACCGTGGCCAGTTCAAAGGGCCGCTGGAAGCCCTCTCCACCGGCGAGGGCGAACAGGGGTGTGTCCAGGCGCTGGGGGGCGTGGCGGTCGCCGGTGTAGCCGCGCAGCACTTCGGCGAGGGTGCCCGGCGAACCGATGCCCGCACACATCAACAACAACGCCGGCCAGGCGCCGCCGGGGGTGGTCAGCCCCGGGTAGAGCCCCAGGGCCCGGTGCAGCTCCGGGGTGGCGTCCACCTGCAGCCGGTCGGCGGGAAAGCCCGTGAAGCCGCAGAAGCGCTGGCGGCCGGCCTCGTCGCCGATGCCGATGGCGACAACCTCGATGCCGGCGGCCTGGAGGCGGGGCAGCAGCGGGGCCAGGGCCTGGGCGTATTCGAGGCTGTCGAAGTCCCCCAGCTGGGTGAGCAGCACCACCAGCCGCCGGCACCCGGAGCCCAGGGCCGGCCGCAGGGCCAGGCGTTGCAGCAGCGGTTCCGGGGCCTTCATGGCTGCAGCCAGGGGCTCAAACCGTACCGGGCAGCCGGCTGGACTGCCGGATGGGTCGCGAACGGGCAGGAGGCACCGCTCCCGACGGGACGGCCAACCCGTTACTGGAAGGCGAACCAGGCCAGCCTCTGGCCTTCTCCATCCTGGCGGCTCTCCACCAGCTCCACGCCCCGGACGGTGCCATCACTCCGGTACCAGGGGTCGGCGCAGAGCGTGGCGAAGGCCTGCCGTGCCTCCGCAAGCGACTGGAAGTCCCCAACCTTGACGATGCCCCAGGCGTCATGGGTCTGGATGGTGTAGGTCATCACCTCGGGTGTGAAAAGAGTGCCGGTCGGTGCATCTGCCGGCGGCCGATCTGCCTGCCGCCGATGCCGACCGACAGGGACTCCCCATCCTGCTGCGCCCTGGAGCCGCAGCCACCGGCCTCCGCCCGCCAGAGTGCAGCCACCATCTGTGCCGCCATGACGCCGACCCGTGAGCAGATCCTCGCCGCCTCGGCCGGTTGGGTGGCCGTTGTGCTCAACGTGGTCCCCGGGTTGGGGGCCGGCTACCTCTATCAGCGCCGCTGGAAGGCCTACTGGATCACCTCGGCCCTCGCCACAGCCTGGTTCGTGGCCGGGGCCGTGCTCGCCCTGAACGCCGATGCCGCTGCTGAAGCCCAGAACCAGCTGGTGGGCCTGATCGGCCTGCTGGCGCTGGCGGCCGTCACCGCCACCGAGGCGGGGCTGGCCGTCAAGAAGGTCCGAGCGGGCGACTGAACCCGCGGCATCGCCCCATCGGCCTGGGCCCCAATCGGGTGCTGGCCGTGACACCCCTGGAGGAGCGATTGGCGGCGTGAAAGGGAGCGTCACAGCTGCGTCTGTGCCAGGCAGCGGCTAAGACAGGGCAGGAACCAAGGCAGGCATGACCCGTGCAGACACTGCCACCGTCGCGCCGCGCTGCACCTGGGATCACAGCGAGGACTTCCTGCTGCTGCCCGGTGATGGCCTGATCCTCGCCAATGGCGATGGGGTGATCACCTACTTCGACCTCAGGGCCCGTCAGCTGATGGGCCGTGAACCGGGGTGCCGCTGCGGCGATGGGCTCGATGAGATCTGGCCGGAGCTGGCGGAGGTCCTGGAGGAACACGCGATCGTGGCTGACCGCTCAGGCCCGGTGGTGACGCGGGTGGCCTGCGGGGATCGCCAGCGCACGCTGCACCTGTTCCGCTCCGATTGCGGGATCGGCATCGTGCTGCTGGCGGATCGCAGCGACGCCCACGGGGCCTGCCACCAACAGCTGTTGATGCACCAGCGCATCCTGCAGCATGTGCGCGATGCCGTGATCGTGACGACCGCCGAGCCGGTGGCGGCCCCAGGCCCGGTGATCGTCTACGCCAACCCCGCCGCCCTGCAGCAGACCGGCTATCGGCTGGGGGAGGTGCTGGGGCGGAGTCCGCGGATCTTCCAGGGGCCCGACACCGATCGCTCGGCCCTGCGAACCCTCCACCAGGCCATCCGGCACTGGCAGCCGGCCCGCCAGAAGCTGCTGAACTACCGCAAGGACGGCTCCACCTTCTGGGTGGAGATCGACATCGCTCCCCTGGAAGACAGCGACGGCTGGTACACCTACTGGGTGTCGGTGCAGCGGGAGTGCCGCGGACCGGGACACGCGTCCTGACGCCAGGGGCCGGGGCCATGGCGTCACCGCCGTTGGTCCTGGCCCTCGCTGCCGTGACTCCGGAGGCCGCGGTGCGTCCGTCAGACCGTGGCTAGGTTCCGGCCAGGGGTCCCACCGGCCGGTGGTTCCCCCGATCCCGTTGCGACGCCACCATGAGCCTTGAAGACACGCTCAAGGCCTCCGCCAAGGACGCCGAGGGACGGCTGCAGGCGGCGGCCGGTGCCCTCAGCAGCGACGAGAGCCTCCAGGCCGAAGGAGAAGCCAAGCAGGTGCAGGCCCAGGTGATGCAGGCCGCCGGCGACCTCAAGGACAAGGTCAACCAGGCCGCCTCAGCCGTTGGCGACGCCCTCTCCCATCTGGGCGGCCCAGGCCACTGAGGCCTCGGCTGGACGCGCACACCCCACCGATCCATGGCCCTGCCGCGCTCCCCTGGGCCATGGCAGCAGCTGCTGCCAGGTGGCGGTGTCGGTGCGCGGCGTCGTCGGGCGCAGAACGGGCAGGGGGAGCACGAAGGCCACCAGGGCCAGCCACCCCCCGGCCCGGGACGGGATCACTGGAACAGGCTGTTGAGCAGGTTGCCCAGGGCGTTGCCCAGCGCCGCATCCCGGTTGGCCGGGGGACGCAGGGCGTTCTGCTGGGTGGCCACCAGCTTGTAGTCCCCGAAGCGGAAGATCCCGGTGTTGCCGTGATCCACGAAGGTCACCGGCCAGCTGCCCCCGAAGCCATCGCGGATCAGGAAACCGCTGCCCTGCTGCTCGAACACGTAGCGGTTGCCGTTCTCCAGCCGCACCTCGTAGCGACTCTGGCCGCCCTGCATCACCTGCTTGAGCTGACAGGAGCCATCGAACACCCGCTGCCCAGCGCGGCTGAGGCTGCACAGCCCCCGGTCACGGCTCACCTGGGCCTGGCCGGGTCGCATTCCGCCACCACCGCTGCCGCCGAACAGGTGCTGGGTGAGGCCCGTTGCCACGCGCGTGGCGCTCCAGCCATCGTTCCAGCAGGTGCGACGGGCCACGCTGCAGGCCTGGCCACTGCTCAGGCGGAAATCGCGGCTGTTGCTCTGGCTGAGGTTGCGGCTGAGCTGACTGGCCGCCCGCTGTCCGAAGTACTCCCCCGTGATGGCAACGGAAGGGCCATAGCTGTCGTAGCAGACCTGGCCCGCCGAATCGCAGACCGTTCCCTGGCGCGGGTAGGTGATGCCGACGGGCTGGGCCAGCGCGGCGGACGCGGCGATCACAGGCAGGCAGGCGGCGGCAAGCCGGGCTGTCACGGGGCGGCGGGGCATGGATGGCAATGGGCAACTCCTGTCATTGTGTGGCCCGGCGCGTAGGGCCCGAGGTCTAAGGGCTGGCGTTCTCCAGCTGCTCCAGCCCCTTGCGCAGCAGCAGCTGGCCGCCCTCGATCACACGCTGCTGATCGCTCTTGAACTGACAGCTCGCGGTGCGGAACTGAACCGTCCGGCTGAAGGGCACATACCAGAGGGCATCGAGCTTGCAGAAGTTGCGGCCCTTCTTCTGGGGCATGTCCTGGAGCAGCTCGCCGCTGAGGCAGCGGAAACCGGTGCGGTCCTTGCCTTCCCGCAGGCAGGTCCCCAGGTTGCGCACAACGATCGGCTCCCCCTTCTTCTTGAAGGTCTGGTTGGCGAAACCGGCGAACGACACCGGGTCGTAGCTGAAGGGGGCCGCCTGGGCGACACCAGTCAGCACCGACAGGAGCAGCAGGGGACGAAGCAGACGCAGCACCGGTGCGGGGCGGAATCAGGACAGCTCCATCATCAGGGGTTCGGGCCCAACAGGCCCGTCTGCCTACGCCCCGGCCTCTGGGCTCGCGCATCCGATCGCCACGACCTGATTGCGGCCCTGCTTCTTGGCCGCATACATGGCGGCATCAGCCCTGGCGATCAGCTCGTCCAGCGATTCACCGGGGCAGGCCAGGGCCACCCCCACACTCAGGCTGAGGTGCACGTCGCCGGCGGGCGTCGGCACCGGATCGTGGGCCAGCTGCCGCAGCTTCTCGGCGATGCTCACGGCATCATCCAGGCCCTGCACCCCCGGCAACACCACCATCAACTCATCACCGCCGATGCGCGCGGCCAGATCAGAAGCCCGCAGGCAGGAGCGGATCCGATCCGCCATGGCCTGCAGCACCGCATCGCCGGCCTGGTGGCCATAGCGGTCGTTCACCTCCTTGAAGTGGTCGAGGTCGCAGAAGAGCACCGCCTGTTCACCACCCTGACGCTGGTCTGCGGCCAGGAGCCGTTCCATCTGCGTGAACACCTCCTCGCGGTTCAGAAGGGCGGTGAGGCTGTCGGTGGCGGCACGCCGCTGCAGCGCCTGCTCCAGAGCGATCCGCTCACTCACATCGCGCCAGGTGACGCTCAGCTCATCGCCCACCTTCACGGCACGGATGTCGAGGTAGCGCAGCCCGCCCTGCTGGGCATGGTGGAAGGGGAAGCTGTCGAGCACCAACGGCTGGCCGCTGCTCAGCACCTGCAGGTAGCGATCAAACAGTCCGTTGGCCACATGTTCGGGCCAGAACTGCCGCACCGTGGCCCCCACAAAGGCCTCCAGCGCCATGTTGTTGTAGGCGGCGGCCACGGGGTTGGCCCGCAGGATGCGCAGATCCACGGTCGCGCCGTGTTCATCGCGCACCGGTCCCAGGATCAGGTGGGGATCCAGCAGGGCATCGAGGGTGGTGCTCAGCCGCTGCTGCTCGAGCTGCAGCCGCTCCCGGGTCTGCACCAGCTCCGTCACGTCGTAGTTGACGCCGAGCATGCGCAGGGGCTTCCCCTCGCTGTCGTAGGTCGTGTGGGAGACGGCCTGGACGTGGTGCACGGAGCCATCGGGCCAGATCACCCGGAAGCGCGGGGCGTACTCCCGCTCGCCCCGCAGGGCCGCCTGGATCTCCCCCTCCGCATAGGCCCGATCCTCCGGATGCACCGCATCGGCCCAGGCCTCGTAGGCGCCCTCGAAGTCGCCCGGTTTGCGGCCGTAGAGCCGGTACATCACCGGATCCCAGCTGAGCACGTTCGCCGGCACGTCCCAGTCCCAGATGCCCACCACCCCGGCGGCGGCAGCGGCCTGGAGGTACTCCGTCTGCTCCACAACATCGGTGATGTCGTCGAGCTCCAGCAGCACATGCCCCACGACCCCGCTGGCATCGCGGAGGTTGCTGAGTTGCAGATCACCCCAGCCCCTCAGGAAGCCGGCCCGCAGCAGCCGCACCCGCACCCCGTAACCATCAATCTCGCCACGCAACAGAGACTCCAGCGCGGCCTGGTCCATCGGGTTGAGCACGGCGGCATCCTCCGCCGACACCTGCTCCAGGGCACCGAGAACCTGCGGCAGGCTGCGGCCCACCAACTCCGCCGGGGTGAGGTTCAGCTCCGCGCAGAGTTCCGGATTGGCCTGCAGGATCACCCCCGTGCCCGGCGCGCACAACGCCAGGCCAACGCTGCAGTGGTCCAGGGTGCGGTCCAGCATCTCCTCGGACCGGACCAGGGCGTCCTGGGCCGCCATCTGGGTGGTGATGTCGACGCCCTGGGCGATGAAGAACTCCAGGCGCCCGTCCGGGGCACGGGCACACGACACGCTCAGGTCCACCCAGATGGTGCTGCCATCACCGCGCCGAAACCGCTTCCTGAGTCGGTAGCTGTCGCGCCGATTCGCCAACAGCTCCTCCACCAGTGGCTGCTCCTGGGCGAGGTCATCCGGCTCGGTGATCTCGGGCCAGAGGAGCTGCCCCAGGGTCTCCGCATCGCGGCCGAGCATGGCGCAGAAGGCGGCATTGACACGCAACACCCGGCCGCTGGCGTCCACCAGAACCTCTCCTGCAGCAGCGTTATCGAGCGTGAGATTGAGGATCCGCTCACTACTGCGGCGTAGGGCCGTGTTCCGGGTGCGCTGGGCCGAGAGCCACACCGCCGCAGCGGCCACACCGCTGAGCGCCAGCAGGCGGGTGACGTAGTCGATCGAAGGGAAGAAGCCCCAGTACAGGCCCGACACGATCGCCAGCCCGTAGGCCTGAGCGATCAGGGGGAGCATCTGGCGGGGCGTCGCGAGGCTCGCCGAGAGCACCACCACCAGGAAGTAGTAAGGCAGCAGCGGGATGTTGCGCGGCAGGGCCAGATCGAGCAGGAACACCCCGACCAAGGCCAGATGCAGGCCCAGCCTCTGGCGGCGGTTGTCGGCACCCCCTGGGAGTGGTGGCAACAGGCCCTGGCCCATGGCAGCCCTGCACCCGATCGGACCTGTTGGACCAGTCTGATGGGGCCTGGGCCACAGCAGGAAAATCTACACAATCCTGGGCAGATTTCCGGTCTGCGCTACCCAAGGGGGGTAGGGTGCACCTGCTCGGTCGGTTGATCGTTGTCAGATCAGCGAAGGTCCGATCACGGGCAGGCCACGGTGCCGTGTCCCGCCGTCCGCCAGGCCTGAAGGCACGGGTGGCCGGGATCGAGCACCAAAGGCCTGAACAGGTCGTTGCGCTGGCCGTCGATCAGCTGCTGCTGGTTGATCCAGGTGCCCGGCGCCGGCACCACCGTGCGGTGGCGCACCGCCTCCGCACCGGCAAGGGCCGTGAGCGTGGGCGTGTGCACCACGGGCTCAGGGCCGTAGATGCCCGAGGCCGTGGAGTCGCCGACGCGACGCCCACCACTCACCAACCAGAACTGACCGAGCTTGGCGGCCAGGTAGGGATGCAGATCGGCTCGGCCGGTGGGGGGATCGCTCACCGCGTAGAGCCGGCGATCGATCTCCACCTTGAGGGCCGAGGGGTCACCGGAGGGAACCGCCAGAACGTCCGTCCGCAGGCTCTGGTAGAGGCCTGTGACCTCGGTCACCGCCAGGTCTGCGGCGGTGGCCAGGCCGATGCGACCCAGCGGCGTGGCCACGACCACCGGTGCATCGCCCGGGGTCGCCCAGGTCCGCTCGGCGGCGCTGAGGTGGGTGGCGCGGTAGCGGCCGAGGATGGTGCCAGCCGGACCGGCCAACGCCACGGTGTGGAACACCTGGGAGCCATTCCGCTCGGGATAGCTCCCCACCAGGTAGCCGTTGCCGATCCTGGCCCGCTGGGCCAGCAGCCGTTCAAAGGCGCCACCGCGGGGCTCCGCCCGGCGGGGAATGTCAGCCGCCGGCAGACCACGTGGCAGACCGGTGAGCTCGGGGAGCACCAGCAGCTCCTGAGCCTGGGGCTGGCTGCTGGTCAGCCGGGATGCCTCCCCCGTCCACTGGGCCGCGGCCAACCGCACGGGGCGCGGCGTCGCGGTGGCGGTGGTGTCCACGGGGGCGCGACGCAGCGCCAGCAGAGGGTTGTAGAGCGCAGGCCGGCGTGCGGCCAACCGTTGCTCGCGCACCGCATCGGCCTCGGCCGGGATGATGGTGGTGGCGATGAGGCCGTTCAGCCCGGGCGGCAGCACGGCGGGAGGCACAACCGGTGCCTGCACCAGCTTGCGACCCTGCGGCGACCAGATGCTCGAGCCGCCGTTGTAATAGAGCTGGCTGCCCGTGATCGGATTGCGCTCGATGCCGCTGCGGGTGGCACCGATCACCCACACGCCGTTGAGGGCGCTCATGTGCTGCACGCTGGCCACGGTGGAGTGATTGGCCCTGGCCTGAGCCGGCGGTGTGCCGGGCATCACCCGATCCGACACCGAATGCCAGCCGATGATCTGGGCTCCCCGCAGGGCGGCGAGGCGGTCGTACTGCCAGTAGGTGTCGTCGTAGCAGATGATCAGCGCAATGCGCCCGATCGGCGTGTCAAACACACCGACGTCGGTATCACCGGGTCCGAAGAGCTGCACATCCTGGCCGTTGAGGCCATTCTTGCGATATTTGCCGATGATGCCATCGGGCCCCATCAACACCGCGGTGTTGTAGAAGATGCCCGTATTGGCATCTTTCTCGGCAATGCCGACGCTCATGATCATGCCGGTGCGCCTGAGCACCGGCTGCAACGCCTCGGTTGCCCGCCCGGGGATGGTGTCCACGTAGGGAGCCAGCTGGGCGGGACCCGTGAAGTCGTAGCCGCTGATGGCCGTTTCCGGGAACACCGCATACTGCACCCCCTGGGCCGCCACGCGCTCCGCCGCCTGCACCAGGCGGCGTATGTTGCCCTCGCGATCACCCCAGGCCGGAATGAAATCAACGGCGGCCACCTTCACCGGCTTGCGGCCCACCTCCGCCCTGGCCGGTGTACTGAAGGAAGCGACGATGGATGCCGCGATCGATCCGCTGAGCACCAGTCCCAGACAACCTGTGGCCAGCCGATAGCGAGAGCGCACGATCACCGAGGCGGAGATTTTGACGCTATCAGCGCTCAGCAACGACGCTGGCCGGTCGACACATGTCGGAGAACTGCTGCCCTCGCCGGGGTTGCATGGAGCAGCCCGGCGGTCTGTTGCAGGTCTCCCGTTCGCGCCACGCCCCGCGCCGGCACGACAGCGCGCGTCATGGGAGGCCATGGCCCTTCAGGGCGGGCCCCCCAGGGGTGCGGTGGGCGCTGCCTGCGACCAGTGGCGGCGCCCGGATGATGCAGAAACCGCCGAGCGAAGCCCTCGGGTCAGACTCCCCCGATGCCCCGGGCATCCCTGCCGCCGCTGCTCCAGGCCCTGCTGCTGGTGAGCGGCCTGGTGCCGTCCGCCGTCCGGGCCCAGGCGATGCAGGCCACGGTGGTGTCGATCGGCGATGGCGACACGATCCGCGTGCGCGACGCCGGCCGACTGGTGACGGTGCGGCTGGCCTGCATCGATGCCCCCGAGATAGCCCAAGCGCCCTATGGGGCCCAGGCCCGCCGCTACCTCCAGATCCGCCTGCCGATCGGCAGCCGTGTGCGGCTGATCCCCCAGAGCACCGACCGCTACGGCCGCACCGTGGCCGAGGTGATCGGCGAGGTGAACCTGAACCTGGCCCTGGTGGAGGACGGGCTGGCCTTTGCCTACCGGCGCTACCTGGCCAGCTGCGAAGCCAACGAGTATCTGGATGCCGAGTACCGGGCCAGCCGACACCGGTACGGGGTGTGGCAGGTGCCCGGCGGCATCACCCGGCCCTGGGACTTCCGACGGCGCTGAAACGCAACCCAATCCTCGGGCTTGCAGGAGCTTGGATCGATAGCGCCTCACTCCAGCGCCGGGTCCTGCTCAGCCGGGAGCGCAGCCGCCAGGCGATCGGCCAGCGCCAGGCAATGATCCATCTCCTGCCAGAGCAGTTCACGGCGCTGGTCGGTGACGGCAAACGAGCGGTGGTGCAGGTCGCGGCCGAGGTAGCGCAGGGCAGCACAGATGCGCTGCCAGTCGTCTGGGCTGAGCTCGCCAGGGTTGATGGTCATGCCCTTGATCCTGCTCCAGGCACGATCCCGACTCCAATGGTGGCGGCGCTCCCTGGACCATCGGCGACGGCCACACCGGCCCAGCAGTCGTGGCCGGCCTGGATCATCCCCAGATCCCCAGGGGCTGGTGGTCAGCACCTGTCGTCGGCGGCTCTTCCGACATCCAGTCCTGGCAGGTGGTGAGCCAGAGGATCTCCGGGTCGCTGAGGTCATAGCCCGCTCCCCGCACCGTCTCGGCCAGCGGCACAGGGTCAGCGTTCAGGCCAAGGAGGCGTTGCTGCCAGGCGGGATCGGCACGCACCACCGCAATGAAGGCATCGAGCTGCGCCTGCGACATCGAGCTGCGGTCGTGGAACCTTCCCCCTGGTGTAGGCCCAGCGGCGCGGGGCGGCCACGACCGGGTCAGGGCCCCGCCGCCACCGGACTGAGGCTGGAGGGCCAGCGGCCGCTCAGCTCACCACCACGTTGGTGACGCGGCCCAGCCGGCTGGCACGCTGCAGCGCCTGATTCAGCCGTGCCAGGGGAACGCGCATCACGTACTCGCCGCTGCGGACGACCTGCTGATTCACCACGCCCGTGACGGTGATCGTGGCGGTGCGGCTCTCGGAAGCGCCATAGCCCGAGCTTCCCAGCCGTGCCGACTCCCGCTGGGTGTGGGCAGGGGTGTTGCGGGCGCCGGGCGCATGGAAATCGCCGTATAGGCCCTCCTGCTCGGAGAGCACCGCGCGGAATGGTCCATCGGTGCTGATGAAGCGGTAAATGTCCGTGGCATTGCCGCCGCCGTAACCCACCGAGACAGCCGGCAGGGCCCCGGGGACGGCCACCGCCCGGTTCTGGTGCAGGAAGCGATTGAGCGCCGACTGATTCCCGCTGCCGCTGCCTTTCACCGAGGCCGAAGCGCCACGGGCCAACTGCATCAGCCAGGAGAACTGGCGGCCCTCATGACCGACCGAGTATCCCCAGCCATGGATGTAGGGCACCACATCGCTGCCGAATCGATCCACATACTCGGCACTGTCGACGTAGGAGTCGATCTCCGCGTCGTAGCCCTGCTCCTGCAGGATCGTGAAGTGGTGCAGCATCTCCTCCCGGTTGTGGGGAGCCCGGCCGAGCAGGTGCTTGTGGTTCAGTTCAATGAAGCGGTAGGCATTGCAATTCTCAAAGAACTTGCCGCGATAGAGATTGCTTTTCGCGACGGTGCGCACAAACTCACGAACCGTGAGGTAGCCGTTGCGAAAGAGCGATTCAGCCCCGCCGAGGCGCTCACTGGCCATCAAGTACTGCTGGCCCAGCAACTGCTGATAGACAGCACGGATGAGCGTGTCCTGGTCACTCGGAGACCCCGTTGACCAGCTCTCTTTATCCCGATCGTTGGCGTAGCGATCAATCCCGAGTTCGGCAGCGCGGAGAAGGCTCATGGGAAACAGGCAGGGGGAGCAGCAGGCACGCATCACCCACTCACGGCGTTCGCCAGCGCGGGACACCATCGGCAGGCCACCACAAGCAACCCGCCCCAATCCACCAGCTCGACAGAGGTAGGCCGCTGGCGTTTTGGATGAATTCGCGATACCTAGGGGAGGATGGTACTCAGCTTCCACCAAGCAGAGAGCGAACGTTGCAAAAACCCTGGAAGCCGAACGTTCCTTAACCGATCAGCTCGCCAACCACTTGATTCTTTAGATTCGCCCTTAACGAACACCCTCAAATAGGGTGCCTGCGA
The DNA here is from genome assembly GCF_943369875.1 of Vulcanococcus limneticus LL. Taxonomy (GTDB): domain Bacteria; phylum Cyanobacteriota; class Cyanobacteriia; order PCC-6307; family Cyanobiaceae; genus Vulcanococcus; species Vulcanococcus limneticus_A. The sequence goes on from NZ_CALROT020000007.1 coordinate 28,644, forward strand.
TTAACCCTACCGCTATTCGTCCAGAGGAAACCGGACCCCTGGCAGGCCCCAGCGCCGGCCCCTGGGGCGCTACGCCTGATGCTCTTAGGCCAGGGATTCCGAGCGCTGCACCGCGGCATCAAAGCCACTCAGGCGCACGTAGAGCCAGGAGAGGGCGGTGCAGTTGAGCAGGTCAAAGCAGAGGGTGAGGCCCTGAAAGCCCAGGATTCCCGTCGAGATCCAGACCACCAGCCGGCGAGAGTCCATGGTGCGTGGCAGCGGCGACCCCAGAGGGTTCCGGGCCGGCTTCGCCGCAGCCCCAGGGCCCCAACGCCTCGGGAGCCGTCTTGGTGCTTACCGTTGATCTAAACCACAGGGCTTGGTGATGGACACCGCGCGTCTGTTCCAGTCAGGCCGCAGCCAGGCGGTGCGGTTGCCCAGGGAGTACCGCTTCAGCGGCAGCGACGTGGCCGTGAAGCGCTTCGGCAATGGCGTGCTGCTGTTGCCGATCGATGACCCCTGGCAGACCCTGGAGGCGGGGCTGGCCGCCTTCGAGCCGGACTTTGTGATCGAGCGCGAGCAACCGCAGTAGCCATAACGGGATGCGCGCGACCTGCGATCCGGCTCGACACGATGATCGCGGCCCATGCCCTGAGTCAGCAGGCGACCTTGATCACCAACAACACCCGCGAATTCGCCAGGGTGCCCGGCCTGCAGCTGGACAACTGGGTGCCCGCCACCTGAGGCGACTGGAGCGTTCGAGCGGGCGCCACCCGGAACCCTTCCAGGCCTCCGCTTCCGCTCCCAGTGACCCTCACCCCCGACGGCTGGCAACTGCTCAGACGCTGGGAGGGCTGCCGCCTGGCGGCCTATCCCGATCCCGCCAGTGGCGGTGAACCCTGGACCATCGGCTACGGCCACACCGGTCCAGACGTCGTGCACGGCCTGGTGATCAGCCAGCAGCAGGCGGAGGCATGGCTGGAGGCCGATGCCGCGGAGGCGGGTGCTGCGGTGGATCGACTCCTGACGGGCTGAAGACTCACCCCCCGGCAGCGGGAGGCGCTGGTGAGCTTCTGCTTCAACGTGGGGGCCGGCGCCCTGGAGGGCTCCACCCTGCGGCGACGGCTGCTGGCCGGGGAACCCACCTCAATCTGGGGCGGTCCGGCACCGACAGCTGGGCTACGTCGATGCCCTGGTGATGGTGCAGAGCCTGGTGAAGGGGCCACCGAACCCATGAACGCGCCTCCTCGCAACGAACCCTGATGCCAAGTCAGCGACTGCCGCCCCGTCGGCTGAGCCGTGGCTGACTGCAGGCATCAGGTTGGTGGCAGGACCGGGGCCGTGAGCAGCTGAGCCATCGCTTCAGGCGACACCCCCACCTGCCGGGCGATCAGCAGCACCAGCTGCTCCAGCCGGTCGAGGCGCTGCTCGAGGGCCTGCAACTCCACGCTGGCGACTGCCTTGGCAGCCGCGGCACCACCTTTGCTGGCCTTGATGGCCTTGGACGGCAGGGCGCTGCGCAGGGGCGGGCCATCGGGGTGGCTGAACAGCAGGTCGATCAGTTGATCCTTGGTTCTGCCGCTCAGTCCACTGAGAGACCGCTGCCTGCAGAAACTGAGCAGCAACGGCTTCGTCTGGGCTTTCAGCTCCTCCCGGCTGGCCGGGGCATCCCCCTCCAACAGGGCAGATGGGGGGCTGGGGGCCGGCCTGGTGTCGCCGAGCTCCTCCTCCAGTCCGCGGTAGAGCCGCGCGTCGGACTGGGCCAGATCCCGCAACGTGGCCCGCAGCGTGTCAGTGAGTTGTCCCATCGGCCTTGACCTCCTGGGCTTGCTGGGCCGCTGCGCTGTCCACGGTCTCCACGGTGGCGGGCGGCGACGCTTCCGGCTGGTTCACAGGGCCACCATGTCCATTGCCTCCCAGACTCAGCGGGGGCAGTTCCTTGGTCTTCTCGATGAACTCCTGGCGCTTCTGATCCAGCTGCACCACCCGCTCCTTGGTCTGGGTCCAGCGGTTGATGAAGCGAATCACCGCCTGAACCAGGCCACCAAGAAAGGAACCACCTTGATAGGACTTTCGGCCGAGCTTGTAACGGCCGAACTCATTCACAATGTCATCACCCGCATCTTCGAGATCTCCGGCGATCGCAGTGACGATTTCCAGCATCTGGTAGATATCCGCGCGAACGCTTGCTTCCCTGGCGGCGAGATCCAGCAAGTTCTGCCTGAGGATGGCGGTTTCATCACGCGCCTTGATGGAGCGACTGCGATACTGACCACGGCTGATCATGAGGCTCTTGTAGCAGGTGCGCAGCTCGCGATAGGCGCTGTTGAGCCTGTCGCGATCCAGAGGCTCAGGATCAGGCGGGAAATCCGAAGTCGGGGGCAGGACAACCATGCGGGCTCTGATTCAGGGTTAATCCTGCCTCCTGCTGGAGCCAGTAGCGCCTCGGATCCCGCTACAGGCCTATGCAGTATTTGCATACTCCTTGTCTGATGCCCAGGAAACGCAGGGCTCCAGGGCGAGCCGTCACAGGCTGAGCGGATCCCAGAAGGTTCACAGAGCCTGACAGGGCCTGAACCATGGGAGCCCGGCGCACCTGCACAGCAGGCCTTGGCCTGGCGGCACAACGGAGGTGGACTGCTCTTTCGCACGAGAACTGAGACAAGAACCCTTCGAGCCGCTGAAGCTTTGGGACGTCACCCACAACCCCCTCTCCCCATGCCCCAGATCGACCTGGTCCTGGCCGCTGAACTGCTGGTGGTCCTGCTGCTCATGGCCACGATGGACTGTCCCTCACCCCGGGCAAAGGCAGCGGAGCCGCCCCAGGAGACGCCAGTCCCTCCTGTGCGGTGGGCAGCGGAGACCGACCTCCACGCCCAGCGCATCCTGCGCCTCGAGAAGCGCCGTGGGGCTCCAGCTCCCCAGCCCTGAGGGCGTGGGATGGTGGCCGTCTTTAGGATCGGGGCTGGCGCTGAGCAGGTGGAGGGCGCAGGCATGTTCGCTGGTGGAACCCAGAAGGACCTGTTCGACTACTGGTATGAGCAGGTTCAGCTCAAGAACCTGAAGCGGATTGGCGCGCAGGAGCACGTCACCACCCAGGAGCTGCGCCATGAGTGCACCAATTACGACCAACTTCGGCAGCTGCCGCTGGTGCAGAAGCTCGATGACCTGGATCGCTGCCGTGTCATCACGATCATCAAGTATCAGTGCACCGCCAAGGTGCTGCAGCGGCGCACCGGCCTGCTGAGGGAGTTCGCCAGCCTCTGTGAACAGAACGCCCTGCAACAACACCAGGAGCGTTCACGGCTGGGGGCGCTGCTGCAGAAGCTCAAGGAGGTGCTGCGGGGGAAGCAGGTCGAGGTCGACCGTCTGACCGCGCGCCTTCAGGCCCTGGAAGCTGAGAACGCCGCCCTGCGGGCCGAGCAGCAGCAATCGAAGGCGGAGCTGCAAGTGCAGAAGGAGCTGGAAGCTTTGCAGCGGGCCTTCGAGGCTGAAGTGGAGCGCCGCAAGCAACTGGCCAAGAACAATCAGAGCCTGGGGGGCCGGGTGGCCCACTCCAACCGCTACCGGCGGGAGCGCGACGAGCTGCGGGAAGCCCTCAGGATCGAACAGCAGATCAGCCAGGCGCTGCGGCAGGAACTGCAACAGCTGCGCGGCGGCGAGCAGCTGGGCCTCGGCCTGGCGGAGTGAGCACCATGGCGCGCCAGGCCCGATCCAAGCGGCAACAGAACCCGACGCTGGCCGACCTGAAGCGCCAGGTCCTCGCCTTGGCCCAGGTGTCGAGCACCCAGGAGCTCAAGCGAACCAGCGTGGATCTGCGCCATCTCGATTTCCGGCTCAAGGCCAGCTGGCACTCGGCCCTGGCGGTGCTGCAGCAGGCTGCGGCGGCCTATCCCGACTGGGACTCCAATCCACCGGAGGAGTTCAAAGAGCTGTTCGCCGAGATCGATCAGGCGGCTGCGGCCTATGAGGCCTCGATCGATCAGGGGCTCAAGCTCAGTGGCCAGCTGCGTGAGGCCGCCGACGATCTGGAGGCCCTCTCCGGTGAGCTGCAGCAGGAGGCCGAGGAGTTGACAGCGATCGAGCAGGCCTCCCGCAAGCAGCGACGGGCGCGCTCGCTCAACTGACCGGGAACCAACCCTTGGTCGCCACACCACCGCCAATGCGGCAATGGCGCAACGGTTGAGCCGACAAGCGCTGACGGTTTTGACGCTTTGACTTAGGCTCAACCCATGACTGCGATCAGCCCCAGCCTCTTCAGTGATGTGACCGCCGCCCTCCGTGCGGCCGGTCGCACCGACCTGGTTGAGCGGCTGGCCGCGAGTGCCAACCCTGCTCCGCTCACCAGCAAGCAAGCCGCCACCGTGCTCGGGGTGGCGTCAGCCAACACCGTCAAGAACTGGCTGGAGGGCGGCTGGTTCCCTGGCGCCTTCCAGACGCCCGGTGGGCACTGGCGCTTCCCGGTGGAAGACGTCGAAGCTGTGCGGTTGCGCCTTGAAGGCTTGCGTGATCGCAACAGCCGCAGGGATCTGACGCCTGTCGAGTGCGACGACGAGACGGCCGAGCCACCGCTGTCTTGATGCAGCTTCAGGTGAGAAACTTGCGCATCGTGAGCATGGGGTCCCCATCATCCCTTTGGGATGGACCAGCTGGGTCTGCAACAAAGCCAACCTTCTTGTAGAAGCAGATTGCACGGTCGTTCGTCGAACGGACCCACAGGCTCAGACCAACACAGCTCGCCTTTGATCTCGCCCTCTCCTCAAGGTCGGCCATGATCGATGCAGCGTAGGTCTGATCCGGAGCCAGAGCATTCAGCTGTTCTTGAAAGGCCTGATCGACGCCAAGCATCGAGATCACCAGAACCTTGGCTTTCGAGATGCTCGCGTCATCAGGATGGGGCTGATTGCGGAAGCTGACGGCGGAGTACCCCACAACCGGCCCACCCTCCGAAACCCTGACGACGTAAGTGGTGAGCGACCCACCCTTGCTCTGCTCGGCAAACCAGGCGCGGCTACGGAAGTAGTGATCAACCCGTTCGTGGCCACTGCAGAAGAGGTCCAGGAAGGAATCATCCGGCACAGCCAGCTCAACGAAGATTCCCCGCACCATGGCCCACCGCCCCCATGTCACTCAGTATAGCGAGGGATTCTTTTTATCTCCCTGATTGTGCCCTGGCTTGCCGATGCGATGCCTGCCGACATCGTTGACCGATGTTGCCGGTATTCACTGAATCGTTGACCTCATCAATGGTGGGGTCTCCTGCTCCCAGGCTTTGGCGATCGAGCCGTCGAGTCGCGTCAGCAGCGCTGCGACGCTCTCAGCGCGGCTCAAAGCTGCAGCAGCGCGGCAGCCCCGGAATCCTCAAGATCAGCCAGCAGGGCCTTGGTCTGCTGCGGCGTCAGCGAGAACAAGGTCTGATCCAGGAGCACGTCCAGCACCCGCTTCCTTCACTCTCAGGACAACGTAGTGCGCCCGTTCAGACCGGCTGATACACCCCGAGAGCCGCCTCCAGCTTCTGCCGGTGCTCCTCCCGCAGCGCCGCCGGGCTCTCGATCCGGACGCCGGCCCCGAAGCCGAACAGCCAGTTGCGCAGGTCGATATCGCGCTCCACGGTCCAGGGGGGCAGGTCGAGTTCCACCGGGTAGGGGTGGGTGTCTGAGGGGCTGCCGGGCTCCAGCACGTGGGGGGCGTTGGGGTGGTGCCACCAGTGCTCGCCCGGTAGCGGTTTGGAGAAGCGAGTGTGCTCGATCGGGTAGCGCTGCAGGCCCTCGCGGATGAAGGCAAAGCACCAGCCCTGGCAGCAGAAGCGCAGCGTCAGCAGCTGCCTGGCCCGGTTGCGGGCGTTGGGGCTGGCCAGGCGCAGCTGAGCCGCCAGGTCGTGGCCGAAGTAGATGCCACCGCTGTGGTGCAGCAGCAGCTCTAGGCGCCGCAGGGCCTGGGCGTGGTCGTCGTCGCTGCGGCGATAGCCCCGTTCGCTGCGGCGCAGGGCCAGGCGGTCGATGCGCTCGCTGCGGATCAGACCCACGCCGGTGCCGATCGCGTCCTCCTCGTAGACGAGGTACCAGCCGATGTTGTGAAAGAGCAGCTGCAGGGGCCACACGCGGAAGGCGCCGCTGGGACTGTCGGCGAAGGAGCCCACCGACACGTAGCGCTCCAGCTCCACGCGGCGCCGTTCCACGATCGCCGTCTCCAGGGCTTCTGCCTGGCGCTCAGCCGCCAGGGAATCGGGACGCACCAGGGCGCTGCTCACGATCGAGCGGTTCGCAAAGGCCCGCACCGGCGGCGAGCCATCCACCGCGATGCCGCCCCACTGGAGCCGTTGCTCCAGTTCGGCCAGCAGATCCTGAGCCGTTGGATCGGCAAGGCGTCCGGCGGCCTGGCTCACCACCCCGTGGATCTCCCGCAGCCGGTTCGCCGAGAGCAGGGCCGTGCCGAGGGCATAGCCATGGCGCACGTTGTCGTTGGGCCGGCGGAAGCCGTAGGGGGTGAGCAGCTTCTCGAGGTCCTTGCGCAGGGTGGCCGACTCCCCGGGCAGATAGGCACCGGGGATCGCTTCCGTCTGGGCGATCAGGTGCTCCGGCAGAGGCGTGCCGGCCTCGCGATCGAAGGGTTGCTGCAGCAGGTGGCGCAACAGGGTGAACACCCGCTGGAACACCGGCCCGTCGCCTAGGGGCGGAAAGCCACCGTTCACGCCGCCCAGCCACTGATCGGTCTGCTCCAGGGACCGGGGCGCTGGCGGCTGGATCGGCCCCAGCGCGGGCTCTGCCGTGCAGAAGCCGTTGGCTTCCAGCCAGGCCAGATCGGCTCGCAGTGCAGAGGCATCGCCGTAGCACTCGCCATGGAGCCGACGCAGGTAGGCCGCCGCCTGATCGGCCAGGTCCCCCTCCGGCAGGGGCGACACGATGGCTTCCAGCTCAGCGCGGGTGGCGGGATCGGCGGCGGAGAGTTCGGGGTAGGTGCTCAGCAGGCGCAGCAGGTAGAGGAGCCGCTCCAGATCCAGCAGCCGCGAGTAGCCATGGAGCTCAAAACGCCGCTCACGGTTGCGGCCGGAGCGAATACGGCGGTCCAGCCGGGCCAGGTCATCGCGCAGCAGCGGTTCGAGCTCGCGCTGGTGGGTGGGCACCACCGGCACCAGGACCGCCAACCCCTCGGAGCGGGAGGGTCCGAAGTCCGGATCCGCCAGGGCCGCTGCCATCTCGCGGATCACCGGTTCGGGCACCAGGCGCTGGCGGGTCTGGTTCCACTGCAGGCAGGTGGCCAGGGAGGTGTAGAGCCACCAGCCGATCCACTCCACCGGCGCCGGCAGCGCCAGGGCCTGGGTGATCGCCAGCCGCCAGGGCCGGCGGGCGTGGGTGGCATCCACGATCACCGGAATGCCGGCCGCCACCGACTCGCGGATGCGCTGATGCAGCCGGTCCTCGATCTCGCGCCAGGGTCCCTGCACGGCGGTGTCGCCGAACAGCTCACCGCGCACCACATCGGTGGAGAGCACCACGGCACCGGTGAGGCCGGCGAGCACCCCGGCGAGGGTGGTCTTGCCGCTGGCGGGCGGGCCGATCAGCAGGTGGCAGCGCAGGGGCTGGGTCGGGGAACTGGGCATCCGGGCAGCCTGGCCGCAGGGGCGCCCTCACGCAACCCTCTCCTGCGAAGAAGCACACCTTCCAGCAGGTGTGGACTGGCTTCAGCCGAAGTCCGTTGCTCTTTCGCAGGAGAACCAGGCTCAACTCTGCTCAAGAGCCAGAGGCTTCCAGCAGCGCCCCCGAGATCCCCCTTGGTCCTCTCCACAGAAGCGGTGCCCCGCCCGGCGCACCGTTACCGCCTGCCGGCCCTGCTGCAGGACATCCGCCTGCTGGATCTGCTCGAGCTGAGTGGCACCACCCAGGAGGCCGCGCGGCTGGCCTGCCTCAGCCAGCCCACCGTGAGCCGCCGCACCCGACTGTTGACCAACGACTTCGCCCTTGAGGTGAACCGTCGCCGGCGGGAGGGCTGCTGCTACGGCACCTCCCCCGTGATGCAGCTGTTGCGGTTGGGTTGCCGCGCCCATCGTCTGGCCTCCGGTGTGGCGCGGCTGGGAACGGATGTGCTGCTGCAGCCGCTGATGGAGGACTGCCATTGGTTGCTCCCCTCCCCGGCGCGGTTCCGGTCCGTCGCCAGCTGGCTGGAGCTGGTGCGGCAGGGCGTGATCGATGGCGCGCTGGTGTCGGGCCTGGAGTTCCCAGGAGACGCGCCGCCGCAGGCGGAGGACCTGGAGCTGCTGCCCCTGGGTGAGCTGCCCTTTGGGCTGGTCATGGCCCCTGGCCCGACACTCCCCGCCAGGCCCCAACCCACCGTGCTGGTGCCCAATCGGGCGGTGGCCCAGGGGCTGCATCGGGCGCTGCAACAGCGGGGCCTGCCGCTCAAGACCGCCGGCAACACCTGCCACACCCCAGCTCAATGGCGGCAGCGCCTGGAGTGTTCGGACTGGGCGATGGCGTTCCCCCAGCTGGAGCCGGACCACTGGTGGGAGGGGTTGAGACGACTACCGCTGCCCACACCACTGCACATACCCCTCTGGCTGGTGCTGCCGGCGGGTTGGCGGCAGCAGGGAGTGTTGGCCCACACCGTGGACCAGCTCTGCACCCACCCAGGACTGACTGCCAGGGAGGGGGCATGAACCAAGTGACAGCGGCCTCAGCCCAGACCAGTGGGCCCAAGTTATGCAAAACGCGCATAGCCGCGGCAGATCAAGATCAATCCCTGCGGCCTGTGGTTCCCAGGAACGCCCACAAGGCCCAGACTGCCGCAAGAAGCCCATCCGCTCCCCTGATGCAAGCCCAAGCGATCCTTGCGCTGGAGGGGTGCAGCTGATGGACGTCTTCTCCTTCCGCGACCGGGTCGTTGAGGACTACGGCCAGTTCAGCCGCAGCTTCACCACGATCAAGGCTCACGACATCCGCGACTTCGTGGATGGCCGCTATGGCGATGAGGAGTACTGGCCCTCACCGTTGATCCAGCTCAACCCCAGCTTTGTGAGCGGAGGAGGCATCGGCGACCTGGTGGAGCAGGGCCTGCTGCACCCGGAGTGCCGTCAGATCTTTCGCTGGGGCAAGGAGAGCGGTGAGGGCCAGGAGCTGCAGTTGCACCTCCACCAGCTGGAGTCGTTGAAGATCGTGCTCGCCGGTGGCTGCGTGGTGATCACCACCGGCACCAGCTCGGGCAAGTCAATCGGCTACATCCTGCCGATGGTGCAACGCATCATCGAGGCCAAGCAGGCAGGGGATACCAAGAAGCGGATTCGGGCGATCGTGATCTACCCGATGAACGCCCTCTGCAACAGCCAGTTCAAGGAACTGGAGAAGTACCTGTGCCTGGGCTACCCCAAGGGGTCGGAGCAAGTCACCTTTGCCCGCTACACCGGCCAGGAGAGCAAGGAAGAGCGCGAACAGATCCAGACGAATCCGCCTGACATCCTGCTCACGAACTACGTGATGCTGGAGTACATCCTCACCCGCCAGAACCCCCTGGATCAGCAGGTGATCAAGGCGGCCCAGGGGCTGGAGTTCCTGGTGCTCGATGAGCTCCACACCTACCGGGGCCGTCAGGGAGCTGATGTGGCGATGCTGGTGCGCCGGGTCCGGCAGCGGCTGTCTCCAGACAACCAACTGATCTGCATCGGCACCTCGGCCACGATGGCCAGCGAGGGCAATGCCGAGGAACGCAACGCCCTGGTGGCCTCGGTGGCGAGCAAGTTGTTCGGCACCACCATTCCGGCCGCCAATGTGGTGACCGAAACCCTGGAGCGGGTCACGCATGGTGATCTGCCCAGTGCCCAGGAGCTGCGGCAGGCCCTTGCCGCTGAAGTCCCCACGGGGAATGTGGAGAGCCTGCGCCGCCACCCCCTGGCCCGCTGGGTGGAGCTGCGGCTGGGCCTACGCCGGGAGGACGACCGGGCCGACGGCAAATGGGTGCGCTCCAATCCGCGGGCGTTCCGGGAAGCTGCCGAAGAGCTCGCCCAGCTGAGTGGGGTGGATCTGCTGCGGGCACGCGATCGGCTGCGGGAGTTCCTGTTGGCCGCCTATCAGGTGGAGGTGGCGCCGAATAGGCGCTTCTTTGCCTTCCGCCTGCACCAGTTCGTCTCTGCGGGAGGAGACATCTACTGCACCCTGGAGGAGCCGGGATCCCGCCACCCCACGCTCAAAGGGCAGATCTACCGACCCGGCAGCGATCGCCAGGCCTTGCTGTTCCCGCTGGTGTTCTGCCGCAGCTGCGGCCAGGAGTTCCATCCGGTGTGGGCCCACCTGCAGAGCAAGTACCCAGTGCGACTGGAGCCCCGCGATTTCGGTGATCAGGCCAGCCTGAAGGACAAGCAGGTGGTGCACGGCTACTTCATGCCCGATGCAGCCGGGGCCTATTCCACCGATGAGCCGGAGAAAGCCAACTACCCCGACGGCTGGTTGGAGCCAGGCAAGGACGGTGATCTGGTGTTGCGCCAGCACTACCGCCAGGCGGCCCCGGTGCCCTGTCGCTTCCGTCCGGATGGTCTGGTCAGCACCGAGGGGCTGGCCGGTTGGTTGCTCGCCGGCAGCTTCCGCTTCTGCCCCAGCTGCGGAGTTGAGCACAGCGCACGGGGCAGCGACTTCCGCAAGCTGGTGGGCCTGAGTTCTGAGGGCCGCAGCTCCGCCACCACCACCTTGAGCCTGTCGGTGCTGCGGCAGCTGCTCAATTTCCCTGCGAAGGAGCTGCCCGATAACGCCCGCAAGCTGCTGGCCTTCAGCGACAACCGCCAGGACGCCTCACTCCAGGCCGGCCATTTCAACGACTTCATGCGGGTGCTGCAGCTGAGGGCAGGGTTGGTGGCCGCGCTGCAGGCCCAGCCGGATCGGGAGCTGAGCATGGAAACCCTGGCCCTGGAAACCGAACAAGCGCTCAGGCTCGACGCCGACGATTTCATCGCGCAGAAGGGCATCGTGCCGGCGGCGGAGGGCAAATTCCGCAAAGCCCTGCGCGAGGTGCTGGAGTACCGCCTGGTGGTGGACCTGCGCCGGGGCTGGCGCTTGACCAACCCCAACCTGGAGCAGCTGCAGTTGCTGGAGGTCGACTACGCCGACCTGGTGGTCTGCGTGGAAGACCAGGCCCAGTGGGCCGATCAGCACCCCCTGCTGGCGCAGTGCTCAGCCGTTGAGCGCTATCTGATCTGCCACCGCCTCCTGGAAGAGCTGCGCGAGCGGTTGGCGATCGAAACCACTGTGTTGTTTGCCGAGGAGTTTGAGCGCCGCCGCCGGGCCTCCTCGGAGCTGGAGGAGGTGTGGGCGATCGGCGCCGATGAGAAGGGCGAACTGGCCCGCAGCGTGGTGTTTGAAACGGTGCCGCGCGACGCCCGGGGGCGGGAGTTTCGCGGCCTGGAGGGGTTGTCACTGCGTGGTGAATTCGGGCGCTGGCTCAAGGCGCGGGAGCGCTGGCTATCGCTGGAGGGGCTGCACGCCGGCCTGAAGTGGGATGAGACGCTCTACAAGGAGATCACCACTGGGTTGGTCACGGTGCTGGGGCGGTACCACCTGGTGAAACAGGTGGATCTACGCCTCAGCCGGCGCGGCAGCGGCGACAGCAAGAGCGGTTGGCGGCTCAGCAGCAGTGCCCTGCGCTGGGCCCTGGGCGAGCGGGATGGAGAGCCCCAGGACGAGTACCACGCAGCACTGCTGAAGCAACGCCAGGGCTCGGGTCGTCGCGGGCCGGTGAACGACTACTTCCGCACCCTCTACAACGATCTGGCCACCACCTTGAGTGAGCAGGGCCGGCCGTTCCTGCAGACCTTGCTGGCCCGTGAGCACACCGCCCAGGTGGATGCGCTGGAGCGGGAGAAACGGGAGGAGGCGTTCCGCGAAGCGCAGCTGCGGCTGCTCTACTGCTCGCCAACGATGGAGCTGGGGGTGGACATCTCCTCGCTCAACACGGTGTACATGCGCAATGTGCCGCCGACGCCAGCGAATTACGCCCAGCGCAGCGGCCGGGCAGGGCGCAGCGGCCAGCCGGCCCTGGTGCTCAGCTACTGCGGTGCCACCTCACCCCACGACCAGTACTTCTTCTCCGCCCCGACCCGCATGGTGTCGGGTGCGGTGAGTGCGCCCACGCTGGAGCTGGCCAATGAGGAGCTGCTGATCGCTCACTTCCGCGCCCTGTGGCTCGCCGCCACGGGCAAGGCACTCCCCAGCAAGGTGAAGGAGCTGGTGGGGCTCGACTCGGAGCTCAAGCCCGTGGCGGGCGAGATCGCGGAAGCCCTCGACAACCCCAAAGCGCGGGACCAGGCGCTGAAGGCCTGCCAGGCCATCGTGGATGACCTCAAGCGCCACAACTGGCTCGGGGCCACACCGCCGCCCTGGCTCACCGAGAGCTGGCTGGAGGGATTGATCAACAGCACGGCTCGGGATTTCGATCGCTCCCTGGGCCGCTGGCGCGGCCTGCTCGATGCGGTCACCAGCCAGCTGGTGCAGGCTGGCAAGGACATGATCAATTACGCCCTGCCGGAGCGGGAGAAGAAGAACGCCGAGCAGCGCCAGCGGGCGGCCTTGCTGCAGCGGGATCTGCTGCTGGCGGAGCGCAGCGGACCCCAGGGCACCAACGGCGACTTCACCACCTACCGCTACCTGGCCAGCGCGGGCTTCATGCCGGGCTACAACTTCCCGCGGCTGCCGCTGCTGGCCTTCATTCCCGGCAGCCGTGAGCAGGTGAATGGCGGCACCTACATCAGCCGGCCGCGGTTTGTGGGCATCAGCGAGTTCGGCCCCCATTCGCTGATCTATCACGAGGGCAACACCTACAAGGTGCGCGGCGCGATCCTCAACCTGCAGGAGCAGGCCAGCACCACCACCAAAACCCTGGCCACCCGTAACGCCATCATCTGCGGCACTTGCGGCCATGCCCACCTGGGTGAGGAGGCGAAACAGGAGCTCTGCTCTCACTGCGGCGCAGCTCTCAAGAAATATCCCGATGGCAAGGCGATAGAGATTCCCGCCCTGTATCAGATCGAGCAGGTCACCACGCGCCGAGCTGAGCGGATCACCTCCGACGATGAGGAACGCCAGCGGCTGGGCTATGAGCTGCTCACCACCTACGAGTTCCCCAAGGAGAACAACCAGGTGCGGGTGGCGGTGGCGGAGGTGAGCGTGGCGGGGCGGCCGCTGCTGGCGTTGAGCTACGGCGCTGCCACCCAGATCAGCCGCATCAACCTGGGCCGCCGCCGCCGCGAGAACCCGAACAACATCGGCTTCCCGATCCATCCCGTGAAGGGGCTCTGGGGCAAGGAGTCGGATCTGGTTGCCGGCGGCGATGAGGACGACGGCGAGTCGGAAGACGGCTACGTGAAGATCACGCCCTACGTGCAGGACCGCAAGAACGCCCTGCTGGTGCAGTTCCGCCAGGAGTGGACTGCCCGGGATCTGATCTCCGTGCGCTACGCCCTCAAGCGCGCCATCGAGGTGGCGTTCCAGCTCGATCCCAGCGAGCTCGCTGCCGAGTTGATGCCCAACGAGGCCAATGCCACCTCCCTGTTGATCTACGAGGCCGCCGAGGGTGGCGCTGGGGTGCTGAGCCGTCTGGTGGAGAGCCCCACGGCGATGCAACAGGTGGGAAGGCAAGCGCTGGAGCTGTGCCACTGGGGCTGGCAGGGGCTGATGCCCCAGCAGGCGATCGACCTCATCGACACCGACGAGGAATGCGAGGCCGGCTGCTACCGCTGCCTGCTCAGCTACAACAACCAGCGCGACCACGAGCAGATCGATCGGCGTCTGCCGTCGCTCAAGCAGTTCCTGCTGGATCTGGCCCGCGCTGATGTGGTGGCCCAGGGGGGGGCGTCTGGCCGCAGCGAGCGGCTGGATCAGCTGCTGGAGCTCTGCCAGAGCGGCCTGGAGCGCCTGTGGTTGCAGACGCTGCAGCAGCGCGGCTACCTTCTGCCGGACAAGGCCCAGTCGCCGGTGCCCGATCACTACGTGGTACCCGACTTCACCTACGTGGAGGCCGCTGCGCTGGTGTTTGTGGATGGGCCGCACCACAAGCAGCCGCTCCAGCAACAGCTCGATGAACGCAAGCGTTCGGCCCTCGATGCCGTCGGGTTGAACGTGGTGGTGTTCGGCGACGACCCGCGGCAGTGGGATGCGGTCTTTGCCGAGTACCGCTGGCTGTTCGGCGAAGGCCACAGCGAGGAAGGCAGCGGGGACATCGGCGCTCAGATCGCCGCCGTGTTTGCGCAGCACGCCGACAAGCTGGGTGGTGGGCAGGCGTCATGACCAGCACACCGCTCGCGCCAACGACGCCCACCACCCCCGGCTCGATCGTGCGCGCCCGCGGGCGGGAGTGGGTGGTGCTGCCCAACCCGGCACCGAACACCCTCAAGCTGCGGCCACTGGGTGGCGGCGACCAGCAGATCGCCACCCTGTTTCTGCCGCTGGAGGGACACGACGTGGCCCCGGCGACCTTTCCCTGGCCGGATGCCAGCCAGAGCGGCTCGCAGAGCTCGGCGCTGCTGATGCGCGATGCCCTGCTCCTGAAGCTCCGGGCCGGAGCCGGTCCGTTCCGCAGCCTCGGCAACCTCTCCCTGGAGCCGCGGGCCTACCAGCTGGTGCCGCTGCTCATGGCGCTCAAGCAACAGGTGACGCGATTGCTGATCGCCGATGAGGTGGGCTTGGGCAAAACGGTGGAGGCGCTCCTGATCGCGCGAGAGCTGCTCGATCGCGGCGAGATCCGCACGATCACCGTGATCTGCCCGCCCCACCTGTGTGAGAAGTGGCGCAGCGACATGGCCCAGCAGTTCCACCTGGCCGCTGAAGTGGTGCGGCCCGGCACGGTGGGGCGGCTGAGCAAGGATCTGCCGGTGGGGCACTCGCTGTTCGAGGCCTATCCCTTCACGGTGGTGAGCCTCGACACGATCAAGCGCGACGACTACCGCGATGGCTTCATCCGCGGTTGCGGCGACTTCGTGATCGTGGATGAAGCCCACACCTGCACCTCCGGCAAAGGGCGGGGGCGGCACCAGCGCTATGAGCTGCTGCGCGGCCTGGCGGCCCGGGCCGATCGCCATGTGGTGCTGCTCACCGCCACCCCCCACAGCGGCGACAGCGAGGGCTTCAATCACCTGCTGGGGCTGCTGGATCCGAAATTCTCGGAGCTGGGAACGATGGCCGATGGAGTGCGCCGCGATGCCCTGCGCGAAGAACTCGGCGCCCATTTCGTGCAGCGGCGACGCCAGGACATCCGGGCTGAGTGGGGCACGGACGGAGCCGATTTCCCCGATCGCGAAACCCGCGAGGCCACCTACGAGCTCACCGGCGCCTGGGGATCGCTGTTCCACGACGTGCTCGAGTACGCCCGCACCCTGGTGAAGCGCAGCGCCGGCCAGAGCCGGCTGCGGCAGCGGATGAGCTGGTGGGCGGCCCTGGCGTTGTTGCGCTGCATCAGCAGCAGTCCGGCGGCAGCGGCCGCATCGCTGCGCACCAAGCTGGCGGGCCTGGAGCAGGCGGGCCTCGACCAAGGCAACGGCCACGAGCTCAGTGAGGAGCAGCAGCTCAGCGAGCTGGAGGCCCTGGCCAGCCAGGGGGTGCTCGACGGGCTCGATGAGGCCATGAGTGAAGAGGAGGCCGCTCCGGGTGGCGACCTGGCCCTGGAGGCGGATCGCGCCCATCTGGAGGGATTGATCGAGGCAGCGGAGGGTCTGCGGGGCCCCGCCAAGGACCCCAAGCTCCGGCAGCTGGTGCGCCAGGTGCAGGAGCTGCTGGGTGAGGGCTACCGGCCGGTGATCTTCTGCCGCTTCCGCCCCACCGCCCACTACCTGGCGGAAGAACTCACCGCTGCCCTGCCCAAGCGCAGCACAATGATCCAGGCTGTGACTGGGGAGCTGCCGCCGGAGGAGCGGGTGGAGCGGATTGCGGCGCTGGAGGCTGAGGCCTTTGATCCGGAGAAACCGAAAACTCCGGTGCTGGTGGCCACGGATTGTCTGTCGGAGGGGATCGATCTGCAGCGCAGTTTCGATGCGGTGATCCACTACGACCTCTGCTGGAACCCCTCGCGCCATGAACAGCGCGAGGGCCGGGTGGATCGCTTCGGCCAGGCCCGCACCACAGTGCGGGCGCTGATGCTTCACGGGGCTTGCAAAGACCCGAAGCACCGCAACCCGGTGGATGAGCGGGTTCTGGCGGTGATCCTCAACAAGGAAAAGCTGATCCGCAAGGAGCTGGGCGTGAGCGTGCCGGTGCCCGGCGACATGAACTCGATCACCCAGGCGGTGCTCGCCGACGTGCTCGGCGAGTCCATCCAGCAACTGGGCCTGGATCTCGGCCTGGCGACACCGCCCGGAATGCCCGAGGTGCTGCCGCTGGTGGGCTGGGAGGCCACGCTCGATCAGCAGTGGCAAAGCGCCAAGGAGAACGCCAGGCGCACACAGACGATCTTTGCCCAGCAACGCCTCAAACCGGAGGAGGTGCTGCCGGAGTGGCAGCGCAGCAAGGAAGCCCTGGGCGATCACGCCGCGGTGGAGCGACTGCTGGTGGAGGCCTGCGCTCGGCTGCGGCTGCCGGCACCGGCGGCGGCCGGTGGCGCGTGGGAGTTCAACCTCGCCGAGATCCCGCAGGAGCGGCGGGCCCTGCGGGAACGGCTGGAGAGTCAGGGGCTGGAGGGGCGGCTGAGCCTCTCCACCACCACACCCTGCCGCGATGGCGCCCAGCTGCTCACGCGCTCCCATCCACTGGTGGTGGAGCTAGCGGAATTTGTGGCCGAGCGGGCCCTGAGTGGCACCGAACCGGAGCTGGCGGCCCGCAGCGCCGTGATCCGCACCAAGGGGGTGAGCGAGCGCACCACCCTGCTGCTGCTGCGCCTGCGCCACCAGATCAACCAGGAGCGCAGAACCGACGCGGGCTTTGAAGCGATGCCACCGCTTCTGGTGGAGGAGTGCCTCACCGTGCACTGCGCCGCCGATGGTCTGCGGGTGCTGCCGGAGGCCGAGGCCCTGGCCCTGCTGCAGCAGCCGGCCGTGGGCAACGTGCAGCCGGGTCAGCGCCAGATGGAGCTCGAGCGGGCGCTCAAGCAGTTGCCGGCCCTGGAGACCGACCTGCGCACCCTGGCGGTTGACCAGGCCGCCCAGGCGGAGGACGATCACCGCCGCGTGCGCCAGGCGGCCGTGGGCACGGGTGGGGCGCTGCGCATGCGCTTCCGCTGCGAGCCGAGCCTGCCGGTGGATGTGATCGGCCTGTTTGTGCTGTTGCCGGCACCGCAGCTGTAGCCATGGGCCGTCGCCGTTCCGCCACCCTGCAGTTCAACGCCATCCAGCTGGTGGGTGGGCTGTTGCCGGCGTCGTTGCTGGAGCAGATCGCGCTGCAGCAGGCGTCGGGCCAGAAGGCCAGTGCGTACGGCCTGCCGAAGAACCAGCGGCTGCAGGTGGCGGTGGATCAGGCCTGGAGCCGCGCCAAGGCGCTGTGGCAGGAAGCCCAGGAGCTGCGCCGCCGGGGCGACGACATGCCCTGGGCCCCGTGGTTCAGCCAGCGGCTGCTCCAGCAGGTGTTCGGTTGGGACGACCTCACGCCCTGCCCGCCCCGCCAGATCGAAGCCGCCCTCTTCCCGATCACGCACCAAGCCTTCTCGGGGGCCGTGCCGGTGGTGTTCACCAGCCTGGGCAACGACGACCTCGACAAGGGCCACAAACAATTCGGCCAGGAGGGGCGCAAGCGCTCCCCCCACAGCTGCCTGCAGGAGTGCCTCAATGCCGACGACAGCGCCAACTGGGGGGTGCTCTGCAACGGCACCACCCTGCGGCTGCTGCACGACAACCCGGCCCTGGTGAAGCCGGCCTATGTGGCAGTGGCGCTGGATCAACTCTTCGAGGGCGGGCTGTTTGATGAATTCGCGGTGGTGTGGCTGCTGCTGCACGCCAGCCGCTTCCAGCGCAAAGACGACGGCGCCTGTGTGCTCGATGGATGGAAGCAGGAAGGCCAGCAGAGCGGCGAGCGCGCGCTGAACAAGCTGCGCGATGGTGTGCAGGCCGCTCTCGAAGCGGTTGGTCAGGGGGTGTTGCAGCACCCGGCCAATGGCGAGCTGGTGCACAAGTTGCACAGCGGAGAGCTGAGCACCCAGGACTTCTTCCGGCAGCTGCTGCGGCTGGTGTATCGGCTGCTGTTCCTCTGCGTGGCGGAAGACCGCAACCTGCTGTTTCCGCCGGACGTGCCGCTGGAGCTGCGACAGATCTACCGCGAGGGCTACAGCCTCAGCCGGCTGCGGGATCTGGCGATCAGGAGCGGCGCGCACGAGCACCAGCACGGTGATCTATGGCGTGTGCAGACGCTCGTGCTTGCTGAGCTGGGCCGGGGCGGCTCCAGCCTCGGTCTGCCGGGCCTCGGCGGCCTGTTTGACGAGAAGCAGTGCCCCGACCTCGACAGCGCCCAGCTGAGCAATGCCGCACTGCTGGAGGCGGTGCGGGCGATCGGCTGGTTCTACGACGAGCAGAGCCAGAGCCGCACCCGCATCAACTACCAGGCGCTGAACACCGAAGAGTTCGGCAGCGTGTACGAGAGCCTGCTGGAGCTGCATCCGCAGATCAGCGGCAGTGGCGCCAGCCTGCGCTTCTCGCTGGGCGGTGTGGCCGGCAGCGAACGCAAGACCAGCGGCAGCTACTACACACCTGAGGAGCTGGTGCGGCTGCTGATCCTCTCGGCCCTGCTGCCGGTGATCCGCGATCGCCTCAGCAATGCCACCACGCAGGAGGAGAAGGCGGCGGCGCTGCTGGCGATCCGGGTGCTGGATCCGGCCTGCGGCAGCGGCCACTTCCTGCTGGCAGCGGCCCGCAGGCTGGCCCTGGAGCTGGCAAGGATCCAGGCCGGCGACGACGAACCCAGCGAAGACCTTCGCCGCCACTGCCTGCGCCAGGTGGTGGCCCACTGCATCTACGGGGTCGACAAGAACCCGATGGCGGTGGAGCTGTGCAAGGTGGCCCTGTGGATCGAGGCGATCGAACCCGGGAAGCCCCTGGGCTTTCTCGATGCCCACATCCAGTGCGGCGATTCACTGGTGGGGGTGTTCGATCCCATGGTGCTGGACGGGGGCATCCCCGATGGGGCCTACAAACCGCTCACGGGGGATAACAAGACGATCTGCACCAGCCTGAAGAAGCAGAACCAGGCCTTTGTGGTGCAGGGTCAGGCGGATCTGTTCAGCGCCGCGGCGATGGCGCAGGCGATCCCGAGCGCCACGGGCTTTGAGGCGATCGAAGAGGACGACCTGCAGGCGGTGCGGCGCAAGGAGCAGGCCTACCAGGCCTGGCGCGCCGACCCGGCCATCCGCCAGGAGCTGCAGCGGGCCGATGCCTACGCGGCCGCCTTCTTCCTGCCCAAGGAGCCGGGCGTTGAGCAGCTGGTGCCCCTCTCGCAGCACCTGGAGGCGCTGAAGCAGGGAGCCGAGCTCTCCGCAGCGATGGCCGAGGCTGTGGAGAAGGCGGGGGCAGAGTTTCGCTTTCTGCACTGGCACCTGGCCTTCCCCGAGGCGATGCAGGCCGGGGGGTTCGACTGCGTGCTGGGCAATCCGCCGTGGGAGCGGATCAAGCTGCAGGAGAAGGAGTTCTTCGCGGCACGTTCGGAAGCGATTGCCACCGCCCCGAACAAGGCGGCACGGGAGCGGCTGATCCAGGCCCTCAGGGCAGCGGAGGCCTCAAGTGCGGATCGCCAGCTGGTGCGGGAGTTTGAGCTGGCCAAGCGGGAGGCGGAGGGCAGCGGCGAGTTCATCCGTGGCAGCGGCCGCTTTGCCCTCACAGCGGTGGGTGACCTGAACACCTATGCCCTGTTCGCCGAACTGTTCCTGAACCTGGTCGGACCAAAGGGCCGAGCTGGAGTGATCGTGCCCACAGGTATTGCCACCGATAACAGCACCAAGGCCTACTTCGATGCCATCTCTCGTGGCGGGAGGCTGGTGAACCTGTACGACTTTGAGAACCGTCATGGCCTTTTTCCAGCTGTGGACAGCCGCATGAAGTTTGCGCTGCTCACACTGGGCAATGGGGTGCAGGCCACCGATTTCGTGTTTTTTGCCACGGCACCGCAACAGCTGGCTGAGAGCCGACGCCACTTCAACCTCAGTGCCGACGACATCGCATTGATCAACCCCAACACTCGCACCTGTCCGGTGTTCCGTAGCCAAATAGATGCGGAGCTCGCCAAGAAGATCTACCGAAGAGTGCCCTTGTTGATTGATGAGGCATTGGCTGAGCAGGGGAATCCCTGGGGCATCAGATTCATGAGAATGCTTGACATGTCGAACGACAGCCATCTGTTCTTCGAAGAACCCGCGCGTGATCGCCTGCCGCTTTATGAAGCCAAGCTGATCCACCACTACGATCACCGCTGGGCCACCTACAGCCCTGATGGCTCCAGCAGCGATGTGGCGCTGGCTGACAAGCAGGATCCGGAGTTTCAGCTGCGACCTAGGTATTGGGTGAACCGCGAGGAAGTCAGCGATCGGCTAAGCGCTCAGGGTTGGGGACAGCAGTGGCTGATGGGGTGGCGGGATATCTGCCGCGGCACTGATGAGCGAACGGTGATTTGTTCGGTGGTGCCAATGGCTGGCATCGGAAACCAGATGCCGTTGATGCTTCCTGAAGTCGAGGCGAGTACAGACTCAGCCGCACTCCTCCTTGGCAACCTAACATCCATCCCATACGACTTCTTCGCAAGGCACAAGGTCGGCGGAACGCATATGAATTTCTTCATCTACAAGCAGCTCCCCGTCCTACCCCCAGGTGCCTACAGTCAGGACGCTATCGATTTCATCCAGCCCAGAGTGCTCCAACTCACCTACACCAGCCACGACCTCAAGTCCTGGGCGGAAGACCTCAGCTACGACGGCCCACCTTTCGCCTTCGATCTCGACCGCCGTGCGCTGCTGCGGGCCGAACTAGATGCCTACTACGCCCACCTCTACGGCCTCAACCGCGATGAATTGCGCTACATCCTTGATCCGGCAGATGTGATGGGTCCGGATTATCCCAGCGAAACCTTCCGCGTGCTCAAGAATAACGAGGTCCGCCAGTTTGGAGAGTACCGCACGCAGCGGCTTGTGCTGGAGGCCTGGGATCGATTGTTTGGAGCTGAGGCGAGGGCATCAAACTTATTTACGACGTAAGGGTAAATCCATTGTCCGTTCTGGTCTAGTGGTTCTCGGAACCGGTAACCAGCCCTATACTTGCAGGGAATTGAGCATAAAGCCCGGTGCCCCAATAGTTCCTGAACTTGCTGGGCGGGACACTTGGCGTGGTTCTCGGAAGGGAAGGAAGAACCGTCCGCAGTTCACGAAAACCATCCAATAAGCGTTAGGCCGCACAAATGTCCTTTGATCGCCGCGTCCCATTCTTCGAACGTACGCTCGCGTGGCGCCTGTTCAAGCGGCATCACACACACTTCAACGACATCTATTGGGCGAATCGAGCAACTTCAAAGTTCGCGTACGCTGCAACGCGCTCCTTCCAGCGAACTGATCTTACAAACGTCCTCTTCACCCTACCCGACAATCCGCAGCGGCTTGCCCCAACACTGGGTGCTTGGGCCGATAACTACTCAGGATTTAATCAGTGGACACAGATGGCTGCAGTTGTGGCCATCTGTGGATATCTAGAGACCTATATTGCTCAAGTGGCAACTGCTGCTTTGGAATCTTGTCCTGCGCAGATCTTTGGTGGCGCCAGCCAGGTAGACGGTACCGTTCTCCTGAAGTCTGGGACTAACTACGACTTCTACGCCCATGCCGAGCCGCTAGTTCGAGGCGATTGGCAGGCTAGAACTTCTGCGTATGCCCGCATTTTTGGAGCGTGCCCGTTTGTAAGCGAGATTAGCCGATTGGAACGGCTTCGCGCTCTTCGAAACGATGCCGGACACTCCTTCGGCCGCGACATCAAGGGGATGCGTTTTTCTGAGAGCAGCCTTGTTCAGCCATTGCCACGCATTTCCGACGAGGACGTTCAATCGTTTCTTGAACTTGCCAATACTGTGGCGACAGCAGTGGAAGGTCATCTTGGCCCGACCTTTGTTGGCTCGTACGAGGTGGTACGCCTCTTCCACAACTGGCGGGCAAAGCTGAACCCACTTCCACCCACAAAGCGAGAGCTCGCGAGGCTCTTCAGCCACTACTTCAATACCGTAACCGAGAATCCCTACGGCAGAAGCCGCTCTGAAGAACTCATCCGTTACTACGATGTTGCCTAATAGGTCGTTCGAGCGGAGGTCCGCCGCTCAACTTCGACGCTAACAAGCAGAATACCAAGCCATGTCGACGAAAGAAAAAGTAAAGAGCTACTGCAGTACTTGCGGTCGCGAAACAAATCACGAAATCATTGTGGCACATAGCATATCACACCGGGACGACTATGACTGCGACATAAAATACCAGATTGTAGGTTGCCTCGGTTGCGAGTTCGTGTCGTTTCGAAAGAGCTTCGTTGACATCGAGTCTGCATATCCGAATCGCGATGGCGAATGGGAAGTCCCCGAGGAGAATGATGTCTACCCCAGGGTATTGCAGGGGCACGTCGGAATTGAAGATATCTTTCACCTCCCAGATGTTGTCGGAAAGATCTACACTGAAGTGCTGACAGCAATCACAGAAGATGCGAGAATCCTCTCCGGCCTAGGCCTCAGAGGAGTCGTCGAGGCAGTCTGCAATGACCTTGGGATTACAGGGCGCTCATTGGAGACCAGAATCAATAAGCTAGCAAGCTCTGGGCACATATCAAAAAGCGACGCGGAGCGATTACACGCCATACGCTTTATGGGCAACGACGCAGCTCATGAAATAAGAAGACCTCATGATGGAGCGCTTAGAGTGGCATTAAAGATCGTCGAACACTTGCTGCAGTCTGTCTATATCCTTGAAAAGGAGGTTGAAGGGCGACTAGAGCCAGCAATTAGCAAGTACGAGAAATTCGAAACTCTCCTGCTGGATGCGCTGAATGAATACTCGCCCGGTGATGAGCTTCCTCTTGCAAAGTTCCTTGGGAAAGACCTCCGGCGAGTCAAGGAGTCAATTTCTATTCTTGAATCTGAGCTAATATCTAAAATCCAGTCAGGAGCATTCACCTCGTTGTCAATCGGAAGGGTAGATGCCTATCAGGGCTCGCAGAGTCCGCTTCAACACTTCGTCGTCCAATCCCCTGTCTGACATCATTGTTCACCTGTTTGCCACGAAATGAGTATTGCACGATCTAATATCTCCACGCGTCCAGGTGATAGCTTGCGTATTGCCTCCACAGGGATTTGACTCCCGGCTCCTCGAACTCACAAGCTCCAGCACAATGTCCAAAGCCTGGGCCAAAGAAGTCTTCTGCAAATACCTGGCGCTCCACTTTGATCCCCACCGCCGCACCCTTCCTCTCACCATTCTGGATGCCGACTAGGCATAGCTCTACAATCTAAACTACAACGCATAGTTTTGCATTTCTGATCCGGCCGATGTGATGGATCCCAACTCCTCTAATGCAACCCTTCGCGTTAGGAGCGGGATCAGCTGCTTGGACGTAGCCGACATCCACAAGAGCGAGCTGGTACAGCACCCTCCACGAAAGCAACGTAGAATTGAAAGCCAGTGATCATTCGTCGTGCACGACGACCACCATGTCGGCCAGCCCCCAGTCGTCTGCCCCCTGCTGGTTCGTCGGCGCCATGATCGGCGGTGCCGACCAGACCGATCGCTTCATCGACGAAGGCATCTGGGAGCACAACTTCGACGACAGCAAGATTGCCGCCCAGGTCCGCTCGATGCGGATGGGAGAACGCATCGCCATCAAGGCCGCCTACATCCGCAAGCACAACCTGCCCTTTGAGACCTGGGGCAACACCGTGTCGGTGATGGCGATCAAAGCCACCGGCGTGATCGCCGAAAACCCGGGTGACGGCCAGCGCGTCCGTGTCCACTGGCTGCGGGAGAGTCCACCCAAGGAGTGGTATTTCTACACCTACCAGCGCACCATCTGGAAGGTGATGCCCGGCGACTGGTCCGCCGATGCCCTCATTGCCTTCGCCTTTAACAACACCCCCCAGGACCTCAACCGTTTCCGCAACGACCCCTTCTGGCGCGATCGCTTTGCCACCAATCCAGCGGATCTCAAGCGCTTCCGCTGGACCCGCTTCTACCAGGCCATCGCCGATGGCCTTGTGCCATACCGCCACAACCGGGAGCCACTCATCGAGTTTCTGCAGGGGCTCAACAGCCGCGTGGAGCGGCTCAACTTTCTCGAAAGTGATCAGTTCGACGACGGCCGCAAGGGCTTCATTGCAGACATTGATCCCTTCACCCTGATCGGGCTGTTCAACCGCGGCATCAAGGACGCCACCCGCCAGGCCATCGCTTCCGAGCTGGCCCAGTTCCTGAACGTCAGTGAGTCCGTACCTGAGAACTTTGAGGGGATCCCGGTTCTGGATAACCAGAACTCCTGGTTCTTTCCCTACGCCAAAGACCGCCCGCCCCAGCACATCGACACTCTCTGGCAGGTGTTTGCCAGCGGCATGCAGCTGGCAGACGACAGCAGCGAGCAGACCAGCGAGACCTTCAGTCGCGACTTCGACGCGGCCATGCAGCTCTATGGCGTGGCCTGGAACCTCAGCTTCGGCCTCTATTGGTGCCGTCCCTGGAGCTTCCTCAGCCTTGATGGCAAGGCCCGCAGCTACATCAGCGAAAAGCTGCGCCTCCCCATCGGCTCCCACGGCCCCAAGAACCGCTGCAGTGCTGCCGACTACCTGCAGCTGATCGAAGCCCTTAACCAGCGCTTCACCGAACCCGACTTCAGCGTCCACTCCTTCCCCGAGCTGTCCTTGGAGGCCTGGACCTACACCGGCGCTGCACCCTCCGCCGCCGAGCTGGACGATGCCGACGAGGAGCAGACCACCACGCCCGTAGATGCCCCGGCGGTGCAGCCGGTCAAGGCGGAGCTGCCCTACGGCATCAGCAACATCAAGGCCGATGGCTGCTTCCTGCCAGAACCCGTGCTGGACCAGATGCTGAGCCGGTTGCGCGAGAAGAAGAACCTGATCCTCCAGGGACCGCCCGGCACCGGCAAAACCTGGCTGGGCAAACGCCTGGGCCTGGCCCTCATCGGCCAGGACGTGCAGGAACCGCAGCTGCGGGTGGTGCAGTTCCACCCCAACCTCTCCTACGAAGACTTCGTGCGCGGCTGGCGCCCCAGCGGCAACGGCGGCCTCACCCTCCACGACGGGGTGTTCATGCAGATGGTGAGAGCTGCCCTGGAAAACCCACTGCAGCGCTACGTGCTGGTGATCGAGGAGATCAACCGCGGCAACCCCGCCCAGATCTTCGGGGAGCTGCTCACGCTGCTGGAGGCAGGCAAGCGCACCCCCCGCGATGCCATGCAGCTCTGCTACCCCGATCCAGATGGCATCCACAGGCCCGTCTACGTGCCCGAAAACCTGTTCGTGATCGGCACGATGAACATCGCCGACCGCTCCCTGGCCCTGGTGGACATGGCCTTCCGCCGCCGCTTCGCTTTCATCACCCTCGAGCCCGCCCTGGGTGAGCCCTGGCGGGACTGGGTGGTGAACCAACGGGCCATGGAGCCGACAGCCGCCGCCGCGATCGAGCAGCGCCTCAACCAGCTCAACGCCGCCATCGCCGCCGATTCGCGGCTGGGCAAGGCTTTCCAGATCGGCCACAGCTACGTCACTCCTACCCAAGGCCTGGAGGGCCGCTCCACCCGCGACTGGTTCGCGGATGTGGTGGCCAGCGAACTCAAGCCCCTGCTGCAGGAGTACTGGTTCGATGCGCCTGAGGAATCCGAGAAGGCTGCCGCGGCGTTACTGGAGGGGTGGTGAGCCCTGCCGGCTGCCCCAGAATGGATCCATGGCCGTCGCCACCACCGCCCCAATCGAACAGCGCCTGGCAGGTATGGCGGCGGAGATCCGTCAGCTGGTCCCGGCCGCCGAGGTGCGCCTGTTCGGCTCCCGGGCGCGCGGCGAAGCGCGTCCTGATTCCGATGTCGACCTGTTGATCACCGCCCCAGACGCCTGGCTCGCGACCCGCGACCGCTTTGCTCTCCTTGGCGATCTGTGGGGGGCCGTGGCCCAACCCGATCTGTCTGTGGATCTGGTGCTGCACTCCACCAGCGAAGCGGCTCGCCGCGCCCAGGAACCGGGCTCTCTGGTGCATCAGGCCATTCAGGAGGGTGTGCTGCTCAATGGCCACCCCTGAAGCGGAGCGCTTGCTGCGGGTGGCGCGCCGCGACCTGAAGATGGCGCGGCGTCTGTTGGTTCCCGAAGTGGAAGAGGCCAGTTGGGGCTGGGCGGTGCAGCAGTGCTTGGAAAAGACCCTCAAGGCTTGGCTGCACATCGTTGGGACCAAACCGCCACAGACCCACGATCTCGCCCGTCTGCTGCTGCTCTTGCAGGACTCCGGTGTTGACATCACTGACCTACTGCCGCTGCGGGCCTTCACCACCTTCGCGGTGCAATGCCGTTACGAAGACGAACCTGAACACCTTGGATTGGACCGGACCGCTTGGTGCAACCGCGCGGAAGCTCTGATCGACCACGCACAGAGCCGGATCGGGTGATGCGGCCATGAGCATCCCGGTTCGCAACATCTGGTGGTTGATGCTCTATGCATCAGACCTCGGCAAGCACGCGTCTCCCACCAACCTCGCCGCCGAAGACCTGCCCGAGGACATCCCCGATCTGGTGGCCGAGATCCTGGCCCGCGCCGTCGAGCTACGCCAGCGCCGCCAACTCAGCACAGCGTTCCTTCCCCGGGAAGCGGTGCTCAGCCGCGTGCGCGGCCGCATCGATCACCTCACCACCAGTCGCCGTCAGCTGCTCGCCAAAGGCCAGGTGGCCTGTCGGTTCGAGGAGCTCTCCGTGGACAGCCCCCGTAACCGCTACGTCCGGGCGGCGCTGGAGTCCGTGGCCCGACTGGTGCGCAAGCCCGAGCTGGCCCATCGCTGCCGGGGGCTGGCCCATGGCCTGCGGCGTCAGGGCGTGGTGGGTGAGGCTCCCAGCAGGCAGCAGATCAGCCAGGAACGCTTCGGTCGGCACGATCAGGCCGATGAGCCGATGCTGGCCGCAGCCCGCCTGGCGATGGATCTGGCCCTGCCCAGCGAGGAAGCCGGCCCCAATGCCCTGCTCGATCCCCAGCGCTGCGTGCACTGGCTGCGGCGGCTCTACGAGAAGGCGATCGGCGGCTTCTACCGGCTGCACCTCGATGCACCCCACTGGGTGGTGCACACCGGCAAGGCCCTGAGCTGGCCGATCGCCGATGCCACCAGTGGCATCACCCAGGTGTTTCCCTCGATGCGGACCGACATCGTGATCGACCGCAGCGATCAGCCCAAACGCCTGGTAATCGACACCAAGTTCACCCACGTCTACGGCCGTGGCTGGTATCGCGACTTGTCGCTCAGAAGCGGGTACGTCTACCAGCTCTACGCTTATCTGCGCTCGCAGGAAGGCCGTGGTGATGCCCGAGCAGACCGCGCCGATGGACTCCTGCTCCACCCCGCCATCAACGGCGACGTCGACGAAGCGGTGCTGATCCAGGGGCATCAGATGCGCTTTGCCACCGTGGATCTGGCGGGTGACCACGGGGCAATCAAATCCAGGTTGCTGGAGCTGGTGGGAGGCACGGAATCGTGACGCCATCACCGCTTTCAGCCGATGGGGCCGCCGCCAAGGCAGCCGGCACCATCGCTCTCCAGATGCTGGAAGAGAGAGGACGTGGTGCGGTGCTGGTTGGTGTTGCCCGGGTGGATACGGCGCTGGAGCATCTGCTGCAGTCGCTGATGACGCCCTCCTCGGCCAAGGGGGATGGCTTGTTTCGTCCCGAACGGCCCCTGGGATCCCTTGGCGCCAAGGTGGCCCTGGCTCACCGGCTGGGCCTGATCGATGCAGGCATCGAACGGGCCCTGAATGGCCTCCGCAAGCTGCGCAACGCCTTCGCCCACTCCGCTGAGTCCGCCTCGCTGGCGGATCCTGCCCACAGTTCACGCCTGGCCGAGGTCTACGCCGAAGCGCGATCCAACCCGCTCTGGGTCCCACTGGAATCCGTCCTGGCTGCGCAGCCGCCTTCCGCCCACGGTCCGCTGGATCCCGCCCTGCGCGACTACATCCTGCTGATCACGATCCTGGTGGCCTTCCTGGAGGCCACGGCCCAGCAGCTCACCCCCTTCCAGCCACCGGTGGTGATGGGCTTCGGGGGCATTGGCAGACCAGCCGATCCACCACAGCAAGGGTGACAAAGGCCCGACCGTCCAGCTCTGATGCGCGATCGGCTGCTCAGCCAGGGCAGCGCTGCCAAACCAGGGCCATAACCATCACCAGCCGCGCAGGCTTGAACCACCGCCACAGCAGCACGTGGCTGTCGCTCAGATAGCCCCCGGGCCGCTCACCGCTGGGGAGTCGATGGGGCTGCGTCATCGCTCGACCAAATGGCCAGCTCCTCCGCCGCCATGGGTTCGAGCAGCGTCCCGGGGTTGCGCAGGGGGCCCTGGCTGCGCAGGCGCCCGGGGATGCGCTGGGGTAGCAGCGGAGCCAGGGGCATCAACCGCGAGAGGTTGGTCCTGGCCTGATCCACGTTCACCACGCGTGGCGACCCTTGCGGCGTGGCTGGACCTGATCCCATGGCGACACAACCGGCTGACCCTCCTCAACCTAGGCATGGACTAAGTCCGTCAAAAGCTGTCGACGTCGCTGCTCAACAGCCACGCCATCGGGGCTCACCCGATTCCGACGACAGGCCAGATGATGCAGATTCTGCATAGTTCAAGCTGGGCGGGTTGCCTGGGCCATGGATTGGGCATGTTCTGCCCTCGCGAGCACGCCCATGGGTTGCACAGCCCTGCTAACAGAGAGACAAACGACCCGATCGTCCACCGGCGATGGGCGATCGGTCGGGAGTCCTGCGGTCCATGGGTTTTCGCTTCCGTAAAACGATCCGCATCGCCCCAGGGGTTCGGCTCAACCTGAGCAAGTCGGGGATCAGCACCTCGATCGGCGGCGGCGGCCTCACCGTCAACAGCCGCGGTCGGGTCACCGCCAGCCTGCCTGGCACGGGGCTGTCCGTCTCCCAGACCATCCGTCCCGGGAGCGCTGGATCCCGTCCGGCTCCAGTCAACAGCAACACCTCGTCGGCATCGGGTTGCGGTTGTCTCACCCTGCTGCTGCTCGGGGCCGTGTTGGTGTGGCCCTGGCTGCTGGTGGTGCTCATCCCCCTGGGGTTGCTGGTGCTGATCGGTCAGCTCCAGCAACCGCCCACCAGGCAACGCAGCTCCCGTCTCTCCAACCAGCCCACCGCGCGTCCTCCAGCCCCGGCCGTTGATGCCCCTGCAGGGGCAACGCGCTGGCCGTCGCCCCCACCGCCTCCACCCCCGCCGCAGCCCCTGAAGCCGGATCCGGCGCCGCGCCGGGCCTCAACCAAGAGCCCGGCCGCGGAGGCCGATGCCTTCCTCAAGGCCCATGGGCCCACCCTGCTCAGCGATGCCGTCAGCGCCGTAAGGGATCTGGCCTTCGCGATGGCCAACACCCCTGGCCTGGAGGCGGAGATCGGCCACCCCTTTGAAGCGTTCAACCTGGCCACATCTGCCTACCTGGTGGCCATCATCTTTGGCCGCTCGGGTTACCTGCTCTGCCAGTCCAGTCACGGACAGGTCAGTGACGACGACATCACCCTCCTGTATCACACAGTGAGGCCATTCTTCGCCCCGCTGGATGGAGCGGAGGCGCTTCCGGCTCTGGAGGCGGACCTCGACACCAGACGCCAGGCCCTCAAAAACCTCTGCACTCTGGACAATCCCACGGGATCCCTGGCCGATGAAGCGGAGACCTCGCTCAATGCCTTCCGCCTGCTGGCCTGCTACGACCAGCTGCGCGGTGTGCGGCCCACCAGTCCGGCGGCGCTCACCACCAAAGTGCGGCGCGCTCTGGTCCGCTATCTCCACACCCTGGCGGATCGCGATGGAACGATCACCGATCAGGAGCGCAACGCCATCGACGATCTCCACGAACGAGCCGGCGGCTTGATCGAACAGGGCACCCAGTTCGCGCAGCAGTATCCCCAGGTGGCCGCCCAGCTGGAGCGCTCGCCCTTCGCGCGCCACACGCTGGTGCTGGAGCCGTTGCCGCTCGAGCAAGCCACCCGGCCCCGCAGGACGGGCAGCCGACGCAGCAAAGCCGCCAAGGGCCAGTCCAGCGCCCAGAGCACCACCAACAATGGAGCCCAGTCCAGAAACCAGCCTGACGACGCCACGGCGGAGATCCTGCAGGAGCTGCGGGAGATGACGGGCCTGGCCTCGGTGAAGCAGGAGATCAACTCCCACATCAACACCCTCAAGGTATCGGCCCTGCGCCGGGAGGCGGGCCTGGCCGAGATCCAGACCACCAACCACATGGTGTTCACCGGGAACCCCGGCACGGGCAAGACCACCGTGGCCCGGCGCCTGGCGGAGCTTTACCGGGCCCTGGGGGTGCTCACCAAGGGCACCCTCACCGAAGTGGACCGCTCCGCCCTGGTGGCGGGCTACGTGGGCCAGACGGCGATCAAGACCAAGGCGGTGATCGAGCAGGCCAGGGGCGGCATTCTGTTCATCGATGAGGCCTACGCCCTCAGCACGGGCCAGGGGGAGGAGTCGTTCGGCCGTGAGGCCATCGACACCCTGCTCAAGTACATGGAGGACTACCGCGAGGAGCTGATCGTGATCGTGGCGGGCTACAGCGAGCCCATGCAGGCGTTCCTACAGTCCAACCCCGGCCTGCAATCACGCTTCAACAAGTTCATCGCCTTCCCCGACTACAGCGCCGACGAGCTGAAGGCGATCTTCCGGAGCTTCTGCCAGGCCTCGGGCTACCGACTCTCCACTGCCCTGGACCGGTCGCTGGATGACGCCTTCGCGGCGATGGTGGAGGCCAAGCCGGCCCATTTCGGCAATGCCCGCACGGTGCGCAACCTGTTCGATCTGGCGGTGGTGCGCCAGGCCAACCGGGTGGTGACGATCCCGGAGCCGACCCATCGGCAGCTGATGGAGCTGCGCAAGGAGGACATCACCCCAGACGACATCGCAGCGGTGCTGCGCTGAGCTGGGTCCGTGGCCACAGAGGGCCGTGTCGGGTTGGTCTTTCGCAGGAGATCAGCGCATCCCGCGGGCGGATCGGCGGACTCTGGAGGGACTGGAGCGACCCAACGCTCTCCTAGCCATCCCAGTCCATGACCAACCCCACCCTTCGCTTCCGCCCCCTCAGGCCAGCGGTCGCCGCCGATGGCACCACCAGCCTGGATCTGCTGGTGACCATCGCCTGCGCCGAACTGCCGGCGCAGCAGCCGGCGAACCTCCGGCCCCCGCTCAACCTCGCCCTGGTGATCGACCGCTCCGGCTCGATGGCGGGCCGCAAGCTCAGCGACGCCCGCAAGGCGGCACGCTTCCTCGCCAACGAGCTCACCCCCCGGGATCGCCTGGCGATCGTGAGCTTCGACGACGCGGTGACCGTGGTGGTGCCCTCCACGCCGGTGACGGATCCGCTGCGGTTCATCACGGCGATCAACACCATCCACTGCGGCGGCAGCACGGCCCTCTTCGATGGCTGGCTGGCCGGCGCGGAGCAGGTGGCCGAGCACCTCGATCCCACCCAGCTGAACCGGGTGCTGCTGCTCTCCGACGGCCAGGCCAATGCCGGCCTCACCGATCCGCGCCGGATCGCCGCCAGGGTGGCCGAGTCCACCGGCCGGGGCATCAGCACCAGCGCCTTCGGCCTGGGGGATGGCTTCGACGAAGACCTCATGGGAGCCATCGCCGGCGCCGGTGACGGCACCTTCGCCTTCATCGAGAGCCCCTCCCAGCTGGCGGATCTCTACGCCTCCGAACTCCAGGGCCTCGCCGCCACGGTGGGCCGCCGCGTCAGCCTGGGCCTACGCGCCAAGAACGGCGCCCAGCTGAAAGACGTGCTGAACGACCTGCAGACCACCGCGTTCGGCAACTTCCAGCTGCCCAACCTTCGGGCTGGTCAGGAGCTGAACGTGGGGGTAAGGCTGCAGCTGCCCGCCTGGACGCCGAACCAGGAGATCGCCAGCGTGCGCCTGGCCTGGGACGCCCCCGGCGCCGATGGCCGCTGCAAGCAGATCGAGACGCTCACCCTTCCGGTGCTGTCCGCCGCTGAGCTGGCGGCCCTCGAACCGGATGCAGCGGTGGCAGAGCAGTTCGCCGTGCTGGAGGCCAACCGCGCCCGCCGCCGGGCCATCGAAGAGCTCGACCGCGGCCAGGTGGAGGCCGCCTCCTCCTGCCTCCAGGGCGCCAGTGCCCTGCTCGCGGCCCTGCCGGATTCAGCCCTCGCCCGCCGTGAGCTGCGTCTGCTGAAGGAGAGGCAGGCCCTGCTGCACGACGACAGCAACCTCACCCGCAAGCGCCTCAGCCGCGAGTCGCTGCGCTCCAGCACCACGGTGTGGGAAGCCCGGGACGACGAGCAGGCCTGAACGGCGTGCATCAACCGGCAGACGCGGCGAGCACCTGCTCCTCCAGCAGGTGCTCCGCCTGGGCCCGCTGCAGATCCAACCGCGAGAGGCGGTAGCCCAGCCGCCGGGCCGTGAGGATCAGCTCCCCGCGGGTGCGGCCACCAGGCGCTCCAGTTCAGGCCAGCTCATGAGCACAACCCACCGGTTCCTGCAGGATCGCGGACCCGCACAACAGTCGCCAGGGTCCGCAGGCCACCGCCAGGCCTACCCCAGGGCACGGCGCTACTCGATCAGCTGGGCCAACGCTGGGCCAATACCCGGGTCATACACGGACTGCCAGTGATGTGAGTACGGATCGCAGCCAGGATGGGGGACTGATTGGCGCTGTTCAGCATCCAGCGGGAGCCGCCTTTGTGAGGAAGCCGGAGGTGGACGACTGCACCAGGACAAGGGCTCCTCAGTGGAGTCGCTCACGCAGCCCTTGCCCCCGGCGGACCCTGAGGCAGCCCGGCACGGCCCCGCATGGCCTGGGAGAGTTGTCAATGACCCCGAGCCGGACCTGGATCCCTGGAGTTGCATCACGTGGTGGACGCGGGCCCCGTTCTGGCCAGACTTCGACCATCCGCCCCGATCCGATGCAAGCCCTCCTGAGGTCGCTGCCCCTTGTTGCCCTGGCCCTGGCTGTCGCCGGCCCGGCGAGTGCCAAGGTGCTCGCCGAAGGCAAGCCGTCGTCCGGTGGCTTTTACTGGCAGAAGGTTGAAAACAACAAGGGCACCATCCAATACATCTGTCGCAGCAAGAACGACGGCAAGATCAAGAAGGATGCGGCCTGCAATGGGGCCAAGTCCGTGAAGCCTTAGGTCGTTCTGACCACTGTCACGGTGCCGGTCACCGGGGCCACCTCACGGCATCGCAGACTGGCTAAGGGCGACGCCAGAGGCCCAGCCATTCGTTGTCGCGCTCCTGCAGCGATCCCTGCGCCGGCTCCCAGACCAGCGGCTCCAGGCCCGCCGCCGTCAGGTCCTGCTCCAGCTCGGCGGCATCACTGCCCCAGGGCGGTCCACCAGGGCGGCCGTGGCACCAGAAGAGACCCAGCAACCAGCCGCCTGGAACCAGGAGCCGCACCACGGCCTCGAGGTAGTCGGGGCGCTGGGCGGGATCGATGGCGCAGAAACAGGTGTGCTCCAGAACGCCCTGAACGGAGCCCGGACCGAGTCCAGCCGCCTCGAGAGCAGGCGCATCCAAGAGGTCGGCCTGCAGCCACCGCAGCACCGGCCGGTCGTCGCCATGCAGCTGACGCGCCCGGGTGATCGCCTCAGCACTGAAGTCGAGCCCCAGGGCGGCAAAGCCGAGCTCCGCCAGCAGGGCGGCCTCATGGCCACGTCCGCAGCCAGGCACCAGCACCTGTCCCGGCGGCAGCGGCCGGCGGGGCTCGGCCCTTAGAAACTGCTCCAGCGGCGGCGTTGGTCGGCCCAGCTCCCAGCCATCGGCACCAGTGCGGTAGCGCTCGTCCCAGGGAGCTGAATCCGACACGCCACCTCGCGCAGCACCGCGACGCTAACGACGACTGCAAAAGGAACGCAGTCGCAGCCGTCCTGTGCGCAGGCAGCCAGGCGCAGACCTCATCCCTGATCCAGCGATGGGCACCAAGGGCCGGTGGCGGTGCCTCCGTTGATTGGAGGAGGACCTGCCGCCATGGCCATCGCGATCGAGCTGAGCGACCACCAGGCCGAAGCCCTGCGAGAAGTCGCCGCGCGGCTGCAGGTGCCTGAGGCGGAGTTGGCCGCTGCTGCCGTACGGGATCTGCTGGCGCAGCAAGCCGCGGCCTTCATGCCGCCGCGCCATGGAGCAGTCCACCCCTCCGATGCGGAGCGCCGCACAGCCACACAACAGGCGGCCGCCTCGCGTCAGCCCTTGAGGCCGCCCGGGACCATGAGGAGGGCTGCGCGTAGCCGATCCACGGAGCGCCGGTGGAGCAAGGGCCGAAATCCCCTGATGGCATCCGCCAGGAGTTCTGCGCTGCCCGATCGACAGACCGTCCCGTGCTGCCTGAAGGCTGTCCCCGCCGCAGGCGGGAACCGCTACGCCCCGGGCCAGGGATTGATCAGGGTCAGACCCACGTCGGCACAGTCGTCCGTGTTGCGGGTAGCCAGGCTGGCGCCGATGCAGCAGCTCCGCTTACCAGTGGGCCGCCGCCCGATCAAAGGGGAACACCCGCTCCGCCAATAGAGCCGGCACCAGCTGCCCCCAGCGACTCCGCAGGGCCTGACGGCGCACGGCCAACGGCTGGAAGGACTGGAAAAGCCCCAGGGACAAACCCTGCACGAGCTGAGCCAGACCTAGGCTGCTAGCAATGAGCAAGCAGGAGCAGGGGATGACGCGCACCCTCTACATCCGCCATGTGCCCGACGACGTGGCTGAGCGACTGGAAAAGCTGGCCAGCCGAGCCGGCGTGCCGCTGAGCACCTTCGCGTTGCAGGAGCTGTGCGAATCCGCGCGGCGTGCCGACAATGCCGAGCTGCTCAGCGCCTTGCCCTCGGCTGCGATCGACCCCGCCGTCATTCTGGAGGCGCTGCGGCAGACCCGTGCTGAACGCTGATGGTGGTGGTGGATGCCTCGGTTCTCGTGAATGCCCTGCTGCTTGACGGCGCATCTCGGGCCCGTCTGGCCGATGCCAACCTGCAGGCACCAGATCTGATCGACGCCGAACTGCTCTCGGTCTTGCGTCGACTGGTGCTTGCGGATCAGCTGCCTGAGCAGCATGCGCTTCAGGCCCTTTCCACCGCCCAGCAGCTGGGCTTGCGGCGCCATTCCAGCCGATCACATTGGTCTCGCGCCTGGGAACTCCGCACCAACCTCAGTGCTTATGACGCCCTCTATGTAGCGCTGGCTGAGCAGCTCGACGCCACCCTGCTCACCGCCGACAGCCGCGCTGCCCGAGCACCGGGTTTGCGCTGCAGCGTGGAGGTGATAGCCCCATGAACCTTCACCTCGCAGAGGAGGGCTGCGCGAAGCCGATCCACTGAGCGCCGGTGGGGCAGGGGCCCAGGGAGCTGGAGATATCTCAGCACCGAGCCGTGGGGCTCATTGTGATGATGTGGGGTTCCCCTGATTCCGTGGATAGTCCTCAGGGGTTCACTGACGTGAGTGTACGGGCAGCATTGAACTGTTGCTCGTAGTCGATCGGGCTGAGGTAGACGATCGTGGAGTGACGGCGCTCGCGGTTGTCATCGAGAGCCAGCTCCAATTTGAGGGTGGAGAAGAAGCTCTTCACCACCGCGGTGTCCCAGCAGCAGCCCTTGGCGGACATGCTGCAGCGGAAGCCCTACGGGCTACGCAGCGTGCGCTGCCGCCAGCTTGAGAAAATCCTTCTCCCTCCGCAGCTCCCGGTTGTCCTTGCGGAGCCGATTGAGCTCGGCGCGCGCCTCACTGGTGAGCAGTCCCTGGTCCCTCGCTCCGGCCTGGCCGCGGTCGATCCGGGCCTGCCACACCCAGCGGGCCAGGCTGCTGGATGGACGCCCCAGCCGCTCAGCAACGGCATGGCCGGAGAGGCCCTCCTGCAGGCAGAGCTCAACAGCCTTCGCCTTCTGCTGCGCCCTGAACCGGCGCCGGGTTCTGGTCGGATCGGTCATCGATGGACAGTCTGGTGGCCATGGCGTGACCCCTCCGGGCGCGGCGCGCCATCGCGGCGGTGGCCTCAGCCCAGGTGATGCAACAAAGGGCGATCCATTCCGCCGCGGCGGCAGCGCGGAGCATCCGCACGGAGTCCGGAGCCTCAATCAACAGCTGAATCAGGGTGCTGATGTCCCAGAACAGCGTCAACGCTCAGCCCCGGTCGTCCAGCACGATCGCGCTCACCAGCATCCCCTCGGCCTGCAACCGGATCGGTGCAGCCAGCACTGGCTTCTGCCCATTCCAGCTCACGCTTCCAGCGTCCAGGGCCTGCTGCCGTGGGGTCGTGACCCGGTTGCTGCTGGGCTCCTGCGCCAACAGAACCTGATCGAGCCCACAGGAGGCCGCCGCCTCAGGCCGCCAGGTGCCGGTCGCTCACCAGCGCACCGGTGCAGCCCACGGGCAACAGGCTGGAGCGACCAGCTCGGTACCAGGCCTCCACCAGTGCCTGGCTGGAGCGGGGCGAGAGCTCACCGGCCAGGATCCAGAGCTCGTCATGGAGCACCTGGGTCTGATCCGGCGTGCCCACATACCAGGGGGTCTGCGGATCCACTGACAGCTCCTCGTGGAGCAGCAGCAATCCCTCCAGAACACAGGCCGCGAGCTCGGGTGTCATCGCAACAGAAGAACCACCATCCACGCACAGCACGGGGACCGGCATCAAGGGCGCCAGGGCCTGGCTCATCCCACAACGGCAGCGCTGCCGAGGGCGAACCGGCGTGCTCACCGGCGTTGCTGATCCCCGGACCAGATGCGCTCCAGGGAGCGGCGGAACTCCCGCTCCGTCATCGGCCGGGCCAGGCGCCGGCCGCGCAGGGTGCTGCAGCTCTGGTGGATCGGCAGCACCCGCGCGCTGCAGGGTCTGCTTGGCGGTCGGCGTCAGGCGCAGGTCGAGCTTTTCGCTGCGGAGCTGGGATCCGGCCATGGCGTCCTCCCCTAGCCCTGAACGCCAGACATGGTCAGGACACAGGTCTCTGTCCGTGGCGCGGGCGCCCCACCTGGGCGCTCTTCTCGAGCTGCTCCAGCCCCTTGCGCCGCAGCAGCTGGCCGGCCTCGATCAAGCACTGCTGGTCAGTTCGCACTGACAGCTCATCGTTCGGTGCTGAACCGTCCTGGCAACCGGGGCGGGGGCGGGCGCGAGGGTTCCCGAGCCACAGACCGAAGAAACGCCCAGACACCGCAAGGGGTTGAGGCGGTTGGCGGATGTTTGGGGGAACCCCCCAGACAGTTGGCACAACTGGGGCATTCCCAGAGCTTTCGCGATCTCAGACCGGCCTGCTCAGAAGCCGCACTGATCCCTTGAAATCGACTGCAAGAGCTGGGAAAAACTCAGCAATCGCAAGCAAAGATGCAGTATGGGTCGCCTGAGATTCGAACTCAGGACCAATCGGTTAAAAGCCGCTAAGCGAAACGCCAGACCCATTGCAAAAGCAGGGGTTGAGCGAGCTTATGCCAAGAGAAATGCCAAACGGGAGGATGAAACAGGAGAGGTCTCATCTTAGACAGATCACCGAAGGATTCTGAGACAGGAATGATACGGATGTGACATCGACTTCCACGACGATCAGGGCTGCCCCTGCCCCCGATCACTCCCCATCGAGCCCCCCAGCGCCAGCCCGGCCAGGATGCTGAGCCCCTGGCTCACAGCGTCATCAATGCGGCTCTGGGGCCGGGCGCAGAACAGCGCCAGCGGATGCACCGGTAGCGGCGGGGCTGAGTCCGCCGGAGGGGGCATGGGGGCATCGGGATCCAGCACCCCGGCCCGCCCCCTGGGGCGCTGCGCCTGGAGCTCTTCGGCCAGGGACACCGAGCGCTGCACCGCGGCGTCAAACCCGTTCAGGCGCACATAAAGCCAGGAGAGAGCGGTGCAGTTGAGCAGGTCAAAGCAGAGGGTGAGGCCCTGAAAGCCCAGGATTCCCGTCGAGATCCAGACCACCAACCGGCGGGAGTCCATGGTGCTTGGCAGCGGCGACCCCAGAGGGTTCCGGGCCGGCTTCGTTCAACCCCAGCGCCTCGACACTCCAAGGCCGACACGGTGACTACCATTGGTAGGCACCACGGGCAGGGTCATGGACACCGCGCGTCTGTTTCAGTCAGGCCGCAGCCAGGCGGTGCGGTTGCCCAAGGAGTACCGCTTCAGCGGAAGCGAAGTGGCCGTGAAGCACTTCGGAAATGGCGTGCTGCTGTTGCCGATCGATGACCCCTGGCAGACCCTGGAGGCGGGACTGGCCGCCTTCGAGCCGGGCTTCGTACTGGAGCGGGAGCAACCGGATCAGCAACAACGGGATGCGATCAACCCGTGATCCTGCTCGACACCAACATCTGCATTCACATCATCAACGTCAGGCCCGCAGCCGTGGTGGAGCGATTCCGCCAGTACCGCATGGGCGAGATCGGTGTCTGCAGCGTGGTGGCGGCTGAACTCGCCTACGGCGTTGCCAAAAGCGGCTCCCATCGCAACCGCCAGGCTCTGGAGTTGTTCCTGGCTCCACTCGTCATCCTTCCCTTTGATGAGGCGGCCATCTGGGTCTACGGCGAGCTGCGCGCCGCGCTGGAGCGCAAGGGCACACCAATCGGCTCGCTCGACACGATGATCGCGGCCCATGCCCTGAGTCAGCAGGCGACCTTGATCACCAACAACACCCGCGAATTCGCCAGGGTGCCCGGCCTGCAGCTGGACAACTGGGTTCCCGCCAGCTGAATCGACTGGTGCCTTGATCGCAGGCCCAGCTGGCCCAGACATGTGCAGTGGCACTGCACCACCCGGAACCCTTCCAGGTCTCCGCTCCACTCCTCGTGACCCTCACCCCCGACGGCTGGCAACTGCTCAGGCGCTGGGAAGGCTGCCGCCTGGCGGCCTATCCCGACCCCGCCAGTGGCAGTGAACCCTGGACCATCGGCTACGGCCACACCGGCCCAGACGTCGTGCCCGGCCTGGTGATCAGCCAGCAGCAGGCGGAGGCCTGGCTGGAGGCCGATGCCGCGGAGGCGGCCGCTGCGGTGGATCGACTCCTGGCGGGCTGCAGGCTCAGCCCCCGGCAGCGGGATGCGCTGGTGAGCTTCTGCTTCAACGTGGGGGCCGGCGCCCTGGAGGACTCCACCCTGCGGCGCCGGATCTTGGCCGGGGAACCCGCGGCGCGGGTGATCGCCGAGGAGCTGCCCCGCTGGTGCAAAGCGGAAAACGGCCCGATGGAGGGCCTGCGGTTGCGCCGGGCCAATGAGGTGGCGCACGCCCTGGGCGGCCCTGAGGCCAATTCGCCGCAGGACGTCGCGCCGCAACAGCCCATCCAGCTTCGGGATGCGGCGGCCTTCCACCGGGATCTGCCCCACCAGCGCCAGGCCTGGGAGGCACTGCAGCGCTCCCTCAGCACAGAACAGCTCAAGCAATTCGCCAGGGCGTATCGGCAGTCTCCTGAAACCCACCAGAGCGCGTCAATCCGGGTTCAGCAATCCACCGCCGCCGCACCGGTGGCGCCACCAACCGCAACACCCAAGCCCCAGGCAGTGGAGCCGGCCCAGGGTCTGATCCAACTAGCAGTGCCTTACTTCTCCCAGCACGACAGCGCCACCGGCCAGGGCCCGCGCATGTGCTTCTCCTCCAGCTGCGCCATGGCCGCCGCCTTTCTGCGGCCGGGCTGTCTGGCGGGTTCTGGCCAGCCTGACGATGCGTACCTCTCGCTGGTGCAGCGCCATGGCGACAGCACCGAGGCGCCAGCGCAGCTGGCGGCCCTGGCCGGCCTGGGCATCCGCGCCCGCTTCCGCACCGATGGCCGGCTGGAACATCTGGTGGCCCAACTGCAACGGGGTCTCCCCTGCCCGGTGGGCTGGCTGTACGAGGGGACGGCCTCAGCCCCCGGCGGAGGTGGTCACTGGAGCCTGGTGATCGGCTGGGATCCGGCCACCCGCCAGCTGCTGATGCACGACCCCAACGGCGAGGCCGATCTCGTGGCTGGCGGTTATGTCAGCACCGCAGTCAGCAGCGGCAATGCACTGCGCTACTCCGAGCGCAACTGGGGTCGCCGCTGGATGGTGGAGGGGCCTGGATCGGGCTGGTGGGTTGAACTGCTGGCGGCCCACTGATGGACCGCTGAATCAGTCGTCTTGCCCCAGTTGGCCCTATGCCATCGGGTATCGGTGGCGAAGCGGCCGTATCGCGTCGCCAGCAGTGTGCACGTGTAGCGAAGATCCCGCTGGCTGCATCTGCCCCGGCAACGGCACCATGACTGGATGGGGTCATCGCTCCCCTTTGGTGTGGCAGTGCGCGCCATCAAGGCGACATCAGACAACACAGAGCAACCCACGGGCAGCACCATGGGTTGCTACGTTTGTGTGATCACGAACTAACCTCCATGGCCCTCACTGGACCCGATCTGCTGGCCAAGGTCAAGGAGCTCGGCGATTCCTCCAAGTCCGATCTGGTGCGGGCCGCCGGCTACGTGAGCACCAAGAAGGACGGCAGCGAGCGCCTGAACTTCACCGCCTTCTACGAGGCGCTGCTGGAGGCCAAGGGCGTCAGCCTCGGCGAGACCGGTGGTAAGGGCAAGGGCAAAGCTGGCCGCTCCCTGAGCTACGTGGCCAAGGTTCAGTTCAACGGCAACCTGCTGGTGGGCAAGGCCTACACGGCCCTGCTGGACCTCAAGCCCGGCGATGAGTTCGAGATCAAGCTGGGCAAGAAGCAGATCCGCCTGATCCCTGCCGGCGGTAGCGACGAGGAGGAGTGAGCTGAGGGCTTGCCCCGGTCCTCAGAGCCAGCTGGCCTACTACGGGCCGGCTGGTCATGGCGCCGGTTCGTTGGGATCGGCCACCAGCCTGGGCAGTTGGGTTCATCCTGGCGGCTCCACGATGATTGCCCTTGCGGCCAACACCAACTGGGCGGGGACCTAAGCTGAGTGATAGGTGAAGGGCTGCGTACTGCGCCAAATGCAGCTTTGACGCGGCACGGCCTCGATGCGAACGATCTTGATGTCGAGCTCAGCGATCGGCAACTACTCCTTGATCAAGCAAGTGGTTAAGTGGGCACCTCCTCCGCGATCCAGCGGGCGTCGAGCACTACTGCCGCCGCCTGGCCTTCAGGAAGCTGCAACTGGGCCCTTAGTTCACTGGGTTTTAGGCCAAGCTCCTCCATCTCCTCCAGCTGAAGGACCTGGCTGGTGAGGCGATCGTGAGCTTCAACAATCGCGGCGATCTTACTCAGGCCTTTGGATAGCTCCTTCTTCACCAGCTTATAGCGCTTGCTCTTGTCAGTGCCTTGACTGACTGGACCCAGATACCAGTCTGGGACCTTTCGCGTGTCAACAACGACCTGGGGAATCTCTCCATGCCAATCTTCGTAGCTCTTGAAGACTTTTGGCATCTTGAGTCGCAACAGGTCGAATAGCTGACTTGCCGTGACCTGCTCCACAGGCTCACCAGCGGTGCGCTGCATCCTCCTATACCCGTTGTGCAGCCATAGGACTATGCCGAGGTCTACTTCACCGATGAATTCGGGCTTGAGGTAATGGCAGCTGCACTCCAGAACGGCATTCATCAATTGAGTCAATCCTGGTCTCAGCTCTGTGAGCCCCTGGCGGAGCACGCGGGCCGCCTTGGCTCCCTCATCCAGCTGCAGGTAGGTCTGGGCCTCGGCAAGGAGAGCCACAAAAGCCAGGCCTACATAGTCCGCACTGGCGGCTTCCGCCCGGGCGGCACTGCGAACCACCTGCTGGATAAAGAACTGGCGAGCCTCATGCAGCGTGGTGAGCGCATAGCCAGCCATCTGAGTCCGCAGGGCTGGCTCCTGGAGCTCCACCGCGTTCTGACAGGCGTAAACGCCAGCCTTGAGCTTGGCTACCACCTGGTCGTCGAGCTTGTCACTGACTCGATCGACCTTGGCCTCGATCACGCGGATCTGCTCACTGACTCGGTTCAGCTCCTGCAGCACCATGGCGAATCCAGCCACTGAGACGCCCACGTTCACAGCCCCCAGGATCGGGTTGACTGCTGTTAACGCATCTCCAAGACCACCTACTGGCGGCTTAACAACGTTCCTGGATAGTTCCGAGCCACCCTCCT
Organism: Vulcanococcus limneticus LL; assembly: GCF_943369875.1. Taxonomy (GTDB): domain Bacteria; phylum Cyanobacteriota; class Cyanobacteriia; order PCC-6307; family Cyanobiaceae; genus Vulcanococcus; species Vulcanococcus limneticus_A. The sequence continues at coordinate 70,773 of NZ_CALROT020000007.1, forward strand.
GCAGCCAGGTCACAACCTGCTTGTTGGAGGAGTCACGAATCACGCCCCCGACGCGCTCCAGGGATCCATTGGCCAGGCCCTGCACAATCCGTGTGGGAACGTCAAAGACAACGTTGAGGTCCATCAGGTGCGCTTCGCAGATCACTCCAGAGATGGCAATCTGAGGCTGGCCGTTAGCCAGACTCTAGATGTGCTCACAAGCCGAACGATAGCACACTAGATCTTCGCCAGCACTAACAACAATGGTTCTCACTTGGGCGCCTCCAGCGGCCTACTCGCTTCTGCGCCGGATACGACACGAAGCTTTCCTTTGAATTTGACAGATGCAACAGACTCGTCACACGTTAACTCCTGGAAGAGCTGATTCACTCCTACTCCAATGGCACCTATTTGTCAGGTTACATCTGCTCGGTCCTTGTCAGTCAGGCGGCAGCGTCGTCAACTCCTGGCATGACCTGGCTAGCGTTACGGTTCACCACGGCGCACCCGCGAGCACAAGCAAGAATTAAGCTTAGGCACAAGCTATGCCCAGAACGATCAACCCCGCTTGGGGTCCAAAGGCCACAGAAGACACGTAAACACTATCAGTCTGATGTCAGTGGCACTTCTTGTAGATCAGACAACTCATAACCATGCCTAAACCTGGGGCCAGATCGGCGCCCTGATCGGCCAGGGCGTGCCGCTGACGATCAACGAACACGCACCTTCGCCAAGCTGGCGGAGAAGCGGGTGGACATGCTGGTCAAGGCCACCCGCGATGCCCGCCAGCGGGCCAAGGCGATTGCCTGGGAGGCGGGCGCTGGCATCAGCGCCATCAGCAACGCTGAGACGGGCTCGCTCCAGATCACAGCGCCGAATTCCACGGAGACCAGCGACACGGGCTCCTATGACACTCGCACGATCGACAAGGACATCACCGCCGTGATGGCCGTGACCTTCGGGGTGGAGTAAGGAAGATGAGCCCCGCAACCAACCAGTCCAGCCGAGCGAACCCTGTAGAACCCGACCATGACACCCCCCGACCTCGCCCACAGCCAGCGCTACATCGACGCCCTCGGCTGGAGCGCTGAGCTGCACCGGGGCCAGCGGCGCAAAGGCAAAGCCGTGCCCTACATCTCCCACCTGATCGCTGTGAGCGCGCTGGTGTGGGAGGACGGCGGCAGTGAGAACCAGGCCATCGCCGCTCTCCTGCACGATGCCATTGAGGACGCCGGCCAGAGCCACGGCTCCATCGCCGCCCGTTTCGGGGAGGAAGTGGCCCAGATCGTGGTGGACTGCACCGACACCCAGGGCCCAGCGGAAGCCGGGGCCGAGAAGGAGCCCTGGTTGCTGCGTAAGACCCGCTACCTGGCCTCTCTTGAGCACAAGGGCGAGGGCTCGCTGCTGGTGACCGCAGCTGACAAGGCCCACAACGCCCGCGACCTGGTGCTCGATGCTCGCCGTGATCCCCAGAGCTGGGAGCGGTTCAATGCCGGGCTGGAGGGCAGTGCCTGGTATCTGCTGCGGATCCACCAGAGCCTGAGCCACCGCATCCCCCAGAGCCGCTCCACCGCCATGCTGGGGGAAGCGGTGCAGGAGATCCTCGCCAGCGACGCCTACCGGCGGGTCGTACCGCGGGGCATCGCCCCGGCGGTGTGGGCGGCAGGGTATCAGGAACGGGTCGACGTCAATGACAGCTGAGCACCCATCCTCTGTCCAGCGCATGGGGGAGGCAGCTCGGTGGACGCAGGGAGCGGGGGCGAAATACCAATGGACGACGAGTGCTTGCCTTCGATGCAGTAGGGACGACGAGTGCCATGACGTTTCGATCACCTACGGGCCACAAACGAAGAGGCTGCTGCCAAAGGCGAGGCTGGATACAGCCTTGAGACCCAGAAGATGCGTAGGGCCTTGGGGCAGAGGGATTTCAAGCGCTCTTGATGCAGACTCTGCATAGATTTCTCCTGACAGCAGGCTGCATCAGAAAGCAGATATGAGCAGGCCCGGGAGGGCGCACCGGCGCCGAGCAGAGTCCAGAGCACTGGGGAGGCTCGGGGAGATCAATCCAGCACCAAGGGTCAGACCAGCCCCTGGTGCTGCAGTATGACCATATCGTCAGTTCTATAGCTGAGAGACCTCGGCTGCTTGGACCTTTGGCATCACGAAAGTAGTGAGTAGCCCCGTAAGACATTGGACCGCAGACATCATGCGAGGGCTAATCCAAACCCAGTTCGTGCCTCCTTTGCGCTCTTATCGCTGCCTGCTTCCATTCGGGATCACATCCTTTGCCAAGCCCTCTCCAGGCATGCATCTGCACCACCATAAAGAGGTCCCCTTCGAATCCCTCTTCGTATTCGTCATGACCATGCCATTCTTCAAGGTCACTGATCATGACCGAAAAGCCCGCCTGCTTGGCGACGAACTCGATTTCATCAACATCAGAAGCCTGAGATATTCTTGCCTGAAGATCGGGGTCCGTCCGGGCTAACTCCAGAAATAAATTGAGTTGCTCCTTTGACATTGTCTTTTGCGTTGCGCGTGGCCGTTAACATGGAATTACCATGGCACGACAACCAAGACGCTAGGGAGCCCTGACTAGCCTCTGGAAACCCCTCTACGGAGCTTTCCTCCAGTCAGCGTTCCGATGAGCCCGTGAGGCTGACAAGCTTCAAGAACCATAGCCGTGCCCCCTACCTCTCTACGTTCAGAGTGGAGCTATACAGACGTCGCTCCAGACAAAGAAGGCAGGACTCGCGCTAGCTCAGCGCGGAGTCGTTCAGAGCACAGCTGCCGGAACGGGTGAGCATCACACTCCTTGATAAGCGGATAAGACGCATGCGCGCGATCCTCAGGGCCGCCATGTCGCAGCCCTGTTTTGCGAGCCCCTGGCATGCCATCTAGAGCCTCAAAGTCAAAGTCTAGAACTCTTTCAGCAGGAAGGGCCTGCACCACCAAGACCTCTCTTTGCAATGAAACCTCCTTGGCTTTCCTGATGTCATCCATATCCAGCAGCGGCTTTAGACTCTCCAGAGCGAGAAGCTCTTCTTCGACGATGATCGTCCAGACTGAGCACTCGCCGGGCAGGATCCCCTGTTCGGCTTCAAATGCTTTCATCCGCGACAGACAGCCGTAGAGCCATCTGTAATAGGACTTTTGGGGGATGGACTTGGCCTTGGATGCCGCCGCTTCTGACTTGCCTCTACCAGTGCCATCGGATGAATGGACCGAGGAGTCGTCGAGGGGACTTGAATCAATCTTCCATTCTTCTTGCCATGGGTCAATGTCGTTCGCGTACAGAAAGTCGGCAACATCGCCATCTGCCTCAAAAGACTTGTACCAATTCCACCCCCTGCGCGTCAGTGCATCTCCATACGGTTCAACAAGACCCCTGCGGCGCAATGCTGCCCTGCTAGGGCCATTTCCCCGTGGAGCTGTCTTTCCCTGTGCCTTCCTCGCCAGAATGATAAGTTCAGCCTTCATGGAGCCGCTGATGGGATCCATGGTCAGATCCTGGAAGCTGTCCATGAGGCCGACGGCAAGATGACCGGCAACCTTTGAGATGTCGTCCCAGATGCTCATAGCAATCCCTGTGCCCAGTCCTGCGCACTCTGCACGGCTAGGAGGTAGTTTGACACCACCTCCTGCTCCACCCACTCCGGCATCAAGTCCTGAAACTTGCTGAGCCGGTAGTTGGGCAGCGACTCAGCCACGTCTCTCCATAGCTTGTCGTCATCCCAGATCTCCGGGGTCGCTAGCCGCTGGATGGCGTCGTGGAACCGCTCAGGAGTGATGCCTTCACCCTTGGCTTTCACGAGGAAGTTGTCAGTAGTGATTTTCCAGTCGCCACCCACAGCTTCTAAGCCATAGCGGAGGGTGGCATTGATCTTGCCGCCAGCGAAGGTCCACCAGCGCAACTCTCCATGCCTGACGTCAATGCCAGAGCGACCGGATTGAAAAAGGGGTTGAATCGCCTCCCGCTTCTCCTCGAGAACGGCTGCGGCCTTTTCGTCCAGGTAGGGGAAGGGGGTTGAGGAGAGCAGGATGTCGCGCATCTTCTGGCATACCTCGAAGCCGAGGAACTGCGGGATGTAGCCGCCCCAGGTGGGTTGCTTGCCCCGTGGCGCGGGATCCACGAACACGCGGCGGTCGTCGTGCTGAATGCGCTGCACCACCCAGCCCCGGCCGCCGAGCAGGAAGCTGCTGACCCCATCGACCAGTCGATCGACGAACTCCTGCTGCAGCGATCCGAGGGGCTGCCCCGCAGCGGTGACGACCGTGTAGCTGACGGGACTGGTGAACACCGCAAAGAGCTCCATGAAGTTCTTGCGCCCAAAGCGTTTCTCAGCTTTGGGGCCAATCACCAGCTGACCGGAGGCCTCCCTCAACCCGCCATCAGCCACCAGCCAGTGGATCAGGCGATCAAACTCTGTCCGGCTGATCCCGGCGAAGTCCGGCACTTTGGAGATGTGCTCCCAGGCCTCGTCCTGACGGATGCCTCCGCCTGCCAGTGCCATGGTGAGCAGCTGGTGGATGAGCACGGGCCAGCAGCGGTCCTGCACCGGCACGGCCTCCACCCATCCCTGCTTGGCCAGTTCGATCAGGGCCGTGGCCTGCAGCACGCTCTCGCTGGATTCGCAGAAGAAGGTGGTGTTGGCGGCCTGCCCGTCTCGCCGTCCGGTGCGGCCCATGCGCTGCAGAAAGGAACTCACCGTGTCTGGGGCATCGGCCTGAAGCACGCGATCGAGATCGCCCACGTCAATCCCCAGCTCCAGGGTGGAGGTACAGACGATGCAGGCGCCGTTGCCGTCGGCGGTGCCCTGATGGAAGGTTTTCTCCGCCAGCAAGCGCTCCTCCTTGGAGACAGCGCTGTGGTGCACGAAGACCGTGGTGCCGGTGCGGCGCATGGTCTCGGCCACCTTCTCGGTGGTGGAGCGGGATTGGCAGAAGAACAGGCTCTTCTGGCCCTGGGCCATGCGGGAGGCGTCGCGGGCGAGCAGCCGCAGCTCGGGTCGGTGCACCACCAGCAGTTGACGACGGCTGGCAGGTTTCGGTGGGTCCACCACCTGGCCCAGCCGCTTGGATGAGCCCTGCAGCCAGCCGAGGATTGCCTCCGGGTTGCCCACCGTGGCGCTGAGGCCGACCCGCTGCAGGTCGTGGCGTGAGTGCCGGGCGATGCGCTCCAGCACGCTCATCAGATGAGCCCCGCGGTCCGAGCCAGCGAGGGCATGCACCTCGTCGATCACCACGATGCGCAGGTCGCCGAAGAGCTTGGCTTCATCCACCCGCTGGGAGACGAGCATCACCTCCAGGGATTCGGGGGTGGTCATTAACAGCTCGGCCGGCTCCTTGAGGAACTTGCGACGGGCAGAGTCGTCGGTGTCGCCGTGCCACACGAAGCGGCGCAGGCCCACCATTTCGGTGTAGAGCCCTAGGCGCTCGGCCTGGTTGTTGAGCAGAGCCTTAATCGGCGCGATGTAGAGGGCGCCGACGCCATCGGGTGCCGACTCCACCATCTGGGAGATGGTGGGGAACATCGAGGCCTCGGTCTTTCCCCCGGCAGTCGGCGCCAGGATCACCGCATTGGCACCATCCAACAGCGCTTCCCCAGCCTGTTCTTGCACGGGGCGGAGGCTGCTCCAGCCCAGCCGGGCGACGATCGCCTCCTGCAGCCGGGGCGCCAGGCGCGAGAAGACGTTCACCGCCAGCCTCCTGCCAACAGCTCGGGGGATCTCACCAGACGTCTTCGGTGGGGATCAGGTCTGGGCCCTCATCCAGCTCCTCGAGAGGGGCGGCATCGGAGGGGCTGCCCAGACGTTGCTGCTCTTCCGGTGTGAGGGCCACGGTGCTGATCTGACTGGGATCGAACCCGTAGAGCTCCATCGGCACATAGTCGTCGTTCTCCTCCACCAGATCGAGCTGGGTCACGAATTCGCGCAGGAACTGGCGTGGCACCACGCCGACGTCACCGCGGAAGCCCTTGGTCACCTCCGCCACCAGGCGGTCGATGAAATCGAGGCTCACCCGCTCCTCGATTACAGAGCGGGTGGAGGAGGGATAGAGCTCGCGCAGGCGCAGGGCCACGGATCGCAGCCGCTCGGCATCAAAGGGCACCAGCTCGAGCTGAGCCTGGCGCAGGCTGGCAAAGGCTCCCTGCTTGAGGAACCGGATCCGGTCATGCAGTGGCGTTAGCCCTGCCACACCATGACGGGTGTCGAAGAACTCCGGTGTGCCGGTGAACAGCCAAAGCATTCCCGGGTAGGAGCCCGCCGCATCGGCGATCTGGCGGATGCCATTGAGTGACTTGTGGCGGGAGTCGGAGCGCATGCGAAGGATCGTCTCCGCCTCATCGATCACGATCAGCAGGCCCTTGTAACCAGCGGCTTTGACGATCTCCAGCACACCGCGGAGATAGTCGAGGGCATCGCGGCTGCCGATATCCCCCTTGATGCCCGCCACCTTCTTGGAGGCGGCGGCCACATTGCCGCTGCCGCAGAGCCAGGAGATCAGCGCACCCGCCTCAGACACCTCACCCTCTTGCTTGAGGCGGAAGATCGTCTGGATCACCCGGATGAAGTCCTGCGGCGCCTGGCCTCCGGTGAGAGAAGCCAGATCGGCTTCCAGCCGCTGCTGCACCTTCTCATCAAAGTCGGTGGCCTCCTCGTCTTCTCCAGCTGCGATCAAGGCGTCCTCCACCCGCGCGATCCAGCGATCGAGGATGTCGCTGAGGGCGCCGCGGGGGCAGGTGGAGGTGCCCAGCTCGGTCATCACCTTGCGGTAGACGTCATCAAAGCGATGGAACTTGAGGTCGTTGTCGGAAACGACGACGAAGCTGGTGGCAAAGCCCCGCTCCTGGGCATCGAGCAGGGCCAGGCGGGCCATGAAGGTCTTGCCGCAGCCGTAGCCGCCCCGCAGGAACTTGATCGTGCCCTCGCCACCACCGGCCAGCTCCAGCTGGCGGTGCAGCTCGCCGCGCTGCTTTTCAATGCCCACAGCGAAGGTGTCGATGCCGCGCTCAGGCACCAGCCCCTTGCGGAGCGACTCGAAGACGTGTTCGACGTCCTTGGCGGTCAGGGTGGCCATCAGCTCTGCTCCTTCACGTAGCGCTTGACCTCACCCACCACCACGACGCGGACGGCGAATGGGGCTCGGCTGGCCAGCTCATCGACCTGGAGGGCAAAGCGCCGTGCAGCCCGGGGCGAGCCCAGCATGGCAGCCACCTCCGGCTCAGTGATGGCGCCGTAGGCCTCCAGGTGGGCAAACAGCTGGCGGATTTTTCCGTCCTCTGAAAGGGTCTCCACCCAGGACGATGACGCGCTATGAGGCCCGGCCGCGGGGGCAGGTGCTAATTGTTCCGCTGCTCGCTCGGATGGGCGCTGCGGCGCCGTGGAGAGAGCGGTCACCGGGAAGCGGGCCTCGGGGATGCAGGGCGCCACCTGATCGGTGGCGCTGGGGTGGAAGACCTCGACGCGTACTTTCTCCTGGCTGGATCCGATCAGCCGGAAGAACAGCTCAAAGGCTTCACCCACCGGGGCCTGGATGACGCTGTCCTTCACCTGGGCGGTGCCGCGGGCCTGAGACAGCTCCACCTTCAGATCCGGGTTGTCGGGGCACTTCAGTGCAAGCTCGATCCGGCTTCGGCCACCAAAGGCCAGAGCCAGCTGCTCCACCGTCTTCACCTGAATCTCCAGGCAGAGATAGTCCCCGAGTCCCTGTTTCTGCTGAGCGAGGACCTGGTACTGCTGGGTGGAGCCGCCAGGCTTCTCGCGATGCTCGATCGTGAGCACCGGGATCAGCCGCTCCTGAAGGCTGTTGCCGCCATGCACGAAGCGCATGTCGTGCTTGCCGGTGTCGAACACGGCGGTGTCCTCCGGCATCATCAGCTGAGCTTGCACGCCCTGGTAGCCGAGATCCGCCAGGGCCACGCGCACTTCCCCGTCATGGTTGGCGGGATGGGGGCGGAAAACATGGCGGCGTGACGGGGTTGTCTTGGTCCCGTGGCTCCGCACGGCCGGCGGCGCTCCTTCATTGAGCAGGAAGCCGTGGTCCGAGGTGATCACGAAGTTGCGGACGCCAGCGGTGCGTAGTCGCTGCCAGGCGGCCCTGAGGCTCTGCAGCACCCGATCGAAGACATCAAGCCCCACCCCCTTCTCGCCGGCGGCGTCGATCTCGCGGCTGTGCACCATGAGCAGCCGGGATTGCTCCACCTTCTTCTTGAGGGTGTCGGCCTTGAGGCTGGTGACCTCCTCGAGACTGAGCCTGAGGCAGGTGCCACTGGCAGTGCGGGCCTGCATGGCGCGCAGGCGCGTGTCGGGGTTGGTGACCAGAAATTCGCCAGCACGGAATCCCTGGATCGCTCCGCCATCGTTGGAGGAGAGGCTGGGGCTGAGGCGTCCCTGCGAGACGACCGGCGCCAGCACGTTCATGCCCACTTCCGTGACGGTGGGGAGCTCCGCAAGCCGTGCCTTGAGCTGCACAGTCGAGGCCGGGGTGTCCTGCAGCTGCTGGAACAGCTCGATCGCCATCTCGTAGCGGAGCGCATCGACGAGAAACACGGCACAGCGCTGGCTCTCGCGGTTCTGGGCATTGCGCAGCAATGGCTCAACCTCCTCAGCGAAGAGCTGGCGCTGCTGCAGCCCAGGACCGGGCAGGAAGCCATGCTCCTTGCAGAGGGCGTTGAAGGCGATCGCCCAGCGGTCGGCCCACTGGCGCCAGAGCTGACGCAGTCCATCGAGTTCCACCAGCAGCCGCTCGAACGCCGGGATCTGGGGCGCAAGGGCTGTGAGGCGCCGTTGCTCCAGCAGCCTGTGGGCCTGGTCCACGGCGGCACCGCGCTCCACATAGCGAGCCACCGCCTGCTCCAACGACGGCAGGTTGCGTGGCAGGTCACCGGCATGGGAGACGGCCTCACCGAGCCGGGCGGCGGCGGCGATCAGCTGCCATGTTTCGTGGCGAGCGGGATCCTGCTGCAGCCAGAAGGAATCGCTTTGCTGCTTGCCATCACTGTTCAGGCGCTGAGCGGCCCACTGGGCGGCGTTGCGGAATTGCCGTTGCTGCAGGGCATCGAGGGCCGCTTCAAGAACGGTGCTCTCCTCGAAGCGGAAGGTGTCGATCCGTCCCAGGTCTTCTGCCTTGGCTTGTTCGCGTTCTTCGTTCAGAAGCAGCTCGGCTTCATCGGCGGTGCGCTGATAGAAGGCGGTGTGGCGTGCGCGCAGATGGCTGGCCAGCTCGCGGCAGGTGGTGACCAGCCGCGCCGGGATGTCCTTGGCGGCCTCGGCTGCGGCTCCCCGTGGGGGGCGCTTGAGGTCGTGGACGTATTCGACGACTAGGGCCCAGCTGGTCAGGATGAAGGCCAGGTCATCCCGTTGCTGGCGGCTGGCCGGCCGGCCGGATTCCCACGTCCCCTGGCTGACGTTGACCTGAGCCAGGGCCGACATCACGGCGTTGCTGATTGCATCGCCGAGGTCCTCGCTGTCGTCTGAGCCAGGAAGAGTCTGTGGGGCGGGCCGATGCCAGCTGCCAGGAAGCCCGAGCGTGGCCTCCATCGCGCGCAGGAACTGATCGCGGGCGTCAGCTGAGTTGATCTGGCGGCAGAGAGGCCCATCCCGGAGCAGCTGCTCCACCACCTCCACCACAGGGGTGGAGCGGACCTGTTCGTAGAGCCCCCCGCCATCGGCCTGCAGCTGGGCCTCCAGCCAGGAATCGGCCATGGCCAGGGTCTCGGGCTCAGTGGCCACGAAGACATCGATCGCCTCTGTCGGCACCTGGCCAGCCGCCGCCTCGCGGATCAGAGTGCCGAGGGCCTTTCGGAAGCGGACCCCGCTGCGATAGAGCCCCAGCACAGGGGTCTGCGTCACGGTATCTTCCGTGAACCCCGGCAGATGAATCAGCAGCCGCGGCGGATCGGAGCCTGCGGCCACGGCATCGAGGTCCAACATCAGCGCCAGATGGCTGCCGCGGAATCCATGCACGGCATAGGGGAGTTGCTCCTGTGCTCGAAGGTTCTCGAGTTGATCCACCAGCTCCGTGTAGTGGCCGTCTCGGTCGAGCCAGATGACGATGCCGTTCTGCTGCACCCGCTGGCGCAGCTCAGTCTCAAGAGCAGTGGAAATCGGCCCCAGCTGGGTCATGCGCCAATTACCTCGGGTCCACCCAGGGCGAGCGCCAGGCCTCCCTGCACGCTCTGCTCACCAACCACGGCTCGGCCCTGAGCTTCATCGGGGGCCCGCAGGCTGAACAGGGCGCCCTGCCGGTCCGAAAGCCGTTGCTCCACAGCCGCCACCTTCTCGGGTAACGCCGACCAGAGGCCGGCTTCGAGAATGCGCATCTCGCTGACCACCTGGCGGTTGTCGCCCCGGCCCATGCGGCGGATCGCTTCCTTCTCAACGGCAGCCAGGGCTTCGTCGGGATGATCCGCAAGCCAGGCCAAACGATGGGGGCCGTCGCCGCCGTCGCCGAGGTCTCTGCCACCGGGGCGATAGGGAGGTTCTTCAATGCGGAAGTCCGGGCCAATCTCCTGCTGGAGGCGGAGTTCCCAGGCCCAAGCCCGTTCAGGGTGGTAGCGCCAGAAGCAGCCGTGGGCGACGCCGAGAGAGGGATCCTTCTGGCACTTGGCATCCACACGGGTGGGCCAGTAGCGCATCGCCAGGTGAGCCCAGTCGTAGTCCTTTTTGCCCTGAGCGCTGGCGAGTTCCTTCCACCACTTCTTGGGATCCTTCCACTGGTGCTCCAACAGTGACCACAGCGCCGCGGAATTGATCATCACGCCGTCATCCAGGTCGGGGTCATAGATGGCGTCCTGCTCCCGCTCCGGGCAGCGGCCATCAGTGGGCGGTGGGCCGCAATCGGTGCATTGCTCCACAGCGTCGATGAACGCCTGGAGCTCCTCGCGCCAGCGGGTGAGCCTGCCTATGCGGGTGTCGGCCTCCCGTGCGGCCTTGCGATCCTCCGAGTCGCGAATCTGCCGAAGGTCATCCAGCTCGCCATCGATGCGGGATCGGGCTGGAATCAGATGGTCGGCCAGCAGGATCTTCAGGGTCCTCTCATCCATTCGATGGATGTTGACCCAGGCCACAAAGGTCTTGCCTGAGGAGCTCAGGGGCCAGTGGATCGGGCGGTTCTCATACATGCACTTGTGCACATCCTTGAAAAAGTCCAGACGCAGCCAATCGCGTAGGCTTCGGTTTGGAGAGATGGTTGTGCCATGGCGAGACCAGGCCTCATGTAGTGAAGCCGTAGCGCCTTCGCCAAGGCCATCTCGCAGATCGTTGTCCTCCAACGATCCATCGAGGAACAGGATTCCTGCAGGTAGGGCATGGGTGAGATCAGCTTTTGCCGGATCGAGGATGCCAGCGGGATTGCTTGTGATGGGCTGACCCTTGTCATCCACAGGGGCAAAGCGGCCTAGGGCGACGCCAAGCGCAAAGCTCAGGTGATCGGTTGGGGGCTCGGGGTCGAGTTCTTCGATGTATTCGGGGAGGGGTGAGCCTTCGGGGCGGTCGACGGCCTGTTGAGCCCATCTTTGGGTGTTGTGCCAAGACGTAGGGCCAGGCGACACAAACTCAAGCGACGGCTCCCGGTGTGCTTCTTGCACAGTGAATGACTCGTCAACGCGCTGGAATATCTCGTCTGAATGCAAATCCTTTGCATTGGGCAGCCTATTGACATCGCCGACCTGAAAATTAACCGTTGGATTTAAAGACTCTAAGATGCCCTTGGCAAGTGATGAATTGAACAGGCAGGTGACCTGTCTGTAGTCGCTAGTAAAAACAGAGGACCCCGCGCTATCGATGATACTCCTGAATCGATGCGCCCTGCCAGAAAAAGCAGCCCCAATCTTGGCAAAGGCGACTCCAGGCGAGAAATAAAATTTTTCATTTGGTATCTTCCATGCGATGTTCCCATAGCGTTCGTCTATTGAAATCTTGATCTCCATCCCTAGATGCTTCCATTTGATGGCATGATCAGTGGGCTGAATCCACTCGAGCCCACCTCCCTTAATGTAGGGAGCCCATCTGAGAGCGCACGGGTAGAGACCTGGAAGCGGGTCTTCGACTTTTACCAACGGGAGTGGTAGTATTTCCCACGCTTTTCGTATGTATCTTGCATTATTTCCGGTATTTACTCCAAACCTTGCAGGAGCCGCGGATCCTATCAGCTCAGTATTGCGATACAAGCGCAAGATGCCATCGTCCCACCAATAAACGAGCGGCCAATCAGGTATTGCACTAAAGCTTGTAGTTTGAAATTGGTAAAGTCCTTCTTGAGCTAGCGTTGCCGCGCGCTTACGTGCCGTGCGAGATCGGTCGTACGAGATGTCTGACGCTGGAGTTGGCATTTGACTAGATCCAATGCAAAGGCTCGGAGCAGATTTGAGTATTGCTGTTGCTGATACGTTTAAGAGATCATTGGCAACATCATCAAAGGCGCCTACCGCAAAATCTCCAACAAGCCTCAAGTCACTATTCAAGAAGAAAGACTCCCGCAGCTCGGCGTACTGCTTGATAAACATCCAGTTTCTCATTGTGAGCATAGTCGATAGTCCGCCAGGGGCGCTTAGGTGCAATCCTCTCAGCAGGAATGCTGCATACAAGTCAGCCTTGCCTAATTGATAATGGGTGTCCAGATATTGTGTCGACGTCATCATGGACGTCCCCTGATAGGGGGGATTGCCAACCACTAGGTGGTACATGCCTTCTTTAAGAAGGCGCACAAATCTGACGCCAGCCGCAAGTTGCTCTCCATGCAGTCGAAGGCCAAGGTCGTTGGCGCTGGAGTGTCGTGACAAAAATTGTTCGAGCAACTCGTGGAGGTCGGCACGGACTTCACTTGCAGAGAAATCCATCTCCGCTTGTACTGGTGGAGCACCGCCAAAAAGGTCTGCTTGGACCTGCAGAGCCTTGTTCTGCAGTATCTTGAGGCGGAGCTCCTGTTTTGCGATCGCAGCATCTACTGCCTGATCGATTTTCAGCAGGCTGCCAAGGTGGTCAGCGCCCTGGAGTGCTTGCAGGATCTGACTTGTAAATTCCCCGGCTATTCCTGTCTCAGCCTCAATATCGGACCGAAGTTCCACCAAGGCCGGATCGTCATCAGGAAGATCGGCCAGTCTGAGGTTCGGTGCCACCAGATTCAACTTTTCAGGCTGAATCTCAGGGCACAATCCCTTGCCTTTCAGCCAGAGCGATGCCGCGGCAATCTGAACGGCGCGGGGATCGATATCGATTCCATGCAGCGTATGGGAAAGGACGTGCTCCACGATCGCCCGATCGCTCCAGTCGGGGGCGTCCTGTAAGCCGCGATGCCTGGCTTCTTCCTGGAACAGGGCCAACAGAAGCCTCAGCGCCACCACCAGGAAATGCCCTGAACCCACGGCGGGATCGAGAATTTTCCACTCACGCACTGATGCGGGAGCGAGCTCAACAGCTTGATCAGAAATCTCCTGTCCCAGCAAGAAGTAAGCCCAACGCCGTTCTTCAGCACTCTCCAGGGGCATCAGCTCTGTGAGGCTCACCTCTCCCGAGGCACGCCTGGCACGCCACTCCATGCGGCGTTCCTCCAGCCGCTGCAGGGTGCCATTCGCTTGCACCTCTGGCGTCCAGCCATGCTTTTTGCACAGCGTGAACCACATCAGGCCCAGGCTGTTCTGCAGCATCCAGTCCACCATGTAGCGCTCGGTGAACATCTGGGTTTTGCTGGCGATCTCATGAGGCTCGATCTTGCCCCCGTCGTTGATCTTGGCGTCGAGTCGTTCCCGTTCCGGGTCGTTCCAGTACTGGTACACCCAGCCCAGGGTCATGTCGTCGGCCCAGCAAGTTTCCAGCTCCTCCTTGTTCAGCTCCTCCACCGCATAGCGCAGGGTGGCCGGTGGGATTGGAATCAGATCCGCAATGCCGGCTGAGCCAAACAATCCCGGCAGGTCTTCCGCCAGCTCCTCATAGACGAGCTGCAACAGGAAGCCAAAGCCTTCGGTGGGGTCATCACGCACTACACCCCGTGCCAAGTCCCGGAAGTCTTGGTAGGCCGTGCTGCCCCAGCCGCCCTTGATCAGAGAGGGTTTGCGCAGGAGTTGGCCGGAGGGGCCGGGCTCCTCCATCAACCGCAGAATCACCAGCCGGTTCAGGAGCGTGTAGGCCGCCTGCTGCTCGGCCTCCCGCCGAAAGTCATCCCGCTCCCGCCGCCGTGCTCCAGATGGCTGAGCCCGAACCTGCTCATCCAACCAGTCATCCAGACGCTTGCGCTTCGTCCGGGCGGCTTCGTCAAGCCCGGCGTCCTGAGGCCGCACCGACAAGCGGTAGGCCGATTCCGTGGCGACATGCAGATCGTCAAGCAGCCGCTGCCGCAGGCCACGAATCGTGCTGGAGAGCGCCTTCTTGGCTTCGGGGGTCATCGCCATCGCCGCTGTCCTCAGAGAATCCGCACTCGGCCGCCCTGTTGCACCAGCGGCAGCAGGCGGCTCTCGATCTCCCTCGCCAGGGCTCGCACATCCTCTTCGCTGTTGAGCTCCCGGTTGTGCAGTCCCAGATCCACCTGTTGCGTCAGCTGGGTTTCCTTGCCGGAGGCCACAAGCAGCCGATCCAGCGTCTCCACGGCCTCCTTTTCCGCCCGTTGCAGGCGCGCCACAAACGGATCCTTCAGGTCAACCAGGCTTGGAGCGATCGCTTCCTCATCCGTGCTGATCACACAGGCGGCAAACGGTTTGAGTACCGCATGGCTCTGGTCCGCTCCCAGCGTGCTGTAGCCGCTACAGCCACGCACCTTCTGGCGGCTTGCCTCAAGACGTTGCTCCTGCTCCAGCAACAGCTGCCGGCGCTCACTGCGGTAAGCGTTGCGGATCTCTTCGAGATCGCCTTCCAGGTCCGACAGCCCCCGCCAGGGATCCTGGCTCCCGAGCTTGCGGCGCACCCGCTTGGCAGCCGCTTCCACGTTGGAGGCCTGTACGCCCAGGCCCTCAATCTGGCTGGCCATGCGCGTCACCACTGTGTGGGCATCCCGCAGGGCCGTCACCGTGGCGTCATTCACCTCAGCCTCAAGCACCTGCAGGGTGGTGAGCCCATCGCGCAGGGCGTCGAGATGGCGCAACACCGCCTGCACCGTCGGTCGCGTCAGCCTGGGATTGCGCAGGCACTGCTCCAGGGCTGTCTGCAACTTGGAGAGGGCGGCGGGTTCCTGGAAATCCCCAGGTAGGCGGCTCAGCCGGGTTTGTACCTCCCGCAGGCGCTTGGCCAAGTCGGGGAACAGTTCCGACACCGCATCGGCGATCGGGCCCTCCTCCCGGTCGAGATCCCGTTTCAGCAGTTCGTCGAACAGCTTGCAGATGCGCGCCCGGTCCTGACGGCTGGTGCCGCCATCGCCGCCCTTGCTGAACCGCGCCTTGCGAAAGCTGCGGTCCTTGTCGAACAGGTCCTGCACCCCGGCATCCCGCCTGGCGGTGATCTCTGGACCGGTTTCCGATTGGATCGCGATCTTGCCGTCGCGCAGCAAACCCGCCACGCAAGCTTTCACCACACCCGGCGCATAGCCATAGGGAGCGGAGCCCAGGGTCTTAAGCAGCTCGGAGCCTTCCAGTCCTGGGTCGTCTTCAATCGTCTGCAGCACCCGCCGCGGAATCTCGCCACTGCAGGCGGGCACATAGCGGCCGGTATCCAGCTCCAGAATCCCAAGCCCCTCCGGCAGGAACTTGGTGGAGGCACCGGTGAGCTCGGGCTGCAGCAACTGGTTGAGCTCTGTGGGCAGGATCTGGATCGCCCGGAAGTAGGGGTAGAGCAGGGGCAGGGCCTGGGTGCCGGCCGCCAGCAGCGCCGCCCCGAAGCTCTGGCCGCAATCCTTGGGATTGAGGCTGCGGCCCTGGAAGTAGAGCGTCCCCTCCATCCAGTTCTGAGCGATCGCCCGTTTCAGCTGGGGGATCAGCGCATCTCGGCGGGTCTGCTCATCGAGCAGCAACCTCTGCCTCGCAGGCGGCAGCGACTCTCGCCGCGGCTGGTACTTCTGGATGATTGCAATGGAGCGATGCAGCTCCCGGGCCAGGTCTTCTGCTGCATCGCTGTTGCCCGCGATCCAGAGCAGCCGCTTCTTCAGCTGGGGCTCCTCCGCTGAGCGGCGCACCCAGGCGCTCTCCACCCGCTCATCCAACGGCAGGCAACGCAGATCAAGCGTCAGGCAGGCGTCATCGCGGGGATCCAGCAGCTGGGCGTCATTGGCGTAGCGGCCATCCGAATAGCGCACTTCCCAGGGGAACGGCCGTCCCTCCAACTTGGGCCGTTCGGTGCCGGAGACATCACCCATCAGGCCCCCAAGGCTGTCCTGCAGCTGCTTGCTCAGCTCCTGCCTGCTGAAGGGGAAATCAGCCCGCTCACGCTCCCACTCCTCCCCGGCGGTGGACTGAATCTTGAAGCCCTGCTTCTCGGAGTAGCCGAGCAGGTTGCGTCGGCGCAGCTCTTCGAGGGCCTGGCGCACTGCGGGCTGCTGGTTGCCCCCATCCATGCGATCGGCAAGGCACCGGGCCACCAGCTCTTCGGTGGTGGGGTCGGTGTCCTGAATCAGTTCCAGCAGGGCCACCGCCTTGGCGGCCCGCAGCATCAGGTCACTCCCCTCGCCCGTGCACTGGGCCTGGATCCGGGCCATCGAGGCCTGGGTGTCGGCATCGAGGGCGGTGTACTGCACCTCATAGACGCGGTCCAGGCTCACGAGGGTGCCGATCGGGGCATCAGCGAGCTGCTGCCTCCGGAACAACTCGCCCAGCAGCTGCAACAGACCGCGGATCGCCTGGTCATCGCCCTGGGCACGGCTCGATCGGGTGCGCAGAACCGAGGTGATCCGCAGGATCAGCTCGATCTGCCCCGGCAGCAGCGGGTACACATCCACGAACGCATCGGCCGTGGTGTCCTCACAGCCATAGGCGTAGAGCTTCAGGTCGGCGCGATGGCGATCGAACAGCTCCCGCAGCTCGGCAGCACCCTCTGGGGTCTTGGCGAGGATGCGCTGGTGCACCACATCACGGATGTTGGTGGGCGCCAAGTGGACCTGCAGCTGGGGCGGGAAGCGGTCCTTCGCCCACGACAGAAAGGTGTCACCGGCTGCCTCATCCAGCTTCTGCTGTCCCAAGGCGAGCAGCCAGGCCTTGCCCCGCAAGGTTGAACCCAAAGCAGAGGCGAACGCCCGCAGCCGATCGGTGCGGTCCCGGTTGTTGAGAACGTACTGCGACACCTCGTCGATCACCAGGAACAAGGTGGCATTCGGATTGCGGTGCTTGAGCATGTCGCGGATCGCCTTCACCACCTCTTCTGGTGAGTCGTGCCGCTGGTGGGTGCCGGCTCGGCTCTCGAACCAGGCCATGGGATCCCGGTACAGATCTGGGAACAGCTCCGACATCACCAAGGAGAACTGCTCCTCGGCGAGCTGTTGATCCTTCACCGCACTCCAGGGTTCTCCGAGGGTCTGCTCCGCCTTCTCAAGGAATTGCGGCCAGTGCCCGTCCCGCTCGAGCTTCAGCTCGAAGTCGGCCACTAGGGGCTCGGTTGAGCAGTACCCAAGGCGCTTCTGCAGTTGGCCGAGGGCGACGGCATGCACATGCTCGTTGTCGCGTGCGACGCTACCGATGTCGAACACGACCGCCATCGGCTCGATCTTCATCCGTAGAGCGTCCCACGCTTTCTGGAATTCGTTTGCGTTGGGTGAGCTGTCACGTTTCAGCCAGGCCTCGGAGAGCGACCTGCCATCCGGCAACGTCATCCCATCCAGCGCCAAGCCCAGCAGCTTCGCGAAGATCGACTTACCCGATCCGAAGAAGCCAGAGATCCAGGCCGTCGGCAGCTCCGGTCCACCCGGTTTCTCCAGCTCCCGCGTGATCCCCTGCAGCAGACGCACGTACTGCTCGTGAATGCCATCCGGCACCCTCTGCCGGTTCGGATGCCCATCTGGCCAGCCCCCCGTGATGATGTATTCGCTGACCTCAGCCTGAATCTTCTCGGGTGTCTGCTCATGGAAATACACCACAGGCGAAATGTCCCGGGTGACATCCGATTTGAAGAGGGTGTGGAGGGGTTTGGATGTCATGGCTCTCTCGTCAGGGGTAGATGCGGGGGCGGTAGTCGCTATCCGGTGTCAGCAGGCCCATGAACGACAGGGATGTGGGGCCCTGCTTGGTGCCTGGATAGAGCAGCACCACGGGCACGTTCTCGGTCTGGCCGTCCAGGTGCCGTAGCAGGGCAGATGAGCGGAAGAACGGGTAGAGCCCCCCCGCCCGACCGATCAGCACAAGGGTCTGATCGACTTTGTCGGGGTGCTGCTTTACGAAATCCTGAATCAGCCGCTTGCAGTCGCCGGCCAATCCCTCGGGGCCCTCCACCAAGGGCAGCAGCTTGCTCTTGAGGTAGTTCAACCCCCGATCGAGCTGCCGATCCGCCATCCGCTTCTCCATCGCGATCACCTTCTCAGACCAGTCGTCAGGCTGTGAGCGAATGCGGTCGAGGAGCAGCTTCTGCAGATCGATCGACAGTACAAACCAGCCCTTGGTCACCAGCTCCGCGATCAGTTTCTGGACTTCAACGCGCATGACGTACTCGTCCTTCGGGTCGTACTGGACGATCGCGAAGCGGTAGTTCCGCATCGTGCTGATGCGGGGGCCATCCTCCGGATCAATGAGGTCACGCCGCAGGGCCTCAATAGCCGTGTAGACCTGGCCAAACAGAGGAAGGGTGCTCGTCATGCCGCCACCAGCTCCCTCTGGTCAGCACCGCTCCAGCGGGAGTGAGCGGCCCACTCCGCCAGGTCGCGATGCTTCCAGCCCATGTCCACCAGCTCGCCCTGACGGCCAAAGCTCAAGTCCGGCAACCGCTTGAGCCGATCGGTGAGCAAGCCCTCCTCCAGGCCAACCGAACGCAGGTAGGGATTGGCCAGCAGCGTGCCATGGAAGTCCACCTCGCGCAGGAGGTGAAGCAAGTAGGCAAGGGCGTCATCCGGAACGGGAGGAAACACGATTGGGCGTGGATCCCGTTTCCCCTGGATCAGGCCGGCGCTGTGGGCCGTGGACAGAAGCTTGCTGGCCAGCTGCAGACGCGTACTGCCTGACCACCGGCCCCCGCCGGCATCCCCCAGCCAAGTCACCGTTTGCTGCCTGCTGATCGTGGGCAGCCCCTGCTGAAGGCGATCAGGAAGGAACGTGCCACTGAACTGCCGATAGAGCGGATCGCTGAGTTGCAGATGCCAGTGGCAGATCAGCTTCTGCGTGTCGCCACCCATCCGCGTCCAGCCACGCAGCACATCCAGGGCAGCTGGGAAGGCCCCATAGCGGGCCCGCAGGTTCGTGAGCAGCTCACGCAGCCGGCTCAAGCTGCGATGACCAAACCAGCCCGCCTCGAACGCCTCCTCTGCGTGCAGCGGCTGTTGGCTGCTGCTTTCCGCCCAGAAGATCCGCGAGTTGGCCGCTTCAAGCGTGCACTTGAGCACACGGGTGTGCAGGCGCTCTTCCTCCCTCGGGCGCGGGGTTGGCTTGCTGGCAGCGGCCTTGCTCATGGCTTCACACGGAAGTGTGGCAACGGGTAGGCGTCGCTCAGGGGGGCCAGCGCCGCTACCAGCTGCTGCACCCTGCGGTCCAGGGCAGTGGGAGCTGTCCCTTTGAGCTGGCGGCCCGTGGGAACCGGATCGCTTTGGGCCGGTCCGTAGCCCTCGACCCACTGCTCGAAGTGCGCGCGATCCCAGGGTTCATGCAGCGTGGCCCCGAGCACCTCTACCAAGCCGGGCAATGCCTCCTGGGGTGAGAGGCCACTCCTCTTGTGGGTCTGCAGGCGCTCCTCGATCTGCTCATCCAGCTCGAAGCCAAAGCGGAACAGCGTCACCAGTTGGTCGGGGTCGCTGGCCTTGGCTCGCAGCTCCTCGTCCTTGCGCCGTGCCGCTTCCCGCACCGCCTGGAACACGGCCCAGGGGTAGGTCTTGGGTAGCAGGCGTCGCAGCAGGTCCTCACCACCAAATTCGGAGACCAGGTCCGTCTGCCACCAGCTCAGCCGGGGTTCCTCACCACCCTCGCCGGCCCAGGCCACCGCGATCTGAGCGGTGAGGGCCAGGTCCAGGTCGCTCGACGTAACGACCTGAGACCCGCGGTGGTTCGCAGGCTGCCCCCCTGGATCAGCGGTGAGTTCGAGGAGGGTCACAGGCTGGGCAGGTCCCTGAGCGTAGGGGTCTGATTCTGGTTCCTGGCCTGCGGGATCGGTGGCGGGCTGACGTAGGGAGAAACCTTGACGAGCTATGCGTTTTCTGCATAGCCGCTGTACTCGATGGGGTGCCCAGTCACTGTGTGCAGTCCTTCTGCACTGCACCACTCCAGCTGGCAATCGTCTGTGTAAGCGAAGGCAGGGGGGGCAGAGCCTGAAGCGATACCGGTAAGCGGCCCTGTGGCTGTGGCTTCATCCCGACGGGATCAGAGCACTTCATTGAGAGCTCGCCGGAGCAACAGAAAACGCACACGGTGGAACTGAAAATTGGGGGGTGCTGCCTGCGGCAGCTGGTTAGGCCCCGAGGAACTCCCGGGGCCGCCGGGATCCTTTAGGCAGGCACCCGCTCCGCCGCCATCTCCGCCTGGACCCGCTCCACCTCGGCCTCCTGGGCCGCCTCGATCACCGCATCAATCTCGCCAGTGCGGGCCAGGAATTCCTCGAGGGCGGGGAGCAGCTCCTCCTCCAGCAGCGCGATCTCCTCCTCCCCGTAGGGGTAATCGATCCAGTAGCGGGGAATCGGCTTGCTCTGGTGGGAGCGCAGGATCCAGAGCAGGGCGCTGTGGCACGACTGCACCAGGGCGACGGGATCCTCTGCGGTGAGCCGATCGAGCGTGGGGGACATGGGCGCAGACGCCATGGGGCGCCGTGACGGGACGCCGAAAGGAACGCCGGGAAGGCAAGGGGCGGCGGACCGCGCAGCGGTATCGCCGCCTCGCGCAGCCCTTGCCCCCGGCGGAGACTGAGGCAGCCCGGCACGGCCTCTCGTGGGGCCCGGCTGAGGCGCCACTTCCACGGCCCGGAGTGCGGTTGACGGCGGGAGGGCCCCGCTCACGCTGGAGCTTCAGCCGGCGGGGGCTTCAGCCGCCCCGGCTGCGGCGGGCTCTTCAGCGAGAACTTCAGGGCAGATCAGATCCGCCGCCTGCCGCGCCGCGCTCAGCACCTGGAACAGCACCCGGGGGGACTCCTTGAGCAGGGCGACCCAGGCCTCCAGATAAGCGGCGTGATTCGCCAGATCGCAGCCGATCTCCAGCCGCTGGCCCATCAGCACGCTTCCCAGCTCGGCGATCAGCTCCTCGCGGGCATAGCGGGGACAGCCCATGCGCCCACCCAGATCCCGCTGCAGCCGGGATTCGTGGCCGGTGGAGTGGATGGCCTCATGGGCCCAGGTGGCATAGAAGGCATCGGCGCCGGAGAAGGCGACGCGATCGGGGAGCTGGATGCGATCGAGCTCCGGCAGATAGAAGGCCTTCTCGCCGCCGTGGCTCACCGGCACGGGCCAAGCCCCCAGGGCAGCTTCTGCGGCGGCGATGCGCTCAGGCTCAGGCCGAGGTGTTGCCCCCTGGGGCCCAGCCCCCTCTGCCGCCTGGCGGGCGGCGATCAGGCCCTCCAGCGCTTCGCCCTCGAGATCGCAGACATTGAAGACCGGCACGGGGCGGTAGCTGACCCAGCTGCGCTGCACGGTTTGCACGACCTCACTGCCCTCCGATTGCTCCTCGCGGGAGTTCAGCTGGGGCCGCAGGATCCGCACCGCCTTGCTGCCCTTGAGGGGGAAGACACCGAGCCTTTTGGCCTCGGCAAAGCCGCACCAGAAGGGCAAGCCAGCCCCCCGCAGGTGCATCCCCAGGGTGAGCAGGATCGGATTGGCACCGCGGTAGCGGTGGCCCGAGAGCAGATTCACGTGGTGACCGCCGCCGCTGCCATCCCAGGGCCGCCGCCAGGGGGTGGTGCCCTGCTCCAGCAGGGCGATCAGATCAGCGACCAGGGCCTCCTCAGGAGACAGACCCTCGCGCCGAGCGGTGCGCTGCGCTGACCTGGGCTGTGGGCGGGACTGGGCAGTTGCCATGGCGGGAAGGGCGCGGGACGTCCGCGTGGTGCCCCGCGCAGGCAACGGGCGGCGACCGCAGCGCGGCATCGCCGCCTTGCGTCAGCCCTTGCCCGCGGGGTGACCATGAGGATTCCCGCGCGCGCTCCCCTGGGGCCTCCAGAGCGCGATCCAGCTCGGAGGGAAGAGGCGCGGGGGGGCGGCTCCAACCAGGAGCATTAGCCTCGTCAGCTGACTAGTCAGAGAGAGTGGTCGTGATGTCGGTCTGGCAGGTGCAGCACGCCAAGGCGCGCGTCAAGGACCTGCTGCTGTCCGGAGAGGCCCGCACCGAGACCTTGGTGCCGCCGCGGGGCCAGGCTCGTCGGCGATCCGTGCTGGCGCTGTAGGCCGAAAGCGTTCCTGCTCGACACCCATGTGGTTTCGGAGCTGGGCAAGCCACGCCCCCATGGCGCCGTGCTCGCCTCGTAACAGAGCACCGATGACGCAGACCTCTATCTGGCCAGTGTGACCCTCGGCGAGATCCAGGCTGGCATTGAGATCACCACACTCTCTTGTCAGCTGAACAACCTGCTGAGACAGAAGAGCTAGCGGGGGGCCAGATCCAACACCGCAGGGTCCACCCACTCGAGCCGAATCCAGACTGCACGGCGCATCAGGTAGAAGCCCATCAGGGGGATCCGCCGGGGGGTGAGGAAGGCCAGCCATCGCCACCCGCCCGCCACGTACCAGGCATCGAAGCTGGGATCGCTCAGCACTTCGCTCTGCGCCTCCAGCCGGGCACCAAGCCCCACCAGATCGGCCACCAGTTCAACCTCTGGATTCTGGTCTTCCTTCATCACTTCGCAGGATTCCCTGAGTCGGCGGACTGCAACAACCCGATCTGCTGGAACAGCTCGGCCTCCTTGGCCTGACCCTCGTCCTTGTCCATGCTCTTCATTCCCCTGGTGAACAGCTCTCTGGCGCCATCGAGCAGCTGCCACTTCCACTGGCTCACCTGGATCGGTCGCACCGAGAGGTGCGCTGCATTGCGCAGTTCAACGGCATGGTCGGCGGCGATCTCCTGGATCGTCATGCGGCCGCTGATCGCCTCCATGGCGACCTTGGCCTTGAACTCGGGTCTGTGGGTGCGGCGCTTGCTCATGGGTGGGAGGCCCCTTTCAAGGGCGATACCCCGCCTCGGAGGGTAACGATGGGCCTGTCCAGAAAAACCAGACCACCTCAGAGCAGGGCCTGATCGATGCGCAGCGGAACGGCCGGATCGGGCCACTGATCACCGGCGATCCCAAGTGGGGGACCTATCAGTGCCGCTGGCGGTCACTGGCCGCAAGAGGATACTCGGGAATGATGGGACCCCAATCTCAGCCCCCTGCCGTGCTCGCCGGCTCAGCCTGGGAGAAGGGATCCGGAGTGGCCCTGGAATCAGGCTCCTCAATAGGCGCTGCAGTTGAACGCTCTTGATTGGTCCCCGGCATGATGTTGAAGGATGGCGAGAATTGAACCAATACGTCGCGGAATTGTTGCAACAGCTGGCCATCACCCTCCAGCCTTGCAGTGCCTGCAGCAATCAACGCGAGCAAGGTGGTAGCGCCAGCCATCACCAACTCCAGATCGCAGCGGTTGATCACAAGCGCGAGGTCAGGGCTCTCGAGTTGGAAGCCCTTGATGTTGGTCAGAGTTGAGTTGTTGAGTTCAATAATGAATTGCTCGCCATTATCAGGTGTCTGTAGGTTCATCGTGAATCGCAGGCCCTCAGCTTTCCTGCTGTCCACCCGAATCGCCAGGAAGTCAAGGAATAGCTCTGTCGACAGCGCTATGACCAAATCAGGATTGACTGGTTGGGCGGCAACTCCACTGGGGAAGCCATTGCGCAGCTCGAAAGCAGCCGCAAGGAAACTGTTGCGCACACTGGGGCTTTCTTTTTGATAACCAATCTGCTCGAAGACATCTGCAAGCAGATCTTTGGCAGATTGGTTGTCAGGCTCGGCGTAGACAAGCTTGTTGAGGATCTCCATCGCTTCACGGTATCTACCTTCCTGGTGCAGTTCCTTGCCTTTTGCCAAGATCTTCTCGGCGCCCCCCATCATCTCGACATACAATGGAGCAGAGTCGGCGGGGGAAAGGGGAATCAATGTTGCGGGATTGGCATCCCAGTACCCCAGGTAGCGATTGATCACGGCCCGGCTGTTGTGCTCCTCCGATCCGTGATAGCTGCGGGCAGCCCATTGTTGCTGCAAGGCTTCAGGGAGCTGATAGACATTGTGAATCTCGTTGATCGTCACGCCCTGATTGGCATGATGCAGCACTTCATTGTGCATGTGAGCATAGACATCACGCTGGACCCTCATCACCTCCTGAATGCGGGCATTACCCCAGCGTGGCCAGCTATGCGAAGCAAACATCACCTCCGCTTCCTGGCCAAACAGATAGAGAGCTTCACTGATCTTCTTGGACCACTCCAAGGCATCGCGGACTAGGGCGCCACGAAGGGTGTAGATGTTGTGGATCGTGCCGCAGATGTTCTCGGCAGCCCAGAAGGCCTTCCAATCCGGGAAATAGGTGTTCATCTCCGCCGGGGCCTCAGTACCTGGGGTGTTCTGAAACACCATCCGGACACCATCGATCACAATCTCTTCCAGGTCCTTTTCGATGATCCGATTGGGCTCGATCAGCCCAACTCTGCCTGAGGCTGCGTTCTTGCCGATCGATTGATCGACGTGGCCAAAGGGGCTGCGCGGCAAAAGGAGTCCATATTGGTAGAAGGCGCGCCGGTTCATGGCATTGCCAGAGTACACATTCTCGGCAACGGCATGTTTCATGAAGCCGACGGGGGCGAGCAGCTGAACTCTGCCGCTTTCGACATCAGCCGGATCCACCACCCCTCGAATGCCGCCAAAGTGATCCACATGGCTATGGGAATAAATCACGGCCACGACCGGCCTCCGGCCAAGGTGTTCATTCACGAGTTCGAGAGCCGCCTGGGACGTTTCCTTGCAGGTGAGCACATCATAGAGAATCCAGCCTGTGTTCCCTTTGATAATGGTCATATTGGCCAGATCAAAGCCCCGCACCTGATAGATCTTGCCAGGAAGAACTTCGTATAAGCCATAAGCCATATTCAAGATGGCCTGGCGCTGCAGAGAGGGGTGAACCGTATCAAATACACTATCGAAGCCTTTCAGCAGAAAGTCATAGCTGCCCATGTCCCACGCCACATGACCGTCCTCGGCCATGATCTGCATGTAGGAAGGAGAAGCGATAAAACCTTGCTTGGATTCTTCGAAATCGCGCTCGTCTTCGAATGGCAGTTGCTGGCGAAACAGATTTTGTTGATCAATGGTAAACCTGGATGCCGGCTTGCCTTTGGCGTCAAAGTGCTGATGATAAAATGATGACGATGCTGCGTGATTCATTTCTTCCATGAACGTGAGTGGAATGAGTTATGCCAAGCCTAGCCAGTCCGGCCCAGCTCTGCCGCGGCCATGGCCAGCGCCATTTGTCCAGGGCTGATAGCTGTTTTGAAGGCAATCTCATGATCTGTCTTCTGGGAAACGATGACGTCGGAATCCCTGGCATAATCATCAATTCAGCCCTATCGTAATTGACCGGTCTTGTCGCGGCTGGAATATCCGTGACTGATCGGAATCGGGTGATTGATCACATTGCGTCTTGCGCTCTTGATGCAGGGACGGCGGATCAAACCGTCTGGGCCGGATCCCGATGCTGGTCTGCCGGTGTAAGGATCCGGAATTCTCGCCGCCATGCTGATGGTTCTACTGCCACGTCTACGCTGGTTGCTGACTGGATTGGTAGCCATCGGGCACATGTCCATCCTGGCCAAGGCAGACGCCGCTTCGGCTGGATCTGCAGCTCAGCCAGGATTCAATATGAGCGCGGTGACACTGGCGGAAGCCTTGACCCAGGGGGCTGGCCAGAGCGCTCCTTCTGTCACGGCCAACAAAGAAACGACCACCGTTCTTGACTCACAACCCGTTCTTGAGCAGGAGGCACGGGAAGGAAATCGTGAAGCCTTGGCGAAGGAGGCTCAGAACCCCATTGCCAATCTGATCAGCTTCCCGATTCAGTGGAACGCGACTCCTGCCAGTCAGTGGGCTCCGCGGTCGATTGATCCATCTGCGGAAGCCAACCGGACTCTCAACGTCTGGAACGTTCAGCCTGTCGTTCCATTCAACCTGAACAAGGATTTTCTTCTGATCAGCCGCACCATTATTCCGGTCATTCAAAGACCCTTAACAGGTAATACTGACATCATCGGCATTGGAGACATCAATCCCAGCTTGTTTCTTGTACCACGCACCAACAGCCGCCTCCAGCTTGGACTCGGCCCTACGCTGGTGATACCCTCAGCAACAGATGTGCAGCTGAGCAGTCAACGCTGGAGTGCCGGCCCAGCAGCGGTGGCCGTTTATACATCAGGTCCGCTTGTAGCCGGCATGCTGGCTAACAATATCTGGTCGTTCGCTGGCGAAGGAGGTCGCAAGATCAACTCCATGCTCATCCAGCCTTTCATCAACTACAACCTTGCCAATGGCTGGTATCTCGCCAGTTCCCCCATCATCACCTCTGACTGGACTGCCCATGAAGGCAGAGGCTGGACGGTGCCGATTGGCGGTGGATTCGGAAGGATCTTCCGTCTCGGTAGCCAGCCCTTCAATGCTTCCTTTCAGGCATTCTGGAATGTGACGCGACCAGAGGTGGTCGGCGACAGGCTTCTCGGACCTGTCACCCTTCGCCTGCAGATTCAGGCTTTGTTCCCAACCGGCGGGTAGCATCCCGCCGAGAATTTAGGATCTCTCAACTCCAGCATGTCTACGACACTGATCCAACTGAGGACGTAGTTCCTATGGCCATCTTGACGTTGATACTGCTCACCGGCGTACTGCTGCTGGTGGTGGCCATCGGTATAGGGGCTCGCCCGGGGTGGGCGTTGCTGCTGCAGCGCAGGCCTTGGCTTGCGCTGCGCGCCATGGGTTCGATGTATGTGGGTATGCCTGCTTTCGTGTTGCTCCTGGTGTGGATACTGCCTCTGCAAAGACCAGTCAGTGCCGTGCTTCTGAGCCTCGCGATTTCGCCAGTTCTTCCTCCCTGGGGCCGAAAAGCTGCTGTGGTCGGTGGCCGCAACAACGACATCATCGGTCTGCAGCTCCTGTCCTCCGGAATTGCCCTGCTGGTGATCCCGCTGATGCTCTTGCTTGTCGAGCACGTTTTCAGTATCCAGACCACTCTCGATCCGCTGGCCGTGGAGCTCGTGCTGCTCGTCACGGTGGCGGCGCCTCTGGCTCTCGGCATGGGCACCGCACGTTGGGCACCGCAAGCTGCGCCACGGCTGGCTGCTCTTGCTGACCGGGTAGGGGGCATACTCCTGCTGCTTGGCGGTCTGCTGCTGATAGTGCTGCGTGGCCCCACAATTCTTGGCGTGATCGGACAGGGCACGCTGGGCGCCATCACTGCTGTGGTGATCGCCGGCCTGCTGATTGGACATGCGCTGGGCGGACCGGATCCCCGCACGCGAGGAGTTCTGGCATCGGCCACGATCTACCGTCACCCAGCCATCGCTTTGGTTCTGGCCTCGGGTTCGGGAATGCAACCTGAGGACGGCGTGATTGGCACGGTTCTGCTCTACATGCTGGTCTCCCTGTTGGTCTCGATACCGTACGAGCGCTGGCGGCGAAGGGTGATCGGAGCCTGATGAATAAAGCTGCGCGTTAAGTAGGCCTAGGCGACCATGAGGATTCCCGCGCGCGCTCTCTCTTGTGCTCGCGAGAGCCCGTCAGGACTGCGGCGGCCGGCGGCGGGTGGCCCCGGCGCCACCCAGCCGCGCCAGGGCGGCTGTGATCGCCGTCTCGAAGCTGGTGTCAAGCCGCTGCAGCAGCTCCAGCCAGGCGGGCTCAAGGGCCAGCTGGAGGGCGTGCAAGGCGCAGAGGCCGATCCCAGCTCCATGGAGCAGGAACCGGGGGAGAGACACGCCCGCGAGGGCACCGAGCAGCCGCTGCTCGCGCCGCCAGCCGTCGGGAGGGCTGATGCGGACTGGGCGGTGACGGAACAACCGGTGCCGGCACCATCGGCTTCCCAGCGCGGCAGTCGGTTCCTGTCGGAGTCGCCAAGCCCGGCGCCGTTGAGGTTGGCGGTGTAGCCAGCCGCCGGCGACGGGCCGGCCGGCATCACTCTCTCGCTTGAGCCTGTCCTTGGCGCCGATGGTGTTGCAGCGGGCGACCAGGCCGAGGGAACGCTGGGGCCTGGGGGTCGGTGCTGTCGCCGTAGCTGGCGCGAATCCGGTTGTCGTCGTCGTGGCTGTTCCCATGGAGGGCAAGCCGCTATGAGGCGCGGATCAGACCCAGTTCTCACTCAGCAATCCATCCACCCTCTCGAACTCCCGGAGGTTGTTGCTCACCAGGGTGAGACCCTCACTGCGGCAATGGGCGGCGATGTGCAGATCATTGACTCCAATCGGGGTGCCACGGCGTTCAAGGGCTGCACGAATCTGTCCGTAGTGCTGTGCAGCCTTGGCGCCGTAAGCCAGGACTTCCAGGCGGCTGGAAAAGTTCTCCACAACGGCCAGGGAGCGCTCGGGATTGGTGCTCTTTTCAGTGCCGTGCAAGAGCTCGGCGAGGGTGATGGAGGAGATGGCCAAATGGCTGGCGTGGCTGTTGAAGCGCTCCAGCAGGACCAGAGGCCGTTGCTTGATGACGTAGATGCAGATATTGGTATCGAGCAGATAGCGCAACATCAGCCGACTCAGAACGGCTCGCGTTCGTTCTGTTGCTGGGAGGCGCGCTCCTCCAGAAAGTCAGCAGGAACCGTGGGACCATCGATGAAAAAACTGTCCCAGCTGCGGTTGCTGGGCGAAATGATCCGCTCCTGACCGCAGGCGCGGACTTCCACTTCCTTGACAGAGTCTGGAAGGCGCAGATGGGCCGGGATACGGACAGCCTGACTGCGATTGCTGAGGAACAGCCTGGTGACGGCTCGCATCAGACCCGGGAGCTGGATATCCATGCAGTCTATCCCTGGTTGATGGTTGCTCGCTGCGCGAGCCTTGGGGCTGCTCGCTGAGGGCAAAAAGAGAGCCCCGGCCACAGCCGAGGACCAGGGGCCCGAGGGCTGGGACCAGGGCCCAGAGCCTCAGAAGGGCAGCTCACTCTCAGGGAACGAGCTCCCCACCGCGGGATTGAGGAGCTGCCGATCGACAAGGAGATCAGCGCACAGCCGCTCCAGCCGCCCCAGTGGAGCCGGGCGGTGGGCGGAGGCCTCCTCGCACAGCAGCTCCAGGGTGCGGGAGCTGAGGGACCTGAAGGAGCGGATGCGGGATGCGGTAGCCATGGCAGGCGTAGCGGAGACCCCGAAGCAGGCCGGGGTGGGGTCAAGGGGCAGCCCCCTCTGACATGCGGAGCGCAGCGCAGCCAACGCACCAGTCCGGCTGACTTGCGCAGCCCTTGAGGCCACCCCGGACCATGAGGAGGGCTGCGCGAAGCCGATCCACAGGGAGCCGGTGGAGCAGGGGCCCAGGCCACTGGAGGTCCCGGCGCGCATACGCAGGAACCACGATGCTCCAGCCCAGTTTCCCGAGGTGGGCGAATCGGTGGAACCCAAGCGCTGCCTCAAAGCCGCAGGAAACGTCTCCTGAATGGGAGGCCGCAGCCTCCCGGCTGCGCCTCAGAGCACCGACACCGTGGTGCCAAAACGCCCCTGCAGCCTGCGGGCCAGGGCATGGGCCCGCTCAGCGGGGATCAGGCGCAGCTTCTTGACCGGCTTGCCGCGGCGCCCGAGCGGCGTGGTGAGGCGCTCGTGGCCATAGGCCTTGATGCCATCGGGATAGACGTGCAGCACAAGGGTGCGGATCTCGCAGCAGGGCGCGGAGGGGAGAGCCATGGACGGGACGGCGTGGAACACCCCGACCGAGGCCCGCTGCGGTGGCGGCGGCAAGGACCGCGCCAGCGGCCCGGCCTTATCCTTGCCGCCGCCGGCGCAGTGGGCACGCTGGGAGGGGCCATGCCGTTTCCATGGCACTCGTCTCCGAGCTGCGCAGGATCCGCCCCGTTGGGCATGGATCCCGTCTGACAGCCAGGCCGGGTCACCCTGGCTAGGCCTGCTGGAATTGAGCGGGCACAAGTCCGCCGGAGAGCGCCAGTAGCCTTGGCTTGTTCGATTTCGAACCTCCATGCTGATTGGAGCTGAACTGGTCGCCAAGGTGCTCGAGCTGGGCGATACCCCCAAGGCCGACATCGTCCGGACCTGCGGGTACGTGAGCACCACCAAGAAGGGCAGTGAGCGGCTGAACTACACCGACTTCTATCTCGCCCTGCTCGCCGCCAAGGGCATCCCCCTCACCGATGGCGATGAGAACGAGGTGCGGGAGCTGAGCTACACCACCAAGGTGCAGGCCAGCGGTTCGGTCACGGTGGGTCGGGCCTACACGTCCCAGATCCAGCTCAAGCCTGGCGATGGGCTGCAGATCAAGGTGGGTGACGGTGATCTGCAGCTGGTGCCGATCACTGCCGCCAGCGCCCCTGTGGCGGAGGGCGACACCACGGTGGCGCCTGCCGAGCCTGTGGCGGTGAGCGAGCCTGTCGCCGCCTGAGTCGCCGGCTCAAAAGTGAGTGTCAGGGGCCGCTGCAGCGGCCCTTTTTTTATGGCCTCAGAAGGCCGTCAGGCCTGCCGGCCACTGCGCTCGGCGGAGCAGGAGCAACCGCAGTCGCAGGTGCCGCCGCTGGCGCAGGAACAGGTGCTGGAGCAGCCACAGCCGCAGGGGCAGGCGGCGGGCTGGGTGAGGGGGGTGGAACAGGTGCAAGCCATCGTGATTCTCCTCGTTGGGGATGGTCCGGGGATCGCGAGCGGGGCCTCAGCCCCGTCCACAACCCAACCATGCACTCTCCCCTCGAGTGGAGAGTCAAGGGGGCAATGGGCGGTGAACCGCCCCAGTGGACGATGGCTGTGCTCCCCTGGCGTGACACCTGAGCCTTGAGCCGCTTATCAGGGGAGCTGGAGACCCTCTGTCTCGGGCTGCGGCAAGCGGGTGGGGCGCTCCAGACGCTCGGCAAGCCACACCTTGATGATCGACTGACGCGTCACCCCCAGGCGGCTGGCTTCCCGGTCCAGCTGTTCCACCATCCAGAGCGGAAAGTCGACATTGACGCGCTTCTGCTCGAGGCGATGGCGACGGGCCTGAGCGAGATCAAGGGCATCGACAACCGATTCCCCATCATCAAAGCGACGATCAAATTCAGAGCTGTTCATAGAGGTCCACCTCTTCTGGACGGGAGCGCCTGACAGAAATCAGACGCACGGTCTGCTGGCGGTAGGTGATAACGGCGGACCAGTGGTTGTCCTGGATCCTGCCAATGACCAGAAACCGGGGTTCGCCTGAGGTTCTGGCCGGGATCTCCAGCAGAGCTGGATCCCGCCAGAGGGCCTGGGCGGCAAGGAAATCGATGCCGTGCTTGGCCCGGTTGCTTGCACTCTTGGCGGGATCGAACTCGAACCACATACGGTGTTCAATCTATACCGTTTTCATACCGCTGATCCAGGCTGGTGCTGCCCGGAGGCTTCGCCCTCCCCCAGAAACGCCTCGATCCACTCCCGGTGCCGAGCGGTGGTGATCAGTCCGGCCAGGGACGGCTGGGCATCGGGCACCTGAAACGCAGTGCGGAAGCCCCTGGCAAAGGCCTCCCGCCGGGGAGCAGGCAGGGCCTTGATGCGCTCCTGCAGCGCCTGGATCACGGCCGGATCGAGGGGCGCCGCTGTCTCCGCCTGTGGGGGAGTGGGCCGGGCCGTGGCGGGGCGTGCCACCCCAGCGGCACTCACACCGCGCGGCGGGGTGGGTGCCGCAGCGGCAGCTACTGGGGCCGCACTCACCTGCCGCTGGCGCTTGTCGTACAGCGCCAGGCCGAACGGGTTCCCGAAGGTCATCAGGGCCCGCTTCATGGCGTCGGTTTCGGCCTCCTTGAGGGCGGATTCATGGGCCTGGCCCAGGTCGCTGTCGATGCCGTGGCCAGCGCCGGAGCCCTCGCGGATCACCGGGCCCTGGCCGATGCAGCGCACCGTGATGCGCACCTGGGCGGTGTAGGTGACGCCCCAGCCAGGTTTCTGATCCCGGCCGATCGACCGCTCCCGCTCGCTGACGCAGTGCTGGGCGATCGTCTGACGCTGCCAGCCGTCGAAGCCAAAGATCCGGTTGGCCTCGGCGATCACCTGCCAGCCCTCGAGGTAGCTGACGGAACTGCGGCCCTGCTCCCGCTGGCGCACGTTGGCGCGATCGAGGGGAGCCGATAGGGCAGTGATCTGATCGACGGAGAAGCCAGCGGCTGGCGGCGCAGCAGCTGGTGGAGCTGGAGGCTCGGGAGCAGCAACCGGAGCCCCCAGCACCGGGGTGGCCTTGGCTTCCTGCTGAAGGGTGTCGCGCAGCAGCTGGAGCGTGGATGGCGGCCGGCTGTTGGGGCCAGCCCGGCGCACCGGAGCAGCACTGGTGTGGCCGGCATGGCCGGCGGTGGTGATGACAGTCATGGCGATCGGTGAGAGACGTGCTTTGGCTCGATGGATCAGCAGAGCGATGGATCAGCAGAAGGGGTGCAACGCAGACCGGGACTCCTGACCAAATCCCCGGCCTGCACCTGCAACACCCCATCGCAAGGGGGCCCTGCCCCCCTCAGTGGATGGACCAGTGGCGGCGTTTGATCAGCCGGGCGCCGGGCACCGCGGTGGCGGCGACGGTGTGGGCAAGCTGTGCGGCATCCGCTCTGGCGAGGCCACGGGTGGCGGCGGCGATGGCGGCGCGGATGCGGGCCTTGATCGAGACCTTGTCCGGCGTGCGGCTGGTGTGGAGGGCCACCAGTTCGGCGGGCAGGGCGTCGGGGTCGTCGATCTCCACCACATCGCTGCTGCGGCTGGTCAGGCGGTGATCGATCAGGCGGTGCGTGGTGGCGGCGGGATCGAGGCGGCTCAGCAGCTGGATCAGGGTGGATTCGAGTGCATCGGCGCGGCTGTCCTCGCCTTTGGCGAGGGCGGCGTAGCGCTTGGCCTGGCCATGGTGGTAACCGGCCTCGGCGCGCAGGCGGCCGATCACCCAGCAGGTGGCATCGGCCTTGCGGGTGAAGGCCTCGCGCTTGTCCTGCTCGCTGGCGAGGGATTCCTCCAGATCGGCGATAGCGCGGGACCGTTCGGCCTCGTCGTCGGTGTCGAGGCGTTCGGCGAGGCGGGCGATCCAGTGGGTTTCGGCCTGGAGTTCGGTGCCCAGCTCCCAGAGGCTTGGCAGAGGCGCAGCAACTTGAGCCGTGGCGGCAGGAGCGCTGATGGGAATGGCGACGGACATGACAAAGCGGATGTGCGTGAGACGTGCTTGAACCAAGCCCCGGCAATGCAGCAGAACCCAGCCGCAAAGGGGGCGTAGCCCCCCCTCAGGCGGGGATGGTGAGCAGCTCGATCGGCAGGGAGGAGCGGGCCTGCAGGCTGCGGGTGAGCTGCGCCAGGGAGGCGGTGCCTGGCCCGCCCGGGAAGGCAATCACCTGCAGGGCAGCGCCGGCGGGAAGCAGCGCGAGCTGGGTGATGGCCTGGTGGAGCATCTGGCGGTTGCGGATCGGACCAGCGGCGCGGCCGTGCTGCTGCCAGAGGGCGGGGCAGGCGATCACAGGCCAGCCGAGCTGATCGGCTGCGGCAGCAATGACGCGATCGGCACCGGGGGCGGCGCCATGGAACAAGGCCTGAACGGCGCGACCAGCGGTGGCCGCCAGGAGATGGGCGGCGATGCGACTGGGGCTCCAGGTGAGCGTGCGGCCACCAGCGGCGACGATCACCACCTGCCGGCAGCCGGGATGATCACGACTGAGCCCAGTGGAGAGAACAGACGATGAGACAGGCGGCACCAAAGCGGCGGCCTGAGCAATGAATTGCATGGGAGAGAATGCAATGCAAAAGGATCTGACTCAAGGGGCCCGGGCCACCCGGCGCCATCCCTTGAGCACCTCTTCATTGTATCAGTACGGGCGTACTAGCTGCAGACGTAGCGGCGAGCCTGGGGCTGCCTCCAGCATTCTTTATGGGCCTGAATGGGCCACCAGTGCGCACAGGATTCTGGGGCATACACGGGCAGCCCAGCGGTAACCAGAAGCAGAGAATGCAGCCACGACTCATGCCCTCAAGACTCCCAGATAGCCCACCAGCACATGGCCACCGCAGCCGCGGGAGTGCGCTGAGCGACCACCACCAAAGCCACCATTCCCGGCGGCGGCAAGGACTCCAGATGCACACGAGCGCCAGGGCCGGTGACCGCGTAGCGGCCTCACCGGCTCGCGCAGCCCTGGCGCCGTGTGACATCCTCACCCGCTGCCGCCGGGGGCAATCAGACACTGTCGGCTGATCCGACTGCACCTGAAAGCAACTCAGGGGACGGACAGCAACAGCAAGACCACTGACTCCGACCGCGTCAGAACCACGGCTTCTTCTCATGGCTCATGAGCTACCTGATGACGCCTGACAGCGATGGGCCAGGCGGTCAACTCAGGACTTGCAGCTGGAGTAATTGGGTCGCCTGATTGAGGTGACGGTCAAAGCAGGCAAAGGTGAAAGGCTGCTCAATGCTGCTCCGCAGCTGATGGGCGGCGGCAAGCTGGACACTGTCATACCCACGCAGGGCAAAGGCATCGGCCAAGCGGCCGGCGGCTTCCACCACCGGCTGCGAGAGGACGCCGCCTCAGGCCACCAGGTGCCGGTCGCTCACCAGCGCACCGGTGCAGCCCACGGGCAACAGGCTGGAGCGACCAGCTCGATACCAGGCCTCCACCAGTGCCTGGCTGGAGCGGGGCGAGAGCTCACCGGCCAGGATCCAGAGCTCGTCGTGGAGCACCTGGGTCTGGTCCGGCGTGCCCACATACCAGGGGGTCTGCGGATCCACTGACAGCTCCTCGTGGAGCAGCAGCAATCCCTCCAGAACACAGCCCGCGAGCTCGGGTGTCATCGCAACGGAAGAATCACCATCCACGCACAGCACGGGGACCGGCATCAAGGGCGCGCTGCCGCGTCTGCCTGGCGGCAGGGGTCAGCCGCAGATCGAGCCTTTCGGTGCGGCGCTGGGATCCGGCCATGGCGACCTCTGACCTGCCCAGGCCGCCCTGGACGCCGGACATTGTCCTGACAACGACTTGGTCCGCGGGCGCCGTCTCACGGCAGCAGTCTGTTGTGGCCAACCCCAGAACGAGGCGTTGAACCGGGTCGCCAGCAGCAGCTCATGCCACTCGCTGGTTGTTCCCACCGATCGGCGCGATGAGGCTCAATCGCGCCCTGGCATGGGTCCGTGAGCGCTGCGGGAACGTTGCCTCACCGCCTGGCTGCTGGTCCTGCCCTCGGCCGCCGTGTTGCTGGCGGGACCGGGTGAGTCGATCGATGACCTGATTGCCCGCGTAGACCGGGCGATGTAGCGCGCCAAGCAGGGCGGCCGCAACCAGGTGATTCCGATTGAGGGGGCTTGATCCTGGAGCCCAGCAGGCGCTGGCCTGGGGCTGAACCGTCTGGCCCCAGGCACACAAGACTGGCGTGCCCCGATGCCCTCAGGGCGAGGGCATCGGGTCCTCAGGGGATTGGGAGGTGCTGGGTTGCTCCGGCAGGTAGTCGTCGAGAAAGGTGCCGCGGGGCAACGCCATGGGCGTCACGAAGCGGAAGCCGCAGAAGCAGTTCCTGATCGTGTCGTCGCACCACTCGAGCTGGGCCAGGGCTTTGAGCGTGGAGCCTGTGGCGGGATCCTTGATCGTGAGGCCGCAGTTGCTGTCGACCAGCTCGTCGGCCTGGCCGTCCACCACCACGCAGCAGCCGTTGTGGGTCAGGTCCCAGAGGTTGCCATGCAGAACCGTGTCGCCATTGG
This sequence comes from Vulcanococcus limneticus LL, assembly GCF_943369875.1. Classification (GTDB taxonomy): domain Bacteria; phylum Cyanobacteriota; class Cyanobacteriia; order PCC-6307; family Cyanobiaceae; genus Vulcanococcus; species Vulcanococcus limneticus_A. The sequence goes on from NZ_CALROT020000007.1 coordinate 106,642, forward strand.
GGGGACTGATCTCCACGCGGATGGCGCCGGAGGGGAAGGGCATCACGGTTCGCTGCTCGTGGCGCAGCGTCCGTGCCGCCCGCGTCGTGGGCTGTGGGGCAGCAGCGCGTTTCCCGTCAGCCATCCATCCGGTGGTGGGGTGCTGACCTGAGCCTAGGAGCCCCCACGAGGCAGGTAACGGTGCAGAAAGCTGCTGCGGATCGGCGCTGAACCCCTGCGCAGCCTGAGGCCCAGGTAGAGGTCGTGGCCTTCGATCTTGGTCCACATCAGCTCCATGCGGAAGCGGTCCGTGATCTCCGTCACCGGATCGTGCAGCCGCAGGCTCAGTGCAGCGTCGCGCTGCAGCTGGGGCTGGCGACCGCGGATCGCCACGCAGATGCCCGACTCACTCACATCCCAGAGCACCACCCGCCAGAGGCCGCCCTGGAGGTCGGTGAGCTCGCCCGCCGGCGGATTCACCATCACGGTGCCGCGGGGCTTGCGCTGGATGCGGCCCGAGGCGCCCACCCTGGCCGTGGTCTGCCGGGCCGGGACACCCCAGCCGATCAGGCCTGCGAGCCAGCGGCCCAGGGCCCCGATGGCGTCGCCGATCCGCCCGATCCAATCCACCCGTGTCTCGCCGATGCCCGGAGGGTTGTCGAAGCTGCGGGCCCAGTCAAGCCCGGGCAGGCCAGCCGCGCGACGGGTTCTGCGCCGCGGCGTGTCAACGCCAGCCGGAACGTCCGCCCCGGTCAGCGGAGCCTGCCGTCAGCGCTGCACCGGATCAGCCCCGAGCGCCATTACTGGGGCGCAGTGCACGGTCTGCGCCCCCGACCCTGCCGGTGTCGTCCTGTCCCCTCGATGTCCCCAGCCTCCATGCCCTCCCTGTCCGACCGGCTGGCTCGCGGCCTGATCGCCCGCGCCGATCGGGCGATGTACCGGGCCAAGCAGGACGGACGCAACCAGGTGATTCCGATTGAGGGGAAGTAGAGCCCCGATGGAATCCATCCACTGCCTACCCCAGACAGGGCAGGCCAGCCCGGCCTTGAACCGGCGCCCATCCATCCTTGCCGCGCCGGCATCAGTCGGTCTCCGGCATAGTCAGCAGTCCTCGCTCTGCCACGTGTGGCCCGGTTGGAAGCGCATCTGGCTGGCCTGCCAGGCGATGCGGTCCTGCGCGCCGGCCTCCAACGCCTGGCCGTGGAACTTGGCGGCACGTTGAGCTGGCTGGATCAGCGCAACGCCACGCTGGTCCTGAACCATGGCCCCAGCGGCCTGAGTGTGCAGGTGTTGCTGGAGCTCGGCAACCCAGGCGAGGTGGGGGTTCTGGTGAGCAGCCGTGAGGGCATGGGCCGTGGGGCACCGCTCAGCCGGCAGGCCCTGGATCAGGTGCTGGCGGGGCTGATGCGCCTGGACGATCAGGCTGTGGTCCGCTTTCGATCGGACCGCGATGGCCCCGTGCGTCAGGCCATGGCGACCCACTGAAATGAAGCAGGCGCAAGGAACATGCCGCCTTTGTCGTAAACCTTTTTGCCCAACACTTTGTGACGCCGGTGTTTGCATCGGGGCTCGCGCTTCTGCATGGTGAAGGGAGATCAACACACCCCACGGACTGAATGCCGCAACGATCCGCAGCCCCGGCCCTGCGAAGGGCTCTGCAGCACACCATCGCCTGGGTGCTGGATCAGCCCGTTGCTCCACCCCTGGTCGGCCAGTGCTGCGATCGCCTGCGGCCCGCGCCTGTGCTGCGGGAGCTGGAGCAGGCCCTGCAGCGCTGCGGTAACGGCCTGGTCTCCCTGGTGGACTGGCGCTGGAACAGCCAGCTGGGTTGCGCCGAGGGCTTCCTCTGGCAGGAGCAGGAAGTGCAGCGCTTCCTCTGGTGGCAGGCCACCGACCGCCTGGAACTGCACAGCCAGCTGCGTTGCACGCCGGCCAACACCCTGAGGCGTCTGGCCTGACACAGGCTGCGGGGATTCACCAGTGCTGGCAGATCAAGTTGAAACCGTCAGCCCTCTGTTTGGCGTTGGGCGCAACAAGAAAGGCATCACCACGCCTGACCAGTTCGTCTGGCCTCGCCAAGACCTACGCCCCGACGCCACCGCTTACGGGGTCCCAGACGCGATCGCCACGACCTGATTGCGGCCCTGCTTCTTGGCCGCATACATGGCGACATCAGCCCTGGCGATCAGCTCGTCCAGCGATTCACCGGGGCAGGCCAGGGCCACCCCCACGCTCAGGCTGAGGTGCACATCGCCGGCGGGCGTCGGCACCGGATCGTGGGCCAGCTGCCGCAGCTTCTCGGCGATGCTCACGGCATCGTCCAGGCCCTGCACCCCCGGCAACACCACCATCAACTCATCACCGCCGATGCGCGCGGCCAGATCAGAAGCCCGCAGGCAGGAGCGGATCCGATCTGCCATGGCCTGCAGCACCGCATCGCCGGCCTGGTGGCCATAGCGGTCGTTCACCTCCTTGAAGTGATCGAGGTCGCAGAAGAGCACCGCCTGTTCACCACCCTGGCGCTGGTCTGCGGCCAGGAGCCGTTCCATCTGCGTGAACACCTCCTCGCGGTTCAGCAGGGCGGTGAGGCTGTCGGTGGCGGCCCGCCGCTGCAGCGCCTGCTCCAGAGCGATCCGCTCACTCACATCGCGCCAGGTGATACTCAGCTCCTCGCCCACCTTCACGGCGCGGATGTCAAGGTGGCGCAGCCCGCCCTGCTGGGGATGGTGGAAGGGGAAGCTGTCGAGCACCAGCGGCTGGCCGCTGCTCAGCACCTCCAGACAGCGATCAACCAGGCCATCGCTGACAGGCTCCGACCAGAACCGCCGCAGCCCAGCTCCCACCAACACCTCCAATGCCATGTGGTTGTCAGCGGCGGCGGCGGGGTTAGCCCGCAGGATGCACAGATCCACGATCGCGCCGGCGTCATCGCGCACCGGGCCCAGCATCAGGTGGGGGTCCAGCAGGGCATCGAGGGTGGTGCTCAGCCGTTGCTGTTCGGCCTGCAGACGCTCCCGGGTCTGCACCAGCTCCGTCACGTCGTAGTTGACGCCGAGCATGCGCAGGGGCTTCCCCTCGCTGTCGTAGGTGGTGTGGGAGACGGCCTGGACGTGGTGCACGGAGCCGTCGGGCCAGATCACCCGGAAGCGTGGGGCGTACTCCCGCTCGCCCCGCAGGGCCGCCTGGATCTCCCCCTCCGCGTAGGCCCGGTCCTCCGGATGCACCGCATCGGCCCAGGCCTCGTAGGCGCCACCGAAGTCGCTGGGATCGCGGCCGTAGAGCCGGTACATCACCGGATCCCAGCTGAGCACGTTCGCCGGCACGTCCCAGTCCCAGATGCCCACCACCCCGGCGGCGGCAGCGGCCTGGAGGTACTCCGTCTGCTCCACCACATCGGTGATGTCGTCGAGCTCCAGCAGCACATGCCCCACGGCACCGCTGGCATCGCGGAGGTTGCTGAGTTGCAGATCACCCCAGCCCCTCAGGAAGCCGGCCCGCTGCAGCCGCACCCGCACCCCGTAACCATCCAACTCGCCACGCACCAGGGACTCCAGCGCGGCCTGGTCCATCGGGGTGACGACGTCTGGATCCTCCGCCGACACCTGGTCCAGGGCACCGAGAACCTGCGGCAGGCTGCGGCCCACCAGCTCCGTCGGGGAGAGGTCCAGCTCCGCGCAGAGTTCCGGATTGGCCTGCAGGATCACCCCCGTGCCAGGCGCGCACAACGCCAGGCCGACGCTGCAGTGCTCGAGGGTGCGGTCCAGCATCTCCTCGGAGCGGACCAGGGCGTCCTGGGCCGCCATCTGGGCGGTGATGTCGACGCCCTGGGCGATGAAGAACTCCAGGCGCCCGTCCGGGGCACGGGCACACGACACGCTCAGGTCCACCCAGATGGTGCTGCCATCACCGCGCCGAAACCGCTTCCTGAGTCGGTAGCTGTCGCGCCGGTTCGCCAACAGCTCCTCCACCAGTGGCTGCTCCTGGGCGAGGTCGTCCGGCTCGGTGATCTCGGGCCAGAGGAGCTGCCCCAGGGTCTCCGCATCGCGGCCGAGCATCGTGGAGAAGGCCGCATTCACGCGGAACATCCGGCCGCTGGCATCCGCCAGGAGCACCCCGGCGGCAGCATTGTCGAGCGTGAGATTGAGCATCTGCTCACTGCGGCGCCGCAGGGCCGCTTCCCGGCAGCGCAGGGCCGACAGCCTCACCGCCGCAGCGGCCACGCCGCTGAGCGCCAGCAGGCGGGCGACGTAATCAATCGAAGAGAAGAAATGCCAGTAGAGCCCCGACACGATCGCCAGCCCATAGGCCTGAACGATCAGGGGGACCATCTGGCGCGGCGAAGCGAAGCTCGCCGAGAGCACCACCACCAGGAAGTAGTAGGGCAGTAGCGGGACATCGCGCGGAGATGCCAGATCGAGCAGGAACAGCCCGACCATCGCCAGATGCAGGATCAGCATCTGGTGCCGGTTCTCGGCACCCCCTGGGGATGGCGGCGACCGGCGCTGGGTCATAGCACCCCCTGAAGCCACCCCATCCTGAGCAATTCCGGCCGATCGGGCCATTGGCCAGGGGGCAGGTGGCCGGTCCTCACCCCCGAGGCAGCGGCTCCAGCGCATCCAGCAGCGCCTGCAGCTCGGCCTGCGGATTCCGCAGCAGCAGCTGCAGCACCTCATCCCCCGGGGCGGCCGCCTGGCGTAGCTGGGCTCCGGTGAGACCCGACAGATGCGCTGCCACCTGCAGCAGCGCCGCAGGTAACTGGTCGTCGGCGACAGCCACAGCCAGGTTGCTGGCCCAGTCCAGCCCCGCGCGGCAGGCGGGATCGGCGATCGGCAACGCAAGCAGCGGATCGCGGCACTCGGGCGCATGGATGAACAGGCGCAGAACCCGCCGCTCTGCCCGTTGCCGGGCCGTGGTCGCCGGTGGCAGAGGCAGAGCCCCGAACGGCAAAGCCGCTGGCGGCTGCCCTCCCGCAAGGCCCCGCTGCTCCAGACAACCCGCACTCTGGGCCAGAGCGTGCTCCAGCCGCTGCTGCGCCGTGCGGCGGAGCACCCCATCGGGCAGGGTCTGCAGGAACGCCAGCCCCTCACGCTCGATCTTCTGCAGCAGCTCCAGAGGGAGGCCACCACTGGCGATCTGCGGCCCGTTGAGGGGCTGCAGCAACCGCCCCAGCCGCCACTCCAGCCAGTGCTCCGCTGTCGCGATCAGGCCCTGCAGTGCGGCGGGTCCCTGACTGCGCAACATCCCATCGGCGTCCTGCCCCTCGGGCATCGACAGCACCGCAGCGGTGAGCTCTCCGCTGAGCAGCTGGGGCTGCAACTGCTCGATCAGCCGCGCCGTGGCGGCTCTGCCGGCGCCATCCCCGTCAAAGGCGATCAGCAGCTGCCTCACCCCATGGCGGCGCAGGAGCTGCAGCTGCAGCGGCGACACGCTCGTGCCCAGACAGGCCACCGCCTGCTGAAACCCGGCCTGGTGCAGCTGGATCACATCCAGCGGCCCCTCCACCAGCAGAGCGACACCCTCGCGCCGGATCGTCTCCGCAGCCCGATCCAGGCCAAAGACCACTCCATTGCGCTGGAACAGCAGATCCGCCGCGCTGTTGCGGTACTTGGGCTGCTGGGCGCCGATGGCCCGGCCGCAGAAGCCCACGCATTGCCCGGCTGGATCGTTGAGGGGAATCACCAGGCGACCGGCGGCAACACCCAGCTGCCAGCGCCGGGCGGTCTCCGGGCTCAGGCCGCGGGCCTGCAGATAGTCAGCCCCCGGACCGCCGGAAACGAGTTGCTGCTCCAGGCGGCGGTGGAACTCCAGCCGCTGGCGCTGGCGTTGGGCAGACAGCCGTGACCGCTGGCGTCGCTCCTGCTCCAGCCGCGCCGCCGCCTCCGGATCCTCCGCAGCCGGGCTTAGGCCACAGCGCTGCGCCAGCTCCAGCACCGCCTCCTGAAACGACAGGCCCTGGCGGTCCTGCAGCCAGCCGATCGCATCGGTGCCCCGGCCGCAGACAAAGCAGTGCACCCGGTTCCGGGCCGGACTGACGGTGAGCGAGGGGCGGCGATCGTCGTGCCAGGGGCAGCGGGCCAGGAACTCACGGCCCGCTTTGCGCAATTCGGCAAGGTTGAACAGATCCACGATCTGAACCCGCTCGCGCACGGCCTCCAGCAACGCCGGTTTCACAAGGGCCGTGGGACGGACACCGGCGCTGCTCACAGGCACTCCACGCCGGGATACAGGTCGCAGCCGGTAAACAGCCGCCGCGCCTCATCGGCCTCCAGATAGCAGTGGCCCCGGTCCAGCCGGATCGTCGTGCGGCTGCAGTCGTCCTCACCGCTCATCTGGCCGTGGCGGAACTTGCCGTGGTGCACCTCCAGAACGCCCGGCCTCGGCTTGCTGAACTCCTCCGCCCTGGGGCGATCGATCAGCCACACCGCCGAGGCATAGCGCTCCAGCTCCGAGGTCCCCGCCAGGTGCGAGACATCGGGGCCCGCGGTGTTGCCGTAGGCGCCGCGGTTCAGCTGCGCCACCACGAACACATCCAGCTCACAGCGGCCGGCCAGGGCCTTGATCGCCGTCGCCCGCGCCGCCAGCTCGGCGGTGGTGTTGCTGCCGTAGCCGGGCGTGGGCCCCATGGCGTGGAAGTGATCGAGCACCACCGCTGCCAGTTCGGGGTGGGCGCTCTTGCAGTCCTCCACCAGGGCCGCCAGCTGCTCCACCGTGGCAGCGAACTGCGACTGGTAGAGCACCCGCCCCATCCGCTCACCGCCCGGGGCGATGCCCTCCGAGAACCGGGCCGAGAGCTGCTGCAGCTGCTCCAGATCCCGCCCCTCGATCACCGCACCACGGCCCTCCAGGTCGTTGCTGCTGAACCGAGGACTGAAGGCCCCGGTGGCGCGGCGGCAGTAGTGCGCCAGCAGCCGGGCGCCGATGGCGCGGCGGCTTAGCTCGCAGGAGAGCACCAGCACAGACGCCCCATTGATCGCCATGCCCATCGCCGCCGCGATGGCGACAGTCGTCTTGCCCACACCGGAGCGGGCCGCCAGCACCCAGGTGCTCTCACCCGTCCCGGGCAGGATCCCGCCGCGCATGTCGATGTCCAGCGACGGAATCCCCGTGGAGATCGGCCTAGGGCGCTGCTCGGCCGGCAGCGACGCCAGGGCGAGGCACTCGCGGGCGGCGTCGGCGGGGCTGCAGATCTGCAGGCTCTGGCGCATCCGGCCGGCGGTAATCGCGGTGGCCTCATTGAGCAGCTCGCGGCAGCTCTCCAGTTCGCCATCGATCCCGCCATCCACCTGCTCGCGCGCCAGCAGACGCCTGAGGCCGGGGTAGAAAAGCGCCCGTGCCTTGGCGCTCTGGAACAACTGGCAGGCCAGGCTGAACTCCAGCTCCGGGTGGGGCCCGCCATCGGCGCCCCAGGCGATCAGCTCCGCCAGTGCCGTCTCGATCTGCTGCAGTGAGCCGCGGAAGCGGCCGTCGAGGGCCCGCTGCTGCAGGTCTTCCCGCAGAGCCTGGGCATTGAGCACGGCGATGTCGCGCTGGCCGCGGAACAGGGCATCGATCTCCAGCGCCAGGGCCCGCAGGCCGGGTTCACTCCAGAGGGAACCCGGCACCGGCTCGTCAAAGCGCAGGCCGATGGAGCGGCGGAAGCGGCCCCATCGTTCGCGCTGATCGCCGGGTCCGACCAGCACGGCGGCGAGCAGGGTCTTCTCCTGCTCCACCAGGGCGCCATCCGGCGCCGGAGCTGGGAGCGCTGCGGCCACCAGGCCGGCGGCGGTTTCCAGCAGACGGCCCTCACTGATGAAGCGCTCCAGCAGGGCGGGATCAAAGCCGCCTGGAACCATGGCGGGGGTGCCTGTGGTCTGCCCTGCTGCAGGGCTGGAGGGAGTGATCAATGCAGGAGTAATGGGTAGAGCGGGCGGGTGATCCGGGGTCAGTAGGTCTGAACGGGCCTGCTGAACTGCTCCGCCGCCGCTCCCGCCAAACCCACGCCGGCGGCCTCCAGGAGCTCCGCGAGCCGGCGCTTCTCACTGCGCTCGAGCTTGCTGGCCTCGATGCCCGTGCCACGCCAGTGGTTGCCGGCCCAATAGAGCAGGCGCTGCGCCCTTTCCAGATCGCTCTGCCCAGGCCCCGCAGCGGAACCCTGGCCGCTATCTGCTGCACCTCCGCCAGCAACGGGACCCCGGGCCCCACCCCAGCAGAAGACATGCCAGAACTCCACGCCGAGGCCTGCGGCCTGCCGGTCCGCGCTGAAGAGAGCCGCTGCGCAGTCAGCACCGCTGCGGCCCTGGGGGTAGGTGCGGCGCCAGAACTCCGGCATGCCTGCAAGGGACTGAGCCAACACCGCCCAGAACGTCTCCGCATCACCGGCATGGGCGATGGCACGGCGCAGACGGGCGCTCAGGGCACTACCTCGCGGGCTGTAGGCGGGCCAGCTGGACGGCCGCTGGCGGTTGTAGAGCTGCGCGAACTGGTCGATCAGGCTCGGCTCCGCCTCGCTGACAGCCACCGCGAAGGATCGTTCTGGAGTCTTTGCAGCGGGAGAGGAAGCAGGGTCAGTTCCCGGATCGTTGGCCACCACACCGCTGCACCCGCCGGGGTTCTGCAGCCGAATCCACGTGCCCTGGGGGCCGCTGCTGTAGGTCAACCAGCCCAGGGCCTGCAGGTCCCTGAGGTCGGTGCGCAACAGTCGCGGCTGCAGGTGCCAGGCCGCCGCCAGGTCCCGCAGACCCAGCTGCACCGTCTGGTTCCCATGGGCGCGGCACTGCAGATGGCCGTAGAGCTGGGCCACCCGCATCGCCCGGCTGGGACTGGACGAGCCGCGGCGGCTCTGCTCCAGCTGCTGCAACGCCACGTGGGTCTGGTGGATGGCCTCCGTGCGGACGGCGTAGAAGCGCATGCAGACCAGGAGAACCTGCTCCTGTCGAGACGCGGGAGGCTACCGGCACTCTCGCAAACTCCAGTGCCAACGGGTCGTCTCGGCACCAATCCAGCCCACCGATCCGGCTGTTCTGTTGGTTTGGCTGTTCTGATCTCTTTAGAGATTTAGATGGGGGGCAGCCCAGGCCCCAGCGGTGAGTCAGGGCCGACCCCACCGGTGCGTCACCGCAGACCTCAGCGGCTGAGCTCCCAAGGCCCAAGGGGCGAAGCACTGGATGCCCCACGCGGCTGATCGGGAGACCACGGACACGGGGCACGGGGAGCCTCACGGCCGTGGTGCTGCGCCGTTCCATCGCCAATGGCTCGGGGTTCCCCGTGCTGCCATCACGCCCATGGCTCGCCCGCTCCAATAGCAGCCCCGGTCCGATGACGCAACCGTGAAATCGCGGGGAATGCTCCTGGCGGCCGCCACCGCGCTGGCCCGATCCCACGCCGCCACTGCATGCCCCTGACCCACGCCACCCCAGCCGCCTCGGTCTGCGCCTGGCTGAGCGCCAGCAACCGCCACACCCCCCTCGCCGAGCGCACCGTGCTCGAACTCTCGCGACGCATCCAGCGCTGGCAGCACCATCCCGAGGGCCCCGCCAAGGCGCCGGCCGCCGTGCGGCGCAGTGCCCTGCGCGCCCGCGACCGACTGGTGAGCCACAACCTGCGCCTGGTCTCCCACACCTGGGGCCGCCATCGCCACAGCCTGCCCGCCAGCGATGAGGCCACCGCCGATGCCCTGCAGGAAGGCGCCCTGAATCTGCTCCGTGCCGCCGAGAAGTACGACCCCGCCCGCGGCTACCGCTTTTCCACCTACGCCACCTTCTGGGTGCGGCGCGGCTTTGCCGAAATCGAGCAGCGCGGCAAGCGTGCGATCCGCTTCCCCGCTGAGAAGGCCGCCCTGGTGCTCAAGGTGCAGCGCCTCAGTCAGAGCCATGAGGCCGCTACTGGCAGGCCGCCGTCGCTGGCCTGGCTTGCGGCTCAGTGCCACCGCCACGGCAAGACCATGAGCGCCAAGGGCCTGGCCGCCTTGCTTCAGCAGTGGCAGCTCACCCGCACCGGCTCGCTGGAGGCGTTCAGCGCCGATGGTGAGGACAGCCACTCCAGCAAGCGCACCCAGCGGCTGGAGCAGGCCTCGCTACGACTGGCGGAAGAGGCCCATGAGGAGGACGATCCCCAGCTGACTGTGTTGCCGCAGCTGCTGGAGGGTCTTGATCCCCAGGAGCTGGAGGTGATCCGCGGCCTGTACCTGCGGGAGCCAGCGCTGAGCAAGGCCCAGCTGCGCCGCTCCCTCGGGTTGACGGCTGAGGCTCTGAATTCGGTGGAGGAGCGGGCCCTGGCCCGGATGCGCGCCACAGCCCACGCGCTGCTGAAAACCGCCGGGCACTGAAAGCCCGAATCCCGCGCCCCCTGGACATAACGCCAGGGGGCCCTGGAGGTAGCTGACGGAACGTCCTGGAGGTAGAGCAGCGCCGCAAGATCCCCGGGGCTTGGCTGTTGTTACAAGACCTATCAACAGCCTGGCCTGTAGTTCGGCTCTGGACACGCTGCGGAGATGGGCCTGCCGGTCGTGGCGGTTGGGGCCGCTCCATTCATCCCCTGACTCCGGCCTTGGATCCCGCGGCCCTGCGCGCCTCGACGCGGCACCTGCTGACTGACATCGCCACGGCCGCCGAGGGCTGGACCGTGGCGATCTGCAGCGAGGATCTGCTGCTCAAGACCTCCACCGCTCTGGTCCTCGACTGCTGCAGCCTGGTGGCCGGCAGTGTCGGCGAATTGCTGACGCGACTGCAGCCCGATCAAGGGCCCCTGCTGGTGATCTGCAGCGATGGCTGCGCCGATGGCGGCGCCGATGAGCTGATCGGCCAGCTGCGCAGCGCCCTGGGACCAGAGCGCTGCCGCTTTCTCGTCGTTCTCCCCGACACCATCGCCACCGCGCGTCTGCAGGAGATCTGGAGCAGCGGCGCCGATGCCCTCTGCTGCCTGCAGGCCTGCGGCCGAGGGCAGATGCTCCATGCCCTGCTGATGGTGCTCCGGGGCCAGAGCTGCCTGGATCCGGCATTCCGCCAGCGGCTGCAGCAGCCCCTGGCCCTGCAGGGCGCCGATGGCCAGGAGCTGGAGCTGAGCCGCCGTGAGCGGCAGCTGATCGTCGCCGTGGCCCGCGGCCACAACAGCCGCGAGATCGCCTCCCTGCAGCAGCTCCGTGACGACACTGTGCGCCGTTACCTCAGCAACCTCTACCGCAAGGTGGGAGTGCGGGACCAACGCGGTCTGATCGTCTGGAGCCTGGCCCATGGCCTGATCAGGCCGCCAGATCTGCACAGCCATCCAAGGCCGCTGCAGCTGGGGGCAGAGGGCAACAGGCCGCGGATCCGCACAGCAGATCGCTCAGGCTCCTGGCCTGGAGCAGGGCGCCGAGGCTGAGCAGCTGCAGCTGCTCCCGGCTGCGCGGCAGCCAGCCCGCCAGCAGGTCGCGATCCCCCAGGGGCACGGGCCGCCGCAGGGGCACCAGCTCACCCAGGAACGGCAGCCAGCGCTCGATGCCATCGCCCTCGCGCCAGGGCTCGAGGCTGGTGATCTCGGCGATGGCGCTGATCGCCTCGCTGCCAGGGCTGACGGCCACCAGAAAGGAGAGATCGCGGGTCTGCTCAGCGGTGAGGGCCAGGGGCATCCAGAAACCGCGCTCACAGGCGTTTTGCATCGCCTCGCTGTGGTGGTGGGTGAGCAACAGATTGCGGGGCAGGGTGTCGCTGCTCCAGTCGATGGAGTCGGCGATGCGGTGGATGGAGGTGACGGTCATGGGAACAGGGCCGTTGACTCCTCCGTTGTCGCCATGGCGCCCCTGCAGCCACCGCCCACGGCTGTGGAGCGCGGCGGCCGCAGGGGTGATCACGCCTGCCCACAGCTGTGGGCAACCCACCAGGACTGGCGAGCGGCCATATGGCGCGGGAACGGATGTCGGCGGCGGCGGTGACGCCACCTACCGCCGCAAGTTCCGAAAGGCTTCCGCTGCCGCCCCGCGGAACCCTTTGGCATCCCGCTGTGAACCGCCATGCCCTCCGCCATCACCACCGCCGTGGCCGTGACTGTCAGCAGCAGCAGCAACGTCCCAGCAGCCCGCAGAAGCAGCCGATCGCTGCGGCAGGTCTGCCGCGCCGGGCTGCTCAGCGGGGGGCTGCTCGCCCTGGCCGTGCAGCTGGTTCAGCCCACACCGCTGCGGGCGCTGCTGAGCACCGCGGTGCAGCCGAACGCCGCACTCGCCGCTCAGGGCATCCCAGCCCCTGCAGACCATTTGGGCGCCCTGGGTAGCCTCCCGCCCCTGAACTGAACGGATGCCAGCGCGCCCACGCCAGCCGATGACCAGCGCCCAGCGGTCCTTTGCCTGCGAGCACCTGGGCCTGGCCCAACGGCAGGCCCGGCGCTTTGCCCAACGCTGGCAGCTGGGCTTCGATGACCTGCTCGGCCCGGCCTATGAGGGCCTCTGCAAGGGCGCCATTGGCTTTGATCCCAGCCTTGGCCATCGCCCCTCCAGCTACCTGGTGCCCAAGGTGAATGGCGAGCTGCTGCACCACCTGCGCGACACCGGCTATCTGCTGCGCATCAGCCACCGTCTGCGCGAGCTTTGGGTCAAGGCACGCAGGCCCCTGGCCCTGGGACTGAGCGATGCCGAGATTGCCCAACACCTGGGGGTGTCAGAAGAGGTATGGCTGGACTGCAGACGCGCCTGCGGGCAACGGCCGGTGCCGTTGGAAGAGGCTCAGGGGGAGTGAAGAAGGTTGGCAGAAAGAGATGGCCAAGGGGGAAGAACCCATAGCCCTCAGACTTAGGTGCAGGGGGAAGCAGGTGGAGAACGAAGCTGTAGCGTTACATCCTCTAACCCACGAATCCGGCCTCAAGAAAGCCATCAAGCCAGGAACCCGACTCCTCAGCCCTTGCAGAAATGGTCGAGTAGCTTGACAGCCCAAGGGGGATTGACTCCCACCGAAAAAGCCTCCAACTCAATCGCCTTACTAGAAGGAGGGCCCTTGTACAGAGGCGAGTCGAGTTGATGTTTAAAGACTTCAGCGGCATTAACCGGAATCCCCATGGGCTCGCTGTTCCGTCCCAGCCCACCGGCGCGACAGGACTGAGCCACATGGGCTGCTTCGTGAGCCAGTGCTTCCGCCAAAACCCGAGAACCCATGGAAACGGTCGATGGACGGATCCTGATTTCGGCCAGACCTGGGTCCCATTCTCCACCCGCGTGATCCATGACCTTTTCACTGACTAGAAGGCGCACCCCTTTCCCCTGCAGTCGCGCAATCAGCTCACGGGTCACGGCATGAACCGATTGCTCAACGGGTTGCAAATCATTCTTTTGAGCCTGCCCGATTAGAAGCTCAATATCAGCAGGTGCCTTAATCCACCAAGCACCCCTGCCCGATGGACTATACGGAGCAAGCCAATGAGACACAGCCCTTGGATTGGCCATGAGAAAGAGATACACGCCAACCAAGCCGGCTGGCATGAGCCATGCAATTACGGTCCTGACAGAAGGTGGTTGAGTCCATCTGCGCGAGATAGGACTCGAAGAACTCGCTTGGCGCGTGCGTATCTTCTGCTTCCCATCGGTCATCGGCGCTCCGCAGACAGCGCACACAGCCCTGCCACCAAGGCTTCGGTCGAATCGCACCGACCTGCCATTGCATTGTGGGCACTTCTGCGCCATGGGCTAAAGGGCACCTCGAAAAATCGACCTTGCCGCGACCATTGCCCAAGGGCGAGGCCGGCTAGGACATGAGTCTCAATCGGTGGCTCTTGGGTAAACCGGCATTTTTGAGGTGCCCTCAAGCTTGAAAGCGGTAACGAGCAGACCATACCCCGCCGATGAATAGGCAGGACACGAGCCAATAGCGTCAACATACCATAGATCAGACGAGCTCTTGGGCCTACACTCCTGAGACCAACTCCGAACACTCGAGGCAACCTGCCCGCAAAGGCAGGATTTGTACGCCCGACTTGTGATAATGCACCAAGTGCCAGATGCCGGGCTTACAAAGCCTGCAGTAGCGGGTCAGATTGAGCGAGGGATTAGACCTCATCCTCCACCGGCGTATTTGAGTACTGCAATTATGACTGTTGGAATCGCGAGCCCGAAGCTCAACCACTTGAGTCGCATTTCCGACGTCGCGCGGCTATCCGCCTTCGCCCGAAGGGCATCCTCGCGCTGTCGATGAAACGACGACAGATGCCATTTCGCAAGTGCGGACAATAGCTCTTCAGGAAGGTTCTTTACCCCAATCCTCGGACCGATGGGTAGCTTACATTCTACCCAGGCGTGCAGAGTCATTTCGTCAAGCCTCTGGAACAGTGGGGCCAGCTTCTTCATCGCCTCGGCTTCAGCCGGTGTCCGTGATGCCGCGGAGATCGCCTCGTACACAACATCGTTCGCTAGGTATCCGCGCCAAAGCGTCTGCTCGAACAGCGGCTCAGTGACGATCGTGAGACCGCGACAGGTGCCTGCCATGTAGGCAGCCCACGCGGCTAGCTGGGTGTCATTGGTCTCTAAGGCCGTTTCCAAGACCTTGGCGAAGGAGCCGAGCGACGCCGCGTGGAATTCCCGAGAATCCGTTTTGTCGCGTATGCGGACCCAACCCGTTTGCGCATCTGAGTCCTTCTCAAGATCCAGATCCTTGAGCAGGGGCGAAGCCTTCAGAATCGCATCCGCCTCCGCTTCAAGTGACTTTAGAAGGTCCTCGACCTCCTCCTTGGACTTCGGATGTTGGTTGAGGAAGAACTGCTTCAACAAGAACGGAACGCCCGGCCTGAATAGTTTTCCGCGTCCACTTGGCTCCAGCGACAGCTGGATGAAGCCGGCTGGAATCGTGAAGCGCTCGCCCGCTTCTAGTTTGATTCCGTCAGTCTCAGGGTCATGCCGGACGTAGTAGGCCGTGCGGCTGCACTCAGCACAGTCGCTTGATAGATGTGGGGTCTGCAAGGGCACCAGGCTGCGGGCACAGTAAGCGCAGAAGCGTTCGACAAGCTCAGGTGGTTCCATTGGGGCCTAATGCCTATTGGATGGTTTCCGTGAACAACCACGATCAGGCCTCACCTTTTCGATCCACAGCGCCTTGACTGGGCAGAAACTCGCCAGACGACTGCAGCACAAGGCGTCCCGACTCAAACCCACCAAGGGTAGCGCTGGTTCACGGGTCCGCTATCCACAGGTTGCCTGTGACACAAAGAGATAGGCCGCCAAGTGGGGTAGGTGATGCGCTCCTTGTAGGCAGAAAGTCTCTCCAGGCAATCGCTGGCCATGGATCCCACCACCAGCTGTGCGCTGAGGCTCCATCCACCCCTACTCACACAGGGATCCTGCCATTCACCCACCGCCGGTAGCCTTCCTCCCCTGCGAGTGTCCATGGGATGTGCGCAACGTCGCCCCAGTGGCGACAACGGCAGCCGCGACGGCAACCCCGACCGCGAGCTGTTGCAGTTCAACGTGCGTCTGGCCAAGAGTCGCCAGGCGCTGGCCGACACCAACCGGATCGAGCGCAAGGCCTTCCGCGAGCACGCCCGCCTCGAGAACGCCGTCGGTGCCTACACCCGTGAGCTCAGTGCCCTGCTGGATCAGCGCGGCTTCACCAGCGGTGTGACGCTCAACCCGATCCCCGAGGGCGGTGAGGCGGTGCTGATCGTGCAGCTCAGCGATCTGCACTTCAACGAGCGGGTCGAGCTGCCCTCCAACCGCTACGACTTCTCCGTGGCGGCGGCGCGGCTGGCCAAGCTCGCCGCCCGCGTCAGGCAGCTGGGCCGCTGCTTCGGAGCCCGCAAGGTGGTGGTGGCCTGTCTGGGGGATTTCCTCAACAGCGACCGCCGCCTCGATGAGTTGCTCAGCAACGCCACCAACCGCTCGAAGGCCACCCTGCTGGCGGTCGACATCCTGCGGGCCTTTCTGCTGGATCTGCGCTCCGAGCTGGCGGTGGAGGTCTACGGGATCACCGGCAACGAGAGCCGGGTGAACCGCGAGCTGGGCTGGAGCGATGCGCTGGCCACCGACAGCTACGACCTGATGATCTACGAGATCCTGCGGCGCGGCTTCGCGGGAAGCAGTGGCATCAGCTTCTGCGGCTTCCGCGCCAATGAGCTGCTCTTCGAGGTGCTGGGCCGCACCTTCCTGTGCCTGCACGGCCACCAGATCGGGTCGAACCTCCAGAAGTCGGTGCAGGAGATCGCCGGCAAGTACGCCGCCCAGGGGATCACGGTGGACTACACGCTCTTCGGGCACCTGCACGCCACCGCGATCGGTGACTACCACGCCCGCAATGCCTCGCTGGTGGGCAGCAACGCCTACGCGGAGGCCGGCCTGAACTTCTGCAGCAAGGCCGCCCAGAACGTCCACATCGTCACCGCCAGCGGCATCGATGGCATGAAGGTGGATCTGCAGGACACCACCGGCATCAACCCCTACCCGTTTGCGGCGGAGTGGGAGGCCTACTGCCCCAAGAGCGAGCGCAAGCTCCACAACCCCTCGGTCGTTTTTCAGGTGGTGGTCTGATGCGGGACAACCAACGGTGCTGCTGCGCCGCCCCTGGTCGTGCAGGCGCCCAGGGCGGCAGTCCCACCTCGGCGATAGAACTGCAGGCAGCACTGCTCAGCGCCATCGGCGGCCTGGCGGAGCTGATGGCGCAGCTCACGGCTCAGCTGACTACGGCCTCTGGGGCGGTTCCGACGCCTGAGGCCTGGTGTCAGCCGCAGCCGCTACAACCGGCCTCCGGTCCCGGTCACCCCCCTGGAGTCGGCGTCAGTCCCAGCGCTGGCCACCGGCTGGATCCCGCCTGGGATGAGCTCTCGGTGGTGGAGCTACGCGCGCTGCTGCGCAGCTACCCGATCGATCGCGCCTCCCTGCCGGCCCCGATCGAACTGCTGCGCCGCGGCGAACTGCTGGAGGCCCTCAGCCAGCTGCAGGCCCTCAACCCCTGACGCGCCCCTCGAGCCAAGCCCTGTCCATCCATACCCACACGCCATGACCATGACGACCACCCTCTCCAGTGCTGCCACGGCGGTCCCCGTCAGTGCAGTTCCCACCGGTGTCGTGCCCAGCAACGCACACGTGGCCGGCAGCGAGCCGGTCCCGGGTTCCCCGGAAGCGGTACTCCTGCTCGCCGGCCTGGGCGTCCTCCCCGCCAGCGCCGAGGTGATCGATCCCCGCTTCTCCCCTGAGGCAATCGCCAGAGCCATCACCCGTCTGCTCTCGCTGAAACAGGAGCAGGAGGCCCTGGCCGAGGAGCAGAAGCAGCTCCACGACCACCTGCGCCTGGCCCACCTGCGCGGCGACCTGCAGCAGCAGCTCCCCGCCGGCAAGGACGGCAACGGCTACCGCATCGCCCCCCAGACCCTGCTGGTTCGCCGCCCCGGCCGCAGGCAGTGGCGCTACAGCCTCAGCTGCAAGGAACTCGAATGCCAGCTCAAGGCACGCCAGGTCTACGAACAGCAGAGTGGCGACGCCAGCTACAGCCTGGGAGCCGCCTTCTGGGAGGTGAGGAGCGTCAAGGATTGACCTGCCGCAGCGCTGCATGGCTCCCACCAGCCCCGGGCCTGCGCCTGGGGCTTTGTCATGGCCACCGGCCAGGCTCCTGACGAGGAGATCCGAACGCGTTCTGCGAGCCTCTGGAGTACAGCCCGGGGCCAGGGCGCGCAGGCCACCCAACAGCCCAGACCATTCTGCCAGGCAGAACTATGGTGGAGGGATGATCCGATCGTTCCGATGTCCCGACACCGAGCGACTGCACCAGGGATGGCCTGTGCCCCAGTTTCAGGCTTTCGAGCGGGTGGCCCGCCGCAAGCTCAGGCAGCTTGAGATCGCCGGCCGCCTAGACGATCTGCGGATCCCTCCCGGCAACCGGCTGGAAGCTCTGCGGGGTGATCGCTCAGGGCAGCACAGCATCCGCATTAACGACCAGTTCCGCCTGTGCTTCATCTGGTCTGATGCAGGCCCTGAGCACGTCGAAATCGTTGATTACCACTGATGGATCCAATGGAACGCCTCACACCGATCACTCCTGGGGAATTGCTCGAGGCGGAGTTTCTACAGCCGCTTGGTGTCAGCCAGTACCGCCTGGCCAAGGCCATTGCTGTGCCTGCGTCTCGGATTAGCGAAATCGTGACGGGCCAACGGGCCATCAGCGCCGATACAGACCTGCGTCTCTGCCGTTTCTTTGGCCTGAGTCCTGGGTATTGGCTGCGGGCCCAGGCTGCCCATGACACCGAGGTGGCCAGCGCTGAGCTGGCCGAGGAGATTGAGCGGATCCAGCCCCTTGTGAGCTGCTGACCGTCCTGACTGCCCAGACGCATCCATCCCGCACACCAGCAGGTCGGCCATCAACGTCTCCCATGGCTGATCGCAACGGCAGTGGCAGGGCTGATGCCCAGCGCTTGGGTAAGATCGGGGTTCCGCTACAAGTCGCGCTCCCCTACATCCACCAGCGGGGAGCGGTGGACCCAGCAGGGCCGTGGGCTCCCATTTTTGCCGTGCTGCGCGGCAGAGCAGGTCAGCGCAGCAACTGGGGCTGCACTGCAAGCCATTCCCTGGCAGTACAGACGTACGCCTGCTGCTGTCGTGGTGACCCTCCCGCTCCCCCTCTCCGCCGAGCCCTGCCCCTACCTCGATCAGGCCGTGCTAAAGCCCAGCCGCAGCCGCTAGGTCTGCCTCACCTGCCACTGGTTCCGCCACCATGCCGCAGCCAGCTGCATCCCGTTGCTCACCTGCCGGCTGCACCACGGCCTGATCGCCCACGGCGAGCACCTCACCCGCCGCTGCCAGGGCTGGACCGACGACATGGTGCGGCGGAAGGGCTGGGCGCCGGAAGGGGCATGACCAGCGCCAGGGGGAAGGCCGCTGGGGCCAGCAGGCGGCCGCCCCTCTCGCCAAAAGGGGGCTGGCTGAGCGATGGTCGCCGCGTGCTCCACTTCCGCCCGACCCACTGGGACCGCTGGAGCCAGCGGCTGGAGGTGACCAGCGGCGAACTGCTGCCAGATCAGGCGGTGCCGCTGCTCAAGCGCCGCTGGGAGCTGAGCCGCGAGGAGGCGCTCAGGCTCTGGACTGAGAAACGCGGGGAGGGTTGGCAGCCCTGCGGGCCGCAGTGGTGAACCCGACGGCTTGCCGTACTGAGGGGGCGTCCCGCCAAGTGGTGTAAAACCCTGGGCTCAGCACCGGCGTAGCCGGTGCTGACGGTGCGTTACTCAGAGCCCCTGCGGGGGAATGGGTGGGCTGGTCTGTGACTCTGGTCGGAGCACTACCACCTTCCTGAGACCAGACCATGCCCATCTCTGATTCTGCCGCCACTGAGCTGGCGCAGCTGCTTGGCAGCGGCACCGCCGGTGAACTGATCCCCGAACTGGTGCGGCAAGGGCTGCAGGCCCTGATCGAGGCTGAAGCCGCCGCCGCTCTTGGTGCTGACCGCCACCAGCGCACAGCTGAGCGCAGGGGCCACCGCAATGGCAGCCGTGATCGCCTGCTGGCTACGCCAGCCGGCGACATCCAGCTGCGCATCCCACGCTTCCGCACCGGCAGCTTCTTCCCCTCGCTGCTGGAGCCCCGCCGGCGGGTGGACCGGGCCCTGTGGGCGGTGGTGATGGAGGCCTACGTCTCCGGCGTCTCCACCCGCAAGGTCGACGAGCTCGTCTCCGCTCTGGGCTGCGAGAGCGGCATCTCCAAATCGGAGGTCAGCCGCATCTGGCAGGGCCTCGACACCCAGGTGCAGGCCTTCCTGAACCGGCCGCTGGAGTTCAGCTGCTACCCCTACGTCTACCTCGATGCGACGTACCTCCACGGCCGTGATCCGGCCCGCAAGCAGGTGATCTCCAGAGCCGTGATCGTGGCGGTCGGCATCACCGCCACGGGCCAGCGCGAGGTGCTGGGGATCGAGGTGGGCGACAGTGAGGACGAGGCGTTCTGGACCGCCTTCCTGCGGCGCCTGCGCGAGCGCGGGCTCTCGGGTGTGCAGCTCGTGATCAGCGACGCCCACGCCGGCCTCAAGAAAGCCATTGCGCGCTGCTGCCAGGGCACGACCTGGCAGCGCTGCCGCGTCCATTTCGCCAGGAACCTCCTGGCCAAGGTGCCGAAAGGCAGCCAGGACATGGTGGCCGCCGCCCTGCGATCGGTGTTCGTGCAGGCCGAGGCCCAGGCCGTGGAGCAGCAGTGGAATCAGGTGATCACGATGCTCACGGAGAAATTCCCAGCCGCTGCAGCACTGATGGAGCAGGCCAGGGAGGACGTTCTCGCCTTCCGGGCCTTCCCGCCAGAGCACTGGCGCAAGATCTGGAGCACCAACCCACTGGAGAGGCTGAACAAGGAGATCAAACGCCGCACCCGCGTTGTCGGCATCTTTCCCAACGACGCCGCGATCATCCGCCTGGTGGGTGCGCTGCTGCTGGAGCAGCAGGAGGAATGGCAGCTCGATGGCCGCCGCGTCTTCTCTGAACTCTCGATGGCCAAGCTGGACAAGAGCAGCGATCAGCTCCAAGATCAACCAACAGCTGCACTTGGAGCAGCTGCCTGATCACTGATCTCCGACCAGATCACAGGCCTCGGCTTTTACACCACTCCAAGGGACGCAACCCGTACTGACACCGCCGGGAGGAAGAGTTAGTACATAGATAGACACCCGACCGGGGGTTCACCAACAGCTCCCGCAACCGGTGCAAGGGCCCTCAGCACAGGGGGCCCTTCTTCATGGAAGGGATTCCAAGACACAACAAACCCAGGAGCACTGGCCCCTTGCATCTGTCGGCTCAGCCTAGGTGCCGCCCCAACTGAGGACCCTTCACCCCATGGTTCAGCCACCAGACGCGGTCAACCTACTGGCCGCGGGCTGTGACCAGCGCATACGGGGAAGACAGGGTTTCGCCCGCCACAGACCGATCGTGCCAAGCCGATCTGCATACCAGCCACCCCGTCCGAACCACAGCCATGAGGCCTCCTTCGTGAAGAGCGGTTGCCTGAGGTCAACAGGCCTGTCGATCGCACCTAGCCCGTAGAACACAGATGCAGCGTGATGGCCAAGGACAAGACGTCAGCACCGGCCGGATTGGGCACCACACTCCAGAGCAATGGCGTGGGCTTCCGTGTCTGGGCTCCCCACGCCGAGCAGGTCTCTGTGATCGGCAGCTTCAACGGCTGGAACGGCGCGAGCGATCCGATGACAGCCGACGGTCACGGCTACTGGCAGGCCACGGTGGCCTCCGCCCGGGTGGGTGATCACTACAAGTATCAACTCACCACACCTGCAGGTGTGCTGCAGCGCATTGATCCCCACGCAAGGGAAGTCACCAGCTCGGTTGGGAAGGCCATCATCCACGACCCAGGCTTTGACTGGAAGGACGATCACTTTTCCATGCCCCCCTGGAACCAGCTGGTGATCTATGAGCTGCATGTGGGCACCTTCAACGACGAGAACTCCAGCCAGCCCGGCCAGTTCATCTCGATCACCGCAAGACTGGAGCATCTCAAGCGGTTAGGCGTGAATGCGATTCAGATCATGCCCGTGGGCCAGTTTGCGGGCAGCCGCTCCTGGGGATACAACCCATCGCATCTGTTCGCCGTCGACTCCGACTACGGTGGCTCCCTGGGCCTGAAGCGGTTTGTCAAACGTGCGCACCAAGCTGGGATCGCCGTGATCCTGGATGTGGTGTACAACCACTTCGGCCCCAGTGATCTCGACCTCTGGCAGTTCGATGGCTGGTCGGAGAATGGCCGAGGTGGCATCTATTTCTACAACGATGATCGCGCCATCACCCCCTGGGGGGAAACCCGTCCTGACTTTGGCCGTGGCGAAGTGCGGCAGTTCATCCTCGACAACGTGTTGATGTGGCTGGATGAATACCACATGGATGGGTTGCGTTTCGACAGCACGCTCTACATCACCCACTGTGGCGACCAGTGCAGCCAGGAATTGCCCGATGGTTGGAGCCTGCTTCAGGCGATCAATGAAACCGTGGCGCGCTCACGCCCTGGTCGGCTCACCATCGCGGAAGATCTCCAGAGCAACGACTGGATCACCAAAGGGGTGGGGGCCGGTGGCGCCGGATTCGGCAGCCAGTGGGATCCCAACTTCGTGCAGCCGATTCGCGAAGCCGTGATCGCCTCCCAGGACCAGTGCCGTTCCCTGAACAGCATCCGCGAGGCCCTGCTCTACCGCTACAACGACGATGCCTTTCAGCGTGTGATCTACAGTGAATCCCACGATGATGTGGCCAACGGTCAGGCCCGCATCCCCCAGGAGGTGAGCGGCAGCGACCCCACCGGCTGGTATGCCCAGAAGCGCTCCACCATGGCGGCCGCCATGGTGTTCACGGCGCCTGGCATCCCGATGCTGTTTCAGGGGCAGGAGTTTCTGGAGGGGGGCTGGTTCCGCGACACGGTGCCAGTGGACTGGGATCAGAACACGACGTTCTGCGGCATCGTTCGCCTGTATCGGGATCTGATCGGCCTACGCCTCAATCAACTGGGGATCTCCCAAGGGCTGTGCGGGCAGTTCACCCAGGTGCACCACCTCAATGAAGAGCGCAAGCTGCTGGCCTTTCACCGTTGGGACCAGGGTGGCCCCGCCGATGACGTAGTGGTGGTGGCCAACTTTCTGCATGAGCCCCAGGACGGCTACGTGATGGGGTTCCCTGCCGCTGGCCTCTGGAAGCTGCGCTTCAACAGCGATTGGCAGGGCTACAGCAGCCTGTTTGAGGGGCACCGCAGCGGTGATACCGAGGCAACCCCCGGATCGTGCGATGCCCTGCCCTGCTCGGGATCTGTGTCGATCGCGCCCTACAGCGTCTTGATCTATTCGCAGTGACGGGCGAGCCAGTCTTGGGCCCGCGGGGGCCCAGGCCAGCTAGAGCGACTCCAGCAGGTGACGGATCTCCTCCTGGGACTTGCCGAGCTTCTTCTGCAGGCGACCCAGCAATTCATCGTGCTTGCCCTCCACATAGACCAGGTCGTCATCAGTCAGGTCGGCATAGGCCTGCTTGACCTTGCCTTTGATCTCATTCCACTCGCCTTTCAGTTTCAGGCTGGTCATTGGTCATACCTCCATCACAACGGGGTCGGGGTCAGGGTCAAGGTGCTGGTTGAGGACGGACCGGCCCGTTGTATTCCACAACGGACGAGCGACCATCAGGAGACACCAGCACCACGGTCTCCAGGGTGGCGGGCTGCCGCCTGGCATCCCAGCCCGGAGGGCCGCCGAGGAAGCGGAACCGAAAGCCCTCGGGCGTATCGGCCGCCAGACAACTGCCGCCGCCGCCACGGTGCATGCAGTTCGCCGGTGAGTATTTGCTCAGGCCACCATTCAGCAGCTCAGCCTGCATCCGTGCCAGATTGGCGGCACGCATCTGGGCCTCGCTCACGGATTGGGCCAATGCCGATGAGGCCACCAACGCCAAGAGAGGCGAGACAAGAAGAAAACGTAGTTTCATGATCAATCGAGCCAGGTACAGCACAACAATGGTCAGACCAGCTGGATAGCCAGCTCAGGGGGAACCGGCCTGCAAGCGCGCTCAAGCCCCACAGCTGAGCCCCCCGAAGACGTTCAGACACCACGTCCGCGGATCAATCGCAACAGGATGGCGATCACGGCAATCACCAGCAGGAGATGGATCAGACCGCCCAACGAGACGGATGTGACCATCCCCAGCAGCCAGAGAACAATCAGCAGGATGGCAATTGTTTCAAGCATGATCCAAGTCGCGTAACAACATAAGGATGTAGGGAAGGCTCAGTTCGCTGGGCTGAGCCGCTACAGCTGACGTGTGTCAGCCGAGATCATCAGCCATGTCGTTGGCTGCACCAGCCACCTTCTTGGCTGCTGACTTTGTCCCCTCCTTTAGGTCCTCTGCCGTGTTCATGGCCGAGCCCTGCACCTGCTTGGCTTTGCCCTTGATCTGGTGACCGGTGTCTCCCGTGAGGTCACCATAGGCGGATTCGAGCCTGCCCTCTGCCTTTTTGGCAGCAGCATCCATTCTATTCGTCATGGCGGCAAAAGCGAGGGGGTCAGAGGCAGGCGACATCGCCATTGCGGGCCATGGAACCAGCAGGCAGGAGGCCAAGATGCAGAGTGCAGACAATAGAGTCAAGGCCTGTCGGTGCAGCCGATGTCGATATGGTCTAGCGGTCATTGCCATGGGTCAGACCAGCGAGTGGTTCTCATCAGATGCTAGTCATTTCGATCCCCTGGGTTCTTGCAGTTGCGCTCATGATGGTGGAGATAGGGAGATCTGCTGTTAGACGTGAGTCAGCGCAAGGCCTCTCAGTGGTACAACGATTTATTGAGCATTCTCTGCATGCTGCCCACCTGCATCCTGGTGCTTGCGACCAATAGATACCGAACCCAGAGGTCACCCTGGCCAACGTCTACCCCATCTAGAGGTCTCAATAACAGCCAGGTGCAAGCGTGTACCTGTTGTGCGTAATTGGCCGATAACACTCACAGACAACCCCGCTCTTCTTAACGTGAGACTGGTAGAAGACCAGGGTCAACTGGCCCCCCTGTAATCACCTCAATCTCCCCTGTCGATCCGTGCATCCAGCCAATCGGCTGAGCGCAGTTCTGATGCGACGGGCTCGGATCTCGGGCTTGATGAGCTCCGATCAACCACTGCCGATGGATCCCTTGGACAGCCCCGCCCAGTCATGACACGCCCCCACCGCGGTGAAGCCCTGCTCGACTACCTCAACCAGGCGGGCACCATCCCCCTGCTCACCGCCGCGGAGGAACTGCACCTCGGCGCCATCGTGCAGGAGTGGCTCCAGCATCCCGAGCCGCCGCCGGCCCTGAGGCGCCGTGGCATGCGGGCCCGCAACCGCATGGTGTCCGCCAACCTGCGCCTGGTGGTGATGGTGTGCCGCCGCTACCAGAACCGCATCAGCAGTCTCCAGCTCGACGTGCTCGACCTGATCCAGGCCGGCAACCTCGGGCTAATCCGCGCCGTGGAGCGCTACGACCCCAGCCGCGGCTACCGCCTCTCCACCTTCGCCTTCTGGTGGATAGACCAAGCGGCGCGGCGCTGCATCACTGAGCTGGGGCGCGCCATCCGCCTCCCCACCCAGATGATCCAGCTGGCCTTCCGCGCCCAGCGGCTGCAGGCGAGCTCGCCAGAGCGGCTGAGCCTGGCCGGTGTGGCCGAACGGTTGGGGCAGGACGAGACCCGCGTGACCACGGCCCTGCGCACCCTCGAGCTCTGCAGCACCGCCTCCCTCGACCGCAGCCTCGATGGGCTGGAGAAGGGAGCCACCCTGCTCGACGGCATCCCGGATCCCCACAGCCCCGAGGTCAGCGACGACTACGCCTGGCTGCACCAGCAGCTGCGCGGCCTCGATCCGCTCGACCAGCGGCTGCTGCAGCTGCGCTTCGGCAGCGACGAGGGCCACACCCTGGTGGAGACGGGCAGGGCCCTTGGCCTCAACAAGAACCAGGTCCAGAACGCCGAACGCCGTAACCTGCGGCGCCTGCGCCGGCGCCTGAGCCCGATGCTGCATCCCCAACCCAGTCACTCTGGGGCAGCCGGCTAGGTGTTGTGTCTCGGCATCAGCCGCCGGTGCTCGAATCTTGCCCAGCTTCCTCCCCAGCTCACTCTTGTGGATCGGCTCTGCAGCACTCTGTACCCGCGACGCCAGGCTGGGGTTCCCCTGATTTCGTGGACAGATCGATAGGGGTCACGCCACCATCACTGACTCAGCTCACCTCCGGTGACCAGCACTGCTGATCACGGCACCGCGACGGGCTTATCCCAGCCCCAGGATCTCCGGGCGGACAGGGGGATCCGGGTGTGATTGCCCGCCATCCCCTCACCACGGCCAAATTCCTGCCGGAGCCAGGGCCCAGCAGTAGCGCCCACTGGGGAGTCAGCGTCCGACGCGAACCCCACGGATCGAATCCATCAATCCAAGCCCATTGAGCAGCCAGACGACGACAGCGACAACTACCACAATATTGAGAATCCTTTTGATCTTTCCATCCATTGGGATGTACGTATTAACAAGCCACAACAACACGCCGACTACGATGAGCGTGATGATGAGAGAAATGAGATCCATGAATCAGCCTCGGTCACTGGTTGACGAAACGCGGCAGGATCTCAGTCAACTACCGTCTTCAAACGACGCGTGTCCCGGATCTGCCCTTCCCCATTCTGATCAGTGAGTCGCCCCCGGGACAGTTGGCCCAGAAACTTGAACCAGGAGGCGGGAGCGGGAGCCACCTGGTCGTGCACAGGTGAGCAGTGCCGGTCTTTTCGCAGGGCTGGATGGCCCGCCACCAGTGCCGCAATCCCGTGGGCCTGCCGTACCAGCAGCCCCCGAAAACACTCCCATGGACCACCCCTGGCAACACCGGGGATGGGGATTCCTCCAACAGGGCCACGGTTTGGTTTCGCAACCCCAGGTGACCCCGGGCGCCGTTCAACCCAATCGCCTGTAGCCCATCCAGGTGCAGGGGTTCTGCGAGATGGTGGAAGCCACCGGGTCGGGCCATATCGCTCCACAAGGCATCATCCGCCAGTCCGAAGATTGGGGCATGCCACAGTCCATTGCTTCTGGAGACTGAGCACCTGATCGGAGTTCCCCTTGGCTTCCAGCTGATTCATTGAAAGCTGGATACGCTCGCAGTTCACCTGTTTCTGAAGCTGTGCCCGCTGCGCCCTGAGGTCCCGCAGCTCCTGCTCCGCCTGCTGCCGCTTCGCCTGCTGCTGGGCATCCGCAGCCCGGTTTCGGGCCGCCACATCCATGGCCGTGAGCTGCGCCTGGAGGGCAGACTCCCGTCGCGAAGCGGAGTCCAGTTCATTCCTGAGCGCCGAATCGCTCAGCTGTCGGCCCATCTCCTCGCGGCTAGCCAGATCCTGACGATTGGCCAGGTCCTGGCGGTCAGCGAGATCCCGCATCTCTTGGGTCTGAGCCTCGGTAGTCAGTCGCTCCTGATTCTGCCGACTGACATAGACAACAAGACCCACAACCACAACAATGGCAGAGATCAAGGCCAACCAGTACTTGCCTTGGCGATTCATTCTGCTCCGATGCGAACGACTGAATCAACTGTAGGCGTCCCTGCTCGACCGGGGCATCCATAGCCCATGCTTCAGGTAAATCAAGGAGGGCGTTTGATGTGATCCAGGCCCATGCCAAGACGATCCAGCTTGTCGCATCACAGCACAAGCTGTGATGCCTCTTGGAACAGGAAGCTTGCCAGTCAGTGGTCAGTGCTCGAGGGCAAGATGGCCTGTACGGCGTTACCAAGGAGGGACGCCAGAATGCGACCGGGTTGGATCGGGCTCATCCCCAGGATCGAGGCCCACCTGGTCACCCCTTGCCGCTGGTCACCGTCTTGAGCGCACGGCTGGTGGCACCGCTCACCTTGGTGCTGCCGCACTCGCTGCCGCCTTTGCTTTCAGCGGCTGCATCGGAGCAGGCCTCGAGATCGACCTGGGCCTTGGTGGGCGCCGGACTGGCCTGGGAGAGCTGAGGGCCTTTGGACGCCGCAAAGACCGGGGAAGGCAGAGCCAGTGCCAGCACAAGGGTAATGATCGAAAGGATCGAGAGCAAACGTTTTCTCATGGGAGTTCTCGGTGAAGAGGGCTCGCCGCGAAGGCATTGCTTCAAGCGGTTCTCTACCTTCTAGTGATCGATGCCCTCGTCGATTCAGCACAGATTCAGCACCCATCCAGCGAACCGGGCTCGCTGGCCCCATCCGGTCGGCCCTCAGGGACTCGCCAGTGCTGAGAGCCGTGGCCCATGCAGGCAACTGGCTGAAGCGGCACGCACTTACAGGCCCCGACGAGGCCGTCACCGTTCGACACTGGCGTGCCCCCTCCGGACCAGTCCACGCAATCGGGGAATCCCAACGGGACTGGCCTGGCTGTTGCCCAGCGCCTGGATGAGATCGGGGTCGCGCTCCAGATCCAGCTCCTTGGCACGCACCACCGGGGAGCAGCGGACCATGGCGAACCACTGCCGGTCGCCCGCGCAGACCTGGGACCTGCGGCCGTGATCACGGAGGCGACAGGGCGCGCCATTCTTACTAGTACAGGCGTACGCCCACCGGTGTCGCCGTGACCGCCCCCTCCCCCTCTCCGCCGACCCCTGTCCTGAGGCCTGGCCCTACCTCGATCAGACCGTGCTGCAGCCCAGCCGCAGCCGCCAGGTCTGCCTCACCTGCCACTGGTTCCGCCACCACGCCGCAGCCAGCTGCATCCCGTTGCTCACCTGCCGGCTGCACCACGGCCTGATCGCCCACGGCGAGCACCTCACCCGCCGCTGCCAGGGCTGGACCGACGACATGGTGCGGCGGAAGGGCTGGGCGCCGGAAGGGGCATGACCAGCACTAGGGGGAAGGCCGCTGGGGCCAGCAAGAGGCCGCCCCTCTCGCCAAAAGAGGGCTGGCTCAGCGACGGCCGCCGCGTGCTCCACTTCCGGCCCACCCTCTGGGACCGCTGGACCCAGCGCCTGGAGGTGACCAGCGGCGAACTGCTGCCGGATCAGCCGGTACCGCTGCTCAAGAACCGCAAGGAGCTCACCCGTGAACAGGCGATCACACTGTGGAGCCAGAAGCGCCAGGAGGGTTGGAAGCCCTGCGGACCGCAGTGGTGAAGCCGCCGGCTTGCCGTACTGACACCACAGGAGGGATAGGTAGACACCCGACCGGGGGTTCACCAACAGCTCCCGCAACCGGTCGCTAGACGCAGTCTTCCGCGCAGCGGTAGGGCCCTCATCACAGAGGGCCCTTCTTTCCAGCTCAGGCCACCATCGAGGATCCCCTTCACCGACAACCTCGCCCTAAGGCGACCATCGTTGGGCCAGTCGTTCTGGTGCTTCCGTGTCTGCTTTTCCGGTGCTGGTGATCGTGCATGCGCTTGCCGCCACGGTCTGGACCGGCGGCCATCTGGTGCTCGATCTGGGGGTGCTGCCGCGGGCGCGGCGGGCGCAGAGCGCGGCTCAGATCCGCGCCTTCGAGGAAGTCTTCGAGCCGCTGGGCCTGACGGCCCTAGGGATCCAGGTGCTCACCGGGCTGTGGATGGGCTGGATCTACTTGCCGGGCTTTGAGGGGCTCTTCAGCCCGGAGAACCCGATCGGGATGCTGGTGGGCGTGAAGCTGCTCCTGCTGACCGGCACGGCCGCGCTGGCGGTGCATGCCCGGCTGCGGCTGATCCCCCAGCTCACGGACGACACTCTCAGCGGCCTGGCCTGGCACATCCGCGCCATCACGGCCCTGGCGATCGCCTTCGTGGTGGTGGGTGCCCTGATCCGGCTGGGCGGCCTCGGTTGAGCTTGGCCTGAGGTCCCGTCCCGGCGTGGGGCAGTCCAGAGCCCTGACTCAGACCAGTTACACCATCAACCGCCATTACCTTGCCTCTCCATACCGAACTTCAATAAAAATGCCTCGATAGTCAAGTCAGGTGTCTTGGCAATCTCATTAGGGTTCGCCGAAGCACATTGCCACCGCCAGCTCTTGCGGCCTGAGTCCCTTGGATCATTCGAGCTGTCCTGCAGCGGGCTCCGCACCCGGGGATCCGGCAACTGAGGAGCTCCTCCTCTGCGAAGACCTGGGCCAGGCCCGGCTGCTCGAGCAGGCGATGCGCCATGCGGCGATCGGCATGGCGCTGGTGACGGCGGACGGTCGCTTCCTGGAGGTGAATGCCGCTCTCTGCCGCATGCTTGGCCGCGATGAGGCCGCGCTGCTCCAGCTGCTGCTGCGGGATGTCACCCACCCCGACGACCTGGCCGAGAGTTTCCATCTGGTGGAGGAGATGGTGGCGGGCCGGCGGGAGGCCTTTCAGCGCGAGAAGCGCTACATCCACGCCGATGGACACCAGATCTGGGGTCAGGTCTCAGTGTCCTGCCTGCGCAGCGGTGGTCAGTGCCTGTTCATCGTTCAGATCCTTGATGTCAGTGAGGCCCGCCGCCAGCGGCTGGCGCTGGCCGAGCAGGAAGAGCACTTCCGGTTACTGGCGGAGAACTCCAGCGATGTGGTCTTTCGGGTGGACAGCGAGGGGCAGATCGTCTGGGTGTCGCCGTCGCTCACTGCCGCCCTGGGCTGGCTGCCGGAAGACTGGATCGGCCAGGTCGGCACCCAGTTCCTGCTGCATGGAGGTAAGGCCGAGCACTACCAGGCCAATCGCCAGACCCTATCGATGGGCGGCAACAGCGTGAGAGCACGCGAACAGGTCTATGCCAAGGACGGCAGCATCCACTGGATCGAAACCCACGCTGGCCCCTACGTCAACAGCAAAGGAGTCGTGGAGGGAATCGTCGCCAGCTTCCATGTTATCGATGAGATGGTGGCCGCAGAAGAAACGCTCAAGCAGAGCGAACGGCGCCACCGGCGCCTGTCTGATCAGATGCTGGATGTGGTGTGGGCGATCAATCTGGAGGAGGGAAAGTTCACCTACTTCAGCCCCTCGCTACAGCGGGTGCGCGGCTTTACGCCCAAGGAGCTGATCGCCATGCCGCTGGAGCAGCACTTCACGCCAGCGTCCTATGCCGTGGTGCTGGAGGGCGTGCGGCAGGCCCGCGAGGATGTGGCAGCCGGTCGCCCCGTGATCTTCCAACAGGAGGTGGAGGAATATTGCAAGGATGGCAGCACGGTCTGGACCGATGTCAAAGCCACCAGCATCTACGACGAGGATGGCAAGTTTCTGGAGGTGGCCGGTGTCTCGCGTGATATCACCGGGCAGCGCCGACTCCAGGAGCAGCTGCGCATCAGCGAGGAGCGTCATCGCCGCTTGGCCGATCAGATGCTGGATGTGGTGTGGGCCATCAGTCTGGACGGGCAGTTCACGTATCTCAGTCCATCCATCCAGCAGCTCCGTGGCTTCTCGCCTGAGGAGGTCATGGCCCTCCCCCTGGATCAGAACTTCACGCCGGAGTCCTTCGCCCTTGTGACTGAAGGCCTTAACAAGGCCCGTTACGACGTGGCCGCCGGCCGGCCGGTCCACTTCCACGCAGAACTGGAAGAATATTGCAAGGATGGCAGTACGGTCTGGACGGACGCGAAGGCCACAGGCATCTACACCAATGAGGGCCACTTCCTTGAAGTCGTCGGAATCACGCGGGATGTGACGATCCAGCATCAGCTCAAGAAGGAACTGAGAATCAGCGAGGAGCGCTACCGCCTACTGGCCGAAAACGCCCGTGACGTGATCTGGACCATGGAGCTCGATGGACGCATCAGTTATGTGAGCCCGTCAATTCAGCTGCTGCGTGGTTTCAGCCCTGAGGAGGCAATGCACCAACCCCTGGAGCAGACCCTGACCCCTGAATCGCAGCAACGTTCACGGGCCTATTTTCAGCAGATGGTCGAGGATGTCCAGGCGGGTCGGGAGCCGCCGCCGTTCCGCGGCGAGCTGGAGTACTACTGCCGCGATGGTTCGACCATCTGGGCGGATGTGATCGCACTGCCCACCTTCAACGGGCAAGGAGAGTTCGACAAACTGCTGGGCGTCAGCCGGGATATCACAGAACGCAAGGGCTATGAGCGCAAGCTGATGGAAGCCAACCAGCAGTTGGAGCAACTGGCCAGCACTGATAGCCTCACAGGCATCTGGAACCGTCGCCAGATAGAAACCAGGATCCAGCAGGCCATTGACCGCTCCGATCGTTACGGGGGTCCCCTCTCGCTGATCCTCTGCGACATTGATTTCTTCAAAACGATCAATGATCGCCTGGGTCATCCAGTAGGCGATCAGGTGCTGATCGAATTCTGCCGGCGCATCCGGGAGCAGCTGCGGAGCAGTGACAGCTTTGGCCGCTGGGGTGGCGAGGAGTTTCTGATCCTTCTGCCCGAGAGTGGAGCAGCTGCAGCGATGGTGCTGGCTGAAAAGCTGAGGCAGCTCATTGCCGAAACGCCGTTCAGCCAGGCGGGCACCGTCACAGCCAGTTTCGGTGTGGCGCAGCGACTGGAGGGAGAATCCTCCACGGATTGGCTGCAACGGCTCGATGCTCGCCTCTATGCCGCCAAGGAGGCTGGCCGCAACTGCGGGGTTGGCGATTGATAGGTCGCCACCATGCGGAGACAACGCCGGTCAATCGTTCCGGGCGACGCTGACCTGCAGCCCGGAAGACAGCGACCTGCTGTGGGCACGAGCTTGACCGCTGTCGATGCGACAACACCCAACAAAGCCCGGAGCGTTGGCCCCGGGTGTCTGTCAGCTCAGCCGTGGTGCCTTCCCAAGGGGGTCGGGCGCAGCTGCGCGATGGTTTTGTTGGGCAACAGCCATGATCGTCAGATCAGGGTGTCTTCAGTTGTGGTCGGAGCTGCCAGCGCTGGCACCTGGGGCCAGGTGTCAATTGGGACGTTCCGTTGGGTCCGGGGCACCTGGGGCGGTGCAGTGGACGGCGACAGGGCTGTTCAGACAGACCAGCGACACGCCAGGAACGTCAGAGATCCGTCGAGAGTGTTGGAGCAGGGGCCGGATCGTCAGCGCACTCCTGGCTGGTGCTCAGGGGGGGTGTCGTCCATAGCAGGCGCCTCCTGGGGTGATGGGCTCAGCATCTCGCTGCTGGCAGCCCAAGGCAATCCGTCATTCCACGCATTGCTCCATGGGCCAAGCCGGAGCAGGTTGGATTGTTTGGGGCTCGGGCCCTGCCGACGCGAGAGGCCCCATTGGCCCCGGGCCGCTGCGCTTCCTCGCCTTGCCAGAGAGGTTGTTTCAGTAAAAGCGGCTTGAGCAGGCTGGTCACAGGCATCAGGGCTCTCCACGGCAGCGCCGGGCGTTGATGCCAGGTCTGGGTGAGGGCGTGGGCGGGGCCAGAGTGCACTAATGACCCCACGGCGTTGGCGGGCTCTGTCGGTCCTCCTGGCCTTGACCCAGGTCCTGGGCTGTATCGCTGCCCGCCACCTGAGTGGCCTGTCGGTCTGAGGCGCGACGATGGTGTCGCCTGGCTTCTGCAGGCAGTTGCCTCTCCAAACCAGGCGCCCACTGGCGACCCCGTTATCGAGCTGGTAAGCGATGCCGCGAGAGCGAGGAAACCAATCTGCAATAATCAGCCTCACATCAAGTACGACTGGTACTCTGAACTCCCAACAGTGCGCGTCAACACAACGCCCTGTTACCTCTAAGGGGAGGAGTAATCAGCAGCATCCATCGCGTGATCCGGTCCCGAAGATCACAACACCGAGATCCGGATACCCTGCCATCTTCGCCGCAATGGCATTCAGCCACGAAGGCTGCCAACGGATCCAAGCCGTCCGCCAAGGTGAAGGAACAGAACGATGCCTGCACAGGGAATCTCTTGCTGAGCTGAGCTGAGTACTAGAATCCTCAGACAAGCCCCAAATGGGGACTAGCCGACAAGGCCGTCACTGAAAGAACTTTAAGAAGGTCCCCCAGCTCGCTGTGTCCTTCCTCTCCAGTCGCAATCCAGAAGAGACCTACCAGGCATACGCCAGTCGTCCCAGACGCCCTGGGGCTCACTCTGAATATCGCGGTGTGTCTTTCAGAAAGCAGACCCAGCTTTGGACCGCTCAGGTGTATTGGAGAGGGCGGCGTTACTATCTAGGCTCGTTCACGACAGAACACGAGGCTGCGCTTGCATACAATAAACACGCGCAGAAGATAATCGGCGATTTTGCACTTCTCAACGACCTGTCCGCAGATAGCGCTAGCACCGGAGACACAGGTGCTGGCGGCCAATCAATGACATCAAGTAACCCATAAGAACTGGAACCATTATCCGTACATCCCAGCGCTGCGTGTTGGCAACGACCCGGACTTGAGCGCAGCGCGTGGCATGCACATCAGCGAAGCCTCGGCTGATTGCGCCCTCCATCCCTGCTATGCCAGCGATTGACACGATGCCAAGGCAATTGACCGGCCTCTAGCGGCCATATTGACTCCCTATTGTTGCATGCTTTAGCTGGATATATCTCCAAGGAGGAGGACATAACCACACGCCCCTCCACAGCATCATCCATAGCCAAAATGCATCACGCATCAAGGACAACACACCCCGCACAACCACAGCAAGTCCAGGCACGAAGAAGGCGACCTGCAGATCCAGCGCAAAGAGAAGAGATATACCAGAGGGACCTACTACTCACAGAGAACAGTCGCTTCACCCTACTAGCACAATGCCAGTAAGTAGTAGTTAAGCGCTGACCAGGACCCCACCCCAGTCGGCACTCATCATGGCTCCACCTGCCTGGTCAGCAAGATGTAGAGATGCTCCGGATCTCGGTATTTATTCGGCAGGCACTTGTGAAGGATGCAGAGCCTACTCCAGCAGACGCTACGACGAATCTGATTAATGGTCCGCCCTTCTGTGATCAGTATGCGCAAGGCCTTGCAGTAGAGCGTGTAGTTCGATTCCAGCCCCCGGATTGTTAGAGCTGGAGTGGCAGGTTGATCGCTCATGACAGCAGGAGGGTAGTCAATTTCAATGATCAATCAGTGCCTTCACTTTGCGAAGCCCCCAAATGGGGGTGAATCGACTACTGAGATGGCCAGGCTGCTCCATGAGAGCTGACGCCACGAAAAGCCACACACGCTCAGGCTGGGCTAATGCGTGCCTACAGCACACGACCGGAATATCAATCAGTTGTGATTTACAGGTAAAGATGGGCACAAGAGACCTGGCCTTGTCTCATCTAGACTGTATGCACTGCTCGGCTAGCCCAGGTGAATTCAGACTTCTCCGCCTTAATCAACCTCCATTTGCCAGCAGCAGATCGGCATGCTCATTGCGACAGAAATGCATCACCTTGAAACCGATTGCCACTTTCCTGGTTAGAATGACTACCTAGTCAATAACTGGCTACTCAAAGGCAATAAGGTCGGCATATGACTGTCAATAGACCTGAGGGGTAGCGAGCAAGCCAAGCGGTCGTTGCTATCGGTCAGATCTGAACCATGCCGCATCTCATGCCTTTGAGCACAGCTTGTAATCGGTTGTGCACGTTGAGTGTTTGCAGCAACCTCTTGGTATAAGTGTGAGCAGTCTCATCGCTAACCACCAGCCGCTTTGCAATTTCTCTGTCACTCAGGCCGCTGGCAAGGAGGTCAAGAACTTCGTACTCGCGAGGTGTTAATCGCGGACAGCTCAGATAGGGCAGCACACCACTTCGCAATGAAGGGCTGCGATAGGAATGGCCGCCAAGCACGGCCAAGACAGCGGCTTGCAGTGGTTGTTGATCATCCACAAAGTCTGCCTCTGCTACAACAGCCTCAAGCCAGGGGGCATCAGCACATTCAGCAGGAATGGCATCACCAAGAGCCAGGACAACAGTGTGAATACTCGGGCAATTGAGACGAGCCTGACGTACTAGATCAAATCCGTTGCCATTTTCAAGGTAGTCCGTACAAACAAGTAAAGTATAGGGATCGCTTGCCCCATCGTTTAAGTAATTCAAGCAAGTCTCCTGGTCAGTGACAGCGCAGGTGATCCGGGAGTAGCCCCTGAAGCTTCGGCACAACGCCCGCAGGAGAAAGCGTCCCTTTGCAGCCACAGCGACACGACCAGGAATCTCGACAGACTCAAGACCTTCATCGGGGATTTCCTTGTCGGCTCTTGCCAGGAATGCAGTTAGGTCCATGCGCTTTCAGTTCTGTTGCAAGAAATAGATAATGGGTAGTGGTCAGCTCAGGAGTGCATATTCCGCCAACACCCTAGACACCCTGTTAGTGTACGCCGAGAAGACACTCCAGAAAGATCCAAGTCCCAGTGAAACCCTTGCATTGAGACCATTTCACTTCTCGGGCACGATCATTATGCATATAAGGATTCAGGCCCCAACACGAGAACTGCAGTGACCATAGAGATTCGCACAGAGTCGAATCAACTCTCGGAGATCAGGGCTAGCAATGCTTGCCACCAAGCTTGAATCATAGCGCTCGACCTGCCGCCTCTTTGTTGGTGGGCTGAGCATAGCTCGATACTCGTTAGCTTTCCAATCAAACTCTGGCTGATCGAACGACGTGATCCCCCTCGTGTCGACTGAGTGGTGCATGGATGTGATCTCGCCAGAGCATGAGCCACCCGTTGGATGCATACGATTGCTCCGATCGGCAGTGATGTGACTATTTTGATGCTCGCTAAATCTCATAGACACCAGGGATCAATA
The DNA here is from genome assembly GCF_943369875.1 of Vulcanococcus limneticus LL. Taxonomy (GTDB): domain Bacteria; phylum Cyanobacteriota; class Cyanobacteriia; order PCC-6307; family Cyanobiaceae; genus Vulcanococcus; species Vulcanococcus limneticus_A. Next base: position 142,611 of record NZ_CALROT020000007.1, read on the forward strand.
CCCAATTACAGCGAGCGTGCGACGATTGATTCGCCCTTGAAGAGGGTGCAAATCACAAGAACGAATGCCCATATACTGCATCGCATTCCTTGTTCGATGTCAGGCCTTGGTCTTGTCTCTGCTAGGTGCTATTCCCTTCAAGTGGCTTGATATTTGTGTCAGCCAACTCTTTCTGTTGAAGCCGGGCTATATCTTGATCCACTTCAGCAAGGCGATCCATGACCAAGGCCAGGTCTATTTCGCTGAGGTCACCATCCGTGCGCCATTTCTGCAGGTCCGTCCCAGGCAGCTGCTAATTCTGTTCACGTTAAAGCCCACCATGCCTCCCTCCTTGCGTTCGGCTGTTCCAGTATTGGATCAACGGCTCAGTTTGTAATGTCCCCAGATGGGGGTATTGCCCCTCGGCAACAGCACGTTCAGACTGCAGGTCGCAGCAAAGAAGCATGATTACTCTCTATCACAAGCGCCAAATAGTTGAATCGCGATCAGGCTAAAAATCCTGAATTGCGTCTACGCCAGCGATCATGATGTTGTTTCTGTTGATGTCCTAGTCTGGCCAGCCTCGTCGAGGCAAGCATGACCGGTCTTCTGGCTGAGGCTATGGTGGGGGCATGCGTGGCCTCACTGATTCAGGTTCTGATCTCCAATTTGGGTTACCGCATCGAGGTAGTCGCAGGACTGACTGCCTCTGAATAACAATGTCTCCTGGGCCAGGCATCACTCACCAGGAGAAGGTAGAGCGTCAATGTCCATTCCAGCCCCTACTTGGACATCTTCTACTCCCTGATATCTCCTGCCTCACTGCTATGGCCGGGTTAGAAGGACACTTGATGTGGACCTGCATTGGCTGGTCATCGGGCAGCCTCCCCCATGCCCGGAACTTCCTTGCCGCTTCTCTCGATCCTGTTGCTGGCTCCAGCGCTGGCTTCACCACCTGTCCTTGCGCAGCGAGGCACCGCCACAGTGGTGTCGATCGGCGATGGCGACACGATCCGCGTCGGCGACACCGGCAGGCTGGTGACGGTGCGGCTGGCCTGCATTGATGCCCCCGAGATGGCCCAGGCGCCGTACGGCGCCCAGGCCCGCCGCTACCTCCAGACCCGCCTGCCGATCGGCAGCGCCGTGCGGCTGATCCCCCAGACCACCGACCGCTATGGCCGCACCGTGGCCGAAGTGATCGGCGAGGTGAATCTGAACCTGGCCCTGGTGGAGGACGGCCTGGCCTTTGCCTACCGCCAGTACCTCGCCGGCTGCGATGCCAAGGAATATCTGAACGCCGAGCACCGGGCCAGCCGCAGGCGCTACGGGGTCTGGCAGGTGCCCGGTGGCATCACCCGCCCCTGGGACTTCCGGCGGGGCAGAAGAACCACTCAACCCTCTGGTGCGGGAGCCGCCGGATCCAGCAGTCAGAAGCCAGCCCCCTGGGCCAACACGACCCCAGCCGGCGGTCGGCGCTACCGCTGCCGCGAGATCGGCTCCTATGCCCTCGCCCAGGAGCTGCTCCGCCAGGGCCACACCTACCTCGATGGCAATGGCGACGGAGAGGCCTGCGAAAGCCTTCGCCCCTGAGCCACTCGCCTGACCCGTAGAGCCACCCGCGTCCCAGCGCCGGAGTGTCAGTTCGGCGGCCCGGAACCCTCAAGGGCCCCGTCCCTGCGCCCGTGCCGCACCTGCACCGACTCCTGACCTGGTGTCTGCCGTGGCAGCACAGCCTCTGGCCCAGCCACTGGCCCTGGGCCAGGGCCGATGCCGCCCACGCCCAGGCCGCTGCGGACCAGGCCGGGCTTCTTGAAGAGCTGGAGCTGCTCCAGCTGGCCCAGGCCCTCCAGCAGCAGGCCCAGCGTCAGGGCGGCTACGCGGGGGAGGTCTTCGACCTGATGATCGCGATCGCCGACCTGTTGGAGAGCAGCCACGGCTGGGATCCCGAACAGAGCGACGCCTGGCTCGAGCGGATGGGCGTCTGGGACTGGGAGGACTGAGGCCCCAAGAAGCACAACCCCCGGGCACCCCAGCCACCGCCGGTAGCCTCCCCTGCTGCAGGCATCAGCCGCAGCGGATTCCACGCCACTGCCCATGGCCGCTGATCTCTGGCTGACCACCGACCAGCTCTGCACCCAGCTGGCCATCAGCCGCACCACCCTCTTCTCCATCCGCCGCCAGGGCCTGCTCAAGGACGGCCGGCACCTAGTGCCCAAGAACCCCACCGCCAGACGCTCCCACCTGCTCTGGCACCTGCAGCGCTGTCAGCTCGCCCTGGGACGCCTTGGCTGACGCCACTGACACCCCGGCAGCCCAGGCGCCAGCAGCGGAAAGCCTCTGGTTGGAGACCGCTGCGCTCTGCCAGCGCCTGACCATCAGCCGCTCCACCCTCTGCCGCTGGCGACAGCGGCGGGTCCTGCGCCAGGGCGTCCACTGGGTGCGCAAGAACCCGGCCGCCCCGCGCTCCGACCACCTCTGGCACCTCGATCACTGCAGAGAGGTGATCGCTGCCAGGCGGTGGTTCCCAGCCAGCGCCCTCTCCCCGAGCAGCCCGGAACAGGCACCCTGATTCAGGGGAGGGGGCTCCAGCCCCTTCCCCTCCCCCGCTGCCCTCAGGCGGCCTCGAACTGCGTGAGCATCCGCCGCGCCACCGATGCCTTGGTCTGCTCCCCGCTGATCTCGCTCAGATACGTGCGCCGGTGCACCTCCGGGCTGTGGCCCATCACCGCCGCCACATCCGCGTAGTTCCAGGTCGTCGTCTCCCGTGCCCGGATCGCATAGGCGTGGCGCAGGTCGTAGGGCACGCAGCGCTCCCGGCGGCGCTGGGCCTTGCGCTTGCCCTGGGCCGGGGCCGTCTCCACCCAGGCATAGAGCTTGTGCTGCAGCTCGAACTCCGCCTTGGCATCACTGCTGCGCAGCTTGTGGCAGCACACAGCACCGAGGCGCTCGTTGTTGTCGCAGCGCATCACCAGGTCCCGCTCGGGGTCGTAGGGCTGCCCCTCCTCATTCACGTAGCGGGGCCGATAGCGGCGTCGCAGCTCCGCCAGCCGCCGCTCGCCGTTGTGGCCGCCCAGGCCGTAGCGCTCCACCCAGGCGGCCGGCAGGGGCAGCGCCACCCGGAAGCCGGTCTTGGTGACCTTGATATGGCGGGCGGCGATTCCCACGCTGACCATGCCCTGGGCGTCGGGCAGCTCCGCGATGTGCCACACCTCATGGGGCCGCAGACCGTAGGTGGCGACCATCGCGAACACCCAGCCCCACAGCGGGTCCTCCTCCATCACCGCATCCAGCCACTGCTCGATCGCCTCGGTGATGGGGATCCGCCGGCGCGATTCGCCGGCCGCCACAAGCGCCTGCTTCTTGCGGTTCACCATCCCCTTGAGCTCCTCGCTCAGTGTCTGTGGGGCGATCGCCCCGAAGCCGGCACGGCGCAGCAGTGACACCACCTCCCGCTTCTGCCGGAAGCCCTGGCGATGGGTCGCCATCGGAACCAGCGGTTCCGCCGGATCCTCCAGCCGGGCCTTGAGGCTCTCGCTGGTGTGCACCGCAAAGCGGCGCACGTCCTCTTCCGTGGCCGGCTGGTCCACCGGCAGCAGACAGAAGTAGCCCTTGCCCTTGAACGGGCCCGCCAGATTCATGTTCACGCCCTGGCGCCGCTGAAAGGCCACCACGGCTTCACAGATCTCGGGCCAGCAGGGCTGGGTCAGGTGGGCGGTGCTTGCCGTGCTGGGCTCGGCAAGGCTGGTCCAGGGCAGAGGACGATCGCCCTTCGAGACCTCAACCAAGGCGTCGCACAGGCGGCTGACATCGCCATCGCTGCTTGCCGAGTAACCACGCATGGCCCGCTCCAGCACACGGCCATTCGGGAGGATTTCGTAGACGCTCAGCCACTGGCTGTTGCGGCGTTCCCGGATCCGCAGGGGCAGCTCATGGAGGCGCAGGATCCCGTTGGCGCGCTCCAAGGGGGAGACCAGGCAGGGCATGGGGGTGAAACCACTGAGAGGAGGGTTCCCCTGTTGCACGCCCCGCAGACCGGTCATGAGACGGACCCATGAGACGGCCTGCGCGTTTGGCAGTTCTTGGCAGTTATGCCAAGGAAATGGCACAACTACGGTCTTCGGCGGCTCTCCGCGGACTCAATTCGCCTGGGGTAACCGGCCATCCGGGAGCCCCAAAATCACTGCGACGCAAGGGAAAAGCCTTGCAGTCCAAAGGATTTCAGAAAGTGGGTCGCCTGAGATTCGAACTCAGGACCAATCGGTTAAAAGCCGAGTGCTCTACCGCTGAGCTAGCGACCCGCCCTTGGGGTGAACCCGCGGGGTGGCCCTTGCGGGCACCAAGAGAACGTATCACCCAGGGGGACCGAGCTCCAAGCCGCCCCAGGATGGGGTCTGCGCCCCAATGCCCTGCCCATGGACGCCTTTCCCTGGCCAGACCCAACCGTGCATCCCGACGCCTGGGTGGCCGACTCGGCGGTGCTGATCGGCGATGTGCAGGTGGCGGCGGGCGCCAGCCTCTGGCCGACGGCCGTGGCCCGCGGCGACGTCTGCCCGATCGTGATCGGCGAGGGCAGCAACGTGCAGGACGGGGCAGTGCTGCACGGCGATCCCGGCCAGCCGGTGCGGATCGGGGCGGACGTGACCATCGGCCACCGGGCCGTGGTCCATGGCGCCACCCTGGAGGACGGCTGCCTGATCGGCATCGGCGCCGTGGTGCTCAACGGCGTCACGGTGGGGGCCGGCGCGCTGGTGGCGGCGGGTTCGGTGGTCACCAAGGACGTGCCGCCGAGGGCCCTCGTCATGGGGGCCCCGGCCCAGGTGAAGCGCGAGCTGAGTGAGGAGGCGGCCGCTGAGCAGCGCCTGCACGCCCGGCGCTACCGGCAGCTGGCCATGGCCCACGCCGGCCGCAGCCCTGAGCTGGGCTTCAGCCCCTGAGGCCCTCGCAGCCCCGCGATTTGCTGCAAATTCGATCAGCCGCGGCGCCGGAGCCCCCTGAAGCCGGAGCAGGTCCTTAAGATCGCCCCACGCAGTTTTCTCCCCCCCGCCATGGACGCACGGCTCCTGCTCGTCGCCGCCCCCGTACTGCTGGCCGTGGGCTGGGCCGCGTTCAACATCGGCCGCGCCGCCGTGGGCCAGCTGCAGCTGATGCTCAAGCGCGCCCGCGCCTGATCAGCTCGCCTGTGCGGACCGGCTCCTAGCCTGCCTCCTCAGGCCGAGCCGGTGTCCGCGTGTCCATGCCCAGCAGCAGCAGCCCAGAGCCCTTGCTGGTGATCGGGGCCGGCCTGGCTGGCACCGAGGCGGCCTGGCAGATCGCCCAGGCCGGTCTGCCGGTGCGGCTGGTGGAGATGCGGCCGGTGCGCCGCTCGCCGGCCCACCACAGCGCCGAGTTCGCGGAGCTGGTCTGCAGCAACAGCTTCGGAGCCCTCAGCAGTGACCGGGCCGCCGGTCTCCTCCAGGAGGAACTGCGGCGCCTGGGATCCCTGGTGATCGGCACCGCCGATGCCCATGCCGTGCCCGCCGGCGGCGCCCTGGCGGTGGATCGGGGCCGCTACAGCGCCGCCCTCACCGCCGCCCTGGAGCAGCACCCCCTGGTCACGGTGGAGCGCCGCGAGCACGGTGAGCTGCCCGGCCCCGGTGAGATCGCCGTGCTGGCCACCGGCCCGCTCACCAGCGAAGCCCTGGCGGAGCAGCTGCGGGCCTTCACCGGCCGCGCCGACTGCCACTTCTTCGACGCCGCCAGCCCGATCGTCGAGGGGGAGAGCATCGACCTGTCGGTGGCCTTCCGCGCCTCCCGCTACGACAAGGGCGACGCCGACTACATCAACTGCCCCATGACCAAGGAGCAGTTCCTCGCCTTCCGCGAGGCGCTGCTGAGCGCCGAGCAGGCCGACCTCAAGGACTTCGAGAAGGAGAGCGCCACCTTCTTCGAGGGCTGTCTTCCGATCGAGGAGCTGGCCCGCCGCGGCGAGGACACCATGCGCTACGGCCCGCTCAAGCCGATCGGCCTCTGGGACCCCCGCTGGGGCGACGTGAACGACCGGGATGTGCGCCGCGCCAAGCGCGCCTACGCCGTGGTGCAGCTGCGCCAGGAAGACAAGGACGGCCGCCTCTGGAACCTGGTGGGCTTCCAGACCAACCTCAAGTGGGGCGAGCAGAAGCGGGTGCTGCGCCTGATCCCGGGTCTGGAGAACGCCGAGTTCGTGCGCTTCGGGGTGATGCACCGCAACACCTTCCTGGAATCGCCCCAGCTGCTCGATCCCACCCTGCAGTTCCGCAGCCGGCCCAGCCTGCTGGCGGCGGGGCAGATCACCGGCACCGAGGGCTACGCGGCGGCCGTGGCCGGCGGCTGGCTGGCGGGCACCAACGCCGCCCGCCTGGCCCGGGGCCTGGAGCCCATCGCCCTGCCGCCCACCACGATGATCGGCGCCCTCACCCACTTCATCGCCGAGGCCCCCTGCGGCGGCAAGGGCAAACGTGGCGGCTTCCAGCCGATGCCGCCGAACTTCGGCCTGCTGCCGGAGCTGCCCAGCCGCATCCAGGGCAAGCGCGAGCGCTACGGCGCCTACCGCGACCGGGCCCTGGCCGATCTGGCGCCCTTCACGGCCCAGGCCAGCGAGCGCCCGCTCGTCTGCGCCTGAGGCCGGCACCTAGGGTCGGAGCCTTCCCAGCCATGTCGCCTGTGCCCGCCAGCAGCCCCGCCGCCACCTGGGATGTCGTGGTGATCGGCGCCGGCATCGGCGGCCTCGTGACCGCCTCCCAGCTGGCCGCCAAGGGCGCCAGGGTGCTGGTGCTCGAGCGGTACATGATCCCGGGCGGATCGGGCGGCAGCTTCCGGCGCGACGGCTACACCTTCGATGTGGGCGCCTCGATGATCTTCGGCTTCGGAGATCAGGGCCACACCAACCTGCTCACCCGCGCCCTGGCCGACGTGGGCCAGCACTGCGACACCATCCCCGATCCAGCCCAGCTCGAATACCACCTGCCCGGCGGCCTGAACGTGGCCGTCGACCGCGACTACGACAGCTTCGTGGCCCGGCTCACGGCCCTGTTCCCCCACGAGGCCAAGGGCATCCGCGCCTTCTACGACACCTGCTGGCAGGTGTTCCGCTGCCTCGATGCGATGCCCCTGCTGTCGCTGGAGGATCCGGCCTACCTGGCCAAGGTGTTCTTCCGGGCCCCGCTGGCCTGCCTGGGGCTGGCCCGCTGGCTGCCGGTGAACGTGGGCGATGTGGCCCGCCGGCACATCCAGGATCCGGCCCTGCTCAAGTTCATCGACATGGAGTGCTTCTGCTGGAGCGTGATGCCCGCAGACCTCACGCCGATGATCAACGCCGGCATGGTGTTCTCCGATCGCCATGCCGGCGGCATCAACTACCCCAGAGGCGGCGTCGGCGTGATCGCCGAGAAGCTGGTGGCGGGTCTGGAGAGCCATGGCGGCCAGATCCGCTACAAGGCGCGCGTGACCCGGGTGCTGTTCGACGGCGAGGGCCCCAACGCCCAGGCCGTGGGGGTGCAGCTGGCCAGCGGCGAGCAGATCCAGGCCCGGCGGGTGGTGAGCAACGCCACCCGCTGGGACACCTTCGCCACCGCGACGGAGGCCACCGCAACGGAGGACCACACCATCCATCGCCCCGCCGCCTCGGCCCTGGTGGATGCCGCCCACACCCCGGCCGCCGAAAGCCGCTGGCGGCGCCGCTACCGGCCCTCCCCCTCCTTCCTCTCGCTGCACCTGGGGGTGGAGGCCTCGCTGATCCCCGCGGGCTTCCACTGCCACCACCTGATGCTCGAGGAGTGGAGCGCCATGGAGGACGAACAGGGGGTGATCTTCGTGTCGATCCCGACCCTGCTGGATCCCGCCCTGGCCCCGCCCGGCCACCACATCGTGCACAGCTTCACCCCGAGCTCCATGGAGCACTGGCAGGGCCTGGGCCCCAGCTCCTACGCCGCCAAGAAGCAGGCCGACGCCGACCGGCTGATCCAGCGCCTGGAGGCGATCCTGCCCGGCCTGGCCGGGGCCATCCGCCACCGCGAGGTGGGCACCCCCCGCAGCCATCGCCGCTTCCTGGGCCGCATGGGCGGCAGCTACGGCCCGATCCCCGCCCTGCGCCTGCCCGGCCTGCTGCCGATGCCCTTCAACCGCACCGGCCTGCGCGGCCTCTACTGCGTGGGCGATTCCTGCTTCCCCGGCCAGGGGCTCAACGCCGTGGCCTTCAGCGGCTTCGCCTGCGCCCACCGCATCGGCGCCGACCTGGGCCTCAACCCCTGGGCCCTGCCCGCCTGAGCTGGCCCACCAGTGGGCTGCGGAAAACCGGCCCGCTCGCCGATCACGCTGGCCGCTGGGCGCTCCATAGGGTGAACAACCTGAGGCGCGCGGCATGAGCAGCTCCCCCACCCCCAGTTCCGAGGACCTGGCCCGCTACCTGGAGCAGCGGGGCGAGCTGGGCAAGCCGTGGATGCTGCACCTGCTGCGGCTCACCAAGCTCAAGGAGGCCAAGGACTCCATGGACCCCGACGAGTTCGTGGGCAAGCTGCAGGAGGCCACCGCCGATCTGATGCGCCTGGGCGAGTTCTGGAAGGGGCGCGAACAGGAGGTGTTCAGCGGCCGCTACGTGCCGCCGACCCTGATCGAACCCCTGCCCGGCTCCCCCGAAGACCGATGACGTCCGCTCCGGCAGCCGGCGCCGACCAGCCAGCGGGGGTCCGCCATTACCCGATGGCGCCGCTGATCCGCTTCACCCTGATCGGCCTCTATCTGGCCCTGGTGTTGCCCCTGCCGGCCCTGGCACCGCCCGAGCTGCGCACCGGCCTCGGCCTGGCCCTGCCGCTGGGGCTGCTGCTGGTGGTGGCCGCCACCAGCGAACAGGTGAGCGTGGACGATTCGGGCCTGGCGGTGGGCCATCCCGGCTGGTGCGCCTGGCTGCTGCGGCGCGGCTGGCGGCTGGAGTGGCGCGAGATCACGGGCCTCACGCCCGTGGCCACCAGCCAGGGGGGCCGGGTCTGGTACGTGCGCCGGGCCACGGCAGCCGGCGCCACGTCCCCTGGCCAGGCCTACCTGCTGCCGCAACGGGTGCAGCACCTGGACGGACTGATGGAGCAACTCCAGGCCCGCACCGGCCTGGACACCAGCGCCATCGGCCGCATCAGCCCGCCCTGGACCTACAAGCTGCTGGCCGTGCTCACCGCCCTGATGCTGGCGGCGGAACTGCTGGCCGGCGCGGCCCTGGTCCGGGGGGTCTGGGCGATTCCCGGGCCGTAGCCCGCTAGGGCTGGGCGCTGCTGGGCTCGGGCAGGGTGTCGAGGCTGAAGCGGTAGCCCTGCTGGCGCACGGTCTCGATGCCGCCGCCCTCGCCCAGGCCGGCCTGCTCAAGCTTGCGGCGCAGGGTGAGCACCTGGGTGTCCACCGAGCGGGGCCCACCACTGAACGGGGGCCAGGCCATGCGCAGCAGCTCCGAGCGACTGCGCACGGTGCCCGGCGGCATCAGCAGCGCACAGAGCAGGGCGAATTCCCGGGGGCTGAGCTCCACGGGCTGGTCCCGCAGGGTCACCTGGCGCAGCAGCAGATGCACCTCCAGAGGCCCCACGCAGACGCGCTCCTGCAGGCCGCTGCCACTGCGGCGCAGCAGGCTGCGGCAGCGGGCCGCCAGCTCCTCCAGGCCGAAGGGCTTGCGCAGCACGTCGTCGGCGCCGGCATCGAGCAGGGCCACCACCGGCTCGGCGCCGGAGCGGGCCGTGAGCACCATCACCGGGCAGCGCAGCTGAGCCGCCAGCCGCAGGGCGGAGGTCTCCTCCAGCAGCTCGGCCGACACCAGCAGATCGGGGGTCTGGTCTTCGCAGAGGGCCACGGCCTCGGCGGCGGTCGCCACGGCGGCCGAGAGGTGGCCGTCCTGGCGCAGGCGCTGGGCCAGCACCGTGCGCAGGGTGGGGTGGGGATCCACCACCAGCACCCGCTTGAGGCCCAGCTCGGAAGCGGGGCCGCCGGCGCCCATGCCGGCTCCTGGCGTCGGTCCAGAAGCCGCCGCGACTGGGATCTGTTTTGGCGCGAGTTCCACCCGCTACTCCCGGTCTCTGCTTAGGCTATCGGGAATTCCAGCCGCACAGTGGTATCGGGCGCTGCCTTCCCAGCTGGCCCAACCCCTGGCCCGCTCTCCCGCCCCCCGCGTCGTCGTTGCAGGCCCCCAGCCTGAGCCCCGGTCATGACCTCCCTGCAGAACCCCGACGCCATCCGTCACTTCCAGTCCCTGTGTGACGCCTGCCAGTCGCTGGCGAGCCGCTACCACGGCCCTTCGGAGCTGCGCCTCTACGCGGACGGCTACCTGCACGCCCTGCGCCGCACCGCCATCCTCGATCCGATCGCCCAGCGGCGGCTCGAGGAGATGGTGGACCGCTGGATCATGGATCCCTCCAGCTTCGTGGGCCCCGGCGGCGACCTCAGCACCCTCTACGAATCCGGTCGGAACTGAGGGGCTGAGGGCTGGCCGGAACGGCTGACCGGAGCGGCTGAGCGGACCGCGGCTCAGGCCAGGGCGACGGCCAGGGTCTCGCGCAGTTCGCCGGAGTTGTAGAGCTCGATCAGGATGTCCGAGCCGCCGATGAACTCGCCGTTCACATACACCTGGGGAATCGTCGGCCAGTCGGAGAACTCCTTGATGCCCTGACGGATCTCGGCGTCGGAGAGCACGTCGAACGTCTCAAACGGCACGGCCAGGGCGTTGAGGATCTGAACCACGTTGTTGCTGAAGCCGCACTGGGGCATCAGCTTGCTGCCCTTCATGAACACGAACACGGGGCTGGTGGCGACCAGGGCCTCGATGCGCTGCTGGGTGCTGGGATCCATGGGTTGAACGGTGGCGGGGGGGATTCAGGCGGGAACCGAGGTGTTGAGGGCCAGGGCGTGGATGGCCTCGCTGGCCAGTTCGCTGCGCAGGGCGCCGTAGACGAGCTGGTGCTGCTTCACCCGGCTCAGGCCGGCGAAGGCCGCCGAGACGACGCTCACCGAGAGGTGATCGCCACCGCCGGTGAGATCCTCCACGGCGACGACGGCATCGGGCAGGGCCTGGGTGATGGCGGAGCGGACCTGGTCGGGATGGACCATGCAGACCGGGGACGCGGCAACGGGCGCAGAATCTAGGCGCCCGCGCTCGCGATCTGGCTGGCGACGGGCGCCACGGACGCCGGCCAGCGTCGGAGCCGGATCAGGACGCTGCGGCGCCGGCGGCGGCGTAGGGGGTGGTGACAAAGCCCAGTTCCAGCAGGTTCTGGTAGGCCTTCTGGCCCATGGCGCTGGCGGGGGTCATGATCTGGATCACCTCCACCAGCAGGGGGACGGCCACCTCAGGCTGGTTCTGGCGGCGCAGCAAGGCCGCCAGGCGCAGGTTGATGCTGGCCTGCAGTTCCAGGGCTTCGCGGCCCTTCTGGTCCATCTCGCGGGGGATGCGGGCATCGAGGCCGCGGAAGGCGCCGCTGAGGTTGCGGTAGAAGCGGGTCAGGCTCTGGGCACCGGAGCGAGCCTGGTCGTAGGCGGCGCGGGCTTCAGCCAGACGGCCGGCGGCGGCGGCGGCATCGCCCTGGGCCACCTTGGCGTTCACCGCCGCCAGGTTGAGGCCGGTCGTGCCGGACTCGAGCACCTTCTGGGGCTCCTCCTGGGCGGCGGCGGGACCGCTGAGGACTGGGCTGAAGGCCAGTCCAGCAGCCGAAGCGGCGGCCAGGGCGGCGAGGCTAAGGGCTGCGAGGGGCCGACGCACGGCAACTCCGATGAGGTGAAAAAACTCTACGGGCCCTGCAGGGGACGCCCCACCAGCAGGCGGGCCGCTTCCTCAGCTGATCGCATCGCAGCCGCCAGCTCCCTGTTGAGATCGGCCGCCGCCTGGCGGCCCACCCCCGCCAGCGTCAGCGGCGGCGCAAAGCAGAGGGCGGCGCGGTCACCGAAGCGGGGCTTGGCGTGGCCGTAGGCCAGGCCCACCGGCACCACCGGCACCGACACCCCCTGGCCCACCGCCAGGGCCGCCAGCCGCGCCAGGCCCGGCATCAGCCGCAGGGCGTCCTCGCCGTCCTGAATGATCCGGCCCTCGGGGAACACCACCAGCTGCTGGCCGGCCTGCAGCAGCTCCACCGCCAGGCGCAGCGAGGCCGCCGCCGGCTTGCGGGGGTTGACCGGGAAGCAGCCGAGCCGGTGCAGGAACCAGCCCTGCAGTCCCACCATCTCGTCGCTGCTGACCATGAAGCGGCAGTCGCGGCCGCTGACGCGGCGGCCGGCGGCATGGGGCAGCATCAGCGCATCCCAGCGGGAGCGGTGGGTGGGCGCCAGCAGCACCGGCCCGGAGTGCGGCAGGTGCTCGGCCCCCTGCACGCGCACGCCGGCGCGGAAGAAGCCCCGCAGGGCGACGTCCTGGGTGAGCACCATCGCCAGGGGCGCCAGCCAGGGGTTGATGCCGTTGCAGAGGCTGCGCTCCCGCCGGCTCAGGGCCAGGGAGGCGGTCGCCGCGGCCTGGGGGGATGACGGCGCGGGGGGCGGCACGGGCTCGGCCCCGGTCTGGTTGGCCATCGTCGGGGCTGTCATCTGCGCCTGCTGGGCCGTCATCCGCGCCTGGACTGAACTGTTGGCCTGGACCGAAGGGCTGGCCTGGTCTGAACTGGTCTGATCTGAACTCGTCTGATCCGGTCTGGTGAACTGTTGGCCTGGCCTGTACGGCTGGCCTGGCCCGTGGGCCAGGGCTCAGACCTGGACCGGGCGCCCCGCCACCTTGGCCATGGATGAAAACCTAGGGGCCACCCGGCGGCCGATGGCGCCGGTGCGGGCAGTTGCCCGCGCGGCCCTGACCCGCACCCCTGGCGCCCAGCTCCCCACGGCCAGCGCCGCACGCCCAGCTCCGCGCTGGGCCCAGGCGATCCATAGGATCCGGACTCGCCCCCTCTCCGGTGCCATGGCCAGCCTCGGCGTGAACATCGATCACATCGCCAACGTGCGCCAGGCCCGCCGCACCGTGGAGCCCGACCCGGTGAGCTACGCCCTGCTGGCGGAACTGGGCGGCGCCGACGGCATCACCGTGCACCTGCGCGAAGACCGGCGCCACATCCAGGACCGGGACGTGGAGCTGCTGCGCCACGTGGTGCGCAGCCGGCTCAACCTGGAGATGGCCGCCACCCCCGAGATGGAGGCCATCGCCCTGCGCCTCCGGCCCGACATGGTGACCCTGGTGCCGGAGAAGCGCGAGGAGGTCACCACCGAAGGCGGCCTGGACGTGGCCAGCCAACAGCAGGCCCTCTCCGGCCTAGTGGGCCGGCTGCAGGACGCCGGCATCGGCGTGAGCCTGTTCGTGGATGCCGAGGCGCGCCAGCTGGAGGCCTGCCGGGCCACCGGCGCCCGCTGGGTGGAGCTGCACACCGGCACCTATGCGGAGGCCAGCTGGAGCCAGCAGCCCCTGGAGCTGGCCCGCCTCACCGAGGGCAGCTTGATCGCCCGCAGCCTCGGCCTGCGGGTCAACGCCGGCCATGGCCTCACCTATCAGAACGTGGAGCCGGTGGCGGCGATCGAGGGGATGGAGGAGCTGAACATCGGCCACACGATCGTGGCCCGGGCCCTGGCGGTGGGCCTGCAGCAGGCCGTCAGCGAGATGCGGGCCTTGGTTCAGAATCCCCGCCGGGACCCCCTGTTCGGCAACACCGCCCCATGACCCAGTACCACTTCGTGGCCGCCAGCGAGGCCTTCCTCACCGTGGAGGAGCCCCTCGACGAGGTGCTCAGGGAGCGGGTGCGCCACTACGGCGAAACCGGCAAGGCGATCGACTTCTGGCTGGTGAAGCGCCCGGCCTTCCTGGAGGCCCCCGAACTGGCGGGCGTGGCCGCCGGCGTCCCCCGGCCTGCGGCAGCGGTGGTGTCCAGCGATCCCAAATTCATCGAATTCCTCAAGCTGCGCCTGGAATTCGTGGCCAGGGGCAGCTTCGAAGCCCCCAGCCCCAGCATCAGCGACGCCCTGGCCAGCCTCGGCTGAGCGGCTCAGGGCTGAACCCCCTGAGCCGGGCCGCTCAGAACAGCCCGAGAAACTTCCGGCGCGGCGCCTCGCCCTCGGGGGTGGGGGTCTGGCCGGTCCGGGCGGGCTCCGGGCGGCCCTGCTGGCCGTCCTGCTGGTAGCGGGGCTTGGAGTCCCCCACGGTGAACACCGCCTCCTTGTTCTTCCACCAGATCCAGTCGCGGATGGGCGGGGTGCGCAGCAGGTCGGCGCGGCTGAGGCCCAGCCCCAGCTTGCTGGAGGCATCCAGCAGCACCTCCACCATGGCGTCGCCATCGGTGCAGCGGGCCAGGGCCTCGTTGGTGCGCTGGGCGCCATCGAGGGCCTTCACCAGGGCGGCCACCCGGCGGCCCACGGGCAGGGCCCTCAGATCCTGCGGGGAAGGAGCTGGGGCCGGAGCCGACGAAGGTTGTGAATCCTGGGTGGCGGGAACCGGGGCCTCGGAATCCATCGCTACCGCGCCTCCGGCCGCTGCTGCGTGTTGGCGCAAGCTATCAGCGCTGCTGAGCCGCTGCCGAGTCAGTGCCGAGCCGGCCATCCGTCTGCGCAGGGGCTGACAGAAGGCGGTATCGGAGGCAACACTGGTCCTAACGCGTCCGATCCATGGCGTCCCCCAGCAGCCGCTCCCGCCATTGGGTGATCGGCGATGTCCATGGCTGTGATGCCGCCCTGGAGCGGCTGCTCGACACGCTGCCGGCCCAGGACCGGCTCGTGTTCTGCGGCGATGTGATCAACCGGGGGCCCGGAATCGCGGCCACGATGGAGCGCGCCTGGGGGCTGGTGCAGTGCGGCCGGGCCGTGTGGCTCAAGGGCAACCACGAACAGGGCCTGGTGCAGGCCCTGCAGAGCGGCAGCTGGCGCGCCCAGCAGGGCCTGGCCGGCTGCGACACCTACCGCCACCTCGGCGATCGCCTCTGCCGCGCCTGGCTGGAGCGGCTCGACCACCTGCCCCTCGCCTACTGGGGCGACGGCTGGGTGGCCACCCACGCCGGCTTCGATCCGATCAGCTGGCAGCCGGATCTGACGGTCCGCATGGCCTTCTGGGACCACTACGACGGCCGCTTCGGCCAGGTGGTGATCGGCCACACCCCCGGACCCCACGTGCGGCATCTGCGCCACATCGTGATGGTGGACACCGGCGCCTGCTACGGCGGCGCCCTGAGTGCCTACTGCCCCGAGACCGGAGACGTCGTGTCCGTGCCGGGGCTGCGGGCCGGTGATCAGCCCCAGGGCCTGGAGCCCTGGCCCGGCATGGAGCGCTTCATCCCCCAGGCTCCCAGCCTGAGCCGCCGCTGACCCTTGCTCACGGTCTACCGCAGCAACCGGGCTGAACTGCTGGCCCAGCTCCTGGCCGCCCGGCTGCGGCTCAGTCCGCCGGGGCCCTTCGAGCCGGTGCAGGTGGTGGTCAACACCTGGCCCACCAGCCGCTGGCTGGGGGAACAGCTGGCGCTCGGGCTCGGGAGCGGCGCCGGTGCCTTTGCCGACGGCATCGCCGCCAACCTGCGCTTCCCCTTCCCCGGCAGCCACCTGCGCCAGCTGGTGGAGGCCGTGCTGCAGGACGGTGACGACGGGGGCAGCCCAGCCGCGGGCGCCGATCCCTGGCGCGCCAACCAGCTGGTGTGGCCGCTGCTGGAGCTGCTGCCGGAGCTGGTGCAGCAGGGCGAGGCGACGCTGCTGCGCCAGTGGCTGCAGCAGCGGGGCCATGGCGACGGTCCAGCAGGCCACGACTCGGGGCCGCTCGCCCTGGGCCACCTGGACCGTCCCCTCTGGCAGCTGGGCCGGGCCATCGCCGATGCCTTCGACGACTACACCCTCTACCGCCCGGCGATGCTCGCCGCCTGGAGTGCCGGCCAGCGGCTCGATGGACGCGGCCAGCCCCTGCCGGCGCTGCAGCAGTGGCAGCCGCTGCTGTTCACCCGGCTGGCGGAGCGGCTGGGACGGGCGCCGTTCGGGCTGCGGGTGGCCGACGCCATCGAGCGCCTGCGGCACTGGCCCCGGGATCGGCCGATCCCGGGCCTGGAGCGCGGCAGCCCCCTGCGCCTGTTCGGCCTGAGCAGCATGGCGCCGGTGCAGGTGGAGCTGCTGCAGGCCCTCTCCGGTCACCTGGAGGTGGAGCTCTACCTGCTCACCCCCTGCCGCGCCCTGTGGCAGCGGGTCGGCACAGGCTGTGGCGGACTCGGTGGTGGGCTCAGCGGCGCGGCCCTCGATCCCCTCGGGGAGGACTGGCTGCTGGAGGTCCCCGGCCTGGAGGCCCGCTTCGGGCGGCTGGGGGCCGAGTTCCAGCAGCTGCTGGAGGGCTCCGGCGACACCCAGCTCGGCGCCTGGGAGGAGCGGGACCTGTTCCTGGGCGCCGCCTGCCTGGCCCGCGAGCAGCAGCAGCGGGAGCCGACCCTGCTGGAGCAGCTGCAGCAGCGGCTGGTGGACCCGGACGAGGCCGCGCCGCTGGAGCTGACCGCGGGCGACCCCTCCCTGGAGTTCCACGCCTGCCCGGGCCGGCTGCGCCAGGTGCAGATCGTGCGCGACCGCATCCTGCAGCTGCTGGCCGCCGATCCCAGCCTGGCCCCCCGCGACATCCTGGTGATGACGCCCCAGGTGGAGGCCTTCGCCCCGCTGGTGGGGGCCGTGTTCGGCGATAGCGAGGCCACCGGGGTGGAGCTGCCCTGGCGGCTCACCGACCGCAGCCAGCAGAGCGAGGCCGGCATCAGCAGCGGCCTGCTGGCCCTGCTGGAGCTGGGGGGCGAGCGGCTCACGGCCTCGGCCCTGGAGGGGCTGCTGGCCTGCCGGCCCCTGCTGGAGCACCGCCAGGTGCCGCCCACGGAGGCCGGCGCGATCACGGAGCTGCTGCAGCGCGCCGGCTTCCGCTGGGGCCTCGATGGCGCCGCCCGCGGCGGCGACCCGACCCACAGCCTGGCCTGGGCCCTGGACCGGCTGGTGCTCGGCCTGGTGCTGCCGGAGCAGCCCGGCCTGGCACCGGCCGGGACCGCACCGCTCGCCATGGCCGGCAGCCTGGAGCAGCAGGGCCGCTGGTTGCAGCTGCTGCTGGGCCTGAGGCGGGCCCTCGAGCAGCTGGCCCGGCCCCGCACACCGGCGGCCTGGGCGGAGCTGCTGCGGGGGCTGCTGACGGAGCTGTTCGGCCAGGGCGGCGAGCGGGCCTGGGAGCTGCAGGCGATCCACGCGGCCCTCGCCGACTGGACGGAGCTGGCCGCCGCCAGTCCGCTGCAGCTGGAGGCGCCGGTGGTGGCGGAGGTGCTGGGGGAGCGCCTCGGCGCCGACAGCGGCCGCTTCGGTCACCGCAGCGGCGCCCTCACCATCAGCGCCCTGGAGCCGATGCGGGCCATCCCCCACCGGGTGATCGTGCTGATGGGCCTCGATGCCGGCAGCTTCCCCCGCCAGCGGGAGCGCCCCGGCTTCCACCTGATGGAGCAGCAGCGCCAGCTGGGGGACCCCAGCCCCGGTGACCAGGACCGCTACGTGCTGCTGGAGAGCCTGCTCTCGGCCCGGGAGCACCTGCTGATCAGCTGGAGCAGCCGCGACGAGCGCACCGGCGAGGCCCTGATGCCCTCCACCCCCGTGCGCCAGTGGCTGGCGCTGCTGGAGCAGGAGCTGGGCCCCAAAGCCGTGGCGCGGCTGCGACGGGACCACAGTCCCAATCCCCTGGAGCGGCGCAACTTCCTGGCGGAGGGGCCCTGGCCGCCCGCCAGCTGCGACCGGCGGCTGCTGGAGGCCCGCCGGATGCTGGATCGACGCGGCGCCACCCCTCCCCAGCCCCTGGCCGCCGGTCCAGCCCCCGGGTCCGGCAGCCATGCGGATCCGGAGGCCGAGGCCTTCACCGACCTGCAGCACTGGCTGCTGGCCCCCCAGGAGAGCTGGCTGGCGGCCCTGGGGCTGAGGCCCAGGGAGTGGGGCCAGCAGGTGCAGGACCTCGAACCCCTGGCCCTGGACGAGCGCAGCCGCGCCAGCCTGCTGCGCCAGCAGCTCGAGCGGAGCGCCGCCAGCGGCGAGGACGCCCCCGACTGGGTGCGGCTGCAGCGGGGGCAGGGGGTCTTGCCGCCCCACGCCGCCGGCCAGCTGGAGGCCCAGCAGCTCAGCAGCCGCTGGAGCTCCCTGCGGGACTGCCTGGCCCAGCTGGGGGAGGAGCGGCTGGAGACTGCCCGCCATGGCGCGCTGGCGGCGGAGCTGCGCTGGCGCGGCGATGCCCTGGTGCTAGCCCACACCGCCAGGGTGCGCAGTCGCCAGGTGCTGCAGCTGTGGCTGGAGCTGGTGCTGGCCGCCGCGGCCGGCCAGACGCCGGAGCGCGGTGTGTTGATCGGCCGGGACGGGCCGCGCTTCCGGGTGGTGGGGCGCTTCGCCCCCCCGCCGGCCGCCGCGGCCCGGGAGCAGCTGGAGCAGCTGCGGGCCTGGCGGGAGCAGTTCCGGCAGCACTGCTGGCCCGTGCCACCGGATACGGGCTGGGCCTTCGCGGCGGCGGAGGCCAAGAAGCCCGGATCGGGCTTCAGCAAGGCGGCGGCCTGCTGGGAAGGGGGCTTCCAGGGACCGGGCGAACGCGACCAGGAGGCCCAGGCCCTCTGCTTCGGGGCCTCGCTGCCGGCCCGGGAGCTGCTGGGGGAAGCCTTTGAACAATGGGCCCTGGAGCTCTGGCAACCGGTGCTCGCCCTCTACGAGGAGGTGAAACCGTGAGTTCCGCCGGCCCCGCCCTGCAGCCCTTCGACGCCAACCGCTTCCTGCTGGATCCGGGTGTGCGGCTGCTGGAGGCCAGCGCCGGCACCGGCAAGACCTTTGCCCTGGCCCACCTGGTGCTGCGGCTGGTCACCCGCCCCGAGGTTCCCCTCACCCTGCAGCAGCTGCTGGTGGTGACCTTCACCGAGGCCGCCGCCGCCGAGCTGCGGGACCGGATCGCCCTGCGCCTGCAGGAGGCCCTGGCCCTGGTGGAGGCCAGCGCCAGACCGTCTGAGCCCGGCCCCCCCGATCCCGAGGCCCCTGAGCGTGGCTCCCACCAGCCCGATCCGGTGCTGCTGGCCTGGCTGGAGCACCAACACGACGGCCGGCGGGTGCGCGGCCAGCTGCTGCTGGCCCTCGAGGAGCTCGATCGGGCCGACATCACCACCATCCACGGCTTCTGCCGCCGCACCCTGCAGCGCCGCTCCCTCGAAGCGGGCCTGGGTCCGGCCGTGGAGCTGGAGAGCGACGACGGGGAGCGGCTGGCCCAGGTGTGCCACGACTACTGGCAGCAGCAGGTGCTGCCCGTTCCGCCGGCGCTGCTGGCGGGGCTGCAGCAGCGGGGGCTGAACCCCCAGGTGCTGGAGTCGCTGCTGCGGCGACTCGACGGCGATCCCGCCCTGGAGCTCGATCCCCTGCCGGCGGAGCTCGACCTGGAGCAGCCCCTGGCCCCCCAGCTCACAGCGCTCTGGCCCGGGCTCTGGCAGCGGTTCGAGGCCGCGTGGCAGCAGCGGGGGGCGGCCCTGGAGCAGGCCCTCGCCGCCACCGCCGCCGACCTGAAACGGGCCGGGGCCAAATACGAGCCCTACGTGCTCAAGCCCAGCGGACGGGACGCCCAGGTGAGCACCTGGATCGCGGCCCGCAACGGCGCGGTGCCGGGCTACGGGGAGGTGCTGGAGTTCAGCAACAGCGCCAAGAAGACCCGCGAGCGGCTGCTGGTCGACGTCTTCCACCCGGGCCCCTACGTGAAGGCCACGGCGCCGATCGAGGGGGAGGGCCGGCCCCTGCCGGAGGCGCCGCTGCTGCAGGCGATCGCCGAGCTGGTGGATGGCCCCGCCGAACGGCTGCTGCTGCACTTCGCCCACTGGGGCCGCCGCGAGCTGGCCCGGCGCCGCGGCCGCAGCGGCCGCATGGGCTTCGGCCAGCTGCTCGAGGGCCTGGATCCCGGCGCAGGCGACGGCCAGGGCGCCCTGATCGCGGCGGTGGCTGAGCGCTACCGGGTGGCCCTGATCGACGAGTTCCAGGACACGGACCCGATCCAGTGGCGCATCCTCGAGCGGGCCTTCACCGCCCCGCCCGGCACGCCGGCCCGCCACCTGCTGGTGATGGTGGGCGACCCCAAGCAGGCCATCTACCGCTTCCGCGGCGGCGAGCTGGCCACCTACCGCCAGGCCCGCGATCGGGCCGACAGCTGCTACGGCCTCACCCAGAACCGCCGCTCCTCCGAGGGGCTGGTGGCGGGGTTCAACGCCCTGATGGGGCCGGCGGGCCTGCGGCGCTCCGGCCTCGACGTGCCGGCGGTGGAGGCCTGCGCCCGCAAGGGGGAGCTGCGGCTGCCGCCAGGCGAAGCACCGCTGCAGCTGCTGGAGCTGGACAGCGAGACCCTGCCGGAGCAGGTGGCGGGCCTCTGCCTTGATCTGCTGCAGCGCCGCCTGCCCTTGCGCCAGCCCGGCGCCGCGGGCAGGGCAGACCGCGAACGCCCCCTGGAGCCCGGCGATCTCTGCCTGCTGGTGGCCCGCCACAGCCAGGCGGAGGAGCTGCGGCGGGCCCTGGAGCGACGCCACCTGCCCAGCCGGCTGGTGAGCCGCGGCGACGTGTTCGCCAGCGAGGGGGCCACGGGCCTGCAGCGGCTGCTCGATGCCCTGGCGGATCCCGGCCATGGGGGCCGGCAGCGGCTGCTGGCGGCCTCACCGCTGCTGGGCTGGTCGGCCGAGCGCATCGCGGCGGCCCCTCCGGAGGCCTGGGACGCGCTGGCCGATGTGCTCAGCCGTCTGGCCGTGGCACTGCCGCGCCAGGGGCTGATGGCGGCCCTGGGCCAGCTGCTGCGCACCGAGGGCCTGGCCCGGCTGTCGCTGGGGGGGCGGGCCCTGGCGGACCTGCAACAGGCGGCGGAGCTGGCCCAGGAGCACATGCATCGCCACGGCCTCACGGCCGCCGCCGCGGCCGACTGGCTGCGGCGCCTGCGACTCGACCCCGACCGGGAGGTGCCGGAAGCCCACCAGCTGCACAGCGCCGCCGCCGATTCCTCGATCGCGGTGGTGACCGTTCACCGCAGCAAGGGGCTGGAGTATCCGGTGGTGATCTGCCCCTACCTGTGGATGGCGCCCCAGCCCCCCACCGGCGCCAGCCGTGAGCTCGGGCGCCGCTGGCGGCCGCCCGGCGGCCGGGCGGCGCGCCTGGATCTGCACCTCAGTCCCCACTGGGGGGTGGGCCGCCAGGCCGCCCTCGACCACCAGGCCGCCCAGGAACAGGAGAGCGAGCGCCTGGCCTACGTGGCCGCCACCCGGGCCCAGCACCTGCTGGTGCTCGGCTGGCGGCAGGAGCAGAAGCACGGCGCCAATCCCCTGGCCCCCTGGCTGCTGGAGCCCGGCGGCACCCTGCGGGCGGACCTGCCGCTGCATCACCTCGATCCCGCCGCGCTGCCCGCCCCAGACCAGCACTGGACCCCGGAGGCTCCCGAGGGCACCCTCACCGGCGGGCCCGTCCCCCAGCACCGGCTCGACAGCCGCTGGGGCCGGGCCAGCTACTCCAGCTGGGCCCACAGCGCCAGCCCCCTGCCGCCCCAGGCCGCCGAGGAGGGGCGCGACACCGATGCCCTCAGCCGCGACAGTGAAGCGCCCGGCCTTGGGGAGCGTGAGGCCCCTGCCCTGGCGAGCGGCGAGGCCCCGATCCCCGCCGCCCCGGAGGCGCCCCTGGAGCGCCAGGGCCCCCTGGCGGACTTCCCCCGCGGCGCCGGCCCCGGCGAGGCCCTGCACGCCATCCTCGAGCAGATCGACTACCGCCAGGACTCCAGCCACCCGGCCACACGGGCCGTGGTGGAGCGGGAGCTGGGGCGGGCCGGCCTCGAACCGGCCCTGGCCGGTTCGCTGCAGGAGGGCCTGGAGCGGCTGCGGCTCACGCCCCTCGGCGGCCCCCTCGGCCGCTTCCGCCTTGCGGATCTGGAGCGGCAGCAGCGGCTCAACGAGATGAACTTCGATCTACCCCTGGCGGTGCGGGCGGACGCGGGGCTGGGCACGGCCGGCGGGGAGAACGGCCGGCGCCCCTGCGTCACGGCCCAGGCCCTGGCGGCGGTGTTCGCCGCCCATCCCGGCGGCCTGTTCGGCCCCACCTATGCCCGGGCCCTGGCCCGGCTTGAGGTGGCCAGCCGCGGCTTCCTCACCGGCTCGATCGACCTGGTGTTCCGCTGCGGCGAGCGCTGGTGGGTGGCCGACTGGAAGAGCAACTGGCTGGGGGAGCGCGACGCCAGCGGCCAGCCCCTGGCCTGCGGTCCGCTCCACTACGACCAGGCGGCGATGGCCGAGCTGATGGCCACCAACCACTACCCGCTCCAGGCCCACCTCTATCTGGTGGCCCTGCACCGCTACCTGCGCTGGCGCCTGCCCGGCTACACACCGGAGCGTCACCTGGGCGGCTACGCCTACGTGTTCCTGCGCGGCGCGCCCGGCCCAACGGCAGCCGACCCCGTGCCGGGGATGCTGGTGGAGCAGCCGCCCCTGGAGCGCCTGCTGGCCCTCGATCGGCTGCTGCAGGAGGGCGCCCGATGACCCGGAACCAGCAGGCCGCACCGGAGCCGCTCCAGCCGACGGCCGCCCAGCCACCAGCCGCGCCGCCGGCCCAGACCCAGGGCCCGGGCCCCCTGGCCACCGCCCTGCTGAACACCCTGCCGCGGCTCTATGGCGGAGCCGGCGATCCCCTGCTGCTCGAACTGATCGCCGCCCTCGCAGGAGCCCTGGAGCGGGGAGCGCTGGAGCTGGAGCTGGCGGGGCCGGCGCCGGCGGAGGTGACGGCAGTGCACTGGCCGGAGGGCCACCGCCGGGCCCTGGAGGCATCGCCGCTGGTGGTGCCCGCGGAGGCCCTGGCCCAGCCCGGCGAGACCTGCGACACGCACCCCGCAGACCCCGCCGTCCCCGTCGAGGCGCCCCTGGTGCTGGACGGGGACCGGCTGCGCTGGCGCCGCTGGCACAGCCAGCTCGAGGCGGTGCTGGCGGCCCTGGCCGAGCGCGCCGCCGCGCCGCTGGAGCCGCCGCTGCCGCCCGAGGCCATCGCGAGGGCCGTGGCCACAGCCGCCGGCCATGGCCTCGACCCCCAGCAGCAGCGGGCCGTGGCGGCCCTGCTGCGCCATCGCCTCGTGCTGCTCGGCGGCGGCCCCGGCACCGGCAAGACCAGCACCGTCGTGCAGATGCTCGGGGCCGCCCTGGCCGTGGATCCACAGCTGCGGCTGCACCTGGCGGCCCCCACCGGCAAGGCCGCCACCCGCCTGCAGCAGGCCCTGGCGGCGGGGGCCGGGCAGCTCGATCCCGCCATCGCCGCCCGGCTGGAGCGGGCCCCCTGCACCACCCTGCACCGGCTCCTGGAGAGCAACGGCGAGCGCTTCGGTCGCGACCGCCGCCATCCCCTGGGCCTCGATCTGCTGGTGGTGGACGAGGTGTCGATGGTGGATCTGCCGCTGATGCAGGCCCTGCTGGACGCCCTGCCGGCCCGCTGCCAGCTGGTGCTGGTGGGGGATCCGGCCCAGCTGGCACCGGTGGGCCCCGGGGCCGTGCTGCTGGAGCTGCACCGCCCCGCCCGCCAGGTCGCCCTGGGGGAGGCGATGGTGGAACTCACGACCACCTACCGCAACAACGGCGCCCTGGCGCAGCTGGCCCAGAGCCTGCGGCCGGGTGTGCAACCGGCCGTGGCGGCGCCGTTGCGCGCGCAGCTGCAGGGTCTGTCCCCCACCGACAACCTCCGCTGGCAGCGGCTGCCGCTGAACCGCCCGCCCCAGCAGGCCCTGGAGCGCCTGCGCGCCCACCAGCAGCGGCTGCGGGCCCTGGCCCTGGCGCTGGCCTGGCCCGAAGCCGCCGCCGCCAACGCCACAGGCACCGCCGAGGCCATCGCCAACGGGGAGCCCGCCCAGGAGCCGCTTCCCGGGGGCGTGGACGCGCTGCTCGCCGAACTGGAGGCCTGCATCCTGCTCAGCCCCGTGCGCCAGGGGCGCTGGGGGGTGGAGGAGATCCACCGCCAGCTGCTGGGGGAGAGCGTCGGCCGCCCGCTGCAGCACTGGCCCCTGGCCACGCCGGTGCTGAACCAGCGCAACCTGCCCGAGCAGGGCCTGGCCAACGGCGACATCGGCGTGCTGGTGGAGCGCCGCGGCGAGCGGCTGGTGCTGTTCCCGGGCCCGAGGCTGCTGCACCCGGCGCGGCTGGGGGGGGCGGAACCGGCCCTGGCCCTGACGATCCACAAGTCCCAGGGGAGCCAGTACGGCGAGGTGCTGCTGCTGATGCCCCCCAGCCGCCACTGGGATCCGCGGCTGCTCTACACCGGTCTCACCCGCGCCCGCCTGCAGGCCAGCCTGATCACGCCGCCGGATCCGGAGTGGCTGCAGCCCTGAAGGCCGTGCCCCCTGCCTAGCGTCAGGGCACTGCCAGGCCTGCCCGTCACCGCTCCATGGGTGAAC
This sequence comes from Vulcanococcus limneticus LL, assembly GCF_943369875.1. Lineage (GTDB taxonomy): Bacteria > Cyanobacteriota > Cyanobacteriia > PCC-6307 > Cyanobiaceae > Vulcanococcus > Vulcanococcus limneticus_A. The sequence continues at coordinate 166,966 of NZ_CALROT020000007.1, forward strand.
CCAGCGATCCAGCGGCCGACCCCGCAGCCCCAGAGGCAAGCGACGGCAGGGTCGTGCGGCCCTGGGGCTGGTTTGAGGGCCTGGGTGGCGGTGCGGGCTACCGGGTCAAACGGCTCTGGATCCGCGCCGGCGCCCGCATCAGCCTGCAGCGCCACCACCACCGCAGCGAGCACTGGGTGGTGGTGGCCGGCTCGGGCCTGCTCGAGTGCGAGGGCCAGCGCCTCGAGGCCAGCCCCGGCACGCTGCTGACGGTGCCCTGCGGCGCCATCCACCGCGCGACCGCCGGCGCCAGCGACCTGGTGATCGTGGAGGTGCAGCGGGGAGACGATCTGCGCGAGGACGACATCGAGCGCCTGGCCGACGACTACGACCGGGCCTGAGGGGGCCTTCGGGCCAGGTGTTAAGGTTTCTTTTCACCCTTTGTGAAGGGCAAGGCAGTTTTCTGATCCGCGACCGCGCCAGCCGTCCGCAGGTCCATCGGCACCCAGGCCATGGACTCCAGCAACGGCTCACCTCGGTGCTCGCAGTGATCCACGGGTGTCTGCCGGCCTGCGACGAAGGAATACCAGGCCCAGACCTCACCAGTGACCCATACCCCCGTCGAGAGCTTCAGCTGCTCTGTGGATCTCAGCGTGTCTGAACACGTCTCTGAGCTCAGCTCTGAGCACGTCGCTGAGATCGTGTCCGACCAGCTGACCGAAACGCTCTCGGAGCCGATCGCCGTCCTCAGCGAGGACGACGACACCAGCGCCACCCCGGCCCCGGCCGGTGGCTTCGCCGGCTTCGGCTTCGGCCCCGAACTGCTGGAGGCCCTGGCGGCCATCGGCTATCAGGAGCCCTCCCCCATCCAGAAGGCCGCCATCCCCGAGCTGATGCTCGGCCGCGACCTGGTGGGTCAGGCCCAGACCGGCACTGGCAAGACCGCGGCCTTCGCCCTTCCGCTGCTCGCCGCCCTCGATCCGACCCAGCGCACCCCCCAGGTGCTGGTGCTGACCCCCACCCGTGAGCTGGCCATCCAGGTGGCCGAAGCCTTCAACAGCTATGCGGCCAAGCTGCCGCACCTGCGGGTGCTGCCCATCTACGGCGGCGCCGACTTCCGCGACCAGATCGCCCGGCTCAAGCGGGGCGTGCAGGTGGTGGTGGGCACCCCCGGCCGGGTGATGGACCACATGCGCCAGGGCACCCTCGACCTGTCCGGGCTGCGCAGCCTGGTGCTCGATGAGGCCGACGAGATGCTGCGCATGGGCTTCATCGACGACGTGGAGTGGGTGCTGGGCCAGCTGCCCGAGAAGCGCCAGGTGGTGCTGTTCTCGGCCACCATGCCCGCCGAGATCCGCCGCATCTCCCACCAGTACCTGAACGATCCGGCCGAGATCACGATCAAGACCAAGGGGTCGGATTCGAGCCGCATCCGCCAGCGCTACATCACGGTGAACGGCCCCCAGAAGCTGGAGGCCCTCAGCCGCGTGCTGGAGGCGGAAACCAAGGAGGGCGTGATCATCTTTGCCCGCACCAAGGCGATCACCGTCACGGTGGCCGAATCCCTGGAGGCCAAGGGCTACGACGTGGCCGTGCTCAACGGCGACGTGGCCCAGAACCAGCGCGAGCGCACCATCGAGCGGCTGAAGAACGGCAGTGTCGATGTGCTCGTGGCCACCGATGTGGCAGCCCGCGGCCTGGATGTGGATCGCATCACCCTGGTGGTGAACTACGACATCCCCTTCGATTCGGAGGCCTACGTGCACCGCATCGGCCGCACCGGCCGGGCCGGCCGCACCGGCGACGCGATCCTGTTCATCACCCCGCGGGAGCGCCGCTTCCTCGGCGGCCTGGAGCGGGCCGTGGGCCGGCCGATCGAGCCGATGGACGTGCCCAGCAACGCCACCATCAACCAGAACCGCCTCGATCGCCTGCGGGAACGGCTCACCAAGGCCCTGGCCACCAGCCAGGTCGAGGCCGATCCCGGCCAGACCTCCAGCAGCGACCCCAAGGCGGAGGAGCGGGCTCTGCTCTCCGAAATCCTGCAGCGCATCGCCCGGGAGCAGGGCGTGAGCGGCGACCAGCTGGCCCTGGCCGCCCTGCAGCTGGCGGTGGGCGAGCAGCCCCTGCTGGTGCACGGCGATGAGAACTGGCTGCGCCAGCTGCCCGGGGCCCGCGATGGCCGCCGGGGTGAGCGGGAGCAGCGCGGCGATCGCCCCGGCCCCGCCGCCGGTGGCGCCGCCCGCCGCGGCCCCCGCGAGCAGGCCGGCCCGCCGGAAGGTCACATGGAGCGCTTCCGCATCGAGGTGGGCTGGCAGGACCGGGTCAAGCCGGGCAACATCGTCGGCGCCATCGCCAATGAGGCGGGCCTGAATGGCCGCAGCATCGGCCGGATCCAGATCTTCGACAGCCACAGCATGGTGGATCTGCCCAAGGGCATGCCCGAGGACGTGTTCACCTCGCTCAAGCGCCTGCGGGTGATGAACAAGGAGCTGCAGATCAGCCGCGTGCGGGCCTGAGCCCCAGACCCCCCGCGGGCTCGCACCCGTGGGCTTGCGCCCGCGGGATCAGCTCCTGTCTGGAAGTGGTGACCGATTGAGTCCCGCCGGTCCGCCAGGCGGGCGGTCATGGACCTGGAGAGCCACCCCTCCAGGCCCCGGACCGGACTTCAGGCGCAGAGGCGGGTGAGCTCTCCGGTGGAGAGCACGCTGACCTGCTCCAGGCTCAGCTGCTCCACGGCCGCAATCAAGGTCGCCTGCACCGCCTCGCTTTCGCAGGCGACCAGGCTCTGCAGCAGATCAAAGCGATCCTGGTGGGTGAGCTCACCATCGTCGCGCCAGGCCAGACTCCAGGGAACGGGTGCCGTCATCGCAGGACTCGTTAACGGGTGAGGATTCACTGACAATGGGACAGTAGTCGGACGCGCGGGGCTTCCTTCCAGTTCGCTTCGGTTCTGCTTCAAGCCTCGTTACCTGGGACATCCACGGCGACGTCCACGGCGACCTCCGCAGCTATGTCCACGGCGACCTCCCGCTGGCGCCCGAAGGGCCGGCCCCCACAGGGTCACGGCCGTGCTGACCCTGTAGGCTTGACCTCGATTCCAAGGCTTTCAGGCTCCATTCGGAACCGCAGCATCCACGAATCAGTTCCAGGTTCCGCTAAAGGAATGACCATTTACGTAGGCAACCTCTCGTTCCAGGCCGAACAGGAGGATCTGCTCGATCTCTTCAGCCAGTACGGCGAAGTCTCCAAGTGCAGCCTTCCCCTCGATCGCGAGACCGGCCGCAAGCGCGGTTTCGCCTTCGTGGAGATGGCCAATGACGCCGATGAGCAGAAGGCCATCGACGACCTCCAGAACGTGGAGTGGATGGGCCGCATGATCCGCGTCAACAAGGCCACCCCCCGTGAAGGTGGTGGTGGCGGCGGCGGTGGTCGCGGTGGCTACGGCGGCGGCGGTGGCAACCGCAGCGGCGGCGGCTATGGCGGCGGCGGCGGTGGTCGTGGCGGCTATGGCGGCGGCGGCGGCGGTGGCGGTGGTGGCTACGGCGGTGGTGATGGCGGCGGCTACGGCGGCGGCGGCAACCGCTGGTGAACGCACCGCGTTGACCGATGAACGCAACGCATTGACCCCTGCCCCGGGACCCGCCACGGCGAGTCCCGGGGTTTTTCTATGGGCAGGTTCGGAGCTGCTCGGCCCGCGGCGGCACCCGCCGCGAGGGCGCCCTCCGCGGCGTCAGCGTGGCCCCCGGCCCAGCCCCTTTAATGGCGCCAGATCCGCCGGCCCCGCGCCGCCGCTCCCATGGCCCCAGCCGTCGCCGGCCCGCCCCACCCCCAGCCCCCGGCCCTGCGCCGGCTACTGATCACCCTGCGGCCCCATCGCCGCCTGGTCTGGCTGGCCGCCAGCTGCTCGGTGCTCAACAAGCTGTTCGACCTGGCGCCGCCGGTGCTGATCGGCCTGGCGGTGGACGTGGTGGTGAAGCAGAACACCTCCTGGCTGGCCGCCCTCGGCGTCGTGTCGGTGCCAGGCCAGCTGGGGGTGCTGGCGGTGCTCTCGTTCCTGATCTGGAGCGCCGAATCGCTGTTCGAATACCTCTACGCCCTGCTCTGGCGCAACCTGGCCCAGACGGTGCAGCACGAGCTGCGGCTTGAGGCCTACGACCACCTCCAGAAGCTGGAGATGGGCTTTTTCGAGGCCAGCAGCAGCGGCCGGCTGATGGCGATCCTCAACGACGACATCAACCAGCTGGAGCGCTTCCTCGACCACGGCGCCAACGAACTGCTGCAGCTGATCACCACCGTGCTGGCGGTGGGAGGGGCCATGGTGTGGCTGTCGCCCACGGTGGCCGGGGTGTCCTTCCTGCCGATCCCGGTGATCCTGTGGGGGTCACTCAGCTTCCAGAAACGCCTCCAGCCCCGTTACCGGGAGGTGCGCGAGAAGGCCGGCGACCTGGCCAGCCGCCTCAGCAACAACCTCGGCGGCATGCTCACGATCAAGAGCTATGCCGCCGAGGCCTGGGAGTGGGAACGGCTCCGGATCGAGAGCGACGCCTACCGCAGCAGCAACCGCCGCGCCATCCGCCTCTCGGCCGCCTTCATTCCGCTGATCCGCTTCGCAATCCTGTTCGCCTTCCTGGCGATCCTGGTGATCGGCGGCCTGCAGGCCTGGCAGGGGGCCATCGCCGTGGGCACCTATTCGTTCCTGGTGTTCATCACCCAGCGCCTGCTCTGGCCCCTCACCACCCTGGGCCGCACCCTCGACGACTACCAGCGGGGCATGGCCTCCACCCAGCGGGTGCTGGATCTGCTGGAGACGCCGATCGCCATTCCCGATGGCCACCGCCCCCTGCCCCTGGCGTCGGTGCGGGGGGAGCTGGAGTTTGCCGGCGTGGGCTTCGGCTACGCCGGCCGGGAGCCGCTGCTGGAGGACTTCAACCTGCGGGTGCCGGCCGGCAGCACCATCGGCATCGTGGGCGCCACCGGCTCGGGCAAGAGCACAATCGTGAAGCTGCTGCTGCGGCTCTACGAGGTGCAGCGCGGTGAGATCCGCCTCGATGGCCTGCCGATCCACGAGCTGGAGCTGGGCGACCTGCGCCGCGCCATCGGCCTGGTGAGCCAGGAAGTGTTCCTGTTCCACGGCACGGTGGCCGAGAACATCGCCTACGGCAGCTTCGACGCCACCCCGGAGGCGATCGCCCGGGCGGCCGTGCTGGCGGAGGCATCGCGGTTCATCGAGGCCCTGCCCCACGGCTACGCCACGGTGGTGGGGGAGCGGGGCCAGCGCCTCTCGGGCGGCCAGCGCCAGCGCATCGCCCTGGCCCGGGCCATCCTCAAGGACCCGCCGGTGCTGATCCTCGATGAGGCCACGGCCGCCGTGGACAACGAGACCGAGGCGGCGATCCAGCGCTCCCTCGACACCATCACCCGGCACCGCACCACCCTGGTGATCGCCCACCGTCTCTCCACCGTGCGCCACGCCGATCGGATCGTGGTGATGGACCACGGCCGCATCGTCGAGAGCGGACGGCACGAGCAGCTGATCGGCGCCGGCGGGGCCTACGCCAACCTCTGGCGGGTGCAGGCGGGCCTGCGGGACGGCGAGGCCCTCAGCCTCTGAAGCCCGAGGCGCCACCGGGCCAGGCCGAGCAGCCGAGCCAGACTGGGCCGCCTGCCCGGACCGTACCCCTCGGGTCGTGAGATCCCTACCGGCGCAGGGAGTTTGCCCACCATCAGCCCTCCATAGGCTGACTCCATTGCGTCATTCCCCAGCCGTGATGGAAGGGTCCTTCCCCAGCTTCGAGGCCGTCCCGGAGGCCGTCAGCTTCCGCCAGCTCAGCCACCTGTTGCAGAACGCCGCGGCCGATGGCCCCGTGGCGGGTGAAGCCAACGAGCAGCAGCTGCTGGAGCTGGAGCGGCTGCTTGAGGCCTACGCCCGCCTCGGCCGCACCGTGCTCGACCAGCTGGAGCAGCAGAGCGGCGAGCTGCAGGGCAACCGCACGGCCCAGCAGCTGATGGCCCTGGGCGCCCTCGGCGCCCACATCCGCCTGGGCCTGCACGCCCTGGCCGCCAGTCGGGCGTGAGACTGGGCCCGACGGAATCCGCGGGCCCGGCGATCCAGGGCCCGGCGATCCGAGGATCAGGAGATCCGTGAGCCCTTGGCGGAGCCGTTCGCCCAGCACCGGCCAGCGCAGAAACTGACCGTCGGTTAGGTCGCAGATCGCAGCGGGTCAAGAGGCATGAAATAAGTTTTGAGAATGAAGAGTCCCGCCCTGAAGATGTCCCAGGCTCCCCGCCGCGATGGCCGCACTCCGGTGCTGCTCGCGGCGGCGATCGGCCTGGGCGGCGGACTGCTGCTGGCGGCCCCCCTCAGCGAGCTGCTCCAGGGCCATCTGCAGGAGCAGACCAAGGCCCTGATCAACCCCTTCAGCGCCTGGGCCGGCCTGGGGGATCAGGAGGTGGTGATCCTCGGCACCGATGTGGGCGGCGGCAACACCGATGTGATGTACACCCTGCGGGTCAAGGACGGGGTCACCCACCTGACCCAGGTGCCGCGGGACACCTACATCGACTCCAGCAGCTTCGGACCGCTCAAGGCCAATGCGCTCTACGCCATGGGCGGGCCGGAGGCCGTGAAGGGCGAGCTCTCCCGCCACCTGGGCCGCCCGATCGATCACCACGTCCTGGTGAACCTCTCGGTGATCCGGCGGCTGGGCGATGCCCTCGGCGGCCTGGAGGTGAACGTTCCCAAGCGGATGTATTACACCGACAACACCCAGGGCCTCTACATCGATCTGCAGCCCGGCCTCCAGACCCTCAAGGGCCGCGACCTGGAGGGCTTCCTGCGCTTCCGGCACGATGAGATGGGCGACATCGGCCGGCTCGACCGCCAGAAGCTGCTGCTGAAGGCCCTGTTCCAGAAGATCACCACCCCCGAGAACCTGGTGCGCCTCCCGGCCCTGCTGGCGGCCGCCGGCAAGGACCTCAAGACCGACCTGGGCCCGATGGAGCTGGGCGGCCTGATCACCGCCATGGGCGGCACCAAACTGGAAGCGGAGCGCCTCGGTGGCCGCCCCTTCGATCGCGACGGCATCAGCTACTGGGAGGCCGAGTGGCCCGCCCAGGCCGCAGGCGCGGCCGGAGCCGCCGCCGGGGCCACCAGCGACCGCTACCGCTTCCTGTTCTGATCCCGGTGTCAGGGCGACGCCGCGGCATCGGGCGGCCCGGCCGTTCCCGGCCGCTCCGCTGAGCCCGCCGCTTCGGCCCGGTAGGCCGCGGGCACCAGCACCAGGAACAGCCACCACCACAGCAGCACCGCCGCGGCCAGGGGCGCGCTGATCCACCAGCGCCCCATCAGCAACCAGCTGCCGGCGACCACCGCCACGCCGCTCAGCAGGATCGACCAGGGCTGGCACCACCAGGGCTTGTGCTGCCAGAGGCTGTCGTCAGCCATCGCGTCGTCAGCCATCGGAGCTGTCCATGCCACGACGGCGCTCGCCCGTGCCCTTGCGCCGATCGCCAGCGACGCGCCGGTCATGGCCGGCAGCCGGCCCGTCCCCATGGCCGCCGTGGTGATGGGCGCGGCGATCGCCGGGGGCGGCATCGGCCTGAGCGGCCGCCTTGGGATCGGTGACGGCCCCTTCGCCGTGGCCGTTCTCGCTGCGGGAGAGGGTCAGCAGGGCCAGTCCCAGGGCCGCAAACGCCAGCACCGGCGTGGAGGCCGCCACGGTGACCCCCAGGGAGGCGGTGAACCAGATCGAAGCGGCACTGGTGAGCCCGTGCACCTGGGGCGTACCGCGCTTGCGCGTGCCCCGATCCACCAGGATCTCGCCGGCCCCGAGGAAGCCCACGCCGGTGGCCACCCCCTGGATCGCCCGGCTACGGGCCTGGGGATCGCCCTCCAGACCCGCCGCCGCCAGCACCATCAGGCAGGCGCTCAGCCCCACGAGCACGTGCACCCGCACCCGGTTGGGGTGGGGCGCCTGGGTGTAGTGGGCGCGGTTGAAGCCCACGGCCAGGCCGCAGAGCACCGCCAACCCCATGCGCAGCAGGGCTTCGAGGTCAGGGGTGAGCTGCAGGGGGGGCATGGCCCCATGGATAGGGCCAATCGCCAGGGAGCGCCATAGGCTCCAGGCGATTCGTGCCAGCCGGTCCCCGTGAACCCCCAGCTGGTGCGCAACAGCCTCAAGCTGGCCACGGCGGCCTTCTTCACCGCCGCCGTGGCCAGCTGGTGTGAGCGGGTGGAGTTCCTCTGGTACCCGCTGATGGCCGTGGTGATCGTGGTGGACGACAACGACGATCAGACGGTCCAGGCGGCGTCAGCCCGGGTGCTGGGCACCGTGGTGGGGGGCCTGGTGACCTTCGTGGTCCACACGGTGCTCAGCGGCTGGATCGGCGTGCTGGTGTCGATGCTGATCCTGCTGCCGCTGCTGCGCCTGCTGGGCTGGCAGTCGGCCGCCGGCACGGCGGCGCTGCTGAGCGTGATGTTCCTGATGATCCCCAGCCATGTGGCGCTCAACTGGGAGTACGTCGTCAACCGGGCCCTCGACACGGTGGTGGGCTGTCTGATCGCCATCGGCGTCGGGCTGCTGTTCTGGCCCCGCAATGGCCTGCAGCAGCTGGAGCAGGCGGAGGCGGGCCTGCGCCAGGCCCTGGCCCGGCAGCTCCAGGCCTATGGGCGCTGGGTGCAGCAGGGGGAGGCGCGCCCCAAGCCGCTGCCGCCGGCGCCGCTCACGGAGTCCCTGCTGCGCATGGAGCAGCTGGTGCTGCAGGAGCAACGGGGGCCGCGCCAGGGCGAACTGCGCCGGCGGCGCTGGCCGCAGCGGCTGATGCTGTGGCAGAGCGCCCACCACCACTGGCTGCAGTGGGAGCGGCTGATGGCCCACCTGCCGGAAGCGCCCCCCACCGCTGCGGGGCCCATCGCCGCCGGCCTGCAGGCCCTGGCGGACCGGCTGGCCGGCCGGCCCGGGGTCCGCCCCTCCCAGGATCCGCGGCCCTGGCAGGCCCTGGCCCAGCGCAACCGCTGGCCCCTGCTGGTGCTGCTGTCCCTGGCGGAGGAACAGCGCCCCCTGCTCAGCAGCCTCGGGGGCCTGGGCCGACTGGCTCAGCCCCCCCAGATCCGCGCCTCGGACCAGGGTCGATGCTGATCCGTCCTGCCGAGCTGCGCCTCGCCTTCACCGCCGGGCTCACCAACGCCTTCGCCTTCCTGAGCGGACTGCCCTTCGGCTACTACGCCCCCCTGGCGGTGCTGGCGGTGTGCACCGGCAGTTATGGCGGCTCCCTGGCCCTGGGACGGCAGCGGCTGCTGGGATCCCTGCTGGGGGCCGCGATCCTGCTGGTGGCCTATGAGGGCCTCAAGGACCTGCCCCTGCCCATCGGCATGGCCGTGGCCCTGGGGGCCCTCAGGCTGTTCGGCGGTGCCCTGGGCCTGCAGGTGGGCTACAAGGTGGGCGGCATGATCGTGGTGATGGGCTGGCTGGTCCACGACGACCAGCTCGCCGCCTGGATCCCGCTGCGACTGTTCTGGACGGCGTTCGGCATCCTCACGGCGCTGCTGAGCCTGCGGCTGTTCTGGCCGGCCCGTGCCAGCGCCGCCAGCCTGCAGGGCTACGCGACCCTGTTGCGCGACCTCGCTATGGCCCTGGAGGCCGCGGCCGCGCCGCAGCCCCACCGACGGCAGATGAGCCGCCAGCTGCGCGCTCAGCTGGTGGGCCAGCGCCGCCTGAAGGTCCAGGTGACAAACGAACTGGGCAGCAGCCCGGAGCACCACCCCCTACACCAGCTGCTGCAACTGCTCGACGACTGCTGCTCCAGGCTGATCGTGAGCAGCGACAGCCTCGGGCGCCAGGGAGCCTGGGCAGAGCTTCCGCCCGCCCTGGGCGATCTGCACCAGGCCCAGTCCGACCTGCTGGGCGCCCTGGCCCAGAGGCTGCGGCTCTGGGCCGAGCAGCTGGAGATCCAGGGGGAGCCCCTGCCACCCCCACCCAGCCAACCGATGGCGATCCCGGACCGCTGGCTGACGCTGGAGCGCCGCCTCGCCGATCCCGACCTCTGCAGCCCATCCCCGGGCCTGAGCCTGGAGCGGCTCCAGCACAACGCCAGCCGCCTGACCCTGTGCAGCCTGGCCCTGCGCACCCTGGAAACCGGCGAGCGCCGCTGGCGCGGCCTGGCCGGCGGTGGGGACCGTCCCGCTGCCGTTCAGCGCGGCCGTGACGCCAGCCAGCGCTCGAGGCGGTAGCCCAGCACCACCAGCAGCACCACCAGCCAGAACCACAGCTCGGGGGCGTTGGCGTTGCAGAGCACGATCAGCAGCACCAGCTCACTGGCCAGCCAGGGCAGCTCCTGCCGCAGCAGCGGATTGCGGATCCTGGGACGGGGAAGGGCCATGGCGGTCAGGGCAGGGTACCGGGCTGGCGCAGGAACGGCCGGTTCCAGAGGCCGTCGATGCGCAGGCTGCGGTAGCCGCCGGTGAGGGAGCGCAGGCCCGGAATCACGTAGCTGATCGGGCTGCGCCACTCCACGTAGGCATGGCTGCTCACGGTGAGGCCTTCCCGCACGGGGAAGACGCCGCTGCCACCGGAGAGGGTCCAGCGGTAGCCGTCGGTGCTGCGGGGGTCGCGGAGCAGGCGGATGTCGGCGCGCATCACCGGGCCGCCCTTGCTGAGCTCCCGCGCCAGCTGCGGGTTGCCGATCGTCGTCGAGATGTCGTCCTGGGTGGCGGGCAGGGTCAGCACGCGGCTCACCGTGCCCACGATGCCCCCGAAACGGCCCCGCTGGTTCCACATCGGCACCACCTCCACCGGCAGCCCCAGGGGCAGGCGCCGGGCATCGGCGGGAGCGAAGTAGGCCACCGCCATCAGCGGCGGCTGCGGGGCTCCGGCCGCGATGGCCCGGCCGATGGTGCCCAGCCGCTGGCCCGTGCCCACGGTCTGACCGGGAATCACCTGCAGGTCGAGCACGGTGCCGTCCCGTTCGGCCTCCACCTGGCCGTCGTAGGCGATCCGGGCTTCGGTGACCCGGATCTGGCGCTTGAGATCGCCGATCTGGTAGCGCCGCTGCTGGGCCTCGCTCTCGATCTGAAGCTTCACCTTCTGGTAGTCGGTGAGCACCGCCTTCTCGTTGATCGCCACCTGGTCGAGGTCGACGCTCGTGCTGGTGAAGCCCTGCTCCGTCGCCACCACGGCGCTGGAGAGCGGAGCCACCACCTCGCGCTTGGCCAGCCACTCCAGGCTGCGGAGCTTGTCGGCGTAGGTGGCCTGCAGGCGCTGGAAGCGGCGACGGTCGTCGCGCAGCTTGGCCAGGGCGGTGTCCACGCTGAGCTGTTCCGTGGTGAGCCGCAGCCGATCGCGCCGGTCGAGATCGCGGTTGATGCGCTCCAGCTGGGCCAGATTGCCCCTCTGCTGCTGCAGCTGCCGCTCCAGCACGGGCAGGTAGAGCTCCATGAGCACCTGTCCCCGCCGCACCGGCTCACCCACCTGCACGTGGATCCTGCGCACCTGGCCGCCGGCACGGGCATCGAGGAGGCCGGCGTTGTTGGGGTAGACCAGCACCCCCCGGCCCATCACCTCGGTGGGAACGGGCCAGAACAGCCCCCACAGCAGCAGGGCGCCGCCCATGCCGGCCAGGCAGACCCCCACCTGGTCGTGGTCGCTGAGCCGCCGCCAGCGGCCGGGCAGCCGCTGCGACCTCGCGGATGGGGAGGGAGGTGGAGACGGCACCATGGCGCCCAGCTTGGGGCAGGCTCACCCGATTGAAGCAAGGCCGCCCTGGGGGCAGGGCATGGGGGCCAGCCCGCAGGAATCGATCGAGCAAACTGGGCGCCGCTGGCGGGACCTGGGCAGATGGGCACGGCTGCACCGCATGGGCGCTGGCGGGGAGCTCTGGCGGGCGCCCTCACCGCGCTGATGGCCCTGCCCGGCCCCGGCCAGGCCCAGAGCCGGGGCACCGCCCAGCTGGAGCGCAGCTGGCGGGACCTGGATCAGCAGCTGCGGGCCCTCGATGCCCTGATTCCGGCCGATCCGGACATGGGTGCCGACGGCCGCTCCGGGGGGCTCACGCCGAGCCAGCCCCTGCCGGAGGCCCTGCTGCAGCCCAACCGCCCCGCCAGCGGCCCGCTGCAGCGGCCTGCCGCCACCCCGGCCCCGCCCCTGAGCCTGCCGACCGCCGCCAGCCTGCAGGCCGGCAGCGTCCAGAGCCTGAGCCTGGAGCAGGCCCTCGCCCTCGCCTTCGCCAACAGCGCCGGCCTGCAGGCCCAGCGGGAGCTGGTGGCGGCGGCCCTGGGGGAGCTGCAGGCCCAGCTGGGCAGCTACTGGCCGCGGATCAGCGCCTTCGCCAATGGCAGCAGCGGCCAGAGCAGCCTCTACGCCAACGCGCCGGTGGGCAGTGGCCGGCTGGGGCTGGGGCCCCAGTTTTCGGCCACGGGGCTGCTGGGGGCCAACGGCCAGCCGACGGCCGGCGCCTTCTCCGTTCCCAGCGGCGGGTCCGCCTCCCTCACCACCACCACCAGCGGCGGCACAGCCGGCCTGCAGCTCGACTACGCCCTGATCGACTTCGCCCGCACCCCCACGGTGCGGGCGGCCCGGGCGCGGCTGCAGCGGGAGCGCCACAGCTACGCCAACCAGCTGCGGCTGCTGCAGCTGCAGGTGAGTGAGGCCTACTACCAGCTGCAGCAGGCGGATCAGACGGTGCGCATCCAGGACGCCGCCGTGCGCAACGACCTGCTGATCCTGCGGGACGCCCTCGATCTCCAGCAGGCCGGCCTGGTGCCGCGGCTCGATGTGCTGCGCCGCCGCGCCATCGAAGCGGCCAACCAGGAGACCCTGATCCAGGCCCTGGCGGATCGGGCCGTCGCCCGCCGCCAGCTGGCGGTGCTGCTGACCCTGCCTCCGGGCCTGACCCCGAGCGCCGGCGATCCGATCACGCCGATGCCCCGCTGGCCCCTCAACCTGGAGGAGAGCCTGCTCGCCGCCTACCGCGGCAACCCCGAACTGGAGGCGATCCTCGCCACCCGCGAAGCCCTGGCCCGGCAGCGGGACGCCACGGCGGCGGCGCTGCTGCCCAGGCTGTCGCTATTCGCCAATGGCGGCGTCTACGGCAGCACGGCCAACACCTTCCACGTGAGCGCCAGCAACGGCGGCTGCTGCGGCACCACGGTGATCCCGGTGCAGAACAGCAGCGGCGGCGACTGGTCGGTGGGGCTGAGCCTGCAGTGGCTGCTGTTCGACGCCGGCACCACCGCCGGCCAGGTGCGCGCCCTGGCCCGCCGCGAGGCTGCCACCAGCCAGCAGGTCGCCGCCCAGCGGGATGCCATCCGGCTGCGGCTGGAGCAGGCCTTCTTCAACCACGAGGCCAGCCTGGCCAAGCTCTCGGCGGCCCGCCGCGGCGTCACCGCCGCCCTGGAGGCCTTCCGCGACGTGAAGCTGCGCTACCAGACCGGTCTCTCCAGCGAGCTGGACCTCTCGAACACCCAGGAACGGCTGATCGCCAGCCTGGTGCAACGGCTCAACGCCACCGTGGGCGTGAACATCAGCTACGCGCGGCTGCTGCGGGAGCTGCTGCCGATGCCCCTGGATCCAGGGGCCGCCGTCACACCGCAGCTCAACCTGCCGCCTGGGGCAGCACCCCAAGCCGCTGCAGGGCCTCCAGGCCCTGGCCGCCCGGATCCGCCAGGCACTCCGCCAGCAGGGGCGCCAGCACCGGCACCTGGGCAAAGCCGCCGCTGAAGCCGCTGAACACCCACAGGCCCAGCGCCCCGGCCACGGGTCCGGCCAGGGGGTGTCCGGCACTGCAGAAGCTGACGGGGGCCTGGCGGTAGCGGGCCGGCACGGCCTGCCAGGCCAGGGCCAGGGGTTCCAGGCCCTGGCGCAGGAGCTGCTCCATCCGCTGGGGGTCGGGCTCCGGATCGACGGGGGCGCCGCAGCCGCTGGCGGACGGCCGCACCAGGGTGAGCTGGCCCACCAGGGCGCCGCGGCCCCGCGGCACCACGCCGGGATCCACGATCCAGGCCTCGGCCTGCAGCTGCGGTGCGCGCCGCTCGAGATCCGGACGCTGGAACTGCAGCGGCAGCTGCAGCTGATCGGGCGACAGGTCCGGCGGGCGGCTCTGCAGCTGCAGCACCCCCGCCCAGCTGCTGCGCAGCCGCGCCGGCAGGTCAGGCCAGAGGGCCCGGCAGCCACTGCCCGCCGCCAGCACCACCTGGGCGGCCTGCAGCGGCGGCCCCTCCACCAGGTGCACGCGCCAGCCGGAACCCGAGCGCTCCAGGCCCTGGGCCTGGCCCCGCCGCACCTCCACCCCCGCCGCGGCCAGCGCCACCGGCAACCGCTGGCCGAAGGCCTCCCCATCCACCTGGGAGACGGGCAGGGGCAAGCGCCAGTGGGCGGGATGCCAGCCCAGGGAGCCATGGCGCTCCTGCAACGCCCGCCAGCGCACGCCCGCCTGGGGGGCAAGCCGCGCCAGGCCCGTGGCGGCCAGCGGCCAGCCGGGGATCACGCCATAGCTGAGGGCGGTGGCGGTGTCGCCGGATCCGGGGTCCAGCAGCGTCACCGCCAGCCCGCGCTCGCGCAGGGCCAGGGCCAGCAGCGATCCCGCCAGCCCCCCGCCGATCACCAGCCGCTCCGAGGCGAACGCCCCGGTGGGTGCCGCCATCAGATCTGCAGCGTGAACGACTGGATCACCTGGTGGAACAGGACCTTCACCCGCGGCCAGCGGGCCTCGTTGGTGCTGGCGGCCAGGGTGTACAGGCGGCCGCGGTCCACCACCACGGTGGCGAGCTCGTGGCGGTCGCGGTCACTCAGGTGCACGGCGTATTCCAGGTCGTAGAAGGTGCGGCCGCCGTCCTCGCGCTCCTGGGCCTCCACCAGCTCGGCCTGGCGGCCGCTGCCCTCGGGCGCGATCACCACGCGGCGCAGCTTCTCGCCCACCGCCACGGCGCTGCCGAGGGATTCGAGCTCGTTGGTGGCGTTCACATCGGAGATCACCAGGCTGAGGGTCTCGTCGCTGTTGATCAGGTCGTGGAACACCACCTGGGGGCCATCGCTCACCTGCACCCGGGTCCAGCCGGTGGGGTAGAGGAAGGCGTAGCGGCCATCGGGGCTCTGGAAGGAGTTGAGGCCGGCGGCCGCGGCGCTGCAGCCCACCAGCGCCAGGCTGAGCACCAGGCCCAGGGCCAGGCCGCGGGTCCCGGCCCCGAGGCGCCCGCGCAGGCGCGTCCAGATCGAGCGGAGGGGGGCCAGGAGCACGGATCGGGAGAGCAAGTGATGGCCATTCTCCCGCCCGCGGGGCACGGGCGCCGCCGGGGGCACCGGGCCTGCGGCCGGCGCCGCGGCAGCGCCCCTAGATTCCGGTCATCCGCAGCAGCGCCCTGAGCGGCTTCACCCGCCCCCTGGCCCGCCTGATCGACCAGTTCGAGCGGCTGCCGGGCATCGGTCCGCGCACGGCCCAGCGCCTGGCCCTGCACGTGCTGCGCCAGCCCAGCGAGCAGATCCAGGCCTTCGCCGACGCGCTGCTGGCGGCCCGCAGCCAGGTGGGCCAGTGCCAGCGCTGCTTCCACCTGTCGGCCGAGCCGCTGTGTGAGATCTGCCGCAACGAGACCCGCCAGACCGGCGTGCTGTGTGTGGTGGCCGACTCGCGCGACCTGCTGGCCCTGGAGCGCACCCGCGAGTTCAAGGGCTGCTACCACGTGCTCGGCGGCCTGATCTCGCCGATGGATGGGGTGGGTCCGGAACTGCTGCAGATCCAGCCGTTGGTGGCGCGGGTCGACCGCGATGGCATCGAGGAGGTGATCCTGGCCCTCACCCCCAGCGTGGAGGGCGACACCACCAGCCTCTACCTGGCGCGGCTGCTCAAGCCCTTCACCCAGGTGAGCCGCATCGCCTATGGCCTGCCGGTGGGCAGCGAACTGGAATACGCCGATGAGGTCACCCTGGCCCGGGCCCTGGAGGGGCGCCGGCCCATGGGCTGACCCCCACGCGCCACCCCGCCCGCCGGCCATGGCCCCCCGATCGACCCGCTACAGCGCCATCCCCCCGGCCGAGCGCCTGCCCGCCTGGATCCGGGCACCCATCGGCAACGCCTCCCAGCTGGAGGGCGTGCAGGGCGTGGTGCGGCAGCAGCGGCTGCACACCATCTGCGAGGAGGGCCGCTGTCCCAACCGCGGCGAGTGCTACGCCGCCGGCACCGCCACCTTCCTGCTGGGCGGACCGATCTGCACCCGCAGCTGCGCCTTCTGCCAGGTGGAGAAGGGCAGCGCCCCCACGCCGTTCGATCCCGCCGAGGCCGAGCGGGTGGCGGAGGCGGTGCAGGCCCTGGACCTGCGCTACGTGGTGCTCACCGCCGTCGCCCGCGACGACCTGGCCGACCACGGCGCCGGCCTGTTCACCGGCGCCATGGCGGCGATTCGCCGCCGCAACCCGCAGGTGGCGATCGAGGTGCTCACCCCGGACTTCTGGGGCGGCCATGCCGATGAAGCGGAGGGGCTGGCGGCCCAGCGGCGACGGCTGGAAGCCGTGCTGGCGGCGGCGCCGGTGTGCTTCAACCACAACCTGGAAACCGTGGAGCGGCTCCAGGGCGAGGTGCGCCGCGGGGCCACCTACCGGCGCTCCCTCGGCCTGCTGGCCGCCGCCCGGGAGCTGGCGCCTGGGATCCCCACCAAGAGCGGCCTGATGCTGGGGCTGGGCGAGGGCTTCGAGGAGGTGGTGCAGGCCCTGCGCGACCTGCGGGCCGTGGATTGCCAACGGCTCACCCTGGGGCAGTACCTGCGCCCCTCCGTGGCCCACATCCCCGTGGCCCGCTACTGGAGCCCGGAGGAGTTTGCGGCCCTGGGCGCCATCGCCCGGGACTTCGGCTTCGCCCAGGTGCGCAGCGGCCCGCTGGTGCGCAGCAGCTACCACGCCGGCGAGCTGGACTGAGCGCGGGGGCCCAGGGCCTGCGGGTCTGGCCCGCCCGGGCCGGATGGAACGGGGGTGGCACTGGTCGAACAGCCGCATCGATCTGCCATGGGCCAGGGCGCCATCGTCTCCGTGCTCTCCGTCGCCACGGGAGAGCAGGACCACTGGTGGCTGCCCCAGGGGCTCGACCACCCGGCCAGCCTGCTCGCCCCGCTCCGCTGCGCTGCCGACCAGCACGCCGACCAGTCCACGGGCCCGCCCGCCGACCAGCCCGACGCCCTGGCGGCCGGCCTGGTGGAGCAGCTGAGGCAGCTGTCGGGGGCCAGGCGCGTGGCGACCCCCAGCTGGTCCCAGGTGCGCCAGCGCTACCTGGTGGGCCTGCATGGCCCGCCCTGCCGTCGCGTCGTGATCTGCAGCTGGCACTGCCCCTCGCCGGGGGCCGGCTGGATCCGCAGCTTCGCTCCCCAGGAGTGGCCCCCGCAGGCGCGCACCACCACATCTGCCGGAGAAGCCGCCGCTGAAGTGTCGCCGGGTTCAGCCGGCGCCGGGCCGGACACCCAGCCATCGCGCACAACACCGCAACCCGCCGGCGCAGTCGCCCTCCATCAGCAGCCCTGAGCCGCCCCAGAGCAGCCGCGGCCCCAGATCCAGGGGCCCGGCCCCCAGCTCCCGCTCGGCGCGGAAGCCCAGCCGCTCGAAGTAGCGCACCAGGCGCCGGTGCTGCTCCGGCGCGTCGCGGATGGCCAGCAGGCGGGCCCGGCGGCAGGGGGTGGTCTCCAGGGCCCAGGCGAAGGTGGCGGCCCAGATCAGGGCACCCACGCCATGGCTGCCCTCCCCCTGCACCCGCAGGGTGTCCAGCCGCAGGCCCGCCGCCGTGGGGATCGCCCAGCCCTTCAGTTCGCCCAGCAGCAGGGGCGAGCGGCCGGGCCGGGGCCGGGCCACCACCACCTGCAGGCCCCAGACCCCCAGGCGGCGGGGGGCCCGCAGCCGCAACAGCAGGCCCCGCCGATCGGCCCGGGCCTCGATCGCTTCCAGGGTCAGCTCAGAATCAGCCACGGCGGGGACGAGGTCAGGGGTGGTCATGGATAGGACTCCACCGCCACCACGGCGTCCAGGTTCAGGGGCCCGTGGATGTGGGGAAACAGCTCGTGGCCGCCCGGAGCACACTCCAGGGCCAGGGGGGCGCGGAGCCTGGCGGGATCGATCTCCAGGCGCAGCAACGGCGGCGCCCCCGCGAAGAAGCGGGCGTGGGTGGCCGCCAGCTGGTGCTCGAAGCTGGCGTGGATGAAGCCCACCGCCTCCAGGCTCTGGCCCCAGGTTGAGCGCACATAGCTGCCATCGCGCCGGGCCTGCTCCCACTCACTGGCCAGGGCCAGGTGATGCAGGCGGCGATGGGGCGGGAACAGGCCCTGGGGATCCCCCGGCCGCCACGGGGCCACGGGCGCCAGGGCCACCGCCAGCTCAGGACTGTCCAGGAAGCGGCCCAGCCAGGCCTGCAGCGCGGCGAGCTCCTCCAGGGCATCAAACCAGGCCGGATCGGCCAGGCGGAACTGGCGCACGAAGGGCAGCACGGCCACGTCGGCCAGGGAGGGCAGCTCCCCCAGCAGCCAGCCGCCGGCCTCCAGCAGCCCGTTCCACTCCTTCAGGATCGCCAGGGCCGCCTGCCTGTGCTCCCGAGGGTCGAGATCCGGATAGCGACTGGCGTACTTGTAGCGGTCGAGGTGGGCCTTGAACGGCCCGTCGTTGCGGGCGATCAGGTCGGCGCTGCGATGGCGCTCGGCACTCGCCGTCGCCTCCGGGCCCTGGCGGAGCCAGTCGCCCGGATCGTGCTGGGCCAGGGCCCAACGCATCACCGCCAGGCTCTCCTCCAGCACGCGGCCATCGGGGTGCACCAGCACGGGCACGGTGCCCTTGGGGGAAGCGGCCACCAGGTCCGTGGGCTTGCCCCTGAGGTCCACTTCCCGCAGCTCCACCAGCAGCCCGGAGGCCTCGATCGCCAGGCGCGCCCGGATGGCGTAGGGGCAGCGCCGGAAGCTGTAGAGGATCGGCAGCGCCCCGGCGCAGCTGGTCACGGCTCGTGGCCTCCCCCCGCCACAGCCGCCTGCGCCACCCCGAGGGAGCCATCCCCGCCGGCGCTGGCCCGCTCCATCTGCCGCTGACGCTCGGCGAAGCGCGCCCGATCGGCGTCACTGAAGCGCTCGAGGCAGTGGCGACAGCTCACCCCCTCCCGGTAGCTGGGCAGGGCCTGATCGGCCGGCGAGAGGGGCAGGCCGCAGGCATGGCAGAGGCTGTAGCTCCCGGGTTCCAACCGGTGGTTCACGCTCACGCGCCGGTCGAACACGTAGCACTCCCCCCGCCAGCTGCTGCCCTGCTCCGGCACCTCCTCCAGATACTTGAGGATCCCGCCCTGGAGGTGATGCACCCCGTCAAAGCCCTGCTGCTGCAGGTAGGAGGTGGCCTTCTCGCAGCGGATGCCGCCCGTGCAGAACATCGCGATCGCCCGGGGCCGGCGCTGCTCCACCAGGGGACGCAGCTCCCGCTCCACCCAGGCGGGGAACTCCCGGAAGCTGGCGGTGCCGGGATCGAGGGCCCCCTCGAAGCTGCCGATCGCCACCTCGTAGGCGTTGCGGGTGTCGATCAGCAGGGTGTCCGGATCGCGGATCAGCGCATCCCAGTGCTCGGGGGCCACGTAGGTGCCCACCTGGTCGGCCGGCTTCACCGTGGGACAGCCCATGGTCACGATCTCGCGCTTGAGCCGCACCTTGAGCCGCTGGAACACCGGCTGCGGCGCCCAGCTGAGCTTGGCCTCCAGCCCCGCC
Source organism: Vulcanococcus limneticus LL (assembly GCF_943369875.1). Taxonomy (GTDB): domain Bacteria; phylum Cyanobacteriota; class Cyanobacteriia; order PCC-6307; family Cyanobiaceae; genus Vulcanococcus; species Vulcanococcus limneticus_A. Next base: position 186,641 of record NZ_CALROT020000007.1, read on the forward strand.
AGGGCCGGCAGGGCCCGCAGCCGCGCCAGCACCCGCTCCACCCCGGCCGTCGGCCCGCTGATGGTGCCGTTCACCCCCTCCTCCGCCAGCAGGATCGTGCCCCGCACACCCCCCTGCTCCGCCAGCGCCTTGAGGTCGGCCCGCAGCGCCGGCAGGCCGTCCATCGCCGCGAAGCCGTAGAAGGCCGCCACCTGCACGGTCATGGCGGAGTCAGTCATGGCGGACTCAGCTGCAGGGATCGAGCCAAGGGTTCACGCCCGCCGCCGCCAGCAGCTCGCGGTCGGCCTCCACGTCGGGATTGCCCGTGGTGAGCAGGGTGTCGCCGTAGAAGATCGAATCGGCGCCCGCCAGCAGGCAGAGCACCTGGCCCTCCTGGCTCATGGTTTCGCGGCCGGCGCTGAGCCGCACCCGGCTGGTGGGCATCAGGATCCGGGCCACGGCCACCATCCGCACCAGCTCCAGGGGATCCACCGGCGGCTGGTCCTCCAGGGGCGTGCCCTCCACCGCCACCAGGGCATTGATCGGCACGCTCTCGGGGTGGGGGTCGAGGCTGGCCAGCACCTGCAGCAGCGAGGCCCGATCCGTGGTGCTCTCACCCATGCCGATGATGCCGCCGCAGCACATGGAGATGCCGGCCCGCCGCACCCGCGCCAGGGTTTCCAGCCGCTCCTGGTAGGTGCGGGTGGTGATGATCCGGTCGTAGTGCTCGGGGCTGGTGTCGAGGTTGTGGTTGTAGGAGGTGAGGCCGGCCTCCGCCAGCCGCGCCGCCTGGCTGTCGCTGAGCATGCCGGCGGTCACGCAGGCCTCCAGCCCGAGTTCCCGCACCCCGCGCACCATCTGCAGCATCGCCTCGAACGGGGCGCCGTCGCGGATGTCGCGCCAGGCCCAGCCCATGCAGAAGCGGTGGGCCCCGGCCTCCTTGGCGGCCCGGGCCCGGGCCAGCACCGGCTCCACCTCCAGCTCGGGCCGCCCCGTCACGTCACTGCTGTTGTGCAGCGACTGGGGGCAGTAGGCGCAGTCCTCCTCGCAGCCGCCGGTCTTCACGCTCAGCAGCGAGGCCAGCTGCACCCGGTAGCCGGGGTTGGCGGCGCGGTGCACCGCCTGGGCCTGCCACAGCAGATCCATCAGGGGCAGCTCCAGCAGCGCCTGGATCTCGGCCACCGTCCAGTCGTGGCGGATCGGCGGCGCCGGCAAGGATTCAGGCGTGGCGTCGGCGACGGTGCTGGCGCGGTGGGCGGGGGTGGCGATCAAGGCGGGGGCGATCAGGGGGAGACGGGATCGACGCCGCCGAAACGGCGCTGGCGGCCCTGGTAGTCCAGCAGGGCCCGGGTCAGGGCCTCGGCGTCGAAGTCGGGCCAGAGCACATCGGTGACGTGCAGCTCGGCATAGGCCAGCTGCCAGAGCAGGAAGTTACTGATGCGGTGCTCACCGCTGGTGCGGATGAGCAGGTCGGGGTCGCATTCGCCGGCGGTGTGCAGCTCGGCGGCGAAGGCGGTCTCATCGATCGCCGCAGGATCGAGCTCGCCGCGGGCCACCTGCTCCGCCAGGCGGCGGGCGGCGCGCACCAGCTCGCGGCGGCCGCCGTAGTTGGTGCAGACGTTGAAGTGAATGCCGGTGTTGCAGGCGGTGCGGGCCTCGGCCTTGGCGATCAGCTCCTGCAGACCGGTGGGCAGCTGCTGCAGGTCGCCCAGGAAGCGGATGCACACCTGCTCCCGGTCCAGGGCCTCCAGTTCTCGGGCCAGCACCCGCTCGAACAGGGCCATCAGGAAGCTCACCTCCTCCCCCGGACGGCTCCAGTTCTCGGTGGAGAAGGCGTAGGCGGTGAGGGCGCCGATGCCCCAGTCGCTGCAGAGGCGCAGGGTGCGCTTGAGGGCCTCCACGCCCTCACGGTGCCCCATCACCCGCGGCAGGTTGCGGCGCCGGGCCCAGCGGCCGTTGCCGTCCATGATCACGGCCACATGGGCCGGCAGCCGGGTCGGATCGAGGTCCGCCGGCAGGGCCTGCAGCGCGGGTCGACTCCCCTGGGATGGATCGGAGGTCGCCAGGGCGCGACTCATGGATGACGATCGGGCGAATCCGCCGCCACGCTACGCCCACTGACCGAAGGCAACCGGGACGCCGGATTGGTGCTGGCCTTGGCGGCGGCCTTGGCGGAACCCTTGCCGGAGCTCTTGACCACGGCGTCGCTGAGCAGCTCCTGCAGGCGGCTGCTGGTGATCGGCCGCTCCAGCCGGCCCTGGCGCGCCAGCGACAGGGTGCCCGTCTCCTCGGACACCACGATGCACAGGCAGCGATCGAAGCGCTCGGTGATCCCCAGGGCCGCCAGGTGGCGGGTGCCGTAGCGGTTCAGGCCCTGGTGGCGCGACAGGGGCAGGATCACCCCCGCCGAGAGGATGCGGTTGTCCTTCACCAGCACGGCCCCGTCGTGGAGCGGCGTGTCCTGGGCGAAGAGGTTGAGCAGCAGATCCACCGAGAGCTGGGCATCGAGGGCGATGCCGGGATTCAGGAAGTCCTCCGGGCGCAGGTCACTGCCCAGATCGAGCACGATCAGGCCACCGCGCCGCAGCTGGGACAGCCGTCCGGCCGCCTCGCTCAGCACAGCCACCGAGCCCGAGGCCAGCTGATCGGCCCGGCGACTGCCGAAGAGCACATCGAGCCGGCCGGTTCCCAGCAGTTCCATCAGGCGCCGCAGCGCCCCCTGCCAGAGGATGGCCAGGGCCAGGCTGCAGGCCAGCACCAGGGCATCCACCAGCTTGCTGGTGAGCGGCAGGTCGGCGAAGCGCTGCACCACCCAGGCCAGGGCCACCAGGGTGAGATAGCCCCGCAGCAGCCAGAGGGTGCGGGGCTCGTTGACCCGGGCCAGCAGCACCATGCCGAGGCCCGTGGCGAAGAGCAGATCCAGCAGCAGCCGCAGATCCAACGGCCCAAGCCCAAACACTGCTGACCTGCCCCCTGCTCGGGGTCAGGCTACCGGCCGCAGCCGCTCCGGCAGGACGTCGTAACGCAGCAGCTCGTCCGGCCGCTCGCGACGCTGCACCAGATCGGCCCGGCCATCGGCCACCAGCACGGCGGCCGGTCTGGGGATGCGGTTGTAGTTGGAGGCCATCGAGGCGTTGTAGGCCCCGGTGGCGAACACAGCCAGCACGTCGCCGCTGGTGGCGGGCGGCAGGGCCAGGTCCTTGAGCAGCACGTCGCCGGATTCACAGTGCTTGCCGGCCACGGTCACCGTCTCGCTGGCCTCGGCCTCGGGCCGCTCCGCCAGCAGCGCCGTGTAGCGCGACTGGTAGGTGATCGGCCGCGGGTTGTCGCTCATGCCGCCATCCACCGACAGATAGGTGCGGATGCCGGGGATCTCCTTGCGGCTGCCCACCGTGTAGAGGGTCACGCCGGCGGTGGCCACCAGGGAACGCCCCGGTTCACAGAGCAGCCGGGGCAGCTCCAGGTCGCGCTCCCGGCAGGCGGCGACCACCGCCTCGGCCACGGTGCGCACCCACTGCTGGATCGACGGCGGATCGTCGCTGGCCACGTAGCGGATGCCGAGGCCGCCGCCCACGTTCAGGTCGCTCACCGGATGGCCCAGGGAGCGGGCCAGGGCCAGGGCATCGGCCAGCACCGCCGCCAGGTCGTGGTGGGGCTGCAGCTCGAAGATCTGGGAGCCGATGTGGGCATGCAGACCGGTGAGGCGGGCCCAGGGGCAGCCGGCGAGGTGCCGGAGCACCGGCTCCAGCTGGTCGGGATCAAAGCCGAACTTGCTGTCGAGGTGGCCGGTGCGGATGTACTCGTGGGTGTGGCACTCGATGCCGGGGGTGAAGCGCAGCATCAGGGTCACCGGGGCCGCCGGCGCCAGGGCCGCCAGGTTCTCCAGGTCGAACCAGTTGTCGACCACCACGGTGACCCCGTGCTGCACCGCCAGGGCCAGCTCCTCAACGGACTTGTTGTTGCCGTGGAAGACGATCCGATCGGGGGCCATGCCGCCCTCCAGGGCCGTGAGCAGCTCGCCGGCCGACACGGCATCGAGGCCCAGCCCCTCGGAGGCCACCAGGGCGGTGATCGCCAGGCTGCTGTTGGCCTTGGAGGCATAGAGGGCCAGGGCAGGGCCGGGGTAGTGGGCCGCCAGGGCGTCGCGATAGGCGGCGCAGGTGCCCCGCAGGGTGGCCTCATCCAGCACGTAGAGGGGCGTGCCGTAGCGGCGGGCCAGCTCCCCCAGGGCCATGCCGCCCACCTCCAGCTGGCCCCGGGCGTCGAGGCGGGTGGTGAGCGGGGTCAGGTTGCGGTTGGGGCTGTCCACATCCCGGTCGGCCTCGAACGGGCGGGGAGCGGAGGACGCTGCGGGGGTTCCGGGCCCGGCGCCGGCGGCATCGGCGCTGATCGCGGCACCGGAGGGGGCGCTGGCCGTGCTGCTGCTCATCGCGGGGCCGTGTGACAGAACAAGTTCACAATCGTAGGCAGCACCCGGCCTGCCTTCCGTGCCCAGCGAACCCGGTCCGCCAGCCCAGCCCGCGGCCACGCCGGCGCAGGGGGCGGCCCGGGATGCGGCGGCGGATGGCCCGGCCCGAGGGGCAGCGGCCCCCTCCGGCCTGCGGCTGTCACCGCTGACCCCGGCGGATCTCGAGGCCTGCCTGGCCCTCGACAGCACGGCCCTGGGGGGACTGTGGTCCGCCCAGCAGTGGCACACGGAGCTGGCGGCGGCGGAGCGCCCCGGCCTCGGCCTCTGGCAGGGGCCGGCCCTGGTGGGGCTGACCTGCGGCTGGCTGGTGGTGGACGAGCTGCACATCACCGTGGTGGCCGTGCATCCGGCCCATCGCCGCGGCGGCCTGGGCCGCCGGCTGCTGGAGGCCCTGCTGGCCGAAGCCGTGGGGCGCGGAGCCTGCCACGCCACCCTGGAGGTCGCGGCCGACAACGGGGCGGCCCAGGCCCTCTATGGCGCCCTGGGCTTCCAGACCGCAGGGGTCCGTCGCCGCTACTACCGCAACGGCCAGGACGCCCTGATCCAATGGCGGCGAATCGGGCGGGAGGCCTCCTCCGGCGACCGCTGAGCGGCTGTGCGGATTGCCGCCATTTTTTGATGCGAAGAACCGAAAGTTCAGGCGCTTGAATTGTTGGAAACACCTGGGCAGTCCAGCTGCGCCGCAGCGGCTTTGCCCCCGTGGCCGCCGCAACCACACACCACCGTCCAACCCTGATAGGTTGGTGACACCCGCAAAAGGCACCGCCCCATGTTCGAGCGGTTTACCGAGAAGGCCATCAAGGTGATCATGCTGGCCCAGGAGGAGGCCCGCCGCCTCGGCCACAACTTCGTCGGCACCGAGCAGATCCTGCTGGGCCTGATCGGCGAGGGCACCGGTGTGGCCGCGAAAGTCCTCAAGTCCATGGGGGTCAACCTCAAGGACGCCCGGGTCGAGGTCGAGAAGATCATCGGCCGCGGCTCCGGTTTCGTGGCCGTGGAGATCCCCTTCACCCCCCGAGCCAAGCGCGTGCTGGAGCTCTCCCTGGAGGAGGCCCGCCAGCTCGGCCACAACTACATCGGCACCGAGCACCTGCTGCTGGGCCTGATCCGCGAGGGCGAAGGCGTCGCCGCCCGGGTGCTTGAGAACCTCGGCGTGGACCTGGCCAAGGTGCGCACCCAGGTGATCCGCATGCTGGGCGAGACCGCGGAGGTCAGCTCCGGTGGCGGCAGCAAGGGCTCCACCAAGACCCCCACCCTCGACGAATTCGGCAGCAACCTCACCCAGCAGGCCGCCGACGGCAAGCTGGACCCGGTGGTGGGCCGCCAGCACGAGATCGAGCGCGTCATCCAGATCCTCGGGCGCCGCACCAAAAACAACCCGGTGCTGATCGGCGAGCCCGGCGTCGGCAAGACCGCCATCGCCGAGGGCCTGGCCCAGCGCATCAACTCCGGCGACATCCCGGACATCCTGGAGGACAAGCGCGTTCTCACCCTGGACATCGGCCTGCTGGTGGCCGGCACCAAGTACCGGGGTGAGTTCGAGGAGCGCCTCAAGAAGATCATGGAGGAGATCCGCAGCGCCGGCAACGTGATCCTCGTCATCGACGAGGTGCACACCCTGATCGGGGCCGGTGCGGCGGAAGGCGCCATCGACGCCGCCAACATCCTCAAGCCCGCCCTGGCCCGCGGCGAGCTGCAGTGCATCGGCGCCACCACCCTCGATGAGTACCGCAAGCACATCGAGCGCGATGCGGCCCTGGAGCGCCGCTTCCAGCCGGTGATGGTGGGTGAGCCGTCGGTGGACGACACCATCGAGATCCTGCGGGGTCTCAAGGAGCGCTACGAGGCCCACCACCGCCTCAAGATCGCCGACGAGGCCCTCATCGCCGCCGCCACCCTGGGCGATCGCTACATCTCCGACCGCTTCCTGCCGGACAAGGCGATCGACCTGATCGACGAGGCCGGCAGCCGCGTGCGGCTGATGAACTCCAAGCTGCCCCCTGCCGCCAAGGAAGTGGACAAGCAGCTGCGGGAGATCCAGAAGCAGAAGGACGACGCCGTCCGCGAACAGGACTTCGGCAAGGCCGGCGAACTGCGCGACAAGGAAGTGGAGCTGCGCGAGCAGATCCGCTCCATCCTGCAGTCCCGCAAGGAGGAAGAACCCGCCGCGGCGGAAGGCGGCGCGGAGGTCGAAGGCGAGGCCGCAGTGGCCGTGGCTGAACTGCCGGCCGTCGACCGCAACCCGGTCGTCACCGAAGAGGACATCGCCCACATCGTGGCCTCCTGGACCGGCGTGCCCGTTCAGAAGCTCACCGAGAGCGAGTCCGTCAAGCTGCTGAACATGGAGGAGACCCTCCACCAGCGCCTGATCGGTCAGGACGAAGCCGTGAAGGCCGTGTCCCGCGCCATCCGCCGCGCCCGGGTGGGTCTGAAGAACCCCAACCGGCCGATCGCCAGCTTCATCTTCTCCGGCCCCACCGGCGTCGGCAAGACGGAACTGACCAAGTCGCTGGCGGCCTACTTCTTCGGCAGCGAAGAGGCGATGATCCGCCTCGACATGTCCGAGTTCATGGAGCGCCACACGGTCAGCAAGCTGATCGGCTCGCCTCCGGGCTATGTGGGCTTCAACGAGGGCGGCCAGCTCACCGAAGCCGTACGCCGTCGGCCCTACACCGTGGTGCTGTTCGATGAGATCGAGAAGGCCCACCCCGATGTGTTCAACCTGCTGCTGCAGCTGCTGGAAGACGGTCGTCTGACCGATTCCAAGGGCCGCACGGTGGATTTCAAGAACACCCTGATCATCATGACCTCGAACATCGGTTCGAAAGTTATCGAGAAAGGTGGCGGCGGCCTTGGCTTCGAATTCGGCGGTGGCGACGCCGAGGAGACCAACTACAACCGCATCCGCTCGCTGGTGAACGAAGAGCTGAAGCAGTACTTCCGCCCCGAGTTCCTCAACCGCCTCGACGAGATCATCGTCTTCCGTCAGCTCAGCCGCGACGAGGTCAAGGAGATCGCCGAGATCATGCTCAAGGAAGTCTTTGGTCGCATGGCCGAGAAGGGCATCCATCTCTCCGTCACCGAGGCCTTCAAGGAGCGTCTTGTGGAAGAGGGCTACAACCCCAGCTACGGGGCTCGTCCCCTGCGTCGGGCCGTGATGCGCCTCCTGGAAGATTCCCTGGCCGAGGAGTTCCTCAGCGGTCGCATCGGCGAGGGCGACTCTGCCGTGGTCGATGTCAACGACGACAAGCAGGTGGTGATCCGCAAGCAGGGCGCCGTGGCCATTCCCGAACTGGCCGGCAGCGGCGTCTGACCAGCAGATTCCTAGCCAACCTTCCCTGGGGGCCCTGATCGGGCCCCCTTTTTTATGGGTGAACACCGAGCGCAATGAGCAGAACCGGAAAGAAGGACTGGAGGCTGTGGTAGGCAAAGGCGGCGCTGAGGTCGATGCAGTCCTGGCGGTCCCAGAGGCGATAGGCCCACCAGCCGATCTTCACGGTGTGGCGGACACCCACACGAGGAGCCCTGGA